>NC_019943.1:1410429-2115643 GCF_000327485.1 Methanoregula formicica SMSP | reverse complement strand
CGCGGGGGGACCGGGTTTTGGATCACGCGGTCGGCTTTGTTACGGAGCTCGGTCGAGGGAACCATCCGCACTCCAACGCCTTCAGCGGGAACGAACATCTTGCTGTTGATATAATAGGGGCAGAGAAGCGGGTGTTCCCTGTCCATCCTGCGGATCTGCTGGATGATGAACGGATCCTTTGCCGGAATCATCGCCCCTTTCTCGGCCCGGTCCCGCATCAGCGAGGTACTGAATGCCTTGACCCCTTCGCAGCGCCGGTATACGTCGCCTTCCCCACCCAGTGGGCACATGCTCTTCTTGCCAACGAGATACACGGTTTTGATCTGCGGGGCTTTCTTCTTCACGAGCTCAAGCTCGCGGATGAATGTCGTGAGCTGGCTGACCGTGCGGACAGCAATCACAACCTTCCGGCCTTTGCGCTCGGCAAGGAGCGAAGCAACCACGCTCGATTTCCCGGAGCCGGTCGGGGCATCGATCATCGCAATACCGCCATCGCGGGCAACCGTGGCTGCGACCTCGAGCATGTGGCGCTGGCCGGGCCGGTACTCGCTGTACGGGAAGAAGGTGTCGATGCTGTTCATTTCTTCAGCTATATTGGCTGCTGGAGGTTTTATGGGTGTGGGGCAGGGCGAAAGTGAGTGCAGGAGGAAGTGCCGAAAGAGTGTAACTATGGACGCACCCTGTATTTACCGGTGACAAAAACTCTCCGCCTCACGGAATCTGCGTATCACGCGCTCAAGGCCCATAAGCGGCCCGGCGAGACTTATTCCGATGTGATCCTCCTCCTCACCGGGGGCGGGGAGAAAAGAGCCTGCGATTTTTTACAGACAATCGATGCCGCGGTCAGGAGCGAGATCGCAGGATTTGTGAAAATGAAAACGTCCGAGCTTGATTATGTAAGACCCCGGAAGGATTGCCAGGCAACCCGGCCTAGATTGCATCGTCATTCTCCAGCAGCCACTTCCAGACCGGCCGGATGATGATTGTCCTCCCTTCGACCCGCAGTTCATCATCCTGATCGCTGGTCAGGATCAGGCCACGGTCCAGCCTGAACTCATCCATCGCTTCAGCGAGGCCTCTAATCTCCCGCTCCCGGTTTTCTTCCGTGAATTCATAACAGACCTGGATTGCGCCGGTAATTTTTTTCCGGTCAACGAGGACGAAGTCGCATTCCCGGTTCTTCGTGAAGTAAAAGATCCTGCTTCCCCGCCGCCTCAGTTCGATATAGACGATATTTTCCAGAAGCCTTCCTTTGTCCGGGGAAAGGGAGAAGCCGCTGATGATACTGAAAGCGGTATCGATACAGTAGATCTTGCGGGGCGAGCTCAGCTGTTTTTTCACCGAGTAGTCGAACCGCGCGAGTTCGAAGAACAGGTATGCCCCGCTGAGATAGGATATGTACTCCTTGACTGTGATGGCATTCATCAGCCCGAGACTTTTTTTCAGCGAGTTGTACGTAAACGGGAGTGTCATGGTGGATGCAAGGATCCCGACCAGCTCCCTCACCAGTCTCTGCCTGCGGATGGAATATCGTGCAATGATATCCCGGTACAGGATGTTGTCGTACAGGGTTTTGATATAATCCGTGTCGCGATTTCTGAGGTATTCGGGCATCCCGCCGCATTCCGTGTAGCGCCCAAAAGCCCGGACAATGGTTGCTTTTTCTTCAGCCAGATACAGCGATTCTTTGCGGACTGCGATGCCCTGTAACCGGAGGTATTCGACAAACGAGAACGGGTATATCTCAAAGAGTTTGTACCGGCCGGTCAGTCGGGTCCCGAATTCCTTGCTGAACAGGGCTGCGTTGGAGCCGGTGAGGATCACTTTCTTGCCGCGGTCCTGGAGCCTTCGGACAAACGTTTCAAACTTTTCCACGTTCTGGATCTCGTCAAAGAAGTACGTAGAGGACGGCCCGTATATTTCCATGAGCACTTCATCGAGGATGGAAAAATCCTCTGCACGGAAACTGAGCAGCCGCTCGTCTTCGAAATTGACATAGCAGTAGTTCTTCTTTGTCTCCATGATTTGTTTTATGAGCGTGGACTTCCCGCATCTCCTGATACCGGCAAGGATGATCACCCGGTCGTCATCCAGTGCGGCGAGGACCAGGGGAAGGATCGAGCGTTCGATAAAATCCCCTGGTTGTTCCATCCGGGCTTTCTGCTGGATGACGAGTTGCCGCAGCAGCTCTTTCGAGACCATACTAATTACTAATTAGCAGAAACGATAAAGGTTACTCATTGGTAATTAGCAGAATGAATTTTGCCGGCGTACCTTATGAGTTCTTCACTCCTCTTCGTACTCATCGGAATCTTTTGGCAATCCGGGCCCTGTACGAGCCTGGATTGTCCCTCCAGGTACCCCTTCTCTGGTGGTATCTGCAAAATCAGGTGCACTTTTGCTCAGTGTTTTCGAAATCCATGGATATTGGTCAATTTTAGGCAAACGGGCGATTTTCCGTGGTTTTGTAAAACGCTTTTGTACGCTTTTGGGAGGCAGAAGTAAGGGGGAGGGGTAGTGCTGTACGGTCCGGATGAAAAGAACGCCTGTTTTCCGGCCAGATTTCGGGCTCCCGAAGTGCGGGTCACATTACCTGTCACAGGTCAGATACAATCGAAGAATGCTTGCGCATTCTTCTCCTCCTCCAGATCGGAGGTCCTGTCGGACTGTGGCGGGTATTTTTGAAGAGGCCGGATCTGCACTATCATTAGAGGGGTTTGGGGGGGTTCTACCTTCGGCCAGTATCACTTTCACACCATCAAATCAGCAAGTATATAGATGGTAAAGGTAAATGGAGGATCGTTGAATAATGCAGGGGAGATAATTAGACACGATAAATTTGTGCAGGAATAATTTTCTTTTTGCAATGGGACGATACGATGATTGAAGCGATACGGGAGATTGGGGAGTACGCAAATAAGGGCGCTGGTGATAATCTCTTAGATAACTTCTCAAAAAAAATCCCCCTTGAAATAAAAAAGAAAAAACAACACGTAATTATTTTTAATTTCGACACAACGAATCAGACAATAACCTGTGATTATGAAGAAGTAAAACCGGATTCGGGAAAAAAATATCTCTGGCTGGGAAACAATCCCAGAAATAAGCCGCAAATTTATTTCACATCAGATGTCTTTCCTTTCATTTTTGGCGATGCAATATCAAATATTTTGGAACGAGTTGATAATCCGCTAAAAAATGAACTGCAAATGGTTCTGGAAAAATTTTTCATTGCTATATCTTATAAAGAAAAAAAGGATGAGAGAAAAATTTGGAGAGTTGATTTCACAAAATTCTCCTTACCTACAGATCTAAGACCTACCTTCTCTGAAAAAAATAAGGAGTTATTAAAAGAATTATCCAGTCCGTCACAAAAAAAGGATCAAGCAAAAAAGAATTCAAAAAAATATCTCGAAGCATTAAGTAAAAATATTCTGACTTCATTAAAATCAAAATTAGCTTCTGATGACGTTTCCATATATACAATAAAACTAAACGGCTCTTCACTTGCAGCGCGACAAGAGTATCGAAAAATGTTATCAAATGAAAAAATCGGGTGCCTCTTCGATCCGAAAGATACAAATTATAAAAAATATCTCAATCGTCAAGGCAATTGTTCCTTATGCAATAAGAAGAATATAGCAACAACAAGCACTGCAACAAATTTGAGTTTTAAATATTATATGACGGATAAATTGGGTTTTTCATCAGACCTTGATGGGAAATTCACAAGAAATTTTAACATCTGCGAAACTTGTTACGGGAACCTACTATCTGGAGAGGCATTCATTAAAAATAATTTGAAAATTAAAATCGGGAAACTCAATGGTTATGTGATTCCAACTTTGCTGTTCAAGAATCTTGAATTGGATTATGCAAGATTCGCCCGGTATATTACTCATAAAAACAATGCTGTATCAAATCTAACGGTACTTCATATCTTTGAAAAAGAACTGAAAAATTTCAGAGATTTTGAAGAGAATGAAAAGAATAATTTTGTGATAAATTATCTCTTTTACCGATCAGAACAGGGAAGAGATTTTAAAATTTTAAGGTTGATTAAGGATGTTCCTCCGAGTCGGCTCGATACAATTCTTGATATACAACAAAAAATTGCATTGAAGATCGATAAAGGCTATCCGGTTCAGCAAGGCTTTCTGAAAATTTCCTTAAAGAGTCTCTATTACACAATTCCAATTCGCATTGGAAACAAAGACCGTACATATTCGACAAAGTTTTTAGACATTATCGATGCTGTCTTTGCTTCCAGATCGATCGATTACTCTTTGTTAATCGATCAGTACACAGAACTATTGCGCATCATCTTCCATAATCGGGGAGGTTACAATGTTTCCTCAGAAAGTCATCTTTGGCGGAAAGTACTGCAACAGAATTTTGCATTAGTATTCTTTAGGGAATTAAACTTATTACGAGGATTTACTATGGAAAAGGTTAGTGATATTGGATCTGTTCCGGTTGAGATCAATAAATTCTGGTCTGATATCGGGGTGTACGATGATCCCCGGAAAACATTATTCCTCCTTGGATACCTGATAGGTGGAATTGGCAATAAACAGTGGAAAGCGGGACATAAAAATAAGCCCATACTTAATAAGATCAATTTTGAGGGAATGAATGTCCAGGCAATTATTCGCTTGACAAATGAAGTATTTGAAAAATTGGTCCAATACAAAATTCTGAAACTTCATGAATCGCTGTTTTACGAGTATAAGAAAATGATTGACATATACAGCCAGAGTTGGAATCTGTCCAATCAGGAAAATGTTTTCTACATACTTTCCGGGTATAGTTTTGCAACATACCAAGCGATATCCAGAGGAGAGCAAGAAGCACCGACTGAACAGGAAACCGAAGAAGATGAAGGAGGAGATACCGATGAGTAAAAAGACAACAGATATGAGTGTAACGGCGGCGAATGTTGCACCGTCAGGAAAAACGATGACAGAAAAAGTGACGATCGCGAACAATCATGAAATATTGTTTGTCTACGATGCGAAGATGTGCAATCCAAATGGCGATCCGGATAATGAGAACAAACCCCGGATGGATCCTGACCGGGAAATCAATCTCGTTTCTGATTTACGACTGAAAAGGTATATCCGCGATTATTTCGAGCAATATCTCGGGGAACCAATTTTTGTCTGTAATATCGATGGTAGATCAGTCACATCTACCGGGCGATTAGAAGAACTTGCTCGGGAAAAAAATATGGATAAAGCAGATCTTCTGAACGATGATAAATTCCTCATGGATAATCTGATGGATGTCCGGTTTTTCGGGGCAACAATGACAATAAAAGGATCCTCGGAAAAAGAAGAAAAAGCCGGGTCAAAATCTACCAAATCCGGATCCAAGAAATTCACCGGTCCCGTTCAGTTCAACTGGGGATATTCGTTGAATAAAGTAAATATCATGGAATCTAGTGGCATTACTTCACATTTCAGCTCTGAAGCTGGGAATAAACAAGGGGCGATGGGTAAAGATTACCGGGTAGATTATTCGCTGATTGCTTTTCACGGTATCATCAGCGCGAAGAGAGCTGAACATACATCCCTGACGGATAAGGATATTGAATTATTCGATCAGGCCATCGTTAACAGTATCCCGCTCATGGCAACGAGAACAAAAATCGGGCAATATCCACGACTCTATCTTCGTATCGAATATAACTCACCGGAGTTTTTCCTTGGAGACTTGAGGAAATACATCTCGATCAGCCACGATCCAAAAATCCCGATTCGTTATGTTTCGGATTACACACTTGACGTATCCAAACTCAAGACACTCTTAGAAGATAACAAAGACAAGATTAAATCAATAAAGTGGTGGGTGAGCCCAGAATTCCACGTAAAAGATGGTGAAATCACCAAGCAGTTCGAAAAATTGGGGATGGAGAAATTACATCAAATAACAATCAAACCAATCGAAAAGAAATCTCCTGCTTGAGGAAGAATCGTGAAAGAGATTCTCATTTTTGATCTCAAAGGTCGCTTGGCACATTTCCGGAAGTATTTTACAAATTCTTCTTCATTGAGTTACACATTCCCCCCCAGGACAGTAATTTCCGGATTGGTTGCAGGATTACTGGGTTATGAACGGGATTCATATTATGAGAAATTGAGCGACTCCCATTGTAAAATTGCCCTCGCTCTGAAAACGCCCGTAAGAAAAATGATGCAAACCATGAATTACCGTAATTCGAATAAAAAGTTTTCAATTGAGGATTTACTATCTGATAATCCAGATATCGAACCCGCCCAGATTCCGCTAGAGATTATTTGCCCGGTTGACGATTCAGAAATCTCGTACCGAATATATATATCGTGCGCATCCATTCACGAGAAATTAAAGAATCGACTGGAACAGAAATTGTTCGTATATCCCGCATACTTGGGGATTACAGAATTTTTAGGGGAAATTGAATTTATTTCCGAAGGGACGGTTAATGAAATTCCTTTTGATAAACCCGTGAACCTGAATTCTGTATGCCGGAAGAGTGCAATCGTTGATCGGGGATTAAAATTTGAAGATATAACTGCACAATATCTCCTAGAAAAAATGCCGGCGGACTTCTCCGGGAAACGTGAAGTTACCCGGTATGAAGAATATCTCTTTGAAAAGAATGGGAAAGCTATTGTTGCGGCCTTAAAAGAACCGGCGTACCAGGTATCCTATCAGGGAAAAACTGAAAATATCATGTTCATGTGATATCATGAATTTTTTTTCACATCGGCATCCTGATATTCTTTTAAAAGATCACCTAAAAACAGTTGGTGAGACCGAGCGCAATATTTTGCTCGAAAAACGCATCAACAATCTGGATAAACAATTCTTGTCTGATGTTGCCTATCTGATTGGGATTTCCCATGATTTTGGAAAATTTACAACATTTTTTCAGGAATACCTTGAGAAAAAACGGCGTAGTGAGGGATTAACACATCACGGTTTGATCTCTGCGTTATTCACCTATGAAGTATTATCTGAATTTATTCGGATAAGAAAATATGAAAACCACGCTCTCTTTAAATATATCCCATTTTTCGGATACATCATTGTAAAACACCATCACGGTAATTTGGATGCGATTGAGAAGGATGTAAATTCAGAGCAATTATTACGGGAATTTTCTAATATACGGGAACAACTATCGGATGTCCGAAGAAATGATCCTGATATAAAAGAGATATATTCTGTTCTTTTTCTCAGTACTGACATCCAAGTTCAAATAATTTTCAACAATCTCTCTCATTATGAAAAAGAATGTCAATCTCCGGAGATATTGGACAATGTTATCAAACATCTACGAAAAGATGCATACTTCTTCAAAAAAGAAAGTTCAAATCAAGCAGAACCCCTCCCATTCTTGATCATCCAACTGTTATACTCGGTACTAATTGATTCCGATAAGAAACATGCCGGTCATGTTGAGGAGATACGTCGACCGACATTGCCATCGGATATTGTTGAAAAATATAAGGCAAATCCTGAATTCCAAAAAGCGAACTCGAGTAATATCAACAGAATCCGCAATGAAATATTCGAATCTGTTATACTGACGATTCAACAATCCACGGATAAAAAAATATTTTCAATAACTGCGCCGACAGGAACCGGTAAAACACTTACTTCGTTTTCCGCTGCACTAAAATTGAAAAACATTTCATCAACACCCCAAAGAATTGTTTATGCTTTACCCTTTACCAGCATCATTGATCAAAACTTCAAGGTGTTGGAAGATGTATTGCAGAAAACATTACCGGATTTCAAGACAAATGAATCGCCGTATTTATTGAAACATCATCATCTGGCTGAATTCAAGTATAGATATGAAGGAGAGAATAAACCGGTTGATGAAAGCCTGGCCTTGATTGAATCCTGGGATTCAGAAATCATTGTAACTACATTCATTCAGTTCTTTTATTCAACCATCGGATACGAGAACAAATTCCTGAAAAAATTTCACAACATTGCGGGATCAATCATTATCCTGGACGAAGTGCAAAATATCCCAATAAAATATTGGAGAGTGATCGGAAGTGTATTAGCTGCACTCTCAAAATATTTTGACTGCACGATTATCCTCCTTACGGCTACTCAACCACTGCTTTTTGAGAAAGATGAATGCACAGAGCTAGTAAAAAATCATGAAAAATATTTTTCAAATGCGGATCTTAACCGGGTGTTACTTCGATATGATGAGAATCAAAAAACAATCGAAGATATGATCTCAGAATTGAAGATTTCCCCTGAAAAATCATATTTGTTTGTTCTGAATACAATCAGATCCTCGATAGATTTCTTTACACAAATATCAGAAAAACTGGGATATGAATCACCATCAAAAAATCCCATTGAATATTTATCAACAAACATTATTCCAAAAGAACGTCATGAGAGGATATCAAGAATAAAAAGTGAATTGGATTCTGGTCAAAAAAAGATTATTGTAACTACCCAGTTAATTGAGGCGGGCGTGGACATCGATGTTGATGTAGTCTATAGAGATATTGGACCTTTGGACTCAATTATTCAGGTTGCCGGGAGGTGTAACCGTAAAAAACGGGTGACCCAAGGGGAAGTCCATATCCTGAATCTTGTTGATGTTAAAAACCGCCCATATTCAAAAATTTATGACAAAGTTTTATTAAATATTGTTCATCAAATCTTCAAGGATCATCCAACTATTGAAGAAACACAATTTATTGAAATTATCAATTTGTATTTTAACAAATCTCAAGAAAAAGTAGTTTCTGATGAAAAAATAATGAGCGCCCTTTTTGAATTGAATTATCATGAAAAAAGAGAAGATGTTGATTTCGAGAAACGAGTACCGATTTCAGAGTTTAAATTAATTGATGATGATCTACCTGATTGTGATGTGTTCATAGAAGTTGATAATATTGCATCGAAAACGTGGAATCAGTACCTTGAGATTCAAACGATTCAGGATACATTCGAGAGGAAAAAGCAATTCCTGACAATTAAGAAGGAATTTTATGAATATGTGATTTCAATTCCATCAAAAGATGCGAAATCTATTGTTGACACACAATATGGTATTAGTCGGATACCATATTCTGACGTTGAAAAATATTATGAGATGAAAATAGGATTCAAAAGAGGTAATCCTGTAATTTCGATCTTTGGATAGGAATAACGATGATCCTCCACACCTTCACCCTGACCCTCGGCTCCACCCGGCCCATCCACGGCTCCGCCCACGAACTCCGGGGCTTCTTCGCCACAAAATTCAACGAATACGCAGAACTCCACCAGCACAACGCAGACAAGTTCATTTACCGCTACCCGGTCGTGCAATACAAGATGAGTGGCAATGTCCCGACCGTGATCGGAATCAACGAGGGCGCGGAAGTCCTCAAACAGATCTTCGATGAATACCAGGAGATCCGACTGGGAGAGAATACATACCAAATCGTTGAGCGCGGCATCTCGTTGAAGGACGAGGAGTTCGGGATCTCGGATAAAATCCACTCGTATGAGTTCGCGACCCCGTGGCTCGCGCTGAACCAGGAGAACTACCGGAAGTTCTACACCCTCAAGGGGAAGCCGGAGCGCGACGAGTTCATGCGGAAAATCCTGACCGGCAATATTCTCTCGATGGCCAAGTCGCTCAACTACGATGTGCCCGGCCAAATCAAGTGTGACGCACAGGTGCACTTCCGCAAGGACCGGCTCAAGGATGTCAGCGTCATGGTTTTTACCGGGAAATTCCAGGCAAATTTCCTGATCCCGGACCTGCTTGGCATCGGCAAATCCGTCTCGCGCGGGTTCGGTGCAGTGAGGCAACTGAAAGGAGAGTATGGAGGCGACAGCGCATGCAGCTCGTCATTAACACACGGGGATCGTACCTGAAGAAATCCAACAACTGTTTTCTCGTGAAGAACGATGAGAAGACCTTCGAGGTCTCGGCCGACAAGGTTGACAGCATCCTCATCACCACGTCCGCAACGATCACCACCGATGCGATCCAGTTCGCCATCGAGCACAACATCGACATCATCTTTCTCGATTATCACGGCAATCCGTATGGGCGCGTGTGGCATTCAAAACTCGGGAGCACCACACTCATCCGCCGCCGCCAGCTTGAAGCGGCGAACGAGGATACCGGCTTTTACCTCGCACGCGAATGGATAGCAAAGAAGATCGAGGACCAGGTCGATCTGCTCAAAGACCTGAAGAAGAACCGGCCCGAACAGAAAGAACCGCTCGAACAGTACATCACCCGGCTTGAAGTCCTGCTCGTATCGCTGAAGGAAATGAAAGGAACGCTTGATTTCAAACGCGGATCAATCATGGGCATCGAGGGCATGGCCTCGCAGGCATATTTCGACGCGATCAGCAGTATCATGCCAGAGAAATGGAAGTTCAAGGGCCGGAGCCGGGACCCGGCGCGCGACGGATTCAACTGCCTGCTGAATTACGGGTACGGGGTTCTTTACTCGCAGGTCGAACGCTCCTGTATCATCGCGGGACTCGATCCGTATGTCGGATTCCTGCACACAGATAACTACAACAAGCGGTCGTTCGTTTTCGATCTTATCGAATTATTCCGGGCCAACATCGACCGGACTGTCGTGAACCTCTTCATGAAGCGGCAGGTCTCGGAGGGGTATTTCGATCCTGTTCCCCACGGCCTGTATCTTAACAGGGAGGGAAAGGCGGCCCTCATCGGCGCGATCAACGAGATGTTCGACAAGGAGATCGAATACCGTGGACGAAATATCAAGACGAGGAATACCATTCAGATGGAGTGCCACCACATTGCAAACAAACTGATCAAATAGGTGACGGCACATGACGATGGTCTGGGTGGTGTACGATATCGCGAAAACGACAACGCGGAACCATGTGGTCCGCATCTGCCTGAACAAAGGCCTGTACCGGGTCCAGAAGAGCGTGTTCCTCGGGAACCTGAATTCCAATGAACGCGACTCCCTCGCGCTGGAATGCGAACAGGAGATCGATCCGGAAGTTGATTCCGTATACGTATTCCCTATGGACGATGCCTCGTTCAAGAAGGTAAAACTGCTCGGCCAGGCTTTCGACAAGAAACTGGTGAGCGACGAACTCCTGACGAAGTTTTTCTGATCATGTCTTCCGAAAGCGACACCATCATCACGATCTCCGATGTGCTCGAATACCTGTTCTGTCCCCGGTTCATTTATCACATGCACTGCCTCGATATCCCCCAGCATGAGGAGAAACGGTTCAAGGTGATGAAAGGGCGCGAGGTTCACGAAGAGAAGATGATTACAAATCCTGATTACTTGAGGAAGAAACTCGGGGTAGTCCAAAAAGAGATTAACGTGTTCATCGCATCCAAGCAGAATCATATCAAAGGAATTGTCGATGAAGTCCTCTTCCTTGATGATGGAACGGCCGCCCCGTTCGAATACAAATTTGCTGAGTTCAAGGACACGATCTTCCAGACCTACAAGTATCAGCTCGTCCTTCACGCCATGATGATCCGGGAGAATTACCAGTGCGATGTGAAACGGGGATTCATCTGCTTTACACGGAGCAATCACCACATTGAAACTATCGAATTCACCGGGCCGGATTTCGAGCGGGGTCGAGAGATCATCGGGGAGATCCTTGAGATCATCGACAAAGGATTTTATCCGAACAAGGGTAAATACAAAAACAAGTGCATCGACTGTTGTTATGCAACAATCTGCACCTGATTCTTATCTTTAAATAGGAATCGATAATTCCGCAGGAAGAAATTCATGCAGGAATTTTAAGTGATTTGGTCGCGATTCAGCGGAAAATACGCAAAATTTCGCGGCCTTCGAGCGAAACATCCACGAGAACAAGGATTGAAACTCTTTGATTTTAGTTACTTCTCATTAGAGACTATTCTTCGAGCGAAACATCCACGAGAACAAGGATTGAAACATATATGCTGCCAATGGTAATGGAATAGCAGACTTCTTCGAGCGAAACATCCACGAGAACAAGGATTGAAACTCTGCTCAGGTGTGCGAAGTGGACTTGTAGGCTCCACTTCGAGCGAAACATCCACGAGAACAAGGATTGAAACCTGATACCTCATCAGGAGATCCGAATATCTGGGTCTGGCTTCGAGCGAAACATCCACGAGAACAAGGATTGAAACATGGGCTGCCAATCTCTGTCCAGGTATATACTCCACCCTTCGAGCGAAACATCCACGAGAACAAGGATTGAAACCATCCACCAGGCTTGCCGGTGTTGTCCCGGGCGAACTTCGAGCGAAACATCCACGAGAACAAGGATTGAAACCAATTGGTCATTCGGTGACGATGGATTCTCAACACTTCGAGCGAAACATCCACGAGAACAAGGATTGAAACGAAGAAAGTATTAGTTCGATCTAAAATGTGGTATCCTTCGAGCGAAACATCCACGAGAACAAGGATTGAAACTCCAGCGCCCGATCCAGTGTGACGGTGCAGAAGTACCTTCGAGCGAAACATCCACGAGAACAAGGATTGAAACTCAGCCAAGCGTATCCACCAGGGTATCCTTTGTACTGGCTTCGAGCGAAACATCCACGAGAACAAGGATTGAAACCTCTCCGCTCGTAATAGATCGTCCCGTGATCAGTCTTCGAGCGAAACATCCACGAGAACAAGGATTGAAACTCGATCAGGTATAAGGGTCGTTCAACTACCACCTGCTTCGAGCGAAACATCCACGAGAACAAGGATTGAAACTCCATATCTCGGGTTCCGTGGTCACTGGTAGGATAACTTCGAGCGAAACATCCACGAGAACAAGGATTGAAACCTATGATAACGCATGGTTGTAGAACTGACCTGTTGGCTTCGAGCGAAACATCCACGAGAACAAGGATTGAAACTATTGGAATGTGAATGCGGTGTCGTGACCAGTCCACTTCGAGCGAAACATCCACGAGAACAAGGATTGAAACAGGGCCATGCCACACAAGCAACAGAAAACCTGATACTTCGAGCGAAACATCCACGAGAACAAGGATTGAAACCACCACCGGGCATACCAATATGACATTGATATGACTTCGAGCGAAACATCCACGAGAACAAGGATTGAAACTGCGGATTAAACTGGTTGTGCCATGCATCCCCTAATACCTTCGAGCGAAACATCCACGAGAACAAGGATTGAAACCCTTGACAAACCGCATGCAAAATTCCGCGCACTTTGCCTTCGAGCGAAACATCCACGAGAACAAGGATTGAAACCCTCTCCACGCGTAGAGGATTTTTGAGGAGATGCCTTCGAGCGAAACATCCACGAGAACAAGGATTGAAACCAATCATGTGACAGTATCTTAAATTCTTCGACTTCTTCGAGCGAAACATCCACGAGAACAAGGATTGAAACCCGTGATTATCTGCCGTACATGAAAGAGTTCCGGCTTCGAGCGAAACATCCACGAGAACAAGGATTGAAACTGTTATGTTATGTTATGCAAGTACTCCGGAAGAGAGCTTCGAGCGAAACATCCACGAGAACAAGGATTGAAACATTCATCCCGGGCCGTGATCAGTTTCCCGCAATACCTTCGAGCGAAACATCCACGAGAACAAGGATTGAAACACACCTATTCCAACTACTACAGGAACACCCGTTCCCTTCGAGCGAAACATCCACGAGAACAAGGATTGAAACAAAATGGTAAAGACTGCCTGAAAAGAAATATTCACTT
The DNA here is from genome assembly GCF_000327485.1 of Methanoregula formicica SMSP. NCBI lineage: Archaea > Methanobacteriati > Methanobacteriota > Methanomicrobia > Methanomicrobiales > Methanoregulaceae > Methanoregula > Methanoregula formicica. Next base: position 2,101,926 of record NC_019943.1, on the reverse strand, counting down.
CGAGCGAAACATCCACGAGAACAAGGATTGAAACTTTGAGCCTAATTGTATATTATTAATTAAGAAATACTTCGAGCGAAACATCCACGAGAACAAGGATTGAAACAAACTTACGAGATGTGGAGATCCGAGAACTACTTCTTCGAGCGAAACATCCACGAGAACAAGGATTGAAACTCCAGGAATGTGCCTCGTTCCCCCGCGGTAAGTATGCTTCGAGCGAAACATCCACGAGAACAAGGATTGAAACTTTTTCTTAACGGGCGCCTTGACCGTTCCGGGCGTTTCTTCGAGCGAAACATCCACGAGAACAAGGATTGAAACTGGTGCGATCAACGGAGCCATGATCGCCTCCGGCTGGCTTCGAGCGAAACATCCACGAGAACAAGGATTGAAACCGTGGACGAAAGAAGGGCCCGATTGGGACCCCACACTTCGAGCGAAACATCCACGAGAACAAGGATTGAAACATCAGGAATGATGGATATACCCAACCGATTGTCACTTCGAGCGAAACATCCACGAGAACAAGGATTGAAACCCCCCTCCCCTCCCCTCTTAAGAGAACAGGAACGGCTTCGAGCGAAACATCCACGAGAACAAGGATTGAAACTTCGTTTGATTGTATCGGGTGCTAACATGGTTTCACCTTCGAGCGAAACATCCACGAGAACAAGGATTGAAACAATATACCCCAAGACAACATTAGATTGTAGCAAAGCTTGCTTCGAGCGAAACATCCACGAGAACAAGGATTGAAACTTCGTTTGATTGTATCGGGTGCTAACATGGTTTCACCTTCGAGCGAAACATCCACGAGAACAAGGATTGAAACTCATAGGAAAAGTGTTCTACACAAGAAAAGAAGCACTTCGAGCGAAACATCCACGAGAACAAGGATTGAAACATTCATCTTCTTCTTCGCCTTCGATCCTACAATCATCTTCGAGCGAAACATCCACGAGAACAAGGATTGAAACAACTCTATGAAGAGTATCAAGCGGTTATGCCAGACTTCGAGCGAAACATCCACGAGAACAAGGATTGAAACTCCACATTGATGAAACACTCTCTGTGTTCATTCCCTTCGAGCGAAACATCCACGAGAACAAGGATTGAAACCTGTTGGTTCCGATGTTGGTTCAACAGACATTAAACTTCGAGCGAAACATCCACGAGAACAAGGATTGAAACCACCATGCGCCCGTGCCATAACCAGCCGGTGTATCTTCGAGCGAAACATCCACGAGAACAAGGATTGAAACTCATTTCCGGTATAGTATAGTCTCCATTGATCCCCCTTCGAGCGAAACATCCACGAGAACAAGGATTGAAACTGAAAACCACGGTATCACCCCTCGACAACCCACACGCTTCGAGCGAAACATCCACGAGAACAAGGATTGAAACTCCCGACGGTGGGAAAATGTCGCAGAATTTCCGTACTTCGAGCGAAACATCCACGAGAACAAGGATTGAAACCGCCGGATCTGCGGTAGTGGACGATGTGACGCTTTCCCTTCGAGCGAAACATCCACGAGAACAAGGATTGAAACTTGATAACACCAGATCGGAATTTGGAACCATTACCTTCGAGCGAAACATCCACGAGAACAAGGATTGAAACAACAACGAATTTCATTTCAACATAGACCTTGCCGCACTTCGAGCGAAACATCCACGAGAACAAGGATTGAAACCAAAAACCACTAAAATACCGCTTACCAGGTGGACCTTCGAGCGAAACATCCACGAGAACAAGGATTGAAACCACCTCACAAAAAGATTGTTGTAAGGTATCATACCCTCTTCGAGCGAAACATCCACGAGAACAAGGATTGAAACAAAGATGGCTGAAAAGAAAGAGCGTAAGCCAGACGACTTCGAGCGAAACATCCACGAGAACAAGGATTGAAACTGATAAGGAACATGGTCTGAGATGATTAATATGTACCTTCGAGCGAAACATCCACGAGAACAAGGATTGAAACCGCAGTGCGTCAATTTCTTTTTTTCCATTTCGTCTCTTCGAGCGAAACATCCACGAGAACAAGGATTGAAACAAATCGTGCAGATGAATAATACACCCGCAATACTGTAAACTTCGAGCGAAACATCCACGAGAACAAGGATTGAAACCACCCTTGACGAGCAACCCGCCGTCCTTCTCGATGCTTCGAGCGAAACATCCACGAGAACAAGGATTGAAACTCACCGGCTACAAATGCATAATACTATATTCTGGCTTCGAGCGAAACATCCACGAGAACAAGGATTGAAACTTTTGCTTCGAGTTCTGCAATCTGTTCATTCAATTCTGCTTCGAGCGAAACATCCACGAGAACAAGGATTGAAACCCAAACACTACGACTATCAATGATTTCGAGTACCCTTCGAGCGAAACATCCACGAGAACAAGGATTGAAACCCTTTTGACCCGGGCGCACCGCTCGGATAAAACACTTCGAGCGAAACATCCACGAGAACAAGGATTGAAACAAACCACTTGGAAAAGAAGCCCAAAATGAGAGTTTCTTCGAGCGAAACATCCACGAGAACAAGGATTGAAACCAAGCCGGGCGACAATTACCTATATTACCTATAGGCTTCGAGCGAAACATCCACGAGAACAAGGATTGAAACAGCCATCGTGCGAATGACTGAATACAAGATAATTCCCTTCGAGCGAAACATCCACGAGAACAAGGATTGAAACCCGTCAACCGTGAGGTGTTTGTTTTCCGCCTCTTGCTTCGAGCGAAACATCCACGAGAACAAGGATTGAAACCCCGAAAGACCACTGTTGCGTGCGATGTTATAGGACTTCGAGCGAAACATCCACGAGAACAAGGATTGAAACTCGGACACACCTGCTTGAACCCAGCAAAGTTACCCCTGCTTCGAGCGAAACATCCACGAGAACAAGGATTGAAACTCAAGAACCGCCAGCGAGCGTTTGCCCTGCTCGGTCTTCGAGCGAAACATCCACGAGAACAAGGATTGAAACATGTAAGACCGCAATGCAGTCCCTTCTCCCCCGTAACCTTCGAGCGAAACATCCACGAGAACAAGGATTGAAACCCTATCCGGCGGTTAAGATTGAACAGAACGCCGTAAATACTTCGAGCGAAACATCCACGAGAACAAGGATTGAAACATCGCTAACTGCCAATCAGCCATTGGGTAAATGTCCTTCGAGCGAAACATCCACGAGAACAAGGATTGAAACCCCGATTCATGAGGTTGATCCACCCCTGTTTTTTCTTCGAGCGAAACATCCACGAGAACAAGGATTGAAATATGATGTACTGCGCGCCCTGGTAAGTGTAAGTAATCTTCGAGTGGCACATTCATCAGAACAAGGACGATTTTACATAATCTCCGCGAAAAAGATTCTTGCATTCCAAACAATCCCCCAATCCCTATATTCCCGGACAACAGATCTGTTCACATGGCAGTCCACCCCATCGAGGAGCGCTACGGCACAAAGGAGATGCGTGCCGTCTGGAGTGAGAAAAACCGGTTCGCCTGCATCGTGGCGGCCGAGGTCGCGCTGGCAAAAGCCGAGGCCTACCACGGCATGATCCCTGCAGCGGCAGCAGGAGAGATCGAGAGCACGGCAAAGAACGCGTCGCTCGAGCGGGCGAAGGCGATCGAGCTCGAGATCAGCCACGACATGATGGCAATCGTCAAGTCGATCTCGGAAGTAACAGGCGAGTCCGGGCGGTGGGTGCACTACGGCGCAACGAGCAACGATATCCTCGATACCGCGACCGGCCTCCAGCTCGGGCAGTCGCTCGGCCTGATCGATACAAAACTCCGGAAACTCCTCGCGGTCCTCCTGAAGCGGGCGGAAGAGAACAAGACGCTGGTCTGTATCGGCAGGACCCATGGCCAGCACGGAGTTCCCACAACCTATGGCCTCCGCTTCGCCATCTGGGCAAGCGAGGTTGGCCGGCACATCGAGCGGCTCGAACAGATGCGCCCCCGTGTCGTTGTCGGCCAGATGACCGGTGCTGTCGGGACACAGGCAGCACTCGGGCCAAAGGGGATGGACGTGCAGGCAACCATGATGGCAAACCTGGGGATCGGATCGGTGGACGTCTCCAACCAGGTGATTGCCCGCGACCGGTACGCGGAGTACTTCATGTTCTGCGCGAATGTTGCGACAACGCTTGACAAGATCGGCGTCGAGATCCGCTCGCTCCAGCGGACCGAGATCGGCGAAGTCGAGGAAGCGTTCGGTAAGAACCAGGTCGGCTCCTCCACGATGCCCCACAAGCGCAACCCGATCAAGAGCGAGCAGGTCTGCGGACTTGCCCGGATCATCCGTTCTGCCGTGGAACCGGCGCTCCAGAACAACACCCTCTGGGACGAGCGTGACCTGACCAACTCCTCGTGCGAGCGGGTGCTCTTTCCGGAGTCCTCAATTCTCACCGACCACTGCCTCCGGCTCATGGCCGTGGTCATCGATGGGCTCGTTATCAGGAAAGACGCGATCCGCAGGAACCTCGCGTTCCTGCACGGGATCAACATGGCCGAATCGGTGATGATCGAGCTGACAAAGAAGGGCATGAGCCGGCAGGACTCCCACGAGAAGATCCGGGTCGCAAGCATGCAGGCCTTTTCCGAAGGAAAACCGCTTGCCGATATCCTTGCACAGGATCCCGACGTTGTCCGCTTCTGTTCAAAGGATGAGATTGCGGCCCTGCTCACACCCGATGCCTACCTCGGCACAGCGGTACAGCAGGTGGAGCGGGTAATACAGAAACTCTCCCCGCTTGCAGCCTGATCCGTGGATCCTGTCCCTGAGTTGAATGGCCTTGCGTGCACCCCGCTGCATGAGGAGAAGCGGGCGTCGGCCGGATAGAATATTTATAACCATTCCCGGATAATACGACACTACTCATGGATCGGTATCTCTCAGTAGCGGGGCATACCATTTCGCACACGGAAATCGTGCGGCTTTTCGTCATTGCCTCGCTCACCCTCTCGTGTATCTTCATCACGTCCATCTCGCTCACCAAGCACGTCGAGACGATCTACTCCCAGCTCTTCTATTTCCCGATCCTCTACGCCACGTACTTTTACCCCCGGCGTGGTCTCTTCCTTGCCGGGTTCTGTGCCGTTGTCTACGAAGTCCTGGCCTACATGTACGTATTCCCGGACACCGCCGGCCTGATTTACACGACCGGGCAGGCAATCCTCTTCATCTGTATCGCTGCCGTTGTCGCGTATTTCACCGAGAAAGTCAACACGAGCGAGACGCGGTACCGCAGCATCTTTGAGACCTCGCTTTTGGGGATCGTCCTCTTTGACCAGAACTCATTTGCCATTCGGATGGCAAACTCCCATTTTTCGGCCATGACCGGTTATCGTCCCGAAGAACTGGCGGGAATGAATTTCTCGCTGTTTTTCCATGCCCAAAAAGAGCAACGCCGCTTCTTCGAGTATCTCGGGTCGAGCGAGGACGTGGTCAACTTCGAGACGCAGTTCCTGAAAAAAAGCCAGGACCCATTCTGGGTGAACCTCTCGTGGAGCCGGATCGACGCGAACCTGGTCAGCTGTTCGGTCATCGACATTAACCAGCGGAAGCTTGCCGAACAGGCCGCAGATGAGAACTTGCAGCAGTACCAGCAGGTGACGGACCATGCCCCGACCAGCATCGTTGTCGTGAACGGGGGAAAGATCAGTTATACCAACCCGACGTTCCGGTCGTTCACCGGCTATGATGCTGAAGAACTGGCGGGAAAAGATTTCCGCGACCTCATCCACCCGGACGATCGCGATGCGTTCCCCGCTCTACCGGAGAGTCCCGATGCCGGCACACCCCTGCCCGGGTTGACCGAGGTGCAGTTCCGGACAAAGACCGGAGAGACACGGCTTGGTACCCTCTTCTTTACCTGGATCCACCAGAAGGGCAGCCCTGCGCTCCTGATCAACCTTGTCGATATCACCGAGTACGAACGGCTCAAAGAGTCGGTCGAGACCGAGAGCATCCGACGCCGGGGCATCATCAGCACAGCCGTCCACGAGCTCCATTCCCCGCTCCAGCCGATCACGGGTTATCTCAGCATGTTAACACAGAACCCGGAAAAGTACGGGGTCACGGAAGAGACAAAGGCTATCCTCGACCGGGTTGCAAAGAGTATCGACCATGAGCGTCAGGTCATCGACCAGATGCTGGAGTTGTCCGTTCTCGAAGCAGAGAAGATCCCGATCGAATACTCTTCTGTGCCGGTGCCGGAGCTCCTCCGCTCCATCATTGAGAGTGGGGGTTATGGTGCGCAGGCGGAGATTGCCATCGAAGTCCCCCCGGATCTTGTCATCGACGCTGACCAGGGGAAGATTGCCACCGTCATCGGTTCGATGCTCTCCAATGCGGTGAACTACTCCAAACCCCCGCGGAAGATCCGGATCGCGTATATCTCATCAGCGCAGGACACGATGCACCGGCTGGCGATACGGGATAACGGGATCGGGATCACCAACACCCAGCTGGACGAGATTTTCCGGACGCAGAACCCCGCAGACCTTGCCGGCAATGGAAAAAAATCCGGGCGGATCGGGCTTTCGCTCTCGATTGCCAAGCGCTATGTCCAACTGCATGGCGGGTTCATCAGCGTTGATTCCGTGGTGAATGTCGGGAGCACCTTCACGATCCATATCCCGAAACAACGGCCGGCGGAAGGTGGTGTCCCGTGACGCAGAAGGTCATGCTCGTGGAGGATGACCGCCCCATTCTCGAGATGATGGACCTTTTGATCCGCCGACTCGGCTATGAACCCGTCCTGATGCCCGATGGCAACGCGGCCCTGGAGACGATTCGGCGCGATCCGCCGGCGCTTATCCTTCTCGATATCATGATGGTTCCGATTGACGGCTGGACGTTCCTGAAACGCCTGCGGGAACTTCCGGGCATGGAAAAGCTTCCGGTTGTTCTTTTCACGGCAGCGCCGGAAGTCGAGGAACGGATGCTGCAGATACGTGATCCGCATGTCAGTGTCCTCAACAAACCGGTCTCGCTGGAAGAGCTGAAGGTGGCGGTTGCAAAACATTTACCGCTATAGTGAACTGGCTTCAGCATTTCAATCAAAATTCGAGAATTTTTCAGTATTTTTGCCTCTTCCAGTGCCGGAGCAAGATAACAAACTATAAGATATTTTTCCAGCAGAAGAGCGCGTTTCCGTACATGATACCGAGAATCTCCGTCGTCCCATCGGTTATGTATGGGCTGAAAAATGGTATGGAATGTTCATAATCTGACGGTACGGGCTCATGCGATTGAATAAAAAAATCAGATCTATATAAAATATTTCCTCTTTTCTTATGAGAAAACAGATGAAATATGATATATTTGAGTCATTTCGCGTAAACGGCGACCAAATCAATGAATTTATCGTTCCCGGGGGCGTTCACCCTAGTACACGATTACCCGGTATTGCCACGTGCTATCAGGATCCGTTTTCCGGAGATGACCCCGCACATTGAATACCGTTCCGAACGGGCTGGTGTCTGTTGTGGACAAACCGACAATTCTTGTGGTTGAGGATGAGGCGATCATCAGCAGGGATATCGTAATGACCCTTGAGGCTATGCATTATCATCCCGTCTGCGCCGTCATGACCGCGGATGACGCCATCACCAAAGCTCGCGAACATACACCGGATGTCATTTTGATGGACATCAATATCCACGGGACCATGGACGGGATTGATGCTGCAAGGATTATCCGGGATGAGTTGCATATTCCGGTCGTTTTTGTTACATCCTGTGGTGATGAGGCAACGATTGCCCGGGCTCAGGAGAGCACCCCGTATGGGTTTGTCCTCAAACCCTTTTCTGACCGTGATCTGAAGGTTGCCGTTGATTGCGCCCTTTCCAAAAAGGCTACCGAAACTCCGGTGATCCAGCACGGTGACTGGTACCGGTTCACGGCGAAAGAATCCTGAAGCCCGGATGTTAAAGACGATTAAACCGGTCTTTTTGTACCTGCTTGTTGATCACGGGACATTTTTTTCGGAATGTTGCCATCCCGCGAATACGGTTTGTAAAAAAAGAACTGGAAAATTCTTAGATATATCTCGCCTTTTGCGAGAGTTTCTTCGGGGTATAGAGCGGACGGAACGGTTTCCCCTCAACATCCGACTTCACCGCAGCGATCAGCGCATCGGCAGTGAGCTGCTCCTTGTGCGGCTTGTTAGGCTGCGACTTTTTCCGGATCGTGACGGTCAGTTTCTCTGAGGCAACTTCATCGTCGCCGACAACGATCACGTACGGCACCCAGTCCATACCAGCCTCCCTGACCTTCTTGCCCATGGTCTCGTTCCGGTCGTCCGTGTCGCACCGGATCTGCGCTGCGTTGATCTGGGCCATCAGTTCTTCTGCATAGGCAAGGTGCTTCTCGGTCACCGGCACGACCCGGACCTGCACGGGCGAGAGCCAGGTGGGGAGCGCGGGCACAGCCTGAGTGGAGACATTCTCCAGGATTGCGCACATCACGCGCTCAACGCTGCCCGTGGGCGAGCAGTGGAGGATTGGCGGATGGACCGGGGTGCCGTCCTCCTTGTGGTACTTGATGTTGAACCGGGTCGAGCTCTCGACATCGATCTGGACGGTCGGGTTCTCGATAGGGCGGAGTTGGCCGTCGATTGCGGCAAGGTCGATCTTTGCTATCCAGTAATGGACGCGGTCGGAGAGGATCTCGATGAGCATCGGGCAGTCGGACTCCTTCACGATCTTCTTGACCCATGCCTCGTGCTCGGCATAGAATCCCTTCGTGCACCGGAACGCTGCAACGAGTTTTGTCTCAAAGTCCCGGCCGGTCTGCCACCCCATCGCGAGCTGCTCCTCAAAACATTTAAGGGCTTGCGGCATGTCGAGGCAGAGCGAGTGCATGTCGGGCATGGTGAAGGAGCGGAGGCGCTTTAAGCCGATGACCTCGCCTTTCTGCTCGTGGCGGAACGAGTAGGTGGAGAGCTCGTACATCTTCATCGGGAGGTGGTTGGGGGAGATGTGCATGTCCCGCATGATCGAGAACATGCCAAAGCATGCAGCGAACCGGAGCATCATGTTCCGGTTGTTGGACTTGAAGCGGTACTGCCGCTCGCCAAACTTGTCTGCGTGCTCGAAGATCGCCTTGTCGCCAAGGTCGTACATGACCGGGGTTTCGACCGGGGTGCCGCCGTATTCGAGCACCATCCGGAGCACGTAATCGGCGAGGAGGTCGCGGATGAGTTTGCCTTTTGGCATCCAGCGGAGGCAGCCGACATCGGATGCGGGCTCGTAGTCCACGAGCTCCTTTCCGCGCATCAGGTCCACGTGCGCCGGCTCGCCGCCGACCGGGGTTGCGATGCCGAGTTCCTTCTTCACGAGGCAACCGAACGGGGAGTCGTCAAGGAACTCCTTGTAGTCGTGTTGCTTGCCGTCGGGAGTGAGCACGAACCAGTCGTGGGTAACTTCTTTCTTTGCCGGCTTGACTGTTGTCTCACCGGGGATAATGGTCTTGGAGAGCTCCGAGAGGGGGTGGCCCTTGCAGGAGAGCTTGAAGGACTTGTACCAGCCGAACGGGGCACGCTTGACGGTGAATCCCTCTTTTTCAAGGCCGGCCTTCAGTGCATTGAGCACCGCGACCGCGGTCTCCGGGGAAGAGAGGTCGCTCGAAAGGTGGGCATACGGGTAGACCACGATCTTGTCTACGTTGACCTGTCCTGCGGTCTTCTTGATCTCCTCGATTCCCTGGAGGATGACTCCCTCAAGGTCTTCCTCATCGATCGATTCAACGGCGCAAAAGACCGTGAGCGCCTCGGTCTCCTTGTCGGCAAGGACGGAAGCCTCCTCCGCCATCTTTGTCTTCTTTTTTGCTTCGTATTCTATGTAATCTGAATGAATGAGAAGAAGTCGCATTGATTCATCTCCGATCCGGTAAGATCATCCGTATACCATGGGTTTTCTTGGTATATTAAAGGCGTAACACTGGACGCGGGAGGACATGCGGATCCCGGGGATGCAGGAGCACACCGCCCGACCCCCTACGGGCCGGATGCCCGGCTGAAAGCCGGTCTCCCGTGATAATTATCCGAAAAATTGTAGGATCGCAGGGTGGGGTGAGGGGGGGTCGGGCGGTGTACTTCGGATGGGATGGGATATCAGAATATTGCATAGTGTGGTTCTTACCGACGTAATTTCTCAATGATCAGCCGTCTTGCGGATGTCCGGATAGTACACCATCAGATCCCTGCCTGCCTTGACCAATAACAAAAAGCGGTGACCGATAATCATGCTGAGCGCGATATGAACCGTGTCGGAGGATTACCATATATCAACCGGGTTGTCCGGCGCTTACCGCTTGTATCCTTGGTACCGTAAGATAGGTTACAGTTCTTCCCATCAATGACAACCATTGCAATGAGATGAGAATGGGTGTTGATTGGAGACGAGAGATCGTGCAGCGTTAAAGGAGACCGGTTTTACTCCAGATGATCATCCTCGTCGGAATCAGGGTCACGGAGGTTTCTGGCGCCCGTTTTGTCCCGGTCCAGCAGTTTCGGGTCGATGTGCCATTCGCTCCGGCGCAGTAACCCGTGGAGCGTGCTCGCTTCCCGTACCGTGAGATTGCACCGGCCGAGAATACGGCGGATGAGGATGAGCGTGTTCTCGCGTTTGAATTTCGGGTGGTGGATGCCGTCGAGATACCGGTCGATGTGCTGGTACAGGTACTCCATGTCCTGCGGGGGGCAGAGGGCATAGCCGGGGAGGGGGAGGTTTGCGAGCTCGTAGCAGACCACGCCGACCGCGTGCGAGAGGTTGAGGATCGGGTACTCCTCGCTCGTAGGGATGGAGCAGATCATGTCGCTCCGTTTCACCTCCTCGTTGTTGAGCCCCCAGTTCTCGCGCCCGAAGAGGATGGCGATCCGGCCTTCAATGTCTTTTATCCGTTCACGGAGCTCCTTGGGGGAATAGAACGGCATCCGCATCGAGTGGCAGACAGACTTGCTCACGGTGCCGGTGGTGGCGATAACGATGTTGCTCCGGGCAAAAATGTCCTCGATCGTGCAGACCTCGGCGTTTCTTAATACGTCCTGCGCATGCGAGGCGCGTGCTTTCGCCTCGTCTCCGAGCGGGCAGGGGTCGATGAGCACGAGGCGGGAGAACCCGAAGTTCTTCATTACGCGGGCGGCAAATCCCACGTTTCCTTCATAGATGGGAGCAACGAGGACGATCTCGATCTCGGGCATAAAAAGAGTTACTGGACTGCATCCACCGTTGCTTTCAGGACAGCCGGGCCCTGGTCATAGACAGCATTGCCGACAACGATCGTGTCAGCGTATTTTCCCATCTGTGCTGCCTTTTCCGCGGAGTTGATCCCGCCGCCATAGTAAAGGACTGCCCTGTCAACAGCCTCGGACGCAGCCTTCACAACGACCGGGTCTCCAAACGTGCCGCTGTACTCGATATAGACAATAGGGAAATGGAAGTAATGATCCGCTACGGAAGTATATGCGGCAACCTCCTCGGGCTTCAGGTCACAGACTGCTTTTGTCACCCTGCCAACCGATGAATTAGGATTGAGCACGATATATGCTTCGGGCACGATAGCGTCTTCCCACGGGATTTTACCCTTGTGCATCTGCACCCAAACCTTGTGTTTCCCCACGATCCAGGTGACCTCGGTCGTGTTCATCACGCTCGGGACAAAGACGTAATCGATCCCCTGCATCAGGACAGCCTCAGGCCCGGCAGGCTCCATGACGAGCGGGAGGTTGTAGGCTTTCACTTCCTTTAAGAGTGCGGAAAGGTTCTCCTGCGTGACGTTGAGGGTGCCCGAGAGCATCAGGGCGTCCGTGCCGCTGGAGGCGATCGCTTCAATATCGCCGGCTTTCAGCTGCTTGTCGGGATCGAGTTTTGTCACGTGGACCCAGTCTTTCCATTTCATGATGATCTGGTGTAGTATTGGCGCTCCATCCTCATATACCGGTATCCCTGCATCCCTGAACAGATCCTCCGGGCACAGAACAGTTTATATGCCACCAATAAAAACGGGAGAATGATTGGACGATCACCATGAAACTCCAGGAAAAGACCAGCGTCATTCTGATAACCCTGCTGATCGTCATCCTCGCGTTGATCGTCCTTTTTGTTGCAAACATCTCGCTTACCAGTTACAGCGCCCTGGAGCAGCGCTATGTGACACAGGATGTTGACATGGCGTTGAGCCGTCTGGATGCCGAGTACAACGCCCTGTCCACGGTAACCACTGACTGGGGGCAGTGGGACGATACCTATGAGTTTGTCAATGGCAGGAACCCGGGGTATGTTTCCACCAATATTGTACCGGGAATATTCCGGAACCTGCAGGTCAGTTTCATTGTCATAACCAATGAGAACGGTGAAGTTGTCTATGCCGGTGCCTACGACACCATGAACCACACTATGATACCGGTGACGGAGTCCCTTTTTCCATACCTGGTGCCGGGAAGTCCGCTCCTTAAGACTTCAGAACCGCTCAAAACCACGTCAGGAATCATAATCCTTGATGACCGGCCGGTCATTGTGGCGTCCTGCCCGATCCTCCACTCCGATCTCTCGGGTAATCCGACGGGCAGTGTTGTGATGGGCAGGTACCTGGATCATTCCGTAACCGTTGTCCCGTTAACGTCTGTACAGCAACAGTTCCGTCTCCTTCCGGCAGATGATCCCGGTATTCCCGCGTCTGTACGGGCGTTGCTTGCAGCAGCGGGGGACAACAACGCCCGAACCACGGAGTTCGTAGGCGACAATGAAATTGCCGGGTATGCCCTCATCCGGGACATCACCGGGCAGGGCAGGCTCATCGTGGAGGTCCGTGAACCCCGCACAATTTACCTGCAGGGTGCCACCACCACGATCCAGTATGTCCTCATCGTTCTTGCCGCCGGCCTGATGCTGGGGATCACGTATCTTCTCCTCCTCGACCGCCTTGTACTTTCGCGGATCACATCCCTCAGCACTCAGGTTCAGGGCATCAGCACGAAGTCTCTTCCCTCACGGAGAGTTCACCTTGAAGGCAACGATGAGTTCGCAGCACTAGCGCGAGAGATCAACGGCATGCTGGACTCCCTTGACGAGGCAAGTAAAGGCCTCATACGGAGCGAGGCGCGGTTCCACGAGCTTGCCGACCTGCTCCCGCTCCCCATTTTTGAGATGGACGCCGATTGCCGGGTCCTCTACACCAACAAGGTCGGTGCAGAATTATTCGGGATCTCCGATGAGATGATCAGGAAGGATATCCGGGTCGGCGATTTCCTTATCGAGGGAGAGGGCGAGCGGATGCGTCGCGGCCTGAACGCGGTTCTTTCGGGTGGAACGTCAACCGGAGAGATTTACACCCTCCGTAAAACCGATGGCACATTGATGCGTGCGATCATTTCTCTCGCACCAATTCATCGCGAAGGCCAGGTTATCGGGTTCCGCGGTGTTCTTATCGATGTGACGGAGAGAGTCAATCTCGAAGAGGCATTAATAGAAAGCCAGGAGTACCTGCAGACCCTCCTGATGTCCGTCAGTATCGGGATCCTTGTTATCGATGCCGGGACCCATACGATCATAGATGTCAATCCCGCCGCCCTGGAAATGATCGGGATAACCCGGGACGAGATTATTGGCAGGTCCTGCCATGATGTTGTCTGCCCGGCCGAAGCCGGCAAGTGTCCGGTCACGGACCTTGGCATTCAGGTGGATAATTCCCAGCGCATCCTGGTGAGATCCGACGGGAGCAGGATCTCCATCATCAAACACGTTGTTCCGGTCATGCTCCATGGGCGTTCATGCCTGCTGGAGACCTTTATCGACAACACAGTGCGCCTCCAGATGCAGGAGGAGCTCCAGAAGAGCCAGGAGCGCCTCTCACACCTCCTCCAGACCTCACCTGTCGGAGTATTCGAGAGCAAAGCGAGCGGAGCCCTCACGTACGTCAACGAGCGGTGGGAGGAGATGACCGGCATGACCTTCCAGGACATGCGAAGCCGCCCGTGGAAAGAGATCCAGGAACCCCTGGACCGCATGCGGATCTCCAAAGAGATGTGGAAGAAGTTCCAGTCGCGTCTCCTTCCGGATGCTGAGACCCGGTTCATGCGACCAGACGGATCAGTCATATGGCTCTACGGGCAGTCGGTCCCGGTCTATGACAGCAAGGGCCAGATCCACGGCTACGTTGGTACAATAACCGATATCACCGACCGGAAACGTATCGAGGATGCCATTCACCTGGCAAACAAGAAACTGAACCTCATGAACGATATTACGAGACACGATATCTTAAACACCATCACTGGGATCTTCGGCCTCATCGATATGGCCGTGGCGTCCGGGAACAAGGAGGAACTGGCCCGGCTGCTGGAACAGATCAAGGAAGAGGGAAGACTCATCCAGCGGCAGATCACGTTCACGAGGGATTACCAAGGGGTAGGTGTACATGCCCCGGTCTGGCAGAATGTACGGGATATCGTCTCCCGTGCGATATCCGGCCTCAACAATCCCGGCGTCTCCATTGAGATCGAACTCGAGGAGACGGAGATCTTTGCCGATCCCCTGCTGGAGAAGGTATTCTATAACCTCGCGGACAATGCGGTCCGGTACGGGGAGCGGCTTACGATGATCCGGTTCTATTACCAGATCTCCGATATCGGGCTGACCCTCATCTGCGAGGATGACGGTGTCGGGATCCCCGATAATGCCAAGGCGAGGATATTTGAGCGCGGCGTCGGGAGAAACACCGGGATGGGGCTTTTCCTGACCCGCGAGATCCTCCGGATCACGGGGATCTCGATCCGGGAGACCGGGGTGTACGGGAAGAGAGCCCGCTTTGAACTTATCATACCAAACGGAACATGGCGGTTCGTGAAAAAAGAGAGGAAAGAGTAAACATAAGGAGCACAATACCGGGAACGTAAAGCGGAGGATACTGCATTGGCACCAAAAAAGATTCTCCTTGTTGAGGATGACGATATCATCGCAAAAGTTGAGGATTGGCGGTTGAAGAACCTGGGGTACGAGGTGGCCGGCAGGGCGATCTCCGGTGCCGAGACTATGGAACTCGTGGTGAAGACAAAACCTGATCTTGTCCTCATGGACATCAACATTCAGGGAGAAGTGGACGGGATTGAAACGGCAAAAATGATCAAGAAGGGATTCTCCATCCCGGTTGTCTATGTCACGTCCCATTCTGACGGTCCGACCCTTGACCGTGCGAAGGCTACGCAGCCGGATGGGTTCATTGTCAAACCGTTCGAGGACAATGACCTGCGGGTTGCGATCGAACTTGCGCTGAAAAAAAAGTAAATTTTGCCTACAGCTGAATGATGGCGGTGTCTTTCTTTCTTTTGAGGACCTTCTGGTAATCGCGGATCTTCTGCTCGGGGATTCCCGTAGCGGCAGCAACGGAGACCGGGTCGGTGGCAAGGAGTGCGTCACCATCAACAATTCCTGCCCTGAACAGTTTTTCCACCTGAAGGGTGGAGAGCCCGCTCACCGCGAGTAATTGTTTCTTTCCGCGTTCGATTTGGAGTTTCGAGAATTTCTTCGGGACCGGCTTTTTGAGGTAGGTGCAGACCTTGTCGACGTGCTTCTGGATGGTCGATAAGGACATGCCCGTCTTTTCGCTGAGCGCGGCGGGTGACTGTGCACAGAATGCTTCCGGCTCGATGATTCCTGCAGCAATGTACTTTTTCAGGCTCACGGCAGGGATCCCGATCTCTTTTAAGACCTGGCTGTGGTACACTATCTTTGCATCGGAGATCAACTGTTCTGTCTCCGCGTCGGTGACCCCGGATTTTTTCAGGGTGGCGGGATCTGCCTGTGCAAGGCGCGAGAGATCCGTAATCCCCGCATCCTTGAGCGCCGTAAGGATCTTTGCATAACTCCGTCCTTTGCGGGGGATGAGACGGTCCCGCATGAACTTGCGGCACTCCGAGCGGCGGCGGAGTTTCTCCAGCACGACAGCAGCATCGCGGGTAAGTTCCGTTGCCTTTTCAAGGGAAACGCCAAGTTTCTTTGCAAGGTCTTCCGGAGTGCTGTGCGCAAGATCGGCAACCGTGTAGATATGGCATGCCTGGATCCGGTCGACCAGCCCCTTGTCGGCAGATGGGATCTCTTCGAGCGACTCGCGGTTGGAATTGATCTGGTGGCAGAGCGGGCACCCGATGTCCCATGGGCGGGCCCCCTTCCGCACGAGCCGGACAAAGTTCAGGCCGTGTTTCTCGCACTTCTCGTCGGTCCTGATGGCAAATCCCCACTGCGCTGTTGGCAGGCCGATGTTGAAGCTGCAGTCCGGGTACCGCGAGCAGCCGATGAACTGCGTATTGCCGCGGAGATGCTTGATGGCAAGCGTTCCGCCGCAGACCGGGCATTTCCCGAGGTTCATCTCCTCGGCGGTCCGGTTCCGGATATCATCGCCGATCACCTGTTCATTGGCTTCGAGCTGGTCGAAGGCACGGTGCAGCATGTCGCGGGACTCCCTGATCACGTCCTCGCGCGTCCGCTGGCTCTGCTTGATCAGCTGCATGTGCGATTCGAGCGTCCGGGTCATATCCGGCTTTGTTATGATGTCGGCATGCTGTTCGAGCGACTCCGTGACGACCCTGCCGACCAGCGTTGGCCGCAGAGGTGCACCCTCCACGTACTTCCGGGAGACGAGTTTTGCAATGACCTCGTGCCGCGTGCTCTTTGTCCCAAGGCCCAGTTCCTCCATCCGCTGGATGAGCTTGCTCTGGGTGTACCGTGCGGGTGGCAGTGTCTCCTTCTCGTCGAGCGTTACCTTCCTGATGGGCAGCTTTTCCCCGGTAGCGAATTCGGGGAGGAGCGTCTCCCGCGCCTCCGAGAACGGGTACACCGCATGCCAGCCCTGTTCCATGAGCTGGCCGCCTGTCGTGGTATACTCCTCGCCATTCGCGTCAAAGAGGATCTTTAAGGTCTTCCACTGAGCGTCCGGCGCAAGGGTGGCGAGGAAGCGGCGGAGCACGAGTTCGTACACCCGGAATGCATCGTCCCCGAGCATCTCCCGTGTCGCCGCTCCGGTGGGGTGGATCGGCGGATGGTCGGTCGAGGACTTCTTGCCCCGCGTCGGGACCGGCCGCCGGTGGGCGATCACCCATTCGACATCCTTTTTGAATGGCGAGGTTTTCAGGGTGTTCAGGATCCCGCTGATGTCGAGAGACGGGGGATATACGGTGTTGTCTGTCCTCGGGTACGAGATGAAACCGTTCATGTACAGGTCTTCGGCAATCCGCATCGCGTTTGCCGCCGAGAGCCCGAGCCGTGCTGCCGCCACGATATAGGTCGTGGTGTCGAATGGTGACGGGGCCCGGTCCTGCTTGGTCCCGGTCCTGACCTCCTTCACGACAAGGGGTGACTGCGTCCGGTCGCGGGCCTGTTCGGCAGCGGCCTTCTCGTGGAACCGGCCATTGGTGTGCCGGGCCTCGATCACCTCGCCGCGTTTCTCGAAGTCGAGAGCAAGCTGCCAGTACTTTTCCGGCACGAACGCCACGATCTCTTTCTCCCGGTCGACAATCATACTAAGGGTCGGGGTCTGGACCCGGCCTACCGAGAGGATGTTCTGGCCTCCGCGGCGTGCGGCAAGCGAGATGAACCGTGTCAGGGACGCCCCCCACATCAGGTCGATGGACTGGCGTGCTTCGCCGGCTGCGGCAAGGGCAAAGTCAAGCTCGGTGGTAGTGGAAAACGCGTGCTTCAGTTCCTGTTCCGTGATGGCGGAGAACCGGGCACGGTCGATCGTGACCTTTTTGTTAGCGGCCCTGACCAGCTCGTACGCTTCCTTGCCGATCAGCTCTCCCTCGGTATCAAAGTCCGTAGCGATGGTGACGCGATCGGCTTTTTTCGCCAGTTTCTGGAGGAGGGAAACGATCTTCTTTTCTGTGGGCACCTTGATCGTCTTTGCATCGATGAGGCTTCTTGGGGTTGCGGTCTCGCTCCGCCAGTTCTGGTATCCCGGCTCGAAGTCGATCTCCACGACATGGCCCCGGAGCCCGACCGTGATCGTGTCGCCGAAATGGTACGTGGATACCCCGGCGTCCTTCTGCTCGGCAACCTTTTTTCCCCCGGCAAGGATCTCCGCGATGCGCCGGGCCGAGATGTTCTTCTCTGCAACGATCAGGTGCACGGGTATTACGCCTCCTTCTTTTTCAGCGCTTCAATGAGCATACGGTTCAGCTCGGCAGGGTCGGCTTTGCCCCGCGTCTTCTTCATGACCTGCCCGACAAGGAAGTTGAGCGCCTTGCCCTCGCCGTTCCGGTAATCCTCGAGGGCTTTTGGGTTCTCGCTGATAGCTTCTTCGATGGCGGCTGCAATCGCCCCCGTGTCGCCGGTCGTCCTGGTCAGGCCAAGACGGGCAACGATCGCGTCGGGCGTCTCCGTCTTCTCCTTCTTCAGCCGCTGGTCAAGCATCACCCGGAGTACCTCGACCCCGCTCTTGTCAGTGATGGTCCCTGCCTTCAGCAGCCATATCAGGGCGGCAACACTTTCCGGGTCAACGGGATCCAGTCCCATGTCGCGGTAATTCAGCTCGCCGATGAGCGTGTCTGCAATCCACGTTGATGCAAGCGGGGCGAGTCCTTTGGGATCGGATGATACGACCTTCTCGAAGAAGTTGGCGAGTTTCAGGTCACCGGTCAGGGTCCGGGCATGATTGAGCGAACAGCCATACTGCGCCATGAATCGTTCGCGTCGGGCATCCGGCAATTCGGGGAGGACGATCCCGTCGACCCAGGATTTCACCCGGAGCGGGCGGAGGTCAGGCTCGGGGAAGTACCGGTAGTCGTGCTCCTGCTCTTTGCTGCGGGCGGACTGGGTGACGCCACGGCCTTCGAGGAAGTGCCGGGTCTCGCGCTCGATCCTCAGCCCGCGCCGGATCAGGTTCTTCTGGCGTGTGACCTCGAACGTAAGCGCCTTTTCTACGCCTTTGTAGGACGTGATGTTCTTGACTTCAACGCGCTCGTGCCCTTTGATCGAGATGTTCGCATCGACACGGAGCGACCCCTCCTTCTCGGAGTCGAATACACTCAGGTATTCGAGCGTGGCGCGGAGCTTGTTCAAGAATTTCCGAGCTTCCTTGGGCGAGCGCATGTCCGGCTCAGAGACGATCTCGATGAGCGGGATGCCGGCACGGTTATAGTCAACAAGCGAGTACTTCCCCCGCTCGACATTACCCATGTGGACGAGCCGGCCGGGATCCTCCTCGACATGAATGCGGGTGAGGCGGACCTTCTTCTCCCCGCCGGCATCGCTCTCGATCTCCAAATAGCCGCCTTCGGCAAGGGGCTTGTCGTACTGGGTGATCTGGTAAGCCTTGTCCAGGTCAGGGTAGAAGTAGTTCTTCCGCGAGAACTCGGACTCGTTCACGATCTCGCAGTTGAGGGCTTTTGCCACCTTCATAGCATACTCGATGGCCCGCTTATTCAGCGCCGGCATAGCGCCGGGCAGGCCGAGGCAGATGGGGCAGAGGTGGGTGTTGGGGCCGTCGCTGCGGTAGTCGGTCGAACACCCGCAGAAGAGTTTGCTCTTCGTGTCCAGCTGGCAGTGTACTTCAAGACCGACAATGACCTGCGTCTCTTCTTCCGCCATATCAGTTCACCGCCTGCTCGTAGGCATAGGCAACATCGATCACGCGTTCATCTTCGAAGTGACGGCCCATGATCTGGAGACCGACCGGCATTCCTTCGGACTTCCCGCACGGGACGGATATTGCCGGGATACCGGCAAGGTTCGCCGGCACCGTCAAAATGTCAGCGAGGTACATCGAGAGCGGGTCGCTCTTTTCCTTCAGTCTGAATGCGATAGTCGGCATGGTAGGGCCGGCGATCACGTCAACATCGCTGAAGATCCGCTGGAAATCGTTCCGGACATTCTCGCGGGCGACCTGCGCCTTGGTATAGTACTTCCCGTAATACCCGCTTGAGAGGGCAAACGTGCCGAGCATGATCCGGCGCCGGACCTCGGTGCCGAACGCGGCGCTCCTTACTTCCTGGTACGCATCGTGCCAGGACTTCTTCGTGTCCGCAGCAGGGCCGTACCGGACGCCGTCGAACCGGGCCAGGTTGGAGCTCGCCTCGCAGGTGCAGGTCACGTAGTATGCTGCAAGGGCGTATTCCATGGAGGGGATGCTGCACAGGACCGTGGATGCCCCGAGTTCCTCCAGCCGGCCAATCGCCTTCTTTACAACAGCGGCGACCTGCGGGTCAACGCCCTTGCCGAAATACTCTGCCGGTATACCGATTTTCAGGCCTTTGATGTCGGCACGGGGGATATGGTCGTACGGCTTGTTCTGCGAGGTGGAGTCATGGCGGTCATAGCCTGCGATGACGCTCATGAGGGTGGAGACATCGGAGACGGTCTTTCCCATCGGCCCGATCTGTTCGAGCGAGTTGGCGTAGGCAATGAGGCCGTACCGCGAGACGCGGCCATAGGTGGGTTTCAGGCCGACAATGCCGCAGAATGCTGCGGGACACCGGATCGAACCGCCGGTGTCCGTCCCGAGGGCCATCCGGACCATGCCGGCAGCAACTGCCGCAGCGCTCCCACCGCTGGAGCCGCCCGGGACACGCCCGGTGTCGCAGGGGTTGAGGGTGGGGCCGAACGCGGAGTTTTCGGTGGTGGTCCCCATACCGAACTCGTCCATGTTGGTCTTGCCGGCAATGGCAGCGCCTGCCTGCTTTAAGAGCCCGACAACGTGGGCATCGTACGGGGGAACATAGCCCTTGAGGATTTTCGAGGCACAGGTGGTCTCGATGCCCTGTGTCGAGATATTGTCCTTGACAGCAACCGTGATACCGGCCAGCTTCCCGTTGGTATGCGACGGTTTGTTGCAGACCTTGAGGAATGCATTGTATTTGTCATCGGGCTCGAAGATGATCGTCTGTGCCGGCACTACATCACCCTCGGGGCCTTGATGAATCCGTCTTCCTGTGCCGGTGCATTGCGGAGCACCTCTTCCTGCGGGAGCGAGGGCTCGACCTCGTCCTCGCGCAGGACATTATAGTGATCGCGCGCTCCCTCGCCCTGCCCCTCGACACGGTCGAGGATATCGAAATATTCGAGAATGGCGTTGAACTGGTGGGTAAAATTCTCCAGTTCTCCGGCGCCGATACCGACATCGGCCAGTTCCGCGATATGTTGTACGTCTTGTTCAGTGACCATGTTCCACCCTGCTGATGTGGTCTATGTAATCTTGCATGGACGTTTTATAACCATTTTTACGGGCAAGCTTCCGGAGGGTTGCCCAGACACCGCTCCCGTATTGCATGGCTTTCTTCTCGTACCCTGCGAGATCCGGGGGAATGTGGCGTTCTGCGACCGTTCTTAAGGGGATCTTACGGCGGCCGCCCTGCACCTTCTCCGCGGCAGGGATGGCCCGGGCGGCGCGCACAACACGGAAGTCCATATACGGCATCGAGAAGTACGCCCCGTGCAGTGCCGCCACTGCCTGATCACGCCGCACCTGTGCTTCAAGACCGGTAAAGTCCCGCACGAGATCTTCTTCCAGTGTCTCCGTGGTAAGGTACCGTGAATATCCGCCGAAGAGTTCGTCTGCGCCCTGCCCGGTGATGATGCGCTGGTAGCCATGCTCCCCGGCCCAGTGCGCGACGAAATACAGGGTGAGAGCGATTCCCGCGTTCACCGGATTCTTCTCCGGGATTGCCCTGACAACGATCGGAAGAGCTGAAGCGATCTCCTCCTCATGGATCGTCACGAAGGTGCAGTCAAGCCCCAGAGAGTCCGCGGCAGCTTTCGCCCGTTTCAGGTCATGCGATCCTTCAAGGCCTACGGCAACGCATTCCCGTCGGGCAAGGGCAGCCACGAGCGCCGAGTCCACCCCTCCCGATAATGCCACGACTCCCTCATCGCTGCGGAGGCGAACGGCAGTCACGATTGCATCTTCGAGGGTCATCTCCGGTGCTGTGGGAGCGATAGTCCCGGTGGCTTTCCCGTTGCAGAGAATAGTGCCTTTCGGGCCGGTTCCCTCCATGATCCCGTACAGGTCGCGGGCGCTGCAGGAGTCCCAGGAAAGGAAGAATTCCCCTCCGCACTGCGACAGTTCATCCGGGCGGTCTATTACCAGTCTCTCGATCCCGGGAATGCTGAGCCGGTGGCCGTCCCGCTCCATCCAGCCGTTCAGCGTCAGGGTACTCATGAAAGTCACGTGCGGTTGTTCACACTCAGTACCCCGGCAATCCTATAAAACATAGCTTTTTCCTGCCACCCTTCATGCAACTGCCATCATCCATCATAATAGCAGAACAATCAGGGAATCTTTTTTTTATATCCAGGGGCTAAGTACTGGAGAGCATACGGCACCCGTATGGCGGGTGGCGCCGCGCTCATTATCCCGACAGGACAATCAGGATATCCGTCTGCGGGAGGATAGGAAAGCTGGCCAACTCCGCCGGACTTAAGATCCGGTCCTTAGTGGTTCTTGGGTTCGAATCCCAATCCTCCCATTCTTTCCCGTGCGGTTCTGTGTTTCAGGGGCTCTGCCGGGCACGTGACTTCAGGTATTCCCTCTCTTCTGCCAGGGCCTGCGTTTCCCATCCACGGAGTGACTCATTATATGACTCAAACCGCGGGTTGAAGATAATGCCCGTCACGCCCTCTCCAAGGCCGGCAGTGACATTTCCTCCGGTGAATTCCCCGTCAAGGGTATCCCTGATGCCAGCAGAAACGACCCGGTCCACCCGTTTCACGGCAGATGCAAGAATGATTTCCGGCCCAAGGGGCGACTGGTCTGAATCCGTGCCGATTACGTACCTGCCCGGGGAGTTTTCCGCTGCGCCAAATACACCTGTGTTGGAGTACCCGGCGCAGGCAAAGATCACATCGGTACCATTGCGGTACATTGCCTCCGCACTCTTTTGGGCAGCCGGGGCATTGGTGAACCCCTCTGTTGAATGATGACGGACATAAGCATGGTCAACGGCAAGGGTTGCATTGACTGCCCGGGCACCATCGGTATACCCGTCAAGGAACGTGTCAAGTACATCCGACTCCGTTCCCATGATGATGCCGACATGCTGTGTTCGCGAAGCCGATGCTGCAAGCACTCCGGCAAGGTAACTGTCCCCGTATGAAGTGATCTCGTATGCCCTGAGGTTGTCCGATCCGATCCCTGCCTGGTCGATGGCAAGGAACCTGATATCCTTGTGGAGGTCCGCAAGCCCCTTTGTGAAGCCGGCATACTGGAAACCGACCGTGATGATGAGGGCAGGCCTGTCCGCTCCCGTACTTGCGTTCAGGAATGCCGGAAGCGTGTCGAAGTCCTGCGGCACGAACTCGCGGATTACAAGGGCCTGTTTCTGCTGCGCTGCCAGAAGACCCTGGTATGCGGCGTCAGTATAGGAGAGATCACCTTTCTCCGAACCGTACACGATCCAGACAACCGGGGTGCCTGCGGGTGCGGGCTGAGAACACCCGGCGACGATGAGCAGAAGTGCCAGCAGGGTAAGGACGGCGAGGATGCAGGATCCCGGTTTCATGTGGAAAAAGGTTCTTCCGGATCGGTATTAAACATAAACGATCCTGTTTTTCGGTCGTGTATCGGTAAGGACGCGATGTCGGTAGATTGGGCAGTTTATTGAGAAAAACAGCCCTCCAAAAAACAGGGGTGAGAATAGCGGATTTACCATTCCACCGCGGTCAGCGTCTTGATGAATGTCTCGGCAAAGGCTTTCGAAGCTGACGGGCCGTTCGCGGTAACGATCCTTGTATCGACAACCACCGGCTGATTGACGAGAACCGCGCCACCCGCTTTCATCTCCCGGAATGCCTGGGGATTTTCATTATATGTGGCCTTCCTCCCCTTCAGGATGCCAGCCCGTGCAAGGACGACCGGTGCAAGACAGATTGCCCCGACCACCTTCCCGGACTCCCGGAAGTACCGCACCAGTACCGGCAGGATCTCGTCGTCCCAGAGATGGGCCGGCGTGCCGTTCCCGCCGACAATGATCAGCCCGTCATAGGGTTTGGGTTCGACTTCCTCGAACGAGAGCGTTGCGGTTGCTTTTGCTCCGAGCATGCCCGTGCAGGTGCCGCGCCGCGTGGATGCGATATCGCAGGCGATTCCTGCTTTTGTCAGGGCGGCAACCGGTTCGGCAAGTTCCTCGTCGCGATATTTTTCCGGAGATATTGCAATGAGCACCTTCATGGTATCACGATCATGTTCTGATTGTCGCAGGATAAGGATATTGCGAAGAGCAGGGCGCACTGTGCCGTGCTTCACCGGCCCTCGGGGGCCCTGACCATCTCGTCAAGGCGGTCCTCGATTCTCTTTAACGTGTTGACTTCGAGGAAGATGAGGATGTTGCCGGCAATATTGTGCTCCACGGATTTTAGTTCGACCCGGAAGAGGATGACGTCATCGACATCGATCGTCATCTGGGCAATCAGCGAGGTTATTGCCGCGTGTGCCATGTCAACGATAAGCACGGGCGGGGAGGGGAGCATGTTGAATCCCAGGAGATCGGAGGTCGCGGAGAGGAACGAGGAGATCATGATGTTGCCGACCTCGACAATCGTGCTCTGGTCCATCTCATCGAAGGTATGAACGGCTCCTGCTGAACCCTGCATGATACCGGCGGTCCTGACGGCAGAATCGCGGGGAAAATGCAGGACCAGAAAACCTCCATGAGGGATGTCCCCCTGGAGCTCGAAGATGACCATCGTCGTCAGTTCGTCACTTAAAAACATCCCTGTCCGGGAAATATCCACGATATTGATCTCGGGCACGCTCATCCCGATCTGGGTTTCGAGCATCTGCGAGAGGGTTGTTGCGGAGTGCGCAGCCCCGATATTTGCCATCTCCTTTAATGCGTCCATCTGCCGGGCGGAAAACTCCATGGAAACCAGTCCTCT
This sequence comes from Methanoregula formicica SMSP, assembly GCF_000327485.1. Lineage (NCBI taxonomy): Archaea > Methanobacteriati > Methanobacteriota > Methanomicrobia > Methanomicrobiales > Methanoregulaceae > Methanoregula > Methanoregula formicica. Next base: position 2,077,032 of record NC_019943.1, on the reverse strand, counting down.
GCGAGGATACCGTATCAGTGCACGGCCTTTCCTGTGCCTGCCGGACCGCGTTATTGCCCGTGCTGATCCCGGTTATCCTTGCGGATAGTGAAATGGTGGGAATCCAATGACTTATACCTTTGTCCCATGGTTCGGCTCCCCGCCGGAATACTGCCAGGTTAGTCCTGCTGCGGGTTATCCGGGGATAGGATTGTTACGACTCTCCCGACGCGCCCGTCTGTGAGACGGACTTTAATGCCATGCGGGTGAAACGCGGAGTTCGTCAGGATCTCCTGTACTGCGCCCCGCGTCCTCTTCCCGGTGTGCTGGTCGCACTTCTGGATAATCTCGACAGGAAGGCCGGCTCGTATGGCCGATCTGGTAGGGGGGTTTTGAAGAGTGGTCATAATCAGGAAACTGTGGTGCAGCGCTTTGGAAAATATAGTGAAGGGAGCAAAAGGAAAACAGAATGTCAGGAATCCAGGGCGGGGGCATCATAGGCACCGATCCCCTGCTCCAGGTATCCGGCAACCGGCGTCCATCCTTTCTGTTCCCCGAACATCAGAAGGTAGGCCGAAGTGCGGTACTCGTTTGTCCGGGGCTCGAAGATCGTCCACGAATTCTTCCCGGTAAGGTCTGACCTGAACGTTACTGCAGCATTCGGATCGGTTTCGTACTTCGCGTACAGGGTTGTCAGGTAGGTGAAGCACTGTCCGCCTGCTGCCCCCGCTGCCCTGTCATGGCATGCAACCGGTTTTAGACCCTGGGCTGGGCGGAACAACGGAGTTCCGGCAACCGGGTCCCGGGTGTCAATCAGGCGTTTTGATGGGATGTCGGCTGAAAGGGTAATGGTATATGGATCTTTTGTTGTAGTCCCGGCCGGGGGGATGATCTCCGAGGCCGTCACTTTGACAAATGTCCCTTTTCCCGTCTCGTACAGTTCCGTTCTCCAGGTGTCCGGGATACCGGGGATTTGCTGTGCACTCATGCGTTCAATGACCGGGGAGTTGCCGGTGGGATCTGCCGGCACAGGGAGGAAGAGGGTCACGTTCGTGAGCGGGGAATTAGTTGAGAGGGTGCAGGTATACGAATACGTACTGGAAAGCGTTGACCGGTATGCCTGCCCGACATAGCCATTGTACGCCGTTACTGCAACAAACGATACCAGGAGGATAACAAAAAGGCCGAGCGTGAGTTTTATAATTCTGTCCATAGCCAGTCACATCCCCGGTGCACATGGGCAGCAGGGCACCTCATGGGAACTGTCCGCAGCGTGCAGCCGGATTATCATACGGATTATTGATCCATCCTGATTGAATACTTATTGCCTGATTTCCCTCTCGCCCCAAGGAGATCTGCAATCACGACTGGTGCCATCACTATGCCTTTATGTCCGGAAAATGAAGTCTCTTGTATGGCTGCTCCTGCGCTTGTGCTGCGCAATGTCCTGCTTCCCGGGGGCCGGACCGCTGATATCACGATGCAGGAGGGAAAGGTCCTGCATGCCGGGGCAGGAGCCGGCGGGAAGGCCGACAGGACGATCGACTGCACCGGCCTGTATGTCCTTCCGGCAGCCGTTGATATGCATGTCCACATGCGGGGTGGTCCCCAGTCGGCCAAGGAGGACTGGGCAACCGGGAGCAGGAGCGCCCTCGCGGGGGGTGTGACGGTTGTCCTCGACCAGCCCAACACAATCCCGCCTATCATCAGGCCCGACGCACTCAGGGCCCGCGTCCTTGAAGCAAAAACACACTCCCTCTGCAGTTTTGCCATCAACAGCGGGGTTACGCAGGACACGCCGATCCGTTCGATGTGGGATGCCGGGGCGATGGCGTTTGGCGAGACATTCTTTGCCCCGTCAAGCAATGGAGAGGCGATAACACCGGGCGATCTTGAGTCTGCGCTCCGGGAGATATCTGCCTGCGGCGCGCTCGCGACTATCCATGCCGAGGAGGTCGGGCCGGGCGATGACAATGATCTGGCCTCCCATAACCGGATCCGGTCGGTGGAAGGTGAACTCAGGGCAGTCCGCGAGGTGGGCCGGTGCAATACGGCCGGATGCCGGCTTCACTTCTGCCATATGAGCACGCGTAACTCGGTGATTGCGGCCTCCGCTCTCGGGAGTGTTGAGGTGACCCCCCATCATCTTTTCCTCTCACGCGAGCGCTTTGCTGACACCGATGCGCTGGGAAAGGTGAACCCCCCCCTGCGGTCAGGAAAGGAGCAGAATGACCTGTGGGAAGCGTGGGATAAAATCACGGTCATTGCCTCTGACCATGCACCCCATACGCCCGCGGAAAAACGGGCGGCTTTTCCGGATGCCCCCGCCGGCATCCCGGGTGTTGAGACGATGGTTCCCCTTCTAATGGCCGCTGTCCTTGAGAAGAGAGTTACGCTCCCCGATGTGATCCGGAAGACCTCACAGGCACCGGCTGAGATCCTCGGTATCCCGTGCGCGGGATTGGATCCGGGCGACCGGGCGGATGTTGCACTCTACCCGAAGAAGGCGGTCGCGATCGATCCCGATTCCCTTCACAGCCGGTGCGGATTCTCACCCTTTTCCGGCCTGCCTGCGGTCTTCCCGCGCATGGTGATCCTTGGAGGGGAAGTAGTCTGTGAAGAGGGTGAGTTCACCTGCGGTTCTCCGCAATGGTTTGCCGGGAAAGGGTATTGCCCGTAGCGCCATCTCCTTTCCTTTCCACTCCGCCCGGTCTTCATCCCAAACCCTCATTATCCCGCAATGCCGATGTACTGGTGCCGATACCTGCGCATCCATAGGTCCCCGGGTGATCGATTGACAAGCGTCTGGAAGTGATCCATGGGACAACCCGGATGCGCGACAGGCAAACAGCCCGGCATGGGTTTAAACACCGGTGAAGGACGGCAGCAGCCACTGGTGATCCGCGTGCGTTAATGCCGGGCAACATTTCTTCTCAAGACAGGTGTACGGATATGCCGGGGATTACCGATGCCCTCTCTTTAGAAAAGAACGGGATTGTCATTGCCATTGAGGTGACAGCAGGGGGGAAGAAAGATGCGTTTCCTGCCGGTTATAACGAATGGCGGAAGATGATCGGGTGCCGCGTCTCTGCCCCGGCGCTGGAAGGCAGGGCAAACAAGGCCGTGATCGAACTTGTTGCCCGGACTTTTGAACGGCCGGTTGCCGCGGTCAGTCTTTTGTCAGGAGCCACATCGCCCCAGAAACGGATCCGGGTTGAAGGGATATCGGTAAACGAGGCGCTCGCGCTGCTGGAAAAGAGTGGATAACCGGATATATGACATAATAGCTGGTAAATTCCTGGTGTCTTTTCAACCGCACTATACCGGTGCCTGGTGAAAAACGGCCTGATTTCAGGTTTTGTGTACAACCTTAACTTTAAGTAATTAAGCGTGATATATATAATTTATACCTATGATCACGCGTTACATGCAGTGCATGATACATGGGGGTGCGTTTACTTGTATTCACCGGATACTACCAAGTACCTTATTCACATCAGCCTCACCGCAGAGGGGGTGGTCGAGAAACCTGACGTAGTCGGTGCCATATTCGGCCAGACTGAAGGGTTGCTCGGCGAAGACCTTGACCTGCGGGATCTCCAGAGGACAGGGCGTGTCGGACGCATCGACGTCCAGATAGCAAGCAAAAAAGGCGAGACCTCGGGAGAGATCCTGATATCTTCTTCACTCGACCGTGCAGAGACGGCCATCCTTGCCGCTTCCCTTGAGACCATCGACCGCGTAGGCCCGTGCGTTGCCCGCGTGAAGGTGGACACTATAGAGGACATCCGCGTCAGCAAGCGGAAGAAGATCGTTGAACGGGCAAAGGAGATCCTGATCGAACGTTTCGATGACGGGACCATTGATTCCGATGAACTGCTGGACGATGTCCGGCAGACGCTCCGCGTGGAGAAGATCGGGTCCATTGGCGAAGAACGTGTGCCTGCCGGCCCGAACGTCCTGGAATCGGACGCCATCATCATCGTTGAGGGGCGGGCGGATGTCTTGAACCTCCTGCGTTATGGCATCAAGAACGCGGTTGCTGTCGAGGGGACGAACATCCCCGGGAGTGTCGTAGACCTCTGCGCGAAGAAGACCACGACTGCTTTTTTCGATGGCGACCGTGGCGGGGAACTGATCCTGCGGGAACTCATGCAGGTGGCTGACATTGATTTCGTTGCATTCTCCCCCAAGGGAAAGAGCGTCGAAGATATGACCAGAAAAGAGGTCATCAAGACTCTCAGGAACAAGGTGCCGGTCGAGTATGTGCGGGACCAGTACTTTGAGAGTTCCGCAGAACTCCCCCCGGAGTTGCGGATTGGCCGCCCGGTCCCAGACACGGATGAGGGGGCCGAGAAAAAACGGGGGTCGGCAGCGACAAAACGCCCTCGTGATGCTTCCAGTGGCTCCTTAAGCCTCCGGGAGCACATCGAAGATGTGAAAGGGCAGAACACGGCGCGGTTCTTAAGTGATGACCTCTCGGTTGTCCGCGAGACAAGGTCGGACGAGGTGGAGAAGGTGATCGAGACTCTCGATGCTTCGGCAACCGGCCTTGTCCTCGACCGTCCTGTGGACCAGAAACTCCTTGACCGGCTGGTCTGGAAGGGCCTCTCCTGGGTGGCTGCGCGGGACTTCCGGGGGATCATCAAGCGTCCGATCTCCATCCGGCTCCTGAAGATGGGAGCGTGATTTAGAGCAGGTATTTGCGGTAATTTTCCTTTGAATGGGAAATTGGTGCATACCAGCTTCATACAAATTTATTTATCCTGCATAGATCCATTGTTGTGTCTGGAGTGGTAGCATGCACAAAGAGGAACTGATCCATCTCCACCAGATGCTCTCAGAGGTCAAGCAATATTTTGAGGAGATCAATCCCGATCTCAAATTCACCCAGTACAATGCCCTCAAGATAACGCCCTCCCAGCAGCACAAGAGCAAGATGGAGCACAAGTATGCAATCTTCGTGCTCGGTACCGAGATTGCTAACGCCATGAAGGACGTGGACTACAATTCGTCCAGCCGCATTTCAGCCCGGATGAAGGAACTTGCCGACAAGGCATTGAAAGAGATCGATTACCAGTAAACTGTTTTTTCTACTGTGCTGATCCCGGTCCGCACAAGCCTGCTTTCCGCATCCCAACCTTAACGTATTTACGGAGTTCATCTCCGTTCATGGAGTACCTCACCGATACCGATCAGGATCTGGATATCGGGCTCGTCAACCGGGCTGTTGAAGCGGCGTTTGCGGACCATGGAAGAGGGGAGGTTCAGATGCCCCCCAAGGTCTACGTGACCCTTCCCACAGGCGATTTCCGAACCATGCCGGCCTATCTTCCCTCGCTTTCGATTGCCGGCGTGAAGATTGTGAACGTACACCCGGGAAATCCGGAAAATGGCCTCCCGACCGTGATGGCTTTAACAATCATCCTCGACATTGATACCGGTCGTCCGGTTGCCATCCTCAATGCAACGCGTCTTACCGATATGCGCACCGGTTCGGCCGGTGCCGTGGCCGCAAAATACCTGTTCCCGAAACCCGAGGTTGTCCTCGGGGTTGTGGGGACCGGGAGGCAGGCGGAAGCGCAGGTCCTGGCAACCGCGCGGGAACTGAAGATCCGGCAGCTAAAGGTCTGGAGCCGCGATCCCACCCATGCAGAACGGTTCGCGGAACGGTTCAGGGAATTTGACTGCACAGTCAAGAGCCTCGAACGGGTGTGTGACTGCGATGTGCTTGTTACCACAACACCTTCGAGGACTCCGCTCATCAGAAACGAATGGGTCCATGAGGGTATGCACATCAACGCGATCGGTGCCGATGCTCCCGGCAAACAGGAGTTGGATCCAGCCATCTTAGTGAGGGCGCAGGTCTTCGTGGACGACCCTGCCCAGGCAGTCCATTCCGGGGAGATCAACGTGCCGATCAGGAACGGGCTCTTTTTCATGCAGGATATTTCCGGCACAATCGGTGAGGTCGTAATCGGAAGGAAGAAACGCAGGGACAGAAACGCAGTCACGGTCTTCGATTCCACGGGGCTTGCCATCCAGGATCTTGCCATTGCAAAGATTGCCCTGCAGCACGGGAAACGGATCGACCTCTCCTTCCCGTGAATGGTACGCACCCCGGGGGATACGGGCTGGTTTCATGCACGGGATCTGTCGTATACCCCCTGCCCCATGATGGGGAGGTGTCCGGGATACCCCTCCCCACATTTGGCCGGAACAGACCCCCCCATATCATTTTTGGGTAGATACGTGCAACCGTTGCCCGACGGAGACTCCATAGAAAACCGTGAAGGATCCTGTGTGCAGCAGTGTGTACATCCTGGAAGTGGACAGGGGGGTATCCGGCATACCCCCTCCCCCCTCCGCGTTTCACATCGATCATACCCCCCTGCATGCATCCGGGGGGGTATACCTGACACCTCCCTATGACAACGGATGTATGGTGACAGTATGGAAGCTCTGCCATTCAGCAGGAGAACATTCTTCGTCGTGATTGTCAGAGTATGACAAAACGGGCAGGGGCCCGGATGGGGAGGGGGAGTATGCAGCAGACCCCGCACCGCCCGGGTTTCCGGGCGGGGGCCCGCCTCGCAAGAAAAGTTACTGCCAGTTCCGGCCTGATGAAACGACAAGCATCAGGACACCGAATGCGCAGAGGCTGACAAGAACACCTTCCACCTCAGAATAAGTCCTGCTGACGACTACTCCCAAAAACCAGGAAAGGGCAAGGCCGGCGGTAATCAGTGTCAGGCTTAAGAACAGTTCACTCAGTGCAGATGACCTGACAACGCGCAGGGTGAACGGGGCGGTCCACCCCCGGAAGCGGGCATCGAAATAGAGCAGGATGAAGAGGACCACGAGTGCGATGATAACCGCCCAGTGGCCGCCGATGCCCTGGAGCAGCGAGCCGGCAAGAAGGGCAATGAGGATTGAGAGGAGGATAAGAATGCAGTCCGGAATGTGTTCTTTGAATCCCATAAAAACCTGTGATGGGGATATCCAGATAAACGTATGGATGAAAAATGGCAGTCCTTTGTGGTCTGCTGATCACGAAACTGCCGGAGAAAAGAGAATTACTACTCAGGCTGTTTCGCGTACTTCTTCCAGACCTGCTCGCGATAAACCGGCCCGCTGTTGTACGTACAGAACGGGATCAGTTTTCCGTCAGGTGTGGCATAGTGGATACAGCACCGCTGGACCCGTTCGATATCGTAGTTGTAATTGTCCATGAAATGCATAGTCCCGATGAAGAGGGCATTCCAGTGGAACTCGCGGAGTGCATCGAAGTTCTGCCCGATTAAGGACTTGCTGATCAGCTTCCAGAATTCCGTGGTATTGGAATGCTCGCTCTTCTTTACGGAATTGTGCATGTTCTTCACGCCTTCAAGGAGCGCCTTGTACTTGTTGATCGCGCCGCCTTTTTTCAGCGTCTCTGCCATGTGCTGGACAGACTCAAAGAATGCGTCCACGTCCACCATGCGGTTGACCGGGACGATCCCCTCCGGCCGGACAAAGATATACGTCGCTGCCCCGCAGTGCTGGTGGGCGGTGAACCGGACCTGCGGGCGGCCGGTATACGCCTCGACCAGGTCCGAGAATGGCAGGACGCACGGGACCGGGTAGAAGTCGTCCTTCTTTAAGATCCCGCCCATCTGCTGCTCGATCTCTTTGAGGAGGTCGGGAATGGTGATCCGCGATTTCTGGAGGTCCTCGTCGCTTGCCGCACCCGTGAAGGCAACGGGCTGGAAATTGACCCCGCGGACCACGGCGATGTTGTCGATGGCAAACCGGATGATGTCGCCGACCTCCTTGTCATTCCGCCCGCGGATCACGGTCGGCACAAGGACCGTCCCGAGCCCGACTTTTTTCAGGTTCGCGAGCGCCTTCTCGTGGATGGCAAGGAACGGGTTTGTCTCCTTGCTGACACCGTCGAAATGGAGGTAGACCGTGTTCAGCCCGGCGTCCTTGAGCTGCTGGGCAAGGGTCGGGTCTTTTGCCAGCTTGACACCGTTTGTCGCAATCTGGACCTGCGGGAAGCCCATGGACTTGGCTTTTTTGATGATCTCGATGAGGTCGTCCCGCATCGTGGGCTCGCCGCCGGAGAACTGGACTGCCGGTGCCGGCACCGGTTTCTCGTCGCGGAGTACTTGGAGCATCTTCACGACATCATCGAAGCCAGGCTCGTACACGAACCCGCATGCCCGGGCATTGGCAAAGCAGAAGTCGCAGTCCAGGTTGCAGCGGTTGGTGAGGTCGATATTCGCCAGCAGTGTCTGGGAGTGGTGGTTGTTGCAGAGTCCGCATGCCGTCGGGCAGCTTTCTGCTGGTGCAGTGTTCTGGGGATTTGCTATCCCGTTTCCAACAGCATCATACTCCTGGAACCGGTGATACATTTGTGCATCGGACCAGTAGAGGTGCCGGGAACTCCCGTGGGAAGGGCAGGTCCTTTTCAGCCAGACCTTCCCCTCCTCCTCAACGATCTCCGCGTCCACAACAGTTCTGCATGTGGGACAGAGACCCCGTGTCTTCTTTATCAGCATTATTTTCCACCTGAGGATGCTATCGAAAGGTTCCGAAAAGGAATTCCGGTTTTAGTAACCTTAATCTTTCTATCTGCTCTTTATTACAGGTATTGGAGTGCTACATTATTAGCGTTGATTCCTTCATAATACCATTGCTGTCAGCCCTGTGGATCATGCTGCCGGCATACCTCCCGAATCCCGTTGCTGCGCTGTGCGGGGGAGGTGCGCCCATCGATGCCGGCAGGCAGTACCGTGACGGCAGGCGGTTTTTTGGCGATGGGAAGACCTGGAGGGGGCTGTTTGCCGGTATCATGGCCGGGGTCGCGGTGGGAGTCCTCCAGATCTGGGCTTCTGGGGCCTATGATATCAGCATGCTTCCACAGCAGACATTCCTATCAGTGGCACTTCTTTCGGTCGGTGCCCTGCTCGGCGACCTTGCCAAGAGTTTCTTCAAGCGCCGGCTCGGGAAGGAGCGGGGAGCGAAGTGGCCAATTGCCGACCAGTATGACCTTGTTGCAGGTGCATTCCTGCTCCTCCTGGTGTTCAGCCCGGCGTGGCTCTTTTCCGAGGTCACGCTCCTCTCGTTCATCTGCATCCTCATCCTTACGCCGCTGCTTCACCGTGCCACCAATATCATCGGCTATGTTCTGAAAGTCAAGGAGGTTCCATGGTAAACAACGCCCTTGCAGAGATGCTCATCCGGTTCAAGGCGATCGAGTTCGGTGACTTTACCCTCGCGTCCGGTGCAAAGAGCACGTATTATGTTGATGTAAAGACCGCAGTCACCCGGCCAGAACTCCTCTCTGCGGTTGCCGAATCCGTCGCATCTGCATACGATTTCGATGTTGTTGCCGGGGTGGCGGTCGGCGGTGTCCCGCTCTGTGTTGCAACGTCCATTGCCAAAAAGAAACCCTACGCAATCATCCGTGCAGCGGAGAAGGACCACGGGAAGAAGAGCCTTGTCATTGGCGACGTGAAGGATAAGAACGTCCTCCTTGTCGAGGATGTGACCACCTCCGGTGGATCTGCCCTGCACGGGATCAACGTCCTGCGTGCCGCCGGGGCGAGAGCAGACCGCGTGGTGACGGTGGTTGACCGTGAACAGGGTGCCGGGGCCCTGCTTGCCGCGCATGGCGTAACAATCCTCCCTCTTGTCCGGATCTCCGAACTCCTGAACAGATGAAAGAGAAGACATTTTTATTCCGGGCGTAAACTAGGAAGGTACTATGAAGATCCTTGTTGTAGGCGGGGGTGGAAGGGAGCATGCGATAGCTGCTGCCCTTGCCCGCAACACGACCACCGAAGTCTTCTCGGTCATGGCAAAACGCAATCCCGGCATTGAAGCCATTGCAAAGGACATCCTCCCTGCAAAGGAGACCGATGTCGGGCGGATCGTCTCCTATGCACGGGAGAAGGGGCTGGAGTATGCCTTCATCGGCCCCGAGGCACCCCTGGAAGCCGGGATTGTGGACGCTCTCGAAGAGGTGGGGATTCCCTGCGTGGGGCCGGTGAAGTCCGCTGCCCGGATCGAGACGGACAAGGCCTTCTGCCGTGAGATGATGGAACGCAATGCCATCGACGGGTGCCCGAAATACCGGGTTTTCCATAATACGGATGAAGCCGTGGAATTCATCCAGTCCTTCGAAGGCGATCTCGTTGTCAAACCCATCGGGCTGACCGGTGGCAAGGGCGTCCGGATCATGGGAGAACAGGTTGACCGGGACGGCGCCATCGGGTACGTGAAGTCCCTGAATGGCGAGGCCGTGCTGGAGGAACGCCTCCTTGGCGAGGAATTTACCCTCCAGGCATTTGTCGACGGCACCCACCTCGTCCCGATGCCGCTCGTGCAGGATCACAAGCGGGCATTCGAGGGAGACATCGGCCTGAATACCGGGGGCATGGGTTCGTACTCGATGCCGGGCCACATGCTGCCTTTCGTCACGGACACGGACTACCGGAAGGCCATCGGGATCATGAAATCCGCTGTTGCCGCCATGGCACGCACGGGCCGGCCCTACAAGGGGATCCTGTACGGCCAGTTCATGAACACCCGTGACGGCCCCAAGGTGATCGAGTTCAATGCCCGGTTTGGCGATCCCGAGGCGATGAACGTCCTCTCCCTCCTGACATCGGACCTCACGGAGATCGTGCACCACATTGCCGATGGCACCCTTCTCCCCTCGCACGTAACATTCGACCGGCAGGCAACAGTCTGCAAGTACCTTGTCCCGGAAGGATATCCCGAGGCTCCCCAAGCCGGGGATGCCATCACGCTTGAATCCCATGACAATGCCCTCCTCTATTATGCCAATGTCGAGAAGCGGGATGGCGAGCTCGTCACCCTGACCTCCCGTACCCTTGCCTTTGTCGGCATCGGCGAGACCCTGGAACAGGCAGAACAGGCCGCTGAGCAGGCTGCATCAGGTGTCAAAGGTAAAGTCCGGCACCGCAGGGACATCGGGACAAAGGAACTGCTGGAGAAACGCATTGCCCACATGAGGGAACTTCGATGAACAAGGACTTCATATCCATCCTCGATATCAGCGAGCCCGAGCTTGAGCAGCTGCTCTCTGAAGCACACCAGCTCAAGCGCCAGAAGAAGGCCGGCACCACCCACCCCCTTCTTGCGGGAAAGACCCTCGCGATGATCTTCGAGAAGTCCTCGACCCGGACCCATATTTCGTTCGAGGTCGGGATGAACGAACTGGGCGGCCATGCCCTGTTTTTAAATGCCCGCGACATGCAGATCTGGCGGGGCGAGGAGATCCGCGATACTGCACGGGCGGCTTCCCGCTATGTTTCCGCCCTGATGATCCGGGCCTACAAACACAGCACCATCGAAGAGTTCGCACGGTTTGCGACGATCCCGGTCATCAACGGCCTCTCGGATATGGAACACCCATGCCAGCTCCTTGCCGATATCATGACCATGCAGGAGCACTTCGGCTCTACCCGCGACCTGCGGGTCACCTGGGTGGGCGACGGGAACAATGTCTGCCACTCCCTGATCCTCTCAACGGTCCTTACGGGCCTCGAGGTAACGGTATCGACTCCGGTCGGGTACGAACCTGTTCCGGAATACGTGAAAAAAGCACAGGAACTCGGCGGAAAGGTGACACTCATTCGCGAGCCGGAGAAGGCCGTGAAGGATGCAGAGGTCATTGTCACGGATACCTGGGTCTCGATGGGTGACGAGGATGAGCGCGATGAGCGCCTGAAGCTCTTTGGCGATTACACGGTCGACGCCGACCTGATGAAACTGGCATCTCCCGATGCCCGCGTCCTCCACTGCCTTCCCGCCCACCGGGGGGAGGAGATCACGGACGAAGTGATGGAAGGTGGCCAGAGCCTGGTATGGGATGAGGCGGAAAACCGCCTCCATGCGCAGAAAGCGCTGCTGGTTCGGCTGCTGAAAAAATAACCTGCCCTTTCACCATACGCGATACCGATAATGCCTGATATCCATTAATGATACAAGTGCCTGCACTTAAATGCTGCTGCTTCTTTAAGACTGAAAAAGTAAGGCCGAAAAAACAATCGAAATACAAGGTATAAGCGTGTTCTGTTTAACTGGATAAATGAATTTTCAGAAATAGAAAATTATTTTTCAATATATGCCATGAGCTGGTCTTTCATATATTTTTCAACTTCCTGGACAACATCGAGCTTTCCCCGAAACGCCAGAAGATTGCGTTCATCCCCCTCCATGTTTGCAAAGGACAGTCTCTCTTTGCGTTCCACGACCTTTACATCAAACTTTCTCGAAATTTCGATGATAAGTTTTTGCGGTACGCCGGGAGGTACGAGGACATCATACAGTTGTTCGGTGGTATCGTTCTCGGCAGTCATAATGCACCAGTGTTACTTTCCTATTTTGATTCGGCGGCTCATAATACATGGGCCTCCACGGACCCCACCTATTGGGTTTTTGGGCTTTCCGAGTGAGTTCATGCACCTGCCCATGAGGGCCGCGCCCCGGGCAAGACCGTCATCGACAAAGACAACGTGGTCATTCGGTTTATAAAAAAGGTTCCGCTCCGTGATCCCTTCAAGGATATATTCCGGTTTCCTGCCGGAGATGGCAGCCCGGCCGGTAAACCCGATCGAGGAGTTCTTCAAAACCAGCCCCTGCTCAACGGCAACATCGATCAGGCGCAGGGCCATCCGGGTGCAGACCCGGTCCACCACCTCGTTTAAGGTTGCAAGCGAGTGATTCTTGTGGATCTCGGCCCCGATCTCAACCAGTTTTGGGAGGTCGCTGGAATTCTCCCCGCAGTCACAGCCAATCATGGCAACTCCCGATTCATAGGCAACCCGTGCATTGACCGGCACACGCCCGAAACGGTTCCGTTCTGGTGGCACGATGCGGATATCGATGTGCTCGTGGCAGCGGTCCACCAGTTCGTCCACGATCCTGCGGTTGCTCCGGGAGAACAGGCCCCCGGTGATGCTGTGCTCGCCGAAGACGTCAAGCGCCGTGCCCGTGCGCTGGTGGACAAGGCCGGTACCCCGGACGATAGCATCCGGGATCGCCCCGGCAAGGCCGCAGAAGTTCCCCACTGTCTTGGCAAAGGGATTCTCCGCATCAGGGGCGACATCGCTTGTGATCCTCCCGTCCAGGGTTGTCCCAAAGTCTATCGTTACGCAGGGATTGCGGAAGTCGACCGGGGTCCATTTCGCACCTTCCTTGATCCCCGCCATTGCAAGCTCCCCTTCCATCTCGTTTGCCACCATCTCGACACCGGTCGAGCCAACCGGGGGGATAACACCGGCCACTGCCCCGACAAAGACCACCTTGTCGGCAAAACTGTACGGCTGGAGTTTTGGTGCCTGGTTCTCTTTTGACATCGGGGGTGTCATCTTTCGGGGCGGGACGCCGGCAACAAGGCAGCCGTTTGCAAGGGAGATGACAAAGTCCCCGACCTGGTCCGGGGAATCCATCTCAGCAACGACCCCTGTGCTCCTGACAACAAAATCCAGTTCGTTTTTGATATCCAGGTGTGCGTCCCTGTGGCACTTGAGGAGCGTGTCCCGTACGAGTTCCGTCACCGCTTCGCGGGTCAGCTCGGTGCCGTCAAGCGTTGCGCCAAAGATCGCCTCACCGGGTTTCGGGGGACGGATATCCCGGCTCATGCTGACAGTCTTGTTGATCACGTACGACATGCCGGTATCGAGGCTCACGCCGGTGAGGATACATTTTGTCGTGGTATTGCCCATCTCCACGGAGCCGACGATGAAGTAGGGTTTGTTCTTGTATTCAGGGACGTTCATCCCGGCGCCATGGGTGATTGACGGCGGAGGCGGGTTCTCGACAATGTGGGGTTTGGGTCTTGTGAAACGGGAGAAAAAACCGGCGCTCATATACTCCGATTCTTGTCTGTATCTCCATATACATTTCGCTTTTTCCATGCGGGAAGCACCCTCGGGAGAGAGCTGAAAAGAGGGAACGGTTTGTTGCCGATAGCGGAAAAAAGGGTTATCGCTTTTTGTTCTGCATCTGCCTGACCATCCGGGCCTGTATGCCGAAATACTGGGAGACGCCGATCGCATGGCACTGGTCAATCGAGTCGCTGTCAAACGAGACCATATCGCTTGAGTAGAGCGCATCCGGTGACGACCTCCCGAGGATTCTCACGCTGCCCTTGTACAGTTCCAGATCAACGGTTCCGTTGACCCTTTTCTGCGTGGTCTCTACGAACGCATTGAGGGCATGGTACAGGGGTTCGTAGACAAGTCCCTTGTAGGCGAGCTCCGACCACTTGTCGTCCACCATCCGCTTGAAGACGAGCTCCTGGCGTGTCAGGGTCAGGCCTTCGAGATCGCGGTGGGCTGTAAGGATGACCGTTGCTGCCGGGTGCTCATAATTCTCGCGGGCCTTGAGGCCAAGGATGCGGTCCTCAATCATATCATTGCGCCCGATCCCGTGTTTTCCGGCGAGAACGTTGAGTTTCTGGATCAGGTCATACCCGGAGAGTTTCTTCTTGTTCAGGGCGACCGGGACTCCGTTTTTAAAGCTCAGCGTGATCTTCTCTGGTTTAGCCGGAGCCTTTTCCGGTGAGACTGTCCAGAGGTAGATCTCCTCGGGCGGGTGGAATGCCGGGTCTTCGAGGCGGCCCCCTTCAATACTCCTGCTCCAGCAGTTCTCGTCCATGCTCCAGGGCTTGTCTTTCTTCACCGGTACGGGAATGTTATGCTTCTTTGCATAGTCGATCTCCCAGTCCCGGGTAAGATTGAGCTCCCGGATCGGGGCAACGACCTCGAGGCCTGCACTGCGGATAATGAAGTCAAACCGGAGCTGGTCGTTGCCCTTCCCGGTGCACCCGTGGCCGATGGCGGTTGCCTTCTCTTTCTTTGCGATCCGGACAACCTCTTCGGCAATGAGCGGCCGTGCAAGGGACGTCCCCATGGGGTATCCCTCGTAGGAACCATTGGCCCGTATTGCCGGGAAGATGTGGTCGGCAACGAACTTTTCCCGGACATCAATGGTATAGTGGCGGTCGGCGAGTTTTTTGCCCTTTTCTGTGGCAACGTCGATCTCCTCGTCCCGCTGGCCGACATTCACGGCAACCGTGACCACGCGGTCATAGTCATACTTCTCTTTTAGGAGCGGGATGCAGATCGAGGTGTCGAGCCCGCCGGAATATGCAAGGACAATCGTGCCTTTCCCCATTTTACACCTGTTTTCTCATTGATGCTGTACTACTTGGAAGTACCAGAATATATGTTCAGGGGGCAGGCCTGCGGGAATATGCGGGTGCCGTGTGATAAAAAGAGATCACCTAAAGAAGAACAAAAAAGTTGTTCAGGCTGGAATTCCTGAACCCGGGTATCGTGGTTACGCAGTGACTACGATCTTTGCTTCAGTCTGGGGCTGGAAGGGTCCGGTCGTGTAGTCGTAGGAGCCGGCCTTGTCGAAGACTACCGAGTAGCTGCCGCCGTACGGGATCTCGATGGGGTTGGTGCTGCCAAAGTACTGGCCGGTAATTACATCATTTGCCTGGATGGTGTGGGGCTTGTAGGGGTCGGTGTTCTGCCAGATGACCTTCGTGCCTGCCTTGATATAGGCTGTTCCATCGGGGATAATGGTCAGGTCCTGGGTGAATGTGATCGTGTAGGTCGGGACCGGGGCAGGGGTGGCTGTCGCGGTTGCCTCGGGGGTCTTGTTGACAACGACAACAACGACTTCCTTGGTGGGTTCAGCGGTCGGGACTGCAGTTGCAACTACCGTGGGGACGGGCGTGGGGGTCGGGGTGGCGGTCGCAGGTGCTGCCTGCTGGGATGTGCATCCCGCAAGCAGAATCCCGATAAACAGGATCGCAAGAACAACGAATAATTTCTTCATGCATCTTTTTTTGTTATTTCGGTATATAAGGATATTCAATTTTTATGGTTGAAAAATTTCAGGACAGCAAGCCTGCTCCCGGGCAGGTGAAAGAACCGGAAATCGGTAAAATCTTTAAATAATGACGATTTTTCCGATTCAGGCCCAATTATTTGAGATAATGGCTGATGGGTTCAAGCGTTACTTTCTCGCGCTTGATAGCATCGATGGCAAGGGCTGCTGCCCGCGCTGCCTGGAGGGTCGTGATATAGGGGATCTGGAAGTCCACTGCCGCCCGCATGATCTGGTAGTGGTCCTGGCGCGACTGCTTGTCCTGCGGGGTGTTGATGATGAGCCGGATCTCCCCGTGCCGCATCATGTCAAGGACATTGGGTGACCCTTCCTGGACTTTCCGCACAAGGTGTGCCTCAATGCCCGCGTCATGCAGGTAATCGACGGTGCCCTCGGTCCCGTACAACGTAAGGCCGAGTTCCTGCAGTTTACGGGCAATGGGAATAACCTCGTCTTTCTGCTCCATGTTGACCGAGATGAAGATGTTCCCCTTGAGCGGCAGCTCGTTGTCGGCCGAGATGCAGGCCTTGTAGAACGCGAGGCCGAAATCGTAGTCGATGCCCATGACCTCCCCCGTGCTCTTCATCTCGGGCCCGAGCATGGTGTCGACACCGTTGAGCTTGTTGAAGGGGAGCAGTACCTCTTTCACTGCCACATGCCCGATCTCCCTCTCCTTATACCCGAGGTCACGCAGCTTCCTGCCGATCATGACTTTTGCGGCAATCTTGGCAATCGGGATGCCCGTTGCTTTTGACACGAACGGGACGGTCCTGCTCGCGCGGGGGTTTGCTTCGAGAATGTATACCGTATTGTCTTTTACGGCCATCTGGAGGTTGACAAGCCCCACGACCCCAAGGCCGATGGCAAGTTTCCTCGTGTAGTCCCTCACGGTGTTAATGACTTCCGGGGGAAGTGACTGGGTTGGGATTACGCAGGCGGAGTCGCCGGAGTGGATACCGGCCTGTTCGATGTGCTCCATGATACCGCCGATTAGGACATCCTCGCCATCGCAGACAGCGTCGACATCCAGCTCTACGGCATTCTGAAGGTATGAGTCGATGAGGACCGGGTGGTTCCGGCTGACCCGGACCGCCTCCTTCATGTACGTATCGAGTTCCCGCTCATCGTGGACAATCTCCATTGCCCGGCCCCCGAGGACATAGGACGGCCGGACGAGCACCGGGTACCCGATCTGCGCTGCTTTTGCTTTTGCCTCCGCCTCAGAATAGGCTGAGGAATTGGGCGGGCAGGGGATGCTGAGTTTCTTTAAGAGCACGCTGAACCGGTCGCGGTCCTCGGCGATATCCATGGCATCCGGGCTCGTCCCGAGGATCCGTGTGGAGAGGCCCAGCCTGCGGATTTCGTTTTCGATCGGCACGGCAAGGTTGACGGCATTCTGCCCGCCGAATTGGACCATGACGCCATAATAGGTGTCGGATTTGAGGATGTTTGCCACGTCCTCGAGCTGCATGGGTTCGAAGAAGAGCCGGTCCGAGGTATCGAAGTCTGTCGACACGGTCTCCGGGTTGTTGTTGACGATATGGACCCTAACTCCCTCTTCCTCCCGCAGGGCCTGCACGGCATGGACCGTGCAGTAATCGAACTCGATTCCCTGGCCGATACGGATTGGCCCGGATCCGAGGATGAGGACTTTTTTGCCTTCGGTTGGTATGATCTCGGACTGTGGTTCGTACGTTGAGTAGAAATAGGGCGTGTTTGCCGGAAATTCGGCAGCGCACGTGTCCACCATCTTGTAGGCCGGGGGGGCAACAAGGGAATCGATCTCGGCAGGGGACTTTCCACAGATCTGGGCGATCTCGGTATTGGAGAATCCGTACTTCTTGGCTTGGATGATGTCCTCCTTTGCGCAGGCCTTTTCCGCAAGGCGTTTTTCCACGTCAACGATATTCTTGATCTTTTCCAGAAAGAATGGGGTGATGGAGGTCAGCTGGAGGATCTCATCGACCGTGAAGCCCTGACGGAACGCGTCAAAGAGGCAGTGGAACCTCTCATCGGTGGGGCGGGTGAGGATCATCCGGATCTCGCTTGGGCTCGTGTGGCTCTGGACATCGGTATCGAGCGAGCGCTTCGCCTTCATGAGCGCCTCCTCTATCGTCCTCCCGATGGCCATGACCTCTCCGGTGCTCTTCATTGCGGTGGAGAGCGTCCTGTCGGCGCCCTTGAACTTGTCGAACGGCCAGCGAGGCACTTTCACGACGATGTAATCGATAGCGGGTTCAAACGATGCGGGTGTGCAGCCGGTGACGGTGTTGGTGATCTCGTCCAGCCGGAGCCCGATCGCGATCTTTGCCGAAACCCGTGCTATCGGGTAGCCCGTTGCCTTGGATGCCAGGGCAGAGGATCGGGAAACCCTCGGGTTCACTTCGATGACGCGGTAGTCCCCGTTCCGGAACGCGAACTGGATGTTGCAGCCGCCCTGGACATCGAGCGCCCGGATGATCTTGATCGCCGCACTGCGCATCATCTGGAACTCGTCGTCGCGAAGGGTAAGGATGGGGGCAACGACAACGCTCTCCCCGGTGTGGATGCCCATCGGGTCTACGTTCTCCATGCCGCAGATGATGATACACGTGTCGGCAGAGTCCCGCATCACCTCGAACTCGATCTCCTTCCAGCCAAGCACGCTCTCCTCGATCAGGACCTGGTGGATCCGCGAGCGCGAGAGCCCCAGTTCCACGATCCTCGTGAGTTCTTCGCGGGTATGGGCAATGCCACCGCCGGCGCCACCGAGCGTATAAGCCGGCCGGACAACTGCCGGAAGGCCGATGGCGGAGATGGCCTCGTCGATCTGGTTGAGCCCGGTAAGGATGACACTTTTTGGCACCGGCTCGCCGATCTCCTGCATGAGGGACCGGAACTTCTCCCGGTCCTCGCCTTTGTAGATCGCTTCGAGAGGCGTCCCCAGAACTTCGACATCCTTCAGCGCCCCCTTCTCGGCAAGCTCCGCGGTCATGTTGAGCCCGGTCTGCCCGCCCATGCCGGAGAGGATGCCGTCCGGCTTCTCCTTCTCGATGATCTTTGCAATGATGTCGGCGCGGAGCGGTTCGATGTAGATGGCATCGGCCATCCCCGGGTCGGTCTGGATAGTGGCGGGATTGGAGTTGACGAGGACGACCTTGACGCCCTCCTCCTTCATTGCCCGGCAGGCCTGGCTCCCCGAAAAGTCGAACTCTGCGGCCTGCCCGATCTGGATGGGGCCCGACCCGATGATCAGGACTTTTTTGATATGCTGTTTCCGGGGCATTATCCGAGCCTCCTGAAGACCCCGTCAAAATAGTGACATTCCGTGTCCTGGGGACCGGCATGGGCCTCGGGATGGAACTGGACGCAGTTGATCCGCAGGTCCTGGTTTTCGAACCCTTCAACGGAGCCGTCGTTGGCATTGACGAAGGTGACTGCACATCCCTCCGGCAGCGAGTCTGCATCGACAGCGAACCCGTGGTTCTGGGTGGTGATGAAGATCCTGCCGTCATGGTACCGGACCGGCTGGTTGGCCCCGCGGTGCCCGAACTTCATCTTGTAGGTGTCGCCGCCAAGGGCGAGCGCAGAGATCTGGTTGCCCATGCAGATCCCGAAGATGGGGAGTTCCCCGATGCATTTCTTGACAGTGGCAATCGTCTTGGTTGCAACTTTAGGATCACCGGGGCCGTTTGTTATGAAGAGGCAGTCCGGCTCGCACCCGAAGATATCGTCGTAGGAAGCATCATGGGGGAAGATATAGAGATCGCCTTTTCTCCGCGTAAGGCTGGTGAGGATATTGGTCTTGAGGCCAAGATCGATAATGGCTACGCGTTTCCCTTTTCCGGGAATGCGGTACGGAGCCTTGCAGGAGACCTCGGGGATCGGAACACAATCTGATATGGAGGGGGATTTTTGTGCGAGTTTCACAGCATATGTGCCATCATCGCTGCCCACGACCAGTGCGGCACGCATTGTCCCGTGAACGCGGGTCTTGATGGTGAGGCTGCGGGTATCGACACCTGCTATGCCGAGCAGCTTCTTCTGTTCAAAGTATTCGCGGATTGTCGGCCGTGAATCCGGGACATCGCAGATCTCCCGGCAGACAGCCCCAAGGACCTTCGTACTCTGGCTCTGCATGTTCTGCACATCGACACCGTAATTCCCGATTGTCGGGAACGTGAACATCAGGATCTGGCCAAAATAGCTGGGATCGGAGAGCGCCTCCATGTATCCCGTCATAAGGGTGTTGAAGACGAGTTCACCGGAACATTCGCCCTCAACACCGAATCCATCTCCGACAACGAACTGACCATCCTCAAGACCCAGAACTGCCTTCATGTTTTCCCCACCAGGATTTCCATAGTAGATATGCCTGAATGGTTATTAACGATAGTGCAGTGGCAGGCTGTTTCCGGGATCTTATATCTTCCCTGTTACCCCCGGGCAGGAGCCGGCTTCTGGGCTCGTATCATGCCGGTTCGGATACCCATTTAAAGGATGGCTTCCGATATTGGATCGTTACCGCAAAGGAACAGAGGTGAAAGAATATGGGAACACTAGGACAGAAGATTGTCGGAAGCGACGTAAAGGAGATCGTGAACCTGCTCAACAAGGCCTATTGCGATGAATGGCTCGCCTACTACCAGTACTGGATCGGCTCCAAGGTTGTCAAGGGTCCCAACAAGGAAGCGGTCATCAGCGAACTCACGCTCCATGCAACCGAAGAACTGAACCACGCGACACTGCTGACGACCCGCATCATCCAGCTTGGCGGAACACCCATAACCAAGCCGCAGGACTGGTACAAGTTCACCAACTGCGGGTACGATGCCCCGGATGACCCGTTCATCGTGAAGATTTTAGAACAGAACATCAAGGGCGAGCAGTGCGCCATCAAGACGTACAATTCCCTGATGAAGAAGACAAAAGACAAAGACCCGGTCACCTACAATATCCTCCTCACGATCCTCTCGCAGGAAGTCGAACATGAGGAAGACCTTCAGGCACTTCTCGAAGACGTCGAGATCATCATGAAGAAGAAGTGAAGACAGAACCTCAATCATCCACAACTCTTTTTTCCCGGATATCTCTGCGCACTATCCCCGGGTATAAATACTATCTGCCGCAACTTCCCATCATACAACAGAGGGAGACCCGGTTTCATGGAACACGTTGACGGAAAGGACAAGGGAAACGTCGTGCTGTACGCGCTCTCCACATGCGGGTGGTGTGCAAAGACCAAGGATCTCCTCCGCGAGATCGGAGTGGCATTCGATTATACCTTTGTCGATCTTCTGGATGGCAAAGAGCAGGAGGATGCGATTACGCTGGTCGAGAAGTTTAATCCCAGCGGCTCATTCCCCACGCTTGTGATCAACAATAACAAGGTCATCATCGGGTTCCGTGAGCAGGAGATCCGGGAGGCCCTAGCACCATGACGTTTACCGGCATCAGCGAGCAGGACGTTGACCGGGCATATGATGCTCTCAGGAAGGATGCCCTGGACGGGGGATACCTCCTCAACCCGGATGCAGAGTTTGTGAAAAACCTTATCCGAGGTCTCCTGAAGAACGAACAGCGGTACGGGTACCGGGCCTGCCCCTGCCGGCTGGCTTCCGGGAAAAAAGAAGAGGATCTTGACATCATCTGTCCCTGCGATTACCGCGATTCGGACATTGAGGAGCATGGCGCCTGTTACTGCGCCCTGTACGTCAGCGAGGCGATCGCAGACGGTACGCGGAAGGTCGCGCCCGTTCCCGAACGCCGCCCGCCCCGCTCCCAGCGGGGAACGATGAAGGAGCGTGCTGTCCAGACGGTCGCAGTCGGTGGAGGGGCAACCTTCGGGAGCCTCCCGTTCCCGGTCTGGCGCTGCAAGGTATGCGGCTATCTCTGCGCACGCGATCAGCCCCCGGGCATCTGCCCGGTCTGCAAGGCAAAAAAGGACCGGTTCGAGCGGTTCCTGTAATTTTTTTCAGGATTGTTGATACCCTCTTTTTCGGGCGATTGAACAATTGTGTGTTATGGTGAATGCCTATTCCCTGTAATAATCCCCCCTTTGCGCCAGCAAGGATACACTATGCCATTTTGAACATTCTCTTATACTTTTCCCGCAAAGATCATGGGCATGGCTGGAACCGTAACGGTCGAAGTTGTCGGCCTGAAGACCTCGGAGTGCTCCCCTTTTCCCTGTGACGATGACCGTACCTGCGGTCTTGAAGAATGCTTCCATTCCGGAAAACTGGTCGCTGCCTTCCAGGCGCTCACAAATGCCCTGAAAGCAGCGTATGGCGACCGCGTGGAAACGAAACTGACCCTTCTCGATGAGGGAACTCCAAATTATATCAAGGAAATTATCGAGCACGAGCACCCGCCCATCCCCATGATCCTGGTCAATGGCAGGGTAACCAAGATCGGCCGGATCGTCCTTGACCGGACAAAGGCGGAGATTGAGAAAGCGCTGGTATGAAAATCCCCGGGATTTTCATCAGTTTCCTCTGCTGCTTCGCATCATAGCGCGCTCTGATCCCGTCGGTGCCATGGCGCGCACCTGGTAAGATAACTCCACTTTTCCCAGATTTTCGCAATCGGGGCACAATCTTTCATTTTTGTTGTAATTTCCGGTTACCCTGATCTCCCGTACCCTGTCAAATCAGCGTGGTTTTCCTGCCCGGTAACCCCCCAGTTATTTAATGTTTAAGCAATAATCGTGTTAAATTCATATCTGCGATGAGTCATATCCGCGATGATCTCAATGGATCGGTATCAGCAACTTCTTAAAATGTCGGGCGTTTTTTCTGGATCGTGCCTTGCTGTTCACGGCGGGAACGCCACAGCTTCCGGGGTCCCGGTGATCGTATCATGATCGCAGGGCTCTTCATCATCTCCCTCGGTATCTTTGTTGTCGGGGTCTTCCTGCCCCTTGCCGGCGCATGGCAGGACCGCCGTATCTTCCGGGCCGGATCGCAGCTCTGCACCATCGCCGGATCTGTTCTCCTCGGGGCCCTCTCGCTCTTCCTCCTCCTTACCGGCAACGATATTGCCTGGACTGCGTACCAGCCGGTTGCCGGCTTTTCCCTCTCGTTTGCCATCGACCGGCTCTCCGCCTTCTTCCTGCTCCTGATTTCCGTGGTGTCGGTATGCGTTGCCCTCTATGCGGCAGAATACAACGAGCATCTTGAAGGGGGCTTGCGCAGGAATCTCCTCTCTGCCTGCACGAACCTGTTCATCCTCTCCATGGTGCTCGTGGTGGCTTCAGCCAACACCTTCTCCTTCCTGGTCTTCTGGGAACTCATGGCAGGGTGCTCGTTCCTTCTCGTGATGTACGACTATTCCCGTGCCGCGACGCGGAAGGCCGGGCTCTTCTATTTCGTGATGACCCATCTCTCGACGCTCTTTGTCCTGCTGGGTATCGTCCTCCTCGTCCTCTCGACAGGATCCTTTGCCCTGGCACCAGCTGGCGTCTCGCCCGTTTCGGCCATTGCTTTAGTAGCCCTCCTTATCGGTTTCTCCATCAAGGCCGGCATCATCCCGTTCCACAAGTGGCTTCCCTATGCCCATCCCGCGAGCCCGACGCCGATATCGGCCCTCATGTCCGGCGTGATGCTCAAGATCGCGGTGTACGGGCTTCTCCGTTTCCTGCTGGATGTGTTCTCACCGGAACTCTGGTGGGGGCTCCTCATCCTTGTCATGGGCACGGCAACGGCTGTCCTCGGGATCATCTACGCTTTAAAGGAGTACGATATCAAGGCCATGCTCGCGTACAGCAGCATCGAGAATACCGGCATCATCTTCATGGGTATCGGCCTGTATGTAATCTTCTCCAGTTACCAGCTTTTTGATCTTGCCCTGATCAGCCTGCTCTCCGCCCTCTTCCATGCCCTCAACCACGCCATGTTCAAGAGCCTCCTCTTCCTGACGGCCGGTTCCGTTGTCCATGCCACGCATACCCGGGACATCGAGAAGATGGGCGGACTCATCCACCGGATGCCGTTCACTGCCGGGCTGTTCTTTGTCGGTGCGCTTGCCATCGCGGCCCTCCCCCCGCTGAACGGGTTTGCGAGCGAAGTGTTGCTGTTCATCTCGTTCTTCTCTTCCATTGCGGTGGCAGACCCGCTCTTCAAGGTGCTGCTCTTCCTCTGCCTTGGCCTTTTTGCCCTGACAAGCGCGCTCTCGGCAGCCTGTTTTGTCAAGGCGTTCGGATCGGTCTTTTTAGCGCTCCCCCGCTCTCCGGAGAGTGGCAGGGCAGAAGAGGTTCCTTTCCTGATGCTGTTTGGCCCTGCGCTGCTTGCATCGGCCTGTATCCTCCTTGGTCTCTTTGCCGCCCAGATCTTCCTCCTCACCGGTTTCACCGTGCCGATGCCCGACCTGTTCCTTGTCGGCCTGCTCCTGCTCGCCATGCTCGTCCTTACGTTTGCGGCCCTCTTCTTTACAGCATCCCGGGACGTGCGGGTTACCGGAACCTGGGGGTGCGGTACGCTCTCGCAGCAGCCGGCGATGGAGTACTCCGGTCACGGGTTCTCGGAACCCATCGACATCATCTTCTCCACCGTGTACCGGACAAAGATGAAGAACGAACGCATGTTCTTTGACCAGAAGAACTGCATCTTTGCCGGAGGCAATGCCGGGATCCGGCTCATCAAAGTATTCGAGGAATACCTGTACCTGCCCGTTGCGCGGGCCTCGTATGCGACCGCGGAGACGGTCTCCCGGTTCCAGAGCGGGTGCCTTGACACGTACCTTCTCTATGTCTTCTGCGCCGTGATCGCGGTCATCGTCTTCCTGGGGTGGCTGGCATGAACCTTTCCTTTGGCCTGTACCTGGTGCTCAACACATCAGCCGTGCTGCTCGTTGCACCGCTGTTTGTCAGCCTTATCAAAAAAGTGAAAGCCCGGGCACAGGGGAGGAGCGGGCCGTCCGTCTTCCAGACCTACTTCACCCTTGCAAAACTGCTGAAGAAGGAGACGGTGTACTCGTCACACTCCTCGTGGATCATGCGGCTGACGCCCTATGTGAGCATTGCTGCGGTACTGGTCGCCGCACTCTTCGTCCCGCTCGTCTTCGTTCCCGAGCCGGTTGGGGGGATAGGCAATATCATCCTGTTGCTCTACCTCCTCGCGCTTGCCCGGTTCTTCATGGCGCTCGCCGGCCTTGACGCAGGCAGTTCGTTTGGCGGCATGGGCAGCTCACGGGAGATGAGCATCTCGGCCATCATCGAGCCAACGACCATCATCGTCTTTGCCGCGCTGGTCTTTGTCTTCAAATCCTTAAATGTCTTCGACATGTTTGCCGCATCCGCTGCCGCCGGCGCACCCGCCACCCCCACCCTCATCCTGCTGGGGATCTCGCTCTTCATCATCCTCGTGGTCGAGACTTCACGGATCCCGGTCGACAACCCGGAGACCCACCTGGAACTGACCATGATCCACGAGGGGATGATCCTTGAGCAGTCCGGCAAGAACCTGGCGCTCATGGAACTCTCGGCAGCCGTGAAACTCACGCTCCTGATGGCGCTTTTAATCAACCTCATCGTCCCCTTCGGTCTCACCACGACGCTTGCAATCGGCACGATCGCGGTGGCGGCAGTCCTCTTTGTTCTCAAGGCCACGGTCCTTGCCGCGATCATCGGCCTCTTTGAGTCTTCGATGGCGAAGATGCGGTTCTTCCGCCTCCCGAGCCTCTTTGCCATGGCGTTCTTCTTCTCCACGCTCATCATCATCATCGAGGTGTTCGCATGATCGATCCCGCGCTCATCCAGTCAGTAATCCGGATCCTCTTTGCGGTTGTCATAGTCACGGCAGCCTACATCATCTCGACAAGGAACCTCATCTCGTTGGTATCGGTCTACGCCCTCCAGTCGCTCACTCTTGTCCTTATGGCGCTCGCCCTCTGGTCGCTTGAGGGCGCGACCGTCCTCCTTGCCATCGCCGCGGTAACGTTCGTGAGCAAGGTGATCGTCATCCCCTACTTCATCGCCAGCATCCAGGAACGGATCCGGATCCGGCGCGACATCGAGTTCCATTTCCTGAGCCCCACGACCTCGCTCCTCCTCTCCATGGCCCTGATTCTCTTCATCTACATAGCGCTGGCAAATATCCTTGAAGGGACTCCTGCCCGGGAGAGCCTCTTCTTCTTCGGCGCCGTCATCGGCCTCTCCCTGATGCTCATGGGGATGATGGTCACGTTCTCGCGGAAACGGGCTATAACAAAGGTCCTTGGCTACCTCTCAATGGAGAATGGCGTGCTGCTCTTTGGGATGTTTGTCACCGAGCTCCCGTTCATCATCGAGTTCCTGATCATCATCGACCTCATCATCCTCGTGATACTGACTACGATCTTAACCGTCGGCCTCGACTCCACGCTCGAAGAGTACCACCAGCGCCTCCACCGCTTCCATCTTGTGGGTGACACGGAGGACGGGCCATGATCCTCGCAGCTTTTGTCCTCGTCGCGGCAGCGGCGCTTGCCGCCATTGCACTGGGCCGGACCCACCGGCAGATGAACTCGGCCTGTATCGCAGAAGCCGCCATCTTCCTCTGCATCTCGGCCTGGCTCATCCTTTCCGGGCAGATCCCCATGACCTTGCTTACGGTCGGGAACGAATTCTTCTTCATCGACCATCTGGGCATCTACGAAGTGCTCATTGCCACCGTCATCTTCCTTCTCGCCGCGGTCTATGCGAGAGGGTATGTCGAGAACCTGATCGAGGCGCGGGAACTTTCCCGGGGGAGCCTGAAGCTCTTCTATGGTTCCTGGGCCTTCCTCCTGCTGGTCATCGTCCTTGCGTTCTTCTCGGACAACCTTGCCCTCTTCTGGATCTTCACCGAGCTGACAACGGTCATCTCCGCCATGCTGGTCGCGATCCTGTACGCACGGGACAACATCGATGCAGCTATCAAGTACATCTTCATCGCGTCGGTCTCCATGCTCTTCTCGTTCGTCGGCCTCATATTCCTCTTCGAGATCTCGCGGAGCGTCGTGGGTACCGGCACCCTCAACTGGACCGTCCTGATGCAGCAGGCCGGATCCTTCCCGCCCGGCATGGTGATCGCGGCATTCGCCCTCATCTTCATCGGCTTTGCCGCAAAGTCGGGTATATTCCCCTTCCATACCTGGCTTCCCGAAGCCCATGTACGGGCGCCGTCAGCAGTGAGTGCGATCCTATCCGGGGTCCTCCTGAATGTGGGGATCTATGGCATCATCCGCGTCTTTGCCATCGTCCACCAGACAACCGCAGTCTCCACGGTCTCGCTCCTGCTCCTGATCTTCGGCCTCCTGACGGTCTTCATCGCGGCCCTGTCCATGCTTCCCCAGAAGAAACTCAAGAAGCTGATCGCGTTCTCCAGTATCGAGAACATGGGGATCCTTCTCATCGGGCTCGCGGTTGCAACCCCCCTTGCCATCTTCTGGGTGCTCTTCCATGTGATGGCCCATGCGTTCACGAAAGCCGGCCTCTTCTTCTCTGCCGGTATCCTCCACCGCCAGTACCACAGCACACTCTCCCCGGATGCGGTGGACGATATGCGGGATGTCTTCGCCCTCCAGCCGGTTGCGGCATGGGGGATCGTCCTTGGCGGCCTTGCCATCACCGGGATGCCGCTCTTCCCGGTCTTCCTCTCGAAGTTCTTCCTCCTCGTGCAGCTGGCGGGCTTCTCACCTGTTGCCCTGGTCATCCTTCTCGTCCTGCTCTTCATCGCTGCCGGGGCATTCGGGTACTTCGTGCTCCGCACGTTCACGCAGGTATCCGGCCCCGGGGCACACGCAGAGATTGTCCGTTACCAGACCCCCGCCGGTATGAACCTTCCTGTCATTGTCCTCCTTGTCCTGACCCTTATCCTCGGGACGGTCATCACGTCGGGAGAGGTGGCGTTCCTGGATCAGGTCGTTGCGGAGCTGATGTTCTGATGGTTGCAGAGAAGAGCAGGGGGAAAGAGGCGGTACGCGAACTGCTGGGACCGGGTGCGCTTTCAGAACGGATCACGGAAGGATGCAATGGCGAATGGTATCTCCGGCTGAGCGAACCGGAGTTCCTGCCGCTTGTCACATCCCTTGCTGCCCGCGAGTGTGCGCTCATCGGCCTTTTCTGCGCCGAGCACTTCTCGTCCGGCACACCGTTCTCGCTCCTGTATGTTTTTGAAAAGAAAGGTGTCCTCCTTGTCGTTGTCCTGGATACGGAGAACTCTGCCCCATCCATTGCCCGGCTCCTGCCCTCGGCCTGCTGGCCCGAACGGGAATGCCGGGACGGGTTTGGCATTGCATTTGAGGGGTCGTTCGATGAACGAAGGCTCCTTCTCCACGAGACCTATCCTGATGATTACCATCCCTTGAAAAAGAGTGTCGGGAACATTCCTCCCATGATGAAACCTTCCGTGGAACCGTCCAAGGAGTATCCCTTCCGTGGCGTGCAGGGTGATGGCGTGTACCAGATTCCGGTCGGCCCGGTCCATGCCGGTATCATCGAGCCGGGGCATTTCCGGTTCAGCGTTATCGGCGAGAAGATCTTCAATCTCGAGGTCCGGATGTTCTATAAGCACCGCGGGGTCGAGAAGCTGGCGGAAGGAAGACTACCCGTGGACGTAGTCCGCATTGCCGAAGCGGTCAGCGGGGACGAGTCCGTGGCAAACACCGTTGCCTTCTGTATCGCCGTGGAGAGGATTGCAGGAACACACGTGCCGGAACGGGCCTGGGCCCTGCGGACCATCCTCATGGAGCTGGAACGGATCGGTTCGCACCTCGGGGACCAGGCCGGCATGCTCGTGGACGTGGCCTTCCCGCTCGGGGCCAGCCAGTTTGCGGTGATCCGCGAGGAAGTGTTCCGGATGAACGCCCACCTGACCGGCTCGCGGTTCCTGCGGGGGATGATTGTGCCCGGAGGGATCTCCCGCGATATCCGCACCGAAGATCTTGAGGCGCTCGGGCAGTTTGTCCGGCAGGTCCGGAAACGGTACCGTACAGGCCTGAAGATCGTGCTCTCGACCGCATCTGTCATCGACCGGTTCTCGCCGACAGGAGTGGTCCGGAGATCGATCCTCCGGCCGCTCAACATCACCGGGCCGACGGCCCGGGCTTCCGGCGGGAACGGAGATGTCCGGGTCGACCACCCCTATGGCATCTACTCCCGCCATCCCCCGTCCGTCAGGACGCTGCATGACGGCGACGTGCTCTCCCGGTTTACCGTCCGGGCATCCGAGATCCTGGACTCGCTCGACCTGATCGAGCGGCTGCTTGACTCCCTGCCGGAAGGGCCGGTACGGGTGGCATGGGAAGCAAAGGACGGTTATGCTCTCACCCTCGTGGAATCTGCACGGGGCCAGAGCCTCTGCTGGGTCTGGATCCGGAACGGGGTTGTCGAACGCTACAAGGTACGGACCGCCTCGTACTGCAACTGGCTGGCCATCGAACATGCAGTCCAGGGGGAGATTGTTCCGGATTTCCCGCTCATCAACAAGAGCCTGAACCTGTCCTACGCGGGGACAGACCTGTGAGGTGACGTAACAATGGTGAACGTACTATCCTGCCTGCTGAAGAGGAAAGTAACAGCTGACATTCCGGCACGGGATGAAGAGATCGAGACACTGGGCCGGGAGATCCGGCGCGAGGTCGACGCCGTGTTTGGCGGGAGTCTCGCGATCCGCGAACTTGATACGGGGAGCGACAATGCAGCCGAGATCGAGATCAACAATCTCACGAATCCGTATTACGATGTCGAGCGGTTCGGCATCACGTTCGTGGCTTCTCCCCGCCATGCGGACGTGCTCCTGGTGACCGGAGCGGTGACCCACAACATGGCGGCAGCGGCACAAAAGACCTACGATGCCATGCCGTCGCCGAAGTTCGTGGTGGCCGTGGGCGACGATGCCTGCACCGGCGGGATCTTTGCCGGTTCTTACGCCGTGCTCGGCGGGGCAGAGAAGATTGTTCCAGTCGATCTGAAGATCCCGGGCAACCCGCCGGCCCCAAAGGAGATCCTTTCCGGCCTGCTCGCGCTGATGAGACATGCCGGCAGGACACGCTGACCCCCCGCTTTTTTGCATCCCCAAGGACATTTTATTACACCCGCACGATAACCGGTACGTGCAATGAAGCCGGTACGGAAATGGGGGCCCGGGCCCTATACCGTGGCAGTGATCCACGGCGGGCCGGGAGCACCGGGGGAGATGGCACCGGTTGCCCGCGAGCTGTCATCGGTAACGGGGGTGCTCGAACCCTTCCAGACAGAGACAACGCTCGAAGGACAGGTGCAGGAGCTCCGGTCGGTCCTGTCGCAGCATGGCATGCTCCCCGTCACCCTGATCGGCTTCTCGTGGGGTGCGTTCCTCTCGTGGATGCTTGCTGCCCGGTATCCCGATCAGGTGAAGAAACTGATCCTTGTGGGATGCCCCCCGTTTGAGGAGGGGCATGCCGCGTCCATCACCCGGACACGGATGGCCCGCCTCAAAAAAACGGACCGCGACCGGGTGAATATGCTTATCGAAGGGCTTGACGGCACCACCGAAGCCGGCAAGAACGCGCTCCTCGCGGAACTCGGCACCCTCCTTGCCCGTGCCGACGCCTACGACCCGGCCAATGTGCCGGAGGAGGGCTTCCACTGCCAGTACGATGTCTTCCGGGGTGTCTGGGACGAGGCAGCCGAACTGCGGAGGAAGCAGGCGATCCTCCACATGTCCCGGGAGATCCGGTGCCCGGTTGTTGCGATTCACGGCGACTGGGATCCTCACCCTGCCGATGGCGTGAATGGTCCGCTGTCAAAGGCTCTTCCGGATTTCGAGTTCATCCTTTTGGAGAAGTGCGGCCACCGTCCGTGGATCGAGCGGGGCGCCTCCGAGAAGTTCTACAAGGTGCTGGTTGAAGCGATCTGAGGCCTGCGCATTCAGGGTAGATTATTGGATTCTTCGTTTCTTTCTGTCCCGATCCTTGTTTCCAGCTGCTTTCCGTGCGAGCCGTTCCAGTACAGCTTGTGGCACTGCTCGCACCAGTAGAACCTTGTGCTCCTCCAGTCGCGGGGGGCGTAACCGGTCCGTTCGATCTCGCAGGTGTTTGCTTCCCGGAGTTTCGTGTTGCAGAGCGAGCACCGGCTCAGGGTCAGCCGGCGCTCGATGACCCGGTAATCGATCAGCTGCTGGACCTGGTCCATAACATCCTCTGACCGGAGATAAATGGCCTGCCCCTGTGCTCGCCGTGCAAGTTCCGCGTCCCGGGTCAGGAGGATGCGGTGCTGCTCTTTTGCCATCCCGAGAAGGAGGGTGTCCTCTTTTGTATTCCCTTCCTCAAGGGAGTTTGCGCTCTCGGTGTCATAGCCCATGAACCGGAGGTAGCGCGTCAGGGTGCCAAGCATCCTGTCTGCAATGAACCGTGTATCGTTCTGACATTCAACCGGCATGGGTCACGACCGCAATTGTCTCCCCGCAGTTCCTGCACCGGGTCCCGTCAAGGCCGATGGGCTGGCTGGAGAATCCCCGCCGCTCGATAAGCGTGGCCCCGCAGGACGGACAAAAGGTGTTTTCGTACCGGTGATGATAAACATTGCCGAGATACGGGTAGTGGAGCCCAAGCGCTTTTGCCTTCTCGTAGATCTTCTCCAGGGTGGCAACCGGTGTCCCGGCCCGGTCGGTCATCTGGTAGTCCGGGTGGAAGGCCGAGAAGTGCATGGGGGTGTCGGGGCCGAGATGTTCGATCACCCAGCGGATGAGTGCCTCCTGCTCTTCCATGCTGTCGTTCAGGCCCGGGATGACAAGCGTCACGGTCTCGAGATGCATGCCCAGTTCGCGGGCGAGCACTGCCGAATCGAGCACCGGCTGGAGGTGCGCCCCGCAGACCTTTTTGTAAAAATCTTCGGTGAATGCCTTGAGGTCGACCCGGTATGCCCCAAGCATGGGCGCGAGTTCCCGCAGGGCCTCTTCCGTGATGTAGCCGTTGGTGACGTACACCGTGCCCAGCCCCCGGGCACGGGCGAGCGTACCCATGTCGAGCGCGTACTCGTGCCAGATGGTGGGTTCGTTGTAGGTCCAGGAGATGCTTGCACAACCACTGCCAACAGCCCGGCTCACGCCCTCTTCCGGTGACAGGGTGCGGAGGCGTGCCGTCTCAAGGTCAGCACGGGAAATGTGCCAGTTCTGGCAGTGCCTGCAGTGGAAGTTGCAGCCGATGCTCCCGAGGGAATAGGATGTCGTGCCCGGGAAGTAGTGGAAGAGCGGCTTCTTCTCGATCGGGTCGACTGCTTCAGCGCTGATCTTCCCGTAGGTTGCGGCATACAGCGTCCCCTTTTCATTGATCCTGACCCCGCAGATCCCATGCTTCCCTTCGTTGATCGAGCACCGGTGGTTGCAGAGCGAGCACTTCACGGCATTGGTATCGCGTTTTTCATACTGGCGTGCTTCATGCATACCCTGTTATCCTTCTTTTGTGTGTGAGCGAACGGGCTTTTTATGCTTCCGTTCCTCCCTTTCAACATCCTTAATGCCTTCCGGCGAATCGACTTCAAGCACGAACGACCCGCGGTACCCGCAATCCTTGCAGATGTAGATTGAACCGATATACCCTCCTGTTTCCGGGAACACTTCCCGGCTTTTGCAGCGGGGACAGTACAACATAGCAAATAACTCTTTATGAGCACCCGGTACAAAAACTAGTGCAATGAAGAAGGTTGTCATCTCGCTGGGAGGCTCGATCCTCATCCCGTCGCTGGAAAACCACACGATCCGTGAATATGTCCCGGTGCTGCAGAAGATCGCAAAGAAGAGCCGGCTTTTCGTTGTGGTTGGTGGCGGCGGCGAGGCCCGGCGGTACATTGGTATCGCCCGCGAGCTGGGGATCGATGAGGGCACCTCTGACGAGATAGGCATCCTGATCACCCGGCTCAATGCCACCATGCTCATCGCGGCGCTGGGCGATGCTGCGTACCCGAAGGTTGCCGAGAGCCACGCTGAGGCGAAGAAATTTTCCGAGCACGGCAAGATCGTGGTGATGGGGGGCATCACCCCGGGCCAGACCACCGATGCCGTTGCAGCCGTCCTTGCCGAGCGGGTGGGCGCAACGGCGTTTATCAACGCTACTTCCGTTGACGGGATCTATTCCGAAGACCCGAAGAAGAACCCGAAGGCAACCCGGTTCGATGCGATCACGCCACAGAAACTGCTGGAGATCGTGGGCAAGACCGCACTTGGCGCCGGCTCCAACAACGTGCTCGACATTGTAGCGGCCCGCGTAGTGGAGAGGAGCGGGATCCCGCTCATCGTCATCGACGGCCGCAAACCCGAGAATCTTGCCGAGGCGATCCTGAAAGGGAAGTTCCGGGGCACGGTAGTCTCGGACGCAAAGAAGAAGGCGCTGCCGGTGTAATATCCTTTTTAAAAGCGATCTTCAGGTCCCTATTCCTCTTCTGATGCGGGCCCGTCTTTCTCCTCTTCGTACGTGAACACTTCGTTGATGTCCACGTTGAAGATACGGGCGATCCGGTAGCCAAGTTTCAACGAAGGACAGTACTTGTCCTTTTCGATAGAGATGATGGTATTGCGGGTGACCCCGACAAGCTCGGCGAGCTGCTCCTGGGTCATCTCGTGTTCGGCCCGCAGTACCCTGATCCGGTTCTTCATGACAAGCCTTGTGGTTAGTACTTTCTGCCGTAATAAAGATAAAACGCTCCGAAGACTGCGAGCATCACCGCAAGGGTGAAACCAAGCGTCAGTCCGGCAAGACCGCGCTCCTCATTCTCCCGAAATCCTTCCCGTACGTACGTGCAATAGGTTCTTGCCTCGCTCTCGTTCATGGAGTTCAGGTCATCAATGGTTGTTGACCGGACCAGGGTATCCGGGCCCGGGACGCTCCCCGGCTGGTACTCGGCGATGGTCATGGATTGTCTGCCATCGTCATGGATAACCAGTTTTCCGGTAATAACCGGGGCGAGCGGGACGCTTACTACATAGGAATAAAGGATGACCGCGGCGATGGCCCCGCCAATCGTGAGGACCTCAAGCGTGCGGAGTGCGGCTTTGCTCCGGATCCTTGTCTCCCGTTCGTCTGCCATGACAACATCGACTTGGGCCCGGCAGGCAAGAACGACAATAATACCAAGCGGGATGGCGATGACCACAACAAGGAAATTGCCGGCAGCCATCGACCACCCGACCATCGCGGCAACCATGCTGGCCACGATGAGGGATGCGGCAAGATAGGTGGTGCGTTTCATGATGATCGCTCCGTTACGGTGAATACCCGGGAAGAGGAGAGTCCACCGGCAGGTTTTGTCATGTTCGCCTGATTATACTCATTGTTACTGACCTTCATGATGTACTGTCCCGGTGCCAGCAGGTAAGTCTCCAGCTCGAATGTCCAGTAGTCCGGGCCATAACTCCCGTCCGAAACGGACACCATGCCGACTACCGATGAAAAGATCCCGGTCATCTGGGACTGGCTTTTTGGGTCGATGACAAGATCGATTCCCGCGCCGGAAACATACGGCAGGACCTCGACCATCAGTTCCTCGCCCGGCGGGAGACTGGTTGTCCCGGAGAGGGTGTAGACATCATCGGTCTGAATTTCAGGAAAGGTATCGATGGTGATGTAATCCTGCGTTCCCTGATATTCTGTTGCATTGGGTGTATTGATCCGTTTGAAGGGAATATCTGCAATGACGTTCTTTCGCAGGCTCCCGGGACCGGCTCTTTCATCTCCCAGGGTGAACGGGAGCGTGGCGAGAGGTTCGCTCTCCGTCCGTTTCGTGAAGTTTTCCGAATACGTGACTGTCACAAACGTGATGAGATAGTCTCCCGGGTCCAGCGATGAGATATCGGCATATCCCTTCCAGGGATTTCGTTCCCCGGTATCTGACAGCAACCGGGCAAATCCCCGCACTTCTGTAGCCGGTGACCCGGCACCCTGCACCGGCCCCGGGGACCTGCGGACGATAGTGAGGTGAATCTGGTTCATGTCGGACAGGGTGGTCGTGCCCGTCAGGACCAGCCGGTTGTGAGTGTCGATATTTGCGTTCGTTACCGGGTCGATTGCAATGGCCGGCAGAAAGAGCGACGGGAAGAATGCGGTCACGATGATGACAAGGAACATGCCGGTCAGGATAATTGCCGACAGGACCCCGGCAAATAAAAGATACTTCTTTTTGATCATGCGGTGTCTCCCGTGATGGTGATTCGCCGGGAACAGTATGCGTTCCCGTACCGGGTCTCATAGGTCCGGGAATCGATCCGGTCGTTGCTGACATTCACGAGATATTCGTTTGGTGGGAGCCGGGATGGATCCATCTCCAGGGACCAGGTGTTGTTCCCGCCGGATCCCGGAACCACCTCCGTAGTGCCCATCGCCCCGTTCAGTGCCCCTGAAATATTCCCGGTCGCCGGGTTTATACCAATATCAAATTCAACGGGAAGGACCTGCATCAGCAGTTCCGTTCCGGGCTGCAGGCTTGTGGTTCCCGTTATTGTCCAGATCTTGCCGGTCGGAACATTAGGGATGGGATCGATCCTGATGATCTGGCAGGAGCCGGCTGCAGGCCCCGGCAAGGGTGGAAGACTGAGATCCGCTTCCAACACGGTCATGGATGTCGTTCTAAAAGTTCCTTCCTTGCCGATCTTGTCCGAGCTGACCGAGTCCGTTGTTACGATAATCTCGTACTCGTCCTGGATGAACTCCGTGGTGTCGATGGCAAACGACCAGTGGTTGCCTTCGTACGCTCCTGCCAGGACCGGTGTCAGGCCTGATCGTGTGAAACCCTGCTGGACCTCCCGCATTCCGGTCTTCGGGTCGATCTTCAGGACAGAGGTATTGGATCGCGGGATCACGATATACAATAATTCAGTCTCTGCCGGGAGGTTCGTTGTCCCGGTAACAAGGATCTTCTCTCCGCGGAAGATGGTTCCGATATGATCGATTTTTATGAACTCAATCTCATGCTGCTCACCCCGTCGTGTGATCCTGTCCGGATCCGGTGTGGCGTTTGTCAGCGTGAAGCGGGATGTTGCGAGAAGGTCCCCCCTGCTGTAAGAGACATTGACGGTATTCAGGGGATAGGCTTTCACCCGGTATTCCCCCGGCGGGATCGCCGAAGTATCGAGCGCACCCGACCAGGTATTCGTCATCCCGCCGCTCCTGACGATATATGCGTCCGTAGCCCCAACACGCGATTCTCTTTCGGGAAGGGGAGACGCAGAAGTGATCTCCAGTTCCAGCCGGGTATTTTCCTTCAGGTTTGTTGTCCCCGTGATGATGACAAGATCCCCCGCTGCATGGTCCGGAATGGGATCGACAGTTACGGCAGGAAAGATAGTGAAGGATCCGGTCATGAGGATACCTGCGAACATGATCGCCAGTATGATAGCAGAAACAATGCCGGCATATTTCAGGTAACTCTTCCTCATTCGGATCACATGTAATGTTTTTTGTGCATCGGGTTAAAAATTTTTATCATTGTCAATAGATATTGGAAAAGTCCCGTGCCAAGGAAGTCGTTCCCTATCCCCAGCCTCGTAATTCATACGTGAAAAGCAATCCTTCCCCGGGATCATCGATCACAATTTTTACCGGTTCAGGAACAGCTGGGTCAATCCAGTACGTGAGGAGCGTCTCTTTTCCCGGGAAGGACTCATCGATATCCTTCCGGGTATATTTCATTGCGTCCGGGTAGTGCCCTGCCGGGACGGTAACCGGATCCTTCCCTACGAACGTGTACCGGAGAGCGAAGACAGTTCCGGAACAGTCCGGTGTCCCCCTGCTCATATTCACCGGAGGTCTGTCTGCATCTTCAAGAAACTCTCCGTTCCTGATAACCCGACGGTGCATGGAAATCATATTTCCGTACTCATCATAGTACATGTCATCCATCGTTGTATCGGCAAGCTCTTCTGACATGCCTTCTATTAGAAGGAAATACGTATGATTTTCATGGATTGCGGGCCGGCCCTGATGCATCTTTCGGGTTTTTTCCATTCTCGATATTCCCTGTGAATCGGGAAGGCTGCGGATCTTCTGGAAATATGCATATTCTTCCCATTTAAGGGACGGCGTACCGAAAAGGTCTGCCTTGCTGACCATTGCACCGGGTTCAGGTGGAATCTTCGTTGTTGTCACCGGCTCGTACGATTCCGGCACCCACGTCCAGGGGTTCAGCGGAGGGTAGGCGCAGCCGGGCATTGTTGGTACGGGAGTTACTAATATAGTCTGGCGTATTGTAGCCTGGGTCACCTGCTGTGTTGCGGCCATACTTCCTGACCCGGTAATTGGGGGATTCTCACCTGTACACCCGGAGATAAGAACCGTGATAAGGATCGCGATTATTGCAACGATGTTAAATACATCAGGTTTCATTCCCTGGGACTCCTGTTACTTGAGGGCGAATTGTGCTTTTCCGACAATCTCGCGGATCGTAAAATCCTCACTGACCGTTGTGATGTTCACGACATAATCCGTCTTCTCGAACGCACGGGTGTCCAGGGCAAACGACCACGTGTTGAGCCCTCCCGTTCCCCGGACCACGATGGTGTCTCCGGCAGTACCCGAAGGGCCGTTATACACTGTTGCGGGTCTCTTTGATGCGTCGTCAAAGTAGACCGGATGGATGTCGCACAACAGGAGCGTTCCTTCTTCAAGGCCGGACGTGCCGGTGATGAGGAAGATGTCGCCCTGCATATGGTCTGCGATGGGATTCACCGTGATCGCGGGCGTGCCGGTTGATGACTTCTTTGTCCCGGAATAATATATCACGCTCTCTGGGCGGAGCGATGTCCCCGACAGGGTGAACTGTGCGGATCCTTTCACGTCTTTTTCTCCGGTCGTGACCGTCACGGAATACAAGCCCGGATCAAACCCGCTGGAATCGGAAACAAACCTCCACCGGTTAGTTCCGTCCGGTCCGGCAAAGACTTCGCGGTTGGAGACCAGTTTCTCTTCTCCCGTACTCCCGAAGGTCCGGTACAGGTACACTGCGGTCTTCTCCGGCAGGTTCGTTGTGCCGGAGAAGACCAGCAGGTCGCCAATGTTCTTTCCGCTGATGGGATCGAAGGTGATGTACGGGGCGGAAGCATCCGGTGCAGGTGTGTGCTGAACCGTTGTTGCGTGAACCGGAACACCGGCCGCAGTTCCGGTGGTTCCGGCAGCAGCCGTACTCTCCTGCGGTGTTTCTCCGGGAGCCCCGGCCGGGTAAACGGTATCCCGGGAAGCATCCGTGCAACCGGAAATTCCGAGGGCTGCAATCAAAAGGAGAAGGACAAGGGATGCCAGTACGACAGATCTTCGCGATGGTGTGGTCATGGTTTTTCCTGCATCTGGCATTCTCATTCCTGGTTTTCCTGCACAGAGGAGATGCCGGGCAATTCTTTCGCTGCCGGGTTTATTTCAGCGTGAAGTATGCGTACCCGTAATCCTTGTCTATCTCAAAGACCGGCGCGGATCCCGGATCCCCTTTCATCTTTCCCACGATTGCAACATAGTTCCCCGGGATCAGCTGGCCAAGGTCAACTGACAGGGCAATCCGGTTCATGGTCCCCTCCCCTTTCGTTACCCGGTAATTACCCCCGACACTCATCATCGAGTCCGGATCGAGACCCGTTGGCGGTGTTCCGGTGTCCGGCATAATCTGCAGAAATATGTTTGTCTCTTCGGGAAGGCTGGTTGTTCCCGTGAGAGTAAATTTTTCACCGGTGGTTTTCCCGCTGATGGCATCGATCCGTATGACACCGGTGGATGAACCCGGTGTCGGCATCGGCTGAGCGGTTTTCTGCGCTGACGGTGTTTTTACGGTGATGGCTTCTGTCACGGCATGATGATTATCATTCACCCCGGTTGTTGCCGGCGTCCCCTGACCTCCCTGTTCGCCCGCGGAATCCGTGCATCCGGCGAATGCGATGAGTGCGATAACAATAAGCAGCACAAGGCAGGCAATGGACCTGGCGTTCGGAGCCGGGCTCATAACCTCTCCTTTCTGGTTTGCCGGGGATCTTTCTTTCCCGGAGCAGAGAACAACTGCCGGATCCTGTCCCGGATTATGACAAACAGGTACTTTTTCGATGAATCGGTTCCCGCACGCTGCGGATTTTTCGGTGTTTTCCTGCACCCGGCAAAAATTGACGGATGTCTTCGCGTTGTATGCATGATGACCTACTTCACGCTGAACAGGGCAGACCCGGTGATCTCGTAGTTCTCAGCGGAGACAAACAGGATGTACTGTCCCGGTGAGAGGTTTTTTGTCGCTACCTTCACGGAAAAGATACTTGAATCCGTCGAACCCTTGACGGCAGATACCGTTGCGCTGAATTTCGGGTTAGCGATATTCTGCTGTACGGTCGCCTCGTCCAATGATTCCGGAATGACGCTGACAAGGAACTTCGTTCCCGGAGGAACGTTAGTGGTTCCGGAGACCACCATGCCGTCACCCGCCATAACGTCGCCGATGGGATTGATGAAGATACCCGGCGTACTGGCGGGGGAACCGGTGCCCGCCGGAGCTGCGAGGATGTTGAAGATCGCTGAGCTGGTGAGACTTCCGTTCTCCGGGCCGGTGCCGGTTGTCCTGCCTTCTGCCGGGGCAATGATAACGATATGTTCAGCAGGGGAGAGGAGCCGCGTGTCAAGCGATACCGAGAAGAGGTTATTCTCGCCGGTCCCTCTGGTCACGGCTGTCACGGCTGAATTCTCCGTTCTCTGGAAATCGCCGGTCATCTGCCCGCCGGCCATGGAGGCCGGGACGATTCGTACCAGGAGATCCGTACCGGCTGAGAGATTGGTCTTTCCGGAGACTGCAAGGAGCGACCCCCGGGGCGTATCACGGATGGGATCGATAAGGATCCCTCCTGCAACCGCACGGGCCGGGCCCGGGGATGCCGACGTTGCTGGTGCCGGGTGGAGCATGAAGGTTGTCCTGCCGACCGGGCCGCTCGTGGAGAAATCACCTTTGCTTACATCTCCCGTGAATACGGATACGTTCACGAGATATTCCATGGGTACAAATGACGTTGTGTCAAGGTCCATGGACCAGGTATTGATCCCCCCGGTCCCGGCAACAACGTCAACTCCCCCGACAGCGCCGCTGAACTCCCCGGTATCGCTCATATGGCTCTCGAAGGATGAGGCGTAGACCTCCACCTGGAGCTCTTTTCCTGCCGGGAGGCTGGTCGTACCGGTGATGGTGAACTTGTCTCCCTGGTTTTTATCGCTGACCGGGTCAACGCTGATGTACTCCATACCATTTCCGGTCCCCGCGCCTGCGTTCAGGGTGAAGAACCGGGAGGCAGAGAGTTCGCCCGGCCGGAAATCCCCTGCATCGAGATCGCCGGCACTGATCGAAACGGAGACATTGTACTCCGCCGGCTGGAGCGCATAGCTGTCCATGGCAAAGGTGACCCGGTTCGCCATGCCCTGGCCCCGTGTCACCTGAGAATTCGCCATCATGCCCGAGAACGTCCCGGTCTGGTTGGGATCAGTCGAGAGGGCCGTTGGTGTCACCTGCCAGAGGACCTCCGTTCCGACCGGAAGGCTCGTTGTCCCGGTGACAAGGAACAGGTTCCCGGCCGAGCGGTTGACGATTTTGTCCAGGTGGATATAATCGTCCTGCGAGAGTGCCGGCTTCACCGGGGTTTCCGAACCAAGGTAATTGCCCGACAACGTGAAATTCGTGGTTGCCGTGACATCTCCCGGGTGATAGGTTCCCTGAGCCGGATCACCGGTCATCTGGGTGATCGAGATCGTCTTCTTTCCGGGTTTTATGATGGATGTATCAACCGGCACAAAGAACTGGTTGGTGCCATTGCTGCCCCTGCGGACCATGGCATCCCCCGCAGATCCCTGCGTCCGCACCATCAGGATGGTCCCTTCCGGAAGATCGGTCGATCCCGTGATGATCAGGAGGTTCCCGGTTGTCATATCGGCAATGGGGTCGATCCGGATATACTGTCCGGTCCCTGCGGCACTCTTATGCATGACAAACTGCGTTTCCGCGGAAAGACCGCCGGGTTTCCCATTCGCGATGGCTGTTGCCACGACCTTATAATCCCCGCGTACGAATGGCGTGGTGTTGACCGGAAATGACCATGCTGCAATGCCGGTGGGATTGTTTCCTACGGTTAGCACTCCTGTCGTTTCAGCAGTTCCCACCATTGACGCAACGCCGGTCTCCTGATCGAAGATGATACCGATGCTGCGGTCCAGCGAAGCAGGATAGATTTCAATCATTATCTCGCTGCCGGCCGGAAGGCTGGTGTTCCCTGTTATGACGAACTGGTCGCCGATGTTCCTGTCGCTCACCGTGTCAACGGAAATGAACGGCTTTTCAGCCGGGGATCCGGAGACCATGCCGACACAGATGATGACGGCGATTATCCCGACAGCAAGGCTGCTGCCGATGACAAGGGTTTTCTGTTTCATGCTATCACATGCACAATATATTGTGCATTATGTATAAACTTTTTGGCTTATTGCTAAAATATTTTAACCAACATGCAGATGTGCCATGGCCTGCATCTCTCAATGCCGGTATCGGCAGACGCTGTTTGCAGCACAAACAGATCCGGACGCATGCCGGGCAGTGCGCGTGAGCGACCGCATCCCCACCCTTTTTGTACTCCCCCGCCCCATCTATGATGGCACGGGGTAGTAGGGTAGCCTGGTCCATCCTAGAGCGTTTGGGACGCTTTGACGGCGGTTCGAATCCGCCCTACCCCATTTGTCATGAGAAAGCAGGATGCAGCCCGGATCTATGCCGCTCTTTTAAAACGCTATCCGGATGCCCGCGAACCTGCCGGCAAGATCTGTCGCGGCTCCCCGTTCGAGGTCATCGTCCTCACCATCCTCTCGGCCCAGACAACAGACAAGGCTGTCCTGAAGGTAAAGCCCGCCCTCTTCTCACAGTACCCGACGCCCGCGAAACTCGCAAAGGCGAAGGCCGGAGACGTGGAGACGATCATCCACAGCCTCGGGTACTATCACGCGAAAGCAAAGAATATCATCGCCGCATCGCAGACGCTGATCGACCAGTTCGGCGGCAGCGTGCCGGAGACGATGGACGAACTGCTTACGATTCCGGGTGTTGGGCGGAAAACCGCAAACATCGTGCTCTACCATGCGCTGGGGAAGAACGAGGGGATCGCGGTCGACACCCACGTCCGAAGGCTGGCGCAGCGGATTGGGTTTTCAGATACGGACAATGTCGAAGTCATCGAGCGCGATCTCATGGCGATCTTCCCAAAGAAGGACTGGGGCGACCTCACCGATGTCCTGATTGCGCACGGGCGGGTGACCTGCGATGCGAAAAAGCCGCTGTGCGGGGAATGTGTGATCCGGGGGATGTGCCGGTGGAACCGGAATTCTTCATGAGAATTTGCCCGGATATCAATTTTTTTCTGTGATTCATTTTTCAGATCTGGTTAACTTTTTTCAGATCCGGTTTTGATCGGGAAAAAAATGTTCAAACCCAATCATGATCGGACCTATGAAAAGTTAAGTATGTTCCAGAAAAAACCCGGGAAAATACTATTCCTGTGGCAGATTTTCCTTTTTAAAAATATGTTTCCCGGTAACGAAATCTGAAGGGTGACGATAGAGTTTCTTTTATTGTACGTTTACCCGCCGCAGCGTAAACCGTATCGCCGCACCATACCGGCGGCAGCCCCATGATACCCCGCCGCTGTCCGCCTCCACCAGGATCGCGCCTTGGGACGACCATGCAGACCGTTGGGTATCTGTGTGTGCCTTACTGAGTTTGGTTCCCTGCTTACAGCAGCTTCGTCTCTTCCGTGGGCTTGGGCACTTTCACGACCAGCACGCGGAAGACCGCGTTGCTCTCGTTCGTCCATTTGTGCGGGATCTTTGCCGGGCTCTCGACCAGCATGTCTTTTCCCACGCTCTGCTTCTCGCTCCCGATCTCGACAACACCAGTCCCTTCCAGCACGTAGAAGAAGACATCGACAGGGGTGATGTGTTTTTTGAGTGCCTCGCCGGGCTTGAGCGTGATGACGACGGCCATCGCGTGGGGGGAGTCGTATACTTTTCGTGCATCCACATGGTGCGGGTTCGGGCCCGACACGACCTTTGCTACATCCGTGATCTTCATCTCATCTCACCATTTCACCTGGTATACAGGGAAGTAATGATAACAGCTCGGATTTCAGTGTTTCCCTGCCAATGCGTTCCATGAACCGGGCAGTCCGCTCGTTCGGTTGCGCAGTGCGCCGGTAATACTCAGGGAACCGGCCCGCACAGTCCATGGCCTCAGCGGCAATCAGGTCGCCTGTCACGAGATCGCCTGTCCGCGGCAGCAGAATGGAAACGGAAATTACTTCCCGGCACGGGACTTGTGCGGGCCATGCTCGTGCTCGACCAGCAGGTTGATGACCGTTTCCGAGATGTCCCCGGCATATTCCCCTGAACGCCGGATGCTCTCTGCGATATAGCCAAGGTTGATCGCGACCGGCGTGTCCAGTTTCAGGACCATGTTGTTGATGTCCCCGCAGATCTTTTCGAGCGCACTGATGGATTCGATATTCCGGTGAGCCTCTTTCATGTCGGCCTCGAAGAACGAAACAATGCTCCGGTCGAAGGTTTCAAGCGACATGGCGCTGGCCTTGCGGATTGCCGCGAGGACTTTTTTATCAACGTCGGCATCGATGATCGGGAGCGCGTGTTCGGCAATGCGGACCGCGTGGTCGCCGACCCGCTCGATGATCCGGCTCAGCATATAGTAATGCATCACCATGGAGGGCGAGATTGCCATCTTCCGCGAGAGCAACGCGTTCTGCATGATCATGTTTGTCTGCCGGGCAACAAGCCAGTTGAGCCGGTCGGCATCCGTGTCCCGGTTGATAACATCATGGGCAAGGGTCTTGTTCTGTGTCTCAAGCGCCGTGATGGCATCCTCGTGCATGGCTCGTGCAACAACGTACATCCTCCTGATGGTATTCTCAAACGGCATCTCGGCCGGGTTGAGGAGGTCCTTGATGGCGATCGAAGTTGCCGTCTCTTCAACGACCTCCTGGCCGATTGTCATCTGGGTGAAGTCCCGGACAACGGTGCGGACAAAGGGGGGGAACCTGTCCTTTGTGGTGAGCCGGATCGTCGTAAATCCGGTGATGTAGGCGCCAATCAGCATCCGGAAGAGAAATGCCGGGTCCGAGAAAGATTTGCTGTCGATAACCTTCACCCGCTGGACCGGCTCGTCCGTGATCTTCTTTGTTACGAGAAGCGCCCCGTCCGGCTGAACCTCGAGCCCGACCGGATCGTTCTTTTTGATTTTCTGTTCATCAGCCCATGCCTTCGGCAGGGTGACGACAAATGATGCCCCGCCGGTTACCTGCACTCTCCTGATCTCCATTGTTCCCCCCTTTGCGTCCCGGATAATCCGAGTCACCTATATGTCTCTATCTTCCTCTTTAGTGTATATATATCTTTATAGTTTATGTCGAAAATCAGTATATATGCTCCCGTGAAATTGCTGATAGAACATCCATGAATGCGAATCGGAGTTCCATCCTGATTGTTGCCGTAAGCCTCATTGCACTCGTCATGTTTGCAATGGCTGCCGGTTGTACCGCTCCCCGTACTGGTGCGGAAGCAAAGACCGTT
This sequence comes from Methanoregula formicica SMSP, assembly GCF_000327485.1. Classification (NCBI taxonomy): domain Archaea; kingdom Methanobacteriati; phylum Methanobacteriota; class Methanomicrobia; order Methanomicrobiales; family Methanoregulaceae; genus Methanoregula; species Methanoregula formicica. The sequence goes on along the minus strand of NC_019943.1, from coordinate 2,032,602 downwards.
GACCCCACCGCAGTTCCTGCTGCGGCCATGGACCAGATCCCGGCAGCGGCCCCTGCTTCGCCCGAAGCAACCGTTGCCGAAACACCGGCAGAAAAGCCCCTCTCTGCCCCCACCGGCCAGAAGCAGACTCTCAGGATCAGCGGCTCGACCACGGTCCTCCCGATCGTCCAGAAGGCTGCCGACCAGTACATGGCAAGCCACCCGGACGCGGACATCCAGATATCCGGCGGCGGATCCGGCGTTGGTATCCAGGCCATCGGTGCAAAGACCGTTGACATCGGCATGTCCTCGCGTGACATCACCAGTGCCGAGATGACCAAGTACCCCTCGTTCGTTGTGACCACGGTTGCACAGGATGGTATCGCCGTTGTCGTCAATCCGGCCAACACGATCGATTACATCACGCTCGACCAGATCAAGAATATCTACCTGGGCAAGACCACCAAGTGGACCGAGATCACCGGAGCCGGTGTCCCCGGCACCAACAACCAGATCGTTGTGATCGGCCGTGACAGCGCCTCGGGCACCCGCGCCTTCTTCGATGAACACCTGCTGGCAAAGAAGACCCCGACGGCAAAGATGCTTGAGAAGAACTCCAACGGCGCCGTTCTCCAGACCGTTGCCCAGACACCCGGTTCAATCGGCTATGTCTCGATTGGTTTCGTGAGCAAGGATGTCACGGCACTTCCGATCTGGTATAATGCCGACAAGGTCATTGCGCCGAACCTTGAGAATGTCAAGTCCCGCGATTACCCGGTCTCCCGTAACCTCTATGTCATAACAAATGGCCAGCCCTCCGGGCTTACCGGCGACTTCATCACCTACATCCTCAGCGCAGACGGCCAGAAGATCGTGGCTGACGAAGGATACGTGACCGTCGGTTGATGTGCGAGGGAAGAAACAACACATTTTCTTGAACGGGGGCTGGTTGCCTTGGACTTCACGGGAAAAACAAACGGTGTCACCCCACGATCCGGGAACACTGTACGCCTCTTTGTTCTTAAGGAACGTTCTGTTAAAACCGTCTTCTTCTTCACCGCCGCTTTTGCCGTAATAGTCGTATCATTCATCCTGCTCTTCTTGTTCCGGGACGCATACCCGATCTTTGCTGACGTTGGTATCGCGAATTTCCTCTTCGGGCCTGTCTGGGCCCCGACCGCAGCAGAGCCGTTGTACGGCATCTGGCCGCTCATTGTCGGGACGCTCCTCGTCACCCTGGGCGCGATGATCTTCTCCGTCCCGCTTTCCCTTGGCTGTGCTATTTACATCTCCGAACTCGCCTCCCCGAAAGTCAGGGCAGTCCTCAAGCCCGCGGTTGAACTTCTGGCCGGGATCCCCTCGGTCGTGTACGGGTTCTTCGGGCTCATCGTTCTCACGAATGTTATCCGGATAACCTTTGACATTCCATCGGGCGAGACCTGGCTTGCCGCATCGGTCCTGCTCGGGATCATGGCCCTCCCCACGATCATCAGCGTCTCGGAGGACGCGATCAGCTCCGTCCCCCACGAGTACAAGGAGGGGTCGCTTGCCATCGGGGCAACCCGGTGGCAGACCATCAGCCAGGTCCTCGTGCCGGCCGCGCTCTCCGGCATCGCCGCCGCGATCATCCTCGGCATCGGCCGGGTGGTCGGCGAGACCATGGCCGTGCTGATGGTTGCCGGGAATGCGGCCATCATCCCGGACCCGATCTGGAACATCCTCTCGCCGCTCCGGACCCTGACCGCAACGCTCGGGATCGAGATGGGTGAGGTCCCGGTGGGCAGCGAACACTACAGCGCCCTCTTCGGGATCGCCGTTGTCCTGCTTGTCATCACGCTCATCATCAACCTCTCTGCGGTCGCGATCCTCCACCGGCTGAAAGAACGGCGGACAACCACGGCCGGGAAACAACCCTTCCTCGCACCGGAGACCCGGCGGAAGGTTGTTTTCATCGCGGAGATGCTCGCGCTCGCGGTGCTGCTGGTCTTCCTGACATCGGTCTCCTGGTGGCTGGCACCGGTCATCCTCATGGCCGGCTGCCTGTGGCTGGCCGGAAGACCGTATCTTTCGGAGAAAAGGATCCAGACCCTGGCTTTCTGCCTGGTCGGCCTTGCAACGATCATCGTGCTTGCCATCCTCTTCATCATCCTCTCCGACATCGTTGTCCACGGTCTGCCGGCCCTTAACTGGGATTTCCTCACCCAGACGCCACGGGACCTGGGCCGCGAAGGCGGGATCTTCCCGGCCATTATCGGGACGCTGTATCTCGTTGCCGGCGCGATCGCCATTGCCCTGCCTTTTGGCGTAGGGGCGGCAGTCTACCTTGTCGAATACACCCGGGAAGGGAAGATCACGAAAGTCATCCGGACCGGTGTCGACCTGCTCAACGGCACGCCCTCCATCGTTTTCGGCCTCTTCGGGTTTGCCTTCATCGTCCTCTACCTGGGCGTCGGGGTCTCGCTCCTGGCCGGGCAGATCACGCTTGCCCTGATGGTCCTGCCGACCGTCATCCGGACAACAGAGGAATCGTTAAAAAACATCCCGCAGTCGCTCCGCGAGGGAAGCCTTGCGCTCGGGGCAACCAAGTGGCAGACCATCAGCCAGGTCGTCATACCCCCGGCCGTGCCGGGGATCGTGACCGGCGCCATCCTCTCCATCGGCCGGGCTGCCGGGGAGACCGCACCGATCATGTTCACGGCGGTTGTCTTCTCAAGCCGGTTCCTGCCCGACTCGGTCTTCGACCCGGTCATGGCGCTGCCGTACCACCTCTTCATCCTGGCAACCAACGTGCCCGGATCGTCGATGAACAAATACGGGACCGCACTCGTCCTGCTCCTGCTCGTTATCGGGTTCTATGCAGTCGCGATCCTGGCAAGAACTCATTTCCAGAACAAAGCACGGGGATAACCCATGTCCGAATCCGCAATTATCACCACAAACAACCTCAACCTCTGGTATAACGGGAAGCACGCCCTCGAGTCTGTCTCGATGAAGATGCCGAAGAACCGGGTCACCGCCCTGATCGGCCCCTCGGGCTGCGGGAAATCGACCCTGCTCCGGTGCTTCAACCGGCTGAACGACCTCATCGACCACGTGAAGATCACGGGCGAGATCACGCTCGATGACGAGAACATCCATGCTCCGTCCACCGATGTCGTGACCCTCCGGAAGAAGGTCGGCATGGTCTTCCAGAAGCCCAACCCGTTCCCGAAGACCATCTACGACAACATCGCGTACGGCCCCCGGGTCCACGGGATCCGCGACAAGTGCGAGCTCGACCGGATCGTGGAGCAGAGCCTCCGCCATGCCGCACTCTGGGATGAAGTGAAGGACCGGCTGAACGACTCGGCTCTCGGCCTCTCGGGCGGCCAGCAGCAGCGGCTCTGCATTGCGCGGACGCTTGCTGTAGAGCCGGAAGTGATCCTGATGGACGAGCCCTGCTCGGCGCTCGACCCGATCGCGACCGCGAAGATCGAGAACCTCATCGAGATGCTCAAGGCGGACTACACGGTCATCATCGTGACCCACAACATGCAGCAGGCAGCGCGGGTCAGCGATTACACGGGGTTCATGTACCTCGGCAAACTGATCGAGTGCGGAAAGACGAAACAGATCTTCGAGCACCCGGCCGAAGAGCTGACCGAGAATTACATTACCGGGCGGTTCGGGTAGGTGAACCATGGCAGAAAAATTCCACACGGAGCTTTCAGAACTCAGGAAGGAAGCAGTGGAGATGGCACACTTCGGGAGGTCCATGCTGCGGGATGCCGTGGATGCCCTCATCCGGCAGGATGAGGACCTTGCCGTCTCCGTTGTCGACAGGAAGGAGGAGATCCACAAAATGGAAGTCCGGCTCGAAGAGCGCTGCTACCAGCTCATTGCGCTCAACCAGCCGATGGCAAAGGACATGCGGATCATTGCCTGCACCCTCAAGGTGATCACGGCATCGCTCCGCATCGGGCGCTACGGGAAGGTGATCGCAAACATTGTCCGGGACCTCTCCGACAACCCGCATATCGCAAACCTCATGAGCCTCCCCCACATGGCCGAGCTCGTCATCGATATGGTAGACGACGCGATCGAGGCCTACGATACCGACAATCTCCGGCTCATCGAGGCATTCACGCAGCGGGACGACACCATCGACGCCCTCCGTCACTCGATCTTCCGCCAGGGGATCACCTACATGATGGAAGATCCGCGGACCATCTCGCGGTGCACGCACTACATCATGGTTGCCCGGTACCTCGAACGCTGCGCCGACCATGCCTGCAAGATCGCCGAGAACGTCCAGTACATGGAGACCGGGGAGAGGGTGGAGATCCACTGAGGGGCGGCAGGGAGGATTTCGGGGAGACTCTTTGCCATAGAATTATCTCTTTAATTTGAGGTTATTTTTAGGATCGGAGGCCATTTTGGAAAACGGGTTTCCGGATAGTCGCGGTTTTTGGCGAATTACAGAGTACCTTTTTGGAAATATCGCTGCATAGGGGAGATTTTGTGGATCGGGTTGGAAAATAGACGCCAAAATCGGATTAATTGTTGCCCTTCTGATCGATCGCGAGGGGGGAATTCGGGGAAGTGTGGGGCTGAAGGAACCGGCAGGGGGAGCCGGACCTCCGGATAACGGATCATCGTTCGTGGAACTTATCAGGATTTTCGACGGAGGTCTTATTAGGGCCCAATAATGCCGGGATTGCCGGAAGGTGACGATAGAGTTCAGTACCCTATCATTATCCGTGTCACCGCAAACGCAACAAACCCGATCAGGGCACTGATAGGGATCGTGAGGATCCACGCCCACATGATGGTCCGTGCAACGCCCCACTTCACCGTGCTCGTCCCCATGGTTGTCCCGACACCCATGATGGAGGTGCAGATGATGTGCGTGGTGCTGACCGGGATGCCGGCAACCGATGCACCGATGATGGTCGAAGCCCCGGCAGTCTCTGCAGCAAACCCGTGGACCGGGCGGAGCTTGGTGATCTTGTAACCCATGGTCCTGACGATCCGCCAGCCGCCCGAGAGCGTGCCAAGCGCAATGGCCGTATGGGCGATGAGGATCACCCAGAGAGGGACCGGAAGGTGGTTCGGGTCGGCGGCTGCCCCGAAGTACCCGATAGAGAAGAGAAGCGGGACGATGATCCCCATGGTCTTCTGCGCATCGTTCGTGCCATGGCTGAAACTGTAGGCGGCCGCGGAAAAGAGCTGGAGCCGCCTGAAATGGGTCTCTGCGGAAAGTTTGTTTGCCGTCTTCGTGATGTTGAGGATGGCTGCCATAAAGAGGAATCCGCAGGCAAGGCCAATCAGGGGTGAGATGATCATGAACAGGGCAACTTCCCCGACCGTTGACCATTTAATCGCGGCAATCCCGGCCGCGGACAGGCCCGCACCGGTCATCCCCCCGATGAGCGCGTGGGACGACGAGGTGGGAATCCCGAAGAACCAGGTGATCAGGTTCCAGGATATGGCGCCGACAAGAGCACAGAGAATGATGTACGGGACGGCAGCAGTATCGACAATATTCAACCGGATGATCTTGCTGATGGTGCTCGCCACCGCGACACCAAAGCCGAATGCGGCAATAAAGTTGAAGAAGGCTGCAAAGAGCACGGCACTCCGGGGAGAGAGGACCTTGGTTGATACAACCGTGGAGATGGAGTTTGCCGAGTCGTGGAAGCCGTTGGTAAAGTCAAAGACCAGTGCAACGCCGATGATGAAGACGATCAGGCCCCACGAAGCTTCGATCATACCATAGTATCCCTTATCACGGGAAGATCTCGTTAAGCTGTCGGTGGGGCGGTTTTTCTACAGGGAATGGTTCTGCTTGACCGTCGTGAGAAAACCCTGAAAGGCTCTTTTAGTCTGGTACTGTTCGAAGAACGCTGAAGCTTCTTCTCTTCCTCAATGTTCTGCTGGACGTTTCAGAGGCGCAAGGTGGGCGATCCTAACAGGATGATTGGTATTCTGCCAAGCAGAAAAATGATGTTAGTACCCAATCACGACCCGGATCACCAAGAACGCGGCAAACCCTATCACGGCGCTGATCGGGATAGTGAGAATCCATGCCCACATTATGGTCCGGGCAACCCCCCACTTCACGGAGTTCGAACCCATAGTTGTCCCTACGCCCATGATGGACGAGCAGATGACATGGGTGGTGCTCACAGGGATGCCGGCAATGGATGCCCCGATGATGGTGGATGCGCTCGCGGCATTGGCGGCAAATCCGTGGACCGGCCGCATTTTGATGATGTTGTAACCCATTGTCTTGACAATCCTCCATCCCCCGGCAAGTGTCCCGAGTGCGATTGCAGTATAAGCAAGTATGATGACCCAGAATGGCACCGGGAGATGGTTTGGATCCACGGATACGCCGTAATATCCGATGGCAAAGAGGAGGGGGAGGATGATCCCGATGGTCTTCTGCGCATCGTTTGTGCCATGGCTGAAACAGTTAGCCGCTGCCGAGACGAGCTGGAGGTTCCGGAAGTTCTTCTCGGCCGACTGTTTGTTTGACTTCCGGGTGAGCCAGAGAACGGCCGCCATGAACAAAAAACCGCAGATGAGCCCGATTATGGGCGAGAGGATCATGAAAGCAACAACCACTTCGACCGTCGACCACTTGATTGCGGCAAGCCCCGCTGCGGAGATGCCGGCACCTGCAAGCCCCCCAATCAGGGCATGGGACGAAGATGTTGGCAGGCCGAAGAACCACGTGATGATATTCCAGGAGATTGCCCCGATGAGTGCCGCAAGGATGATGTAGGGGACGACCGCGGTCTCGACAACGTCGAGGTGGATGATCTTGCTGATGGTGCTTGCAACGGCAACGCCAAAGCCGAACGCCGCGATGAAGTTGAAGAAGGCTGCAAAGACTACGGCTTTCCTAGGGGAGAGGACCTTTGTAGATACAACCGTTGAGATGGAATTTGCTGAATCGTGGAACCCGTTCGTGAAGTCAAAGATCAGTGCAATACCGATGATGATCAGGATCAGTTCCCATGTTGCCTCGATCAATCTGCCGCCACCTCACGTCTCCCGCTACCGTCTCATGAGTGACGGATCGCAATATCGGACAGGACGTTTGCCACGTCCTCGCACCGGTCGGTCGCGGTCTCGAGATGCTCGTAGATGTCCTTGAACTTGATGATCATGATCGCGTCATTGGTCTTGAAAAGGTCCGTGACCGCATGGGCGAGCACGTCGTCGGCAAGGTTCTCGAGCCGGTTGACCTCGATGCAGCGCTCCTCGACATAGCGGGGGTCCTTGATCGACCGGATGCCCTTGACCGCACTCTCGATCTCGAGCGTGGACATATGGATCAGCTTTGCGAGCTCGACCATGTGGGAGTCGGCTGCATCGATCCCGTAATACTGCATCTTCTCCGTCGCACCGTCAATAAAGTCCAGAACGTCATCAAGGCTCGCGGCAAGCCGGGAGATCTCCTCGGGATCGAGCGGCGTGATGAAAGTGGTGTTCAACTGGTTGTAGATATCGTGCGTTAAAAGATCGCCCTTGTGCTCCAGTTTCTCAATGGCGTGGCGCTTATCCTTGACATTCGTGAAATCTTCCGTGAGGGCAACGAGCTGCCATGCAGCCTCCTTCACGATCCCTGCCTGTTTCTCGAACAGGTCGAAAAAAACCTTGTCCTGGGGTATCAGCAATTCCCGCAAACCCATAACAAACCCGTTGGTAAATCGGCCGGAGATGATAAAAATTTAGCGAAACGGGCCGTGTCCTAAAAAAGCCCGGTGACAAACGCGACAACGAAGTATCCGGCCCATGCAATGGCAAGTGCGAGGGGTATCGTAATGATCCACGCGGTCATCATCTCGCGGACCACCTTCCACTGGACCGCACTTTTGCCCCGGGTTGCCCCGACCCCGATGATTGCCCCGTTGATCGCGTGCGTTGAGGAGACCGGGATACCCGCGTGAGTGACCGAGACGAGGATCGCACTGCTCGCGGTTGCCGCACAGAACCCCTGGTACGGCCGGATCTTCGTGATCTCCCTTGCCATCTTGTCCACTACCTGCCAGCCCCCAAAGCAGGTGCCAAGGCCGATAGCAAGGGCGGAGGTGGCGACCACCCAGAACGGGACATCGAAGCTCAGGAGGATCCCGGACGAGACGAGCAGGGCCGTGATGACACCGATGGCATGCTGCCCGTCGTTACCCCCATGGGCAGTCGCCTGGACCAGGCAGGCAAGGACGTGAAGCGGCTGGAAGATCCGTCTCATCCGGTTCCGGCGGGAGTGCCGGAAGAGGTGGATGACCAGCAGGTCGAAGAAGAACGCACCGGTGATCCCAATGATAGGGGAGATGAAGATGAAGAGGACGATGGCAAAGAGGCCGGAGAGTTTCAGGATGCCAATGAACATCAAAAACGGGATGGCGAGCGCTGCCCCGCAGATCGCCCCGAGCAGCGCGCCGAGCCGTACATCCTCGTGGAAGGACGCAACAAAGAGGCCGAGGAGGACTCCCCCGACCGCACCACCGATGAGGGCAGCGCCTATGACCTCCTCAACCTCAAGCGCTGACGGCAGGAGCACCGCAGCCGGCCCCATGACTGCAATGCCGGCACCGAGAAGTCCCCCGACCATGGCATGGCTGCTCGAGATGGGGATACCGGAACGGGTGGCAACGAAGACGAGGATGATCGCTGCTCCCATGGCGACTACGATCGAGAGCGGGGTAAGCCCGTCTGCGTGGACGATGGCCGTCCCGATGGTGGCTGCGACTGCAGTCGTGAAGACGAATGGCCCTGCGATATTACAGAGCCCGGTATAGATGACGGCCTTGAACGGTGAGAGGGCTTTTGTGGCCACAACTGTTGCAATGGAATGCGAAGCATCGTTGAGCCCGTTGACAAAATTGAGAGCCAGGGCCAGGATGATGCCGAAGAGGACGAGGGGCTCCATGACCGTCACGCGTGGGCCATCGCGATGTCGTGGATCACGTGGCCGACATCGTTGCATTTCTCCATGACCTTCGCCATGCCCTCGTAGATATCCTTAAGCTTGATGATCATCAGGAGATCCTGCGTCTTGAAGAGCTCGAGGATTGCCCGCGAGAGGAGCTCGGTCGAGAGGTTGTAGAGCCGGCTGATCTCGCGGGTATGGGTCTTTACCTCCTCGGCGTTCTTCAGCGTCGAGAGGCTCTTTGTTGCATGCCCAATCTCGGTGCCCGCGAGCAGGATAAGGTAGGAGTATTCCTTGAGTACATCATTTGTCGCCGGGATCTCGTAGTTGCAGAGCTGGTGGGTGACCCAGTCGAGCCGGTCAAGGACATCATCAAGCACCGGGGCGAGGCGGGCGATCTCCTCGGGTTCGAGCGGAGTGATGAGCGATTCGTCCAGCTGCTCGAAGATCTTCCGGGTGATCTCGTCCCCGTGGTGCTCGATCTGCCGCACCTTGTGGGCTTTCTCGGTCCCGCCCGGGAGCTCGTGGGTGATCTCGTTGAACGTTGACGCGGCCTCGCCGATCTTCTCGGCCATCTCTAAAAAGAGCGTGAAGAAGACCTTGTCTTCCGGCAGGATCAGGTCACGGATGCGCATAATCTCCGGTCGTACCCTTATTGCCGGACTATAAAAAAGTGAGTTCTCAGGAAGTCTGCGTACCGGCAGCGGTTTGCCGTACAGGATTGTTTCCTACCGTCAGCTGGCCCGGCAGGGATGGAGCCTCTTACTGCGAACCGGCTTTCCTTACTTCTTCCGGCGGGACCGTGATCTCGAACAGGGCACCCTTTCCGGGTACGCCGTTCTCCCGGATCGAGATCCCGGTGAACTCGAGGATCTCCCGCGAAAGGAAGAGACCAAGGCCGGTGTTCCTGCCGAATCCTTTCTCGAAGATTTTTGTCTTTTCGGCTTCGTCCACCCCTCCTCCGTCATCTTCGTACATGATGAGCAGCCCGCCATCGAGGGACCGCTCTGCGGAGATGGTGATCCGTCGGACTTGCTTCCCGTGGCGGATGGAGTTATCAGCCAGGTTCTCGAAGACCCGGGAAAAGAGCGGGTCGGCATAGATCTCGTAGTGGAGATCGCGGGTTACGAGCTCGATGGACTCGCCGACGAGGGTCTGCCGGAGCGGATCGATCGCCGTGGCGAGGTCCTGCCAGCGGGGGGCCTTAACCCCGATGTCCTCGTACTGCTTGGTGAACGCGATCTGCCGCTGGATCTTCTGTGCGGCTGCCTTCGCTTTCCCGATGTATTCAATGACTTTTGCGTCCTGGACCTCCATCTCCGCAAGCTCGATGTAACCATGGAGCGAGAGGATCTGGTTGTTGATGTCGTGCCGGGTTACGCTCGTCATGAGATTGAGCTTCCGGTTGGCATTGGCAAGCGCCCTCTCCACCCGCCCCCGCTCGGCATTCTCCGTTGAAAGGTTCCGGTTTGCCTGCTGGAGGTCCTCGACTGCCGCCATCAGTTCCTCGTTTAAGGCGGTCATGTGCTCGTGTGCCTCCTGCAGCTCGGTGTTCTTTTTGATAGCAAACTCGTACGTGGAGAGAAGGACGTCGAGGATCCGTGATCGGCTGAACGTGATGGTATACAGCTGCCCGTCAAGGATGTACTCAAACGCATCCCGCTGCCCATCCGGGTCGGGTGTATTTTTCGCGTCAAATGCAGAGGCAATCCGGGAATGGACCTGCTCCGGATCATAGGGTTTGACAATGAAGTTCTCTGCTCCGGCCACAAGTCCCTTCAGCACGTCAGAAGGATCATGGAGCTGGGTGACGAGGATGACCGGTATCCCTGCCGTTGTGGGATCAGACTTGATTGTATGACAGAGCTCGTACCCGTCCATGCCCGGCATCACGATGTCGGTGAGTACGATATCGGGAGGATTGTTCCGGATCGCTGCCAGCGCTTCCTCTCCCGCGGATGCTGCTACGACCAGAGCCCCTTCCAGTTCCAGGAGATGGCAGAGGTACTCGGCCTGGGTGCGGCTGTCCTCGACAACAACGATCCTCCTGCCGGAGAACCGGTTCAATCCGACCATACGGGTAACTTCCCTCCTTACGGGTGTATCGTTCCGCACCCATCCCGGAAAAAACGCGGTTGGCGGGGATGTGGTGCAGCTGATGCGACTGTTTCGCCTTCACCTTTCTTATGTATTCCGAAATCGATTCCGGGAGAATCTGCCGGAACGGGGAAAAACCGCAGGAACTGTCTGGCATAATACAAAAAAACGGGAGAAATGGAGAGATTGCGGGAGAAGAAATGGACCGGGCGGGAATTGAACCCGCGGCCTCTTCCATGCCAAGGAAGCGATCTACCACTGATCTACCGGCCCGCTCCTATCTAGTAGGTTGGCATAGGATAAAAGAATTGTTCGTCAACTCCCGGCCCGGGCCCTGGTGCCCGCGTCAGTTCCTCCCCATAATTCGGTATGTATTAGTGCATCGCCGCCAACCTTTCCTTAAGGAAGGAAAGAATTCCATGGCTGTTAGAACTCTTCTGCCACCCGGTATCCCTCCCGGGAGGGGCTGATGCTCGGGATCATCGGGGGCACGAGCCTGCTCTTCTCCACGCTCCCGCAGTTAGCAAAGAAGACGGTGGCAACGCCGTTTGGCCCTGCCGACCTGCTCTGCGGCAGGGATCTCGTCATGCTGATGCGCCACCAGAACAACCGCCCCCCGCACCGGATCAACTACCGGGCGAACCTTGCGGCCATGGCAATCGCGGGCGTTACACGGATCGTGGCATTCGGGTCAACGGGTTCGCTGAAACAGGAGATCGCGCCCGGTTCTCTGCTTATCCCCACAGACTATGTGAGCATGACGGACATCCCCTCCATCCACGACCACGCAATCGAGCACGTCCGCCCCGAGCTCTCGGAACGTCTGGCAAAAAAACTGAAAGAACTGGTCCCTTCGGCCCGGTACGGCGGTGTTTACGTCCAGACGCGGGGTCCGCGGATCGAAACCATTGCGGAGGTGGAAGCGCTCGCGAAGATCGCAGATGTTGTCGGCATGACGGTCGCATCCGAAGCTACCCTTGCCCGCGAACTGGGGATTGAGTTTGCCGCACTCTGCACCATCGAGAACTATGCGAACGGCCTTGGAAAGGAAGTCCTGACGTACGAGCATATGGTCAGCGTTTCGCGGCAGCACAAGGACAGGACAGAAGAGATTATGAACACGATCATTGCACACATGAGCTGAATGGAGCGGGAAGATCAATGACTTCAGATGATATGGACGGGATATTCGGGAAGAATCACTCCCTGCTGATAACAAATGTTGTGGTGGATACCAAAAAGGTCGACATCGTCATCGATGAAAAGGGGATCATCACCTCAGTCGGGGAGATGGCAGGAAAGGCGTGGAAGGGCGACGAGGACTTCCTGATTGACGGGAACGGGGCGCTTGCCCTCCCGGGACTTGTCAACACGCACACCCATGCGGCGATGACCCTCCTGCGGGGCTATGCCGACGACATGATCCTGCAGGACTGGCTTTCCCAGAAGATCTGGCCCTTGGAGGCCCACCTGAAACCCGAGGATATCTACTGGGCGACGAAGCTTGCCTGCATCGAGATGATCCGGTCCGGCACGACTGCGTTCAACGACATGTACTTCATGATGGACCAGGCAGCGAAGGCCGTGAACGAGACCGGCATCCGGGCCGTCCTCTCGTACGGGTTCATCGACCTCTTCAACGCGGAGAAACGGGAGGCCGAGTGCAAGGCAACCGAGAATCTCGCAGCGCACATCAAATCCCTGGACAACCCCCGGATCACCGCAGCCGTCGGGCCGCACGCGATCTACACGGTCTCCCCGGAAGGCCTGAAGTGGTGCGCCGAGTTTGCACAGCAGCAGAAGATCGGCATCCACATCCACCTGTCCGAGACCGAGAAGGAGGTGACCGACTGCGTTGCAACCCATGGGAAACGACCGGCCGCCCATCTCGACTCCTGCGGCATCTTAACACCCCGTACCGTCGCCGCCCACTGCTGCTGGCTGGACGATGCAGAGTGCCGGCTGCTGGGCGAACGCGGCGTCTCGGCTGCCCACAACCCGGTCAGCAACATGAAGCTTGCCACCAACCGGGCCATGCCGTATGCTGACCTGAAGGCAGCCGGTGCGAACACCTGCCTTGGCACGGACGGGTGCGCTTCGAACAACAACCTCGACATGCTCGAAGAGATGAAGGTCGCAGCCATCCTCCAGAAGTTCTTCTGGAACAATCCCACCGTGCTTCCGGCGCCGGAGGCCCTTGCCATGGCCTCAGCAAACGGCGCAAAGGCGCTCGGCCTCCCCACCGGACGGCTCGTTGCCGGTGTACCGGCCGACATCATCCTTGTCAGCAACCGCGATGCCTGCAACATCCCGCTCCACAACGCGACCTCGAATCTCGTCTACTCCACGAACGGCGGTTCGGTCGAGACCACGATCTGCAATGGCCGCGTGCTGATGCTCGACCGCGGTATCCCCGACGAGGCATATGTGCTGAACGGGGCCGCGGAAGCGGCTGTTGCTCTTGTCGAACGGGCACAATCGGGATAAGGAAACCTATGCGGGTGTCTTCTCCGTTTCAACTGCGGGCCGGTGCCTGCCTCACCCTCATCCTTGTTTTTGCACTCCTTCTTGCCGGATGCACCTCCTCGGGCACGCACTCCGGCCCGGTTCTCAACCAGAGCACCACGGGCGACCTCAAGGTATATTTCCTGGATGCCGGGCAGGGCGACTCGTCGGTCATTCTCTTCCGGGACGCGGTGATCCTGATCGATGCCGGTGACACGGACCGGGGCGACACGGTTGTTCGTGCCCTGCAGGATCTTGGTGTCAGGAAGATCGATCTCCTCGTGGCAACGCACCCGCACGCTGACCATATTGGCGGGATGCAGGACGTGCTTGCGAATTTCGAGGTCGGCAAAGTTCTCGACTCCGGTCTCCCCTCCTCATCGTCCCTGTACGAGAAGTTCCTTCTTACGATCGACCGGAAACAGATCCCCTACATTGTCGCGGAACGGGGCCAGACCATCGGGATCGATCCCGCGCTCCGCCTCCTCGTGCTCTCGCCCCCCAAAGAGCGGAATAGCGACGATCTCAACACCAACAGCATCGTCCTCCGGGTCTCGTACGGCACCGTGAACCTGCTTTATATGGGTGATGCGACGATTCCTGCGGAAGAGTCACTGGCGAAATCCGGCTACCCGCTGGACGCACAGGTGCTGAAGGTCGGCCACCACGGGAGTTCCGGCGCAAGCTCGGCAGCGTTCCTTTCCCGTGTTAATCCGCAGGTTGCCATCCTGTCCCTGGGGAAAGGAAATGATTACGGGCATCCCCACAGGGAGACGCTCGAACGGCTGAACGCTGCAGGTCCCACGGTCTTCCGCACGGATACGGACGGGACGATCCGCGTGGAGAGCGACGGGAATACGATCTCGGTTACAACAGAGAACGGGGATGCGGGTTTCTGGAATGCGGCAGTCACGGCAACGCATCCGGTTCCGGCAACCAGCAGTCCGGTACCATCCCAGCCGACAATCTCCCTGGATATGGCTGATCTTGCATCGTCCCTCCCCGCGAATGTCACGATGCCGGTAACGCTCCCTCTGGTCCAGCTCGGGAACGCTTCCGGCGTTTACATCAGCAGGGTGCAGTTCGATGCACCGGGCGATGACCGGGAAAACCTGAACGGGGAATGGGTCACGGTCACGAACCGCGGAGACGAGGCGGTCCTGATCCCCGGCTGGACGCTCTCCGATAAAACCGGCTCGGGCACCTTCACCTTCCCGGCCGTCCTCCTTCTCCCATCATCGTCGGTCACGGTCTTTTCCGGGAGCGGCAGCATGAACGATACGGCGCTCTACATGGGCAGGTCATCCCCTCTCTGGGGCAACAGCGGCGACCTCGCGATCCTGCGGGACGGCACCGGGACGATTATCGACACGCGGGCAGATGAGGCAGAGGCATGAAGGCAACCATCGACCGGATCGAGAATGGGATTGCCATCCTTATCGACCGTGAAGACGGTACCCGGCACATCAGCATCCCGGCGCTGCTCCTCCCCCCGGGCAGCCGGGAGGGGGACGTGATCACCGTCATGCTGGAGCGGGACGAAGAAGCAACTGCCGCGGCAAAGGCCCGGGTATCCGGCCTGGTGGAGAAACTCAGGAAGCGTTCCTGACCGTGCAAAGAACGTATTTTTCGCCGGAAAAGGTCGACAGCGTTTTACCCTTTTACCGACAAATGACGGTACTATGACCCATCATCACGAGGCATTCAATCATCACGATCACTCAGGGCACGGTGAGAATTCGCGGGCATGCCGCATCTGTTCGGAATCGTACGATCAGGGGAAGAATCCCTCGTTCCTCGGTATCTGCGAGACCTGCGGGTACAAGATCCTGATCGTGCTCCTCGTCATTATGATCTCGACGTCGTATATTGCGTTGTTCGGCGTCCTCTGATCCATTTTTCTTATCCTGGAGAAATTTCCCATGAAGATCGCGTTTGTTGTGTACGATAATCTCACCCTGCTCGATTTTGCCGGTGCCTATGATCCCCTGACCCGGCTGAAGACCATGGGATTTGTTCCCGATCTTACGTACGATATCTGCTCCCGCACGGGAGATGTCCGGTCATCGGAAGGGGCCCGGCTTGCAGCCGACAGGGCAGCACCCGATCTCTCAGAATATGATTATGTCATCGTTCCGGGCGGCGACGGGATCCAGCCGCTCATGAAGGACCCGGAATTCCTGCGCTGGATCGCGGTGGCCTCTCCTAGAACAACGGTTGCAGCCCTTTGCGGCGGATCGCTCCTGCTCGGGGCTGCCGGTTTGCTGAAAGGGAAAGCGGGCGACAACGCACCCGCAGTTTGCGGGATTCCTGAATCACTTCGCGGGCGAAGTCCTGCCGGACCGGATCGTTGATGAAGGGAACATCATCACGGCCGGCGGGGTGACAGCAGGCATCGATCTCGGCCTGTACCTGTGCGAAACCATCGCCGGGCCTGAAGTGCGAAAAAAGATTGCGGCGCAGATGGACTACACCGGTTACCGCGTGGGCTAAACGGGAGAGCGCTCTTCCCGGTTACCGGAGAAATACCGGTTCCAGGGTGTACCTGAACGCACCGGCGTCCGAGGGAATATCTGCCGTGAGCGTGAATGGCACGATCTCGTGGTACCCGACACGCCCGGCATACCCGTCGGCCGAAGCGAGTCGTTTTCCGGTAGTGTCATAGAATGTTGCCCGCACCGTGAGCTTGTCCATCGGGATGCTGCAGATGTTGCTGACATGACCGGTGATCGTGATCTCCCGCACCGGCCCGTAATTCATGCTGTGCGCAGAATCATCGACCTGGAAGAAGCAGTCGTTTGCATTGAAGTTCTGCGGTATCGAGGTGATGGTCTCCGGCACCGTTGTCTCAGTCTTCGGCGATATACATCCCGCCATGGTAGATGCAGCAAGGATAATAAGCACAAAGCCAAGAACCGGCATGAGACGATCACCGTTCATATGATGCAGAATGAGTTGTTCTGGAGAAATAGTTTTTCCCTTTGAATCCAAAAAAGAGGTTCTGCTTTATCTGTTTCGGCAGGAAAAAGTCCAAAAGAGAAAACATACTATACTATTCGAAGGATTCCTCCCTCGTGTCTCCCGTTCTATAATTAAAAAATTATCTTGAATTATCAAATAATGTAGGGTTCTGACGGCGCACCGACCGCCGGTGAACAAGGAATGCCCCCATGATGATTGCCGCGACCCCAAGTATTCCGGTTACAACCATTATCGAAATGGGCGTCCCTTCAACAGGTGGCGACAACAGGGATGATGATGCAACCGTTGTTTGTGTTGTTGTGATCGATGCCACCGTTATCCTTGGGGTCGTAGGGTTCATGCCGGAGGACATCTTATCCGAAGACATAGTAACTACTGCAGTGGTAGCTGATGATGTTGATACTGCCGACATGTTTGTGCCATTCTGCTGGTAAGCGATTGCAAAGTAGGAGAAACTCGGGGAGATTGCCTCATACCTCACGGAGTCTGCGTTTTCTGAGATAAACCGGGTCTCGAGTGCTTGCCACTGTCCGTTGACATAGTGCATCATGACGATATCCCCTTTCGTGAGCGCGTTAGCAGAGAGCCATGATTTTGGTACATTGAATGAGAGAATTGCCTGGCTGAGTGTACCGGGGATAGTACTAGTCGTGATTGAGATATATTGGTAAACGGGTGTTGAAAGTGATTTGATGGTCGAGGGCAGGGGGCTCACCGGTCGGGCGGTGATGACAAGATTTTTCCCAAGGTTAGTACCAACTGCCTCCACGCTTGTCACGGCCGAACCGCCTCCGACATTAACCACATCCTTTGTCTTTGAAACTGAGGTCATTCCAGGGGGATCGGAACTGCCGCCATTCCCGCTC
Source organism: Methanoregula formicica SMSP (assembly GCF_000327485.1). Taxonomy (NCBI): domain Archaea; kingdom Methanobacteriati; phylum Methanobacteriota; class Methanomicrobia; order Methanomicrobiales; family Methanoregulaceae; genus Methanoregula; species Methanoregula formicica. Next base: position 2,015,250 of record NC_019943.1, on the reverse strand, counting down.
GTGGATGATCCGCTGCTGGATCCGCTGCCGGATGACCCCTCGCCGAAATCATATTTGCTGAAGTGTTGGACCGGGAGTCGGATCCAGCCGGAGCCGATCGTTACATCGTCGCCAGTGGCAACAAATCCAGCTTTATCAAGCCATATGCCTTTGTTATAAAGGACATAGGATGTACCAGCATCCGTTGTGGCAGTGATCTTGATGTCATTTCCTGATGCAAAGTTAAATCCCGTTGGGTAGACGGTTAAGATTGCTTTCTTGTTGAATGCTGACATTCCTGCAGAAGATACAATAAGGTCTATGCTGTTTCCCGCAGAAGCGATGTTCAGGTTATTACCGAGGTTTTGAAGGGCGGAACCGGTTGTCGGATCTGTCAGATCAAGGATGTCTGAGAAACTCAGGTTACCGCGGAGTGTGTGTGTTGCTGCATCTTCGGCAACAAAGCGAAGGTTGGATGCGGCAGTGAAGTCCGGGATAGTCGACCAGTTGGTGGTCTGCGTCTCATTGAACTGCATCCCGCTGGGCATGGTGACAGAATGTACAGGATCGAAGTTCAGGACTACAACAGTACCGATTTTGAATTCCTGGTATGAGCTCCCGAATGAGTTGTCACCAAATGTTATATTGACAGGGATCTCTGCAGGGAACTTGTAAAAAACAGTATTCTTGGTATAATTGAACAGGAGTCCTCCGGAATAGCCATTGACCACATCAAGGGATGTATTCGTGTGCTGATCTGTGACAGTGCCCGACATATTGGTGAAATTTGCAGATATTCCCACATTCCCGGCAAGGGGGAGACAATGAGTGACGTTGATAGTCATATTCTGGTTTAATCCGGAGGGTGACCAGCTTTCGTTAAAGAAATACCATGCATATGTGTTTTTTACCGCAGTCCCGTTGTATATGTATACTACCGGCACAAACCCGGTATCTGACAAAGTATTTCCAGATGCAGTGGATTCAAGCCATACTTTCCCCCCGGCTGCCGTGATGTTTGTGGTGTTAAAGGAGATTGTGTTGGAATCTCCGACAAGGTTTATCCCCTTTGCCGCTGCCAGCGAGGATGCTACCGTTGAAGAAGATGAGAGGGTGATCTGGTTCTGGGAACCGGAAACATTGACAATCGGGGAGATTGACGAGCCGGAAATTTCCCAGGCACCGAGATTGTTGCTGTTCCCGCTGACATTAATCCCCGTTTTGCTGAACGATCCGGCTGAAAGGACTGGATTCCCATTAGTGGTAATGGTCATGCTAGTGCCATCCAGCTTAATCAGGCTTGCATCGAGGAACCGATCATTGGTACCATCCGGATCGTACTGGAAGCGTGCAGCATCCGCAAATGTGACTGTTTTACCGACACCGTTGAACCGGAGGGTATTGTTGAGAAGGATCGTATGGCCATTGGATTGGAGGGTAAACGTCTTATCGAATGAGGTTACATTCCCCAATGTCTTCGTTGAATTGACATCGGCGTTCAGGGAACAGTACGTCTTCCCTTCCATGAGTGGGACATCAAGTTCATCATAAGTATAAACACCATCACATGTTATTTTCGTTGCCGCCATAACGGCGGACGGTACCAGGCACAACCCGATCAGAAAAACAAAGCAGATTATCCGTAATTCAAATTTCATCCTCTCTCTCCGGAGTTAACGATTGTACATTAATTTATCGGATACTTAAGTATATGCACCACTTTTCCCCGTTTTCTACCGATGAAAACCAAAATTTTTATATGGATGTAAATCGCGTTGTATAAAATGTCCCGTTTTTTTTACAAAATTATTGGAAAACCCCTGCGCTGGCATGCCCGAACCGGCTTTTCTGCCAAGCCGGAGCCTTTATGAAAAACCCGCGGTGTAAGTTTTCGGTATGATTGTATGTCATCCGTAACTCCGCAACGATTGGGATAAAAAAGGAAAATCCTGATGGATCCGCCATCTCGATGTCCGCAGCTTCTTCAGGTTCCAAGAGGCCATCGGGCCTCGGGGATGAGAAGAACGTACCAGCGATCTCTGATTTCGTGAATGATGAATATCACGAAAAAAAGTTACGCTGTCTGGATATGCGCAGCCTCTTCCAGGCCGAGCACCTTGATTGATTCTTCGCGCATCTTGAACTTCTGGATCTTTCCCGAGATTGTGATCGGGAACTCCTGCACGAACAGCACGTACCGGGGGATCTTGTACCGGGCGATCTTCCCTTTGCAATAGTCCTTGACCTCCTGCTCGGTCATGGTCACGCCCGGTTTCAGTTTCACCCAGGCGCAAAGCTCCTCTCCGTACTTGACATCCGGCACCCCTGTGATGTAGACATCGGAGATCTTCTCGTGGTGGTGCAGGAACTCTTCGATCTCGCGGGGATAGATGTTCTCGCCGCCCCGGATCACCATGTCCTTGAGCCGGCCAACGATCTTGAAATATCCCTCATCGTCCATGGTGCCGAGGTCTCCCGTATGGTTCCAGCGATCCTTGTCGAGCGTTGCATGGGTGGCCGCGGGATTGTTGTAGTAGCACTTCATCACGCAGTAGCCACGAGCGCAGATCTCGCCAATCGCTCCCGTGGGGACGATCTTGCCGGTATTGGGGTCGATGATCTTGAGCTCGGTGTGCGGGAATGCCCGGCCAACGGTCGTGACCCGGCGGTCGAGCGGGTCCTTTGTCGTGGTCATGGTGACGCCGGGAGCAGTCTCGGTCTGGCCGTACACGATCACGATCTCGCTCATATTCATCCGGGTGTTGACTTCTTTCATCACTTCAATGGGGCAGGGAGAACCGGCCATGATGCCGGTCCGGAGGGAACGGAGGTCGTACTTCGCGAAGTTCGGGTGGGCGAGCTCGGCGATGAACATGGTCGGGACGCCGTGGAGAGCCGTGCAGTGCTCCTTCTCGACGGTCTTGAGGACTTCCTCGGCGTCGAAGGTCGGTGCGGGCAGGACCATGGTCGAGCCATGGGTGACGCAGGCGAGGTTGGAGAGGACCATGCCGAAACAGTGGTAGAACGGGACGGGAATGCAGAGCCGGTCCTTGTCGGAAAAGCCCATGCCTTCTCCGATGATGTACCCGTTGTTGAGGACATTGTGGTGCGTCAGGACAACACCTTTCGGGAATCCCGTGGTGCCGCTCGTGTACTGGATGTTGATGGGATCGTCAAAGGTGAGTCCCTCGCCACGCTCTTTCAGTTCGTCAACAGAGATCTCCTCGGATTTTTTCAGGAAATCCCCCCACGTGAACATGCCGTTATAGGGGATGTCACCAAGGAAGATCGCGTGCTTTAAGAACGGGAACTTCTCGCTTGCGATCTTGCCGGGCTTGCATTCATACACCTCGGGGCAGGCCTCGTAGAACATTCCCACGTAGTCCGAGGTCTTGAACCGGCCCTGGACGATCAGGGTCTGGATCTCGGCCTGCTTGAGCACGTACTCGAGCTCGTAGGTCCGGTACGCCGGGTTGATGTTCACCATGATGGCGCCGATCTTGGAGGTGGCAAACTGCACCACGACCCACTCGGCATAGTTCATCGCCCAGATGCCGACGCGGTTGCCCTTCTCTACGCCAAGGCCCATCAGTGCCCGGGCAACGGTGTCCACCTGTTCGAGGAATTCCTTGTAGGTCCACCGGATATTCTGGTGCATGGACACGACCGCATCGGTGTCCGGGTATTTTGCCGCAATACTATCGACCATCTCGCCGATGGTCATGCCCAGCAGGGGGACTGCTGATGTTCCGCACGTGTAACTGCCCTCGACCATTGCACCAGTACTGGGGCATGGGATTTTATATGCGTGATGATCCGTGGCGGAAGTGGTGCACCTGCCCTCTTGCCCGGGCCGGCACGGGAACAAAACTCTTAAGTTTATACAGTGCGATTTTATTGAGTCAGTATGGGAATACCGTCCCTGCTGGCGTGAGGGGTTGTGGCCTAGCCCGGTATGGCGACGGGCTCCAGCGGTCTTTGCGTTCTTTCGTGCTCGCAGATGATGAACAATGGGTCTACTGAGAAACATTCTATGATGACCCGTTGGAGCACTGATGCGCATGTCGGAGAGACCCGTCGATCGTGAGTTCAAATCTCACCAACCCCACGTTTTCTCTTAAGATTTTCTTTTCCCGTGCCCTCTCCCGATCCTTTATTTCCCCCGGCACGCAACCTCTCTTCCATGGAAGCAGAACTGCACCTCGTTGACGCCTTCACGAGTTCACCGTTCCGCGGGAACACGGCGGGTGTCTGTATCCCGGACGGCCCGGCTGACGATACATGGATGCAGCAGGTGGCCGCCGAGCTGAAGCACTCCGAGACCGCGTTCCTCTCCCCTGAGGGGCAGGGCTGGCGGCTGCGGTGGTTCACGCCCGCAAAGGAGATCGAGCTGTGCGGGCATGCAACACTTGCGGCAGCGTCAGTTCTCTACGAGACCCGCCGCGTTCCAGAAGACCGGGAGATCGTTTTCGAAACGCTCTCCGGCAGGCTGACAGCCCGAAAGGACGGCGACTGGATCAGCATGGACTTCCCGGCCGAACCCCCGAAGACCTCCATGGCGATCCCCGGCCTCGGTCAGGCGCTTGGGATCGAGCCGCTCTACACCGGCCGGAACCGGTTCGACATCCTTGTCGAGCTTCCCCTTGCCGATGATGTATGCAGCCTGGAACCGGACATGGAGGCACTCGCCCTCATCAAGGCGCGGGGCATCATTGTTACGGCGGTATCCGATCTGCCGCATTTTGACTTTGTCTCACGGTTCTTTGCGCCGGCCGTTGGCGTGCCCGAGGACCCGGTGACCGGCTCGGCCCACTGCTGCCTTGCGCCGTACTGGGGAGAGAAGCTGAACAAGACGGAGATGACCGGGTTCCAGTGCTCAGTACGGGGAGGATCGGTACGAGTGAGACTTGCGGGCGACCGGATCATCCTTTCGGGCAATGCGGTGCAGGTCTTCTCGGGAAAACTCCTCGTATAATCGTTCATCTGAATAATCGTGGAGCGTCCAGTGCCCTTATTTCCCCCGGCTCGAACAATTAACAAATCCATGGACCTCGTCACCCCCGTTCTCATTGGCATCGCGCTTGCAATGGACTGCCTGGCAGTCTCTCTTGCCATCGGGACATCGACAAAGGCAAATCTTTTGAAAACAGCGCTCATCATTGCGCTCTGCTTTGGGAGTTTCCAGGCCGGCATGACGCTGGTTGGATGGGCTGCCGGCACCGGATTAACGGTGTTTATTGCCGGGTTCGATCACTGGGTGGCGTTCATCCTGCTCGCGGTCATTGGCGCAAAGATGATCCATGAAGGGCTGGAAACCGGGGAAGAAGAAGAGAAGATCAGCAACCTTGCCTTTGTTCCGGTGATGCTTCTCTCTTTTGCAACAAGCATCGATGCTCTTGCGGTGGGTGTGTCCTTTGCATTCCTCCACATGGATGTGCTTATGCCCGCTCTCATCATTGGGATCGTGGCCTTCATTTTTTCGTGTGCGGGTGTTTTATCGGGAATACAGCTCAAGTCCGTTCTCGGGAAACGGATCGAGATCGCGGGTGGCCTTATCCTGATCGCGATCGGGCTGAATATCCTTCTCTCGCACATGATCGCAGGATAGGCACGGCAACGGCCGCCTGCAACGAGTCACAGCCTCGGTGCCTCTCCTCGGTGCCTCTTTGAGCCCGGCGCGGGCCTCATATATTATACCAAACTGTGTGCGGGATGGTGCGATCGTCCCTACGGTTCAGAGCCCGGCTCGTAACTTTATCATAGATAAACGGCAGATAATTAGCAACACGGAGTATTCCATGTATCTTGTCGGAGAAGCACTGATTGGCGATGGCGCGGAACTGGCGCACATCGACCTCCTTATGGGAGATAAGGAAGGCCCGGTCGGGAACGCGTTCGCAAACGCGATCTCGCAGCTTTCCCAGGGGCACACGCCCCTTCTTGCCGTAGTACGCCCGAACCTGCTGACCAAGCCTGCGACTGTCATCATCCCGAAGGTCACCTTGAAGGACATGGACCAGGTCAACGAGATGTTCGGCCCGGTGCAGGCCGCGGTTGCGAAGGCTGTAGCCGACTGCGTTGAGGAGAACGCCTTTGCCGGTCTCGACATCGAGAACACCGTTATCATCTGCTCGGCGTTTGTCCACCCGGATGCAAAGGACTACAACAAGATCTACCGCTACAACTACGGGGCGACGAAGCTTGCGATCCACCGGGCGCTCGAGAAGTTCCCGGACACCAAGACGCTTGTTTTCGAGAAGGACCGTGCAGCCCATGCCATCATGGGCTTCAAGGTTACCCGGCTCTGGGACCCGCCGTACCTGCAGGTGGCAATGGATCTCGTGGACATGGGCAAGGTTGCCCAGGTCCTGAAGAGCGTGCCCGACAACGACCACGTGATCATCGAGGCCGGCACCCCGCTCATCAAGAAGTTCGGCCTCTCGGTGCTTGGCGAGATCCGGAAACTCCGCCCGAACGCGTTCATCATCGCGGACATGAAGATCCTCGACACCGGCAATCTCGAAGCCCGCATGGCGGCCGATGCAACGGCCGACGCGGTCGTGGTCTCGGGCCTTGCCCCGACCTCCACCATCGAGAAGGCGATCTCCGAGGCCCGGAAGGTCGGCATCTACTCGATCATCGATATGCTGAACGTCACGAACCCGGCAAAACTGATCGCGAGCCTGAAAGTAAAACCTGACATCGTGGAGCTCCACCGCGCAATCGATGTGGAAGAGACCGCCCATGCCTGGGGCGACATCCCGGCCATCAAGAAGGCGGCAGGCGGCAAGCTGCTGGTCGCAACCGCCGGCGGTATCCGCGTGGATGTTGTGAAGGAAGCGCTGAAGTCCGGCGCCGACATCCTCGTGGTCGGCCGTGCTATCACTGCGAGCAAGGACATCGGCCATGCTGCCGACGAGTTCTTAGAGCAGCTCAACCGTGATGAGATTGACCAGTTCAGGGTTATGACGGATTTCTAAATCCGCAATCTTTTTTCCAAACGATCTCCTTATTATTTCCCGGGAAGCTTTCATTGAGGCATTTGAAAAGATCTGATGTGGAGTGCGGACCTCTTAAGCAGCGGGTTTTAGTCCACCACTACCTGTCGCGGCAGCCATCCGCCAAAGCATTTTGCCGTGTTAATCTTCCCCGTGAAGGGATGGTCGAAAACCCGGAGTAATATTTGAGATCCCCCCGCCTAGCGGTCGCTCGGGGGGGTCGTCGCTCCCTCGTCGGGCAACGGCCTGTACGCAAGTTCTCGTACAGGTAAGTGAGTTGCGTAATGTCGAGACACGAGATGAACGCCAGTGTGTTCTTCGAGCCGGTGAAGGTTTTCAAACCTGAACTGCGAGAAGTGAGTATCAACACTCTTGGAGTAGTCGGCAGACCTTTCGCGCGTAGGGCATCGCATCGTTTGCGTGAGCTTTACAGTTCATACCTATAGTCCGGCAAAAAATATTCAATCAATGTCTGATTGATCCAAAACACATTCTCAATCGCGATCCCGATCGCGTTTGAAAAATTGTGAGCAGGGTCCGGCAAAAAAAATTCAAGCAGAGTCTGCTGCAAAAATTTTGAGCAAGGACTGCCCGGAAAAAATTGCGCAGGGTCTGCACGAAAATCCGGAAGTCTCCTCGTCGATGATGCACCATGCAGGTTTTCCGTTCATACAGATCCATGGAATATTTCGCAGGCAGGGTCTGCTGAAATTTTTTTGATAAGGGGCCGCTCAAAAATGTTTCACCAGGGTCCGGTTGATCCGGATCAGCAAATCAATCGCAATCGTGGTCGCGCTGAAAGATTTTTGGGCAGGGTCCGGCACAAAAATTTCCGACAGGATTTGCTCAATGCATCATAGCACGTGCATACCCACAAACTCTCCCTACGGGTCCGGTCCACGGAAAACCGGCCTGTCGCAGGTGAGCTCCCTTCCGTACCCCTCGTTGTACGATGCCCGGCTGCCGGAAACAAATCTGCCCGTATAGAGATTCTTTTTCGAATCCGGGCTCATTTTGAAAAACCGACTTTTGGAGGTTCGCACTTTTTACCGAATTACAGTACACCATTTTGAAAAGTCCCATAAATTATCGTTTTTTTGCCCAATAGAGACTGGATTATACGTAAAAAAATGCCAGTATATTCCCTCCCTGTTCATCGATCCTTGTTTTTTCTGGATATGAGCACACAAAACGAACCGGGAGGGGGTTTTAAGCGGGATCGTACCGACGGAGGAGCAATTCTTTTCGTCGGAAATTTCCCGGGAGAGTCACCCTCACACTGGATCCACCGTGATATTCCGTGCCCCTGCTCATCATTCAGCAGACTGCTTCACAATAAAACTGGCACTCATAGTAATTGTATTTCGACGTTGCGTCCAGCCTCCAGCAATGGACCTGTTCATGCAAGAGCCGGTCAACAAATTTTTTAAGCATATTCCTTGTTGTCGTCAAAGGTGAGGACAAATCTGCGTTCGTGGTTTCCCGCACGATTTCTTATGCAGCAAGGACAACCGGTATTGCATGAGCACGGAGATCCCCTGGGCCGAATCGCGGAAGGAGTGGAAACCGGTTGACATGATTGTTACGTACACCGGCAATGGTGCGTTCACTGCCCGCACAGTCTCCGGTGACATTACCTTTCCGATGGAGGCCCCGGTCGGTATGGGCGGGCATGGGAATGCCCCGAATCCCATCCAGTACCTTATCGGCTCGCTCGGGGGATGCATTGGCGTGAAGATCCTGCTGGCTCTTGGAGATAACGGCATCGTACCGTCAGAGATGAAGATTGCGATCCACGGGACGCGGAAGAAGACGATGCCGGCATTTTTCGATCATGTTCATCTGGTGATCACGCTGCGGGCGGATGTGGATGACGCGATGATGAAGCACATTATCGATGAGACGCTTGCCCGGCTCTGCCCGATCGCTGCGATGTTTGCTGAAGTCGGCGAAGTGGCGGCAGAGTGCCGGATCGAAAAGCCCTGATCCGGGCCGGAACCCCCGACTCCGGGTTTTTTACAACCGGGTCGTTTTTGCTGTACGTATCCTGCCGCTCCTGGCAACTCTTATTCGTGTTGACTGAGTATGGGTACTCATTGTGAAACGCTTGCTCCTGATCGTATCGCTTATTGCCTGTCTCGCTGCTGCCGGGTGCACCACCCCCATTGGTACCGGGGCGGGACATCCGGTGAGCGCAACGCCGGCTCCCCAGCCGTGGTACACGCTGAATGAATCCATCCGGCCGGGTGACGACTTTTATACCCATGTGAATGACGCCTGGCAGCGGGAGAATCCGATTCCTGCCGACAAGAAGTATGTCGGGACCCTTACCCTGTTGCGCGACAAGGCTGACGAAGATCTCCATGCCCTCATGAGCCGGGCCGCGAACGCGACCGTAACGACGACAGACCGGAACACCGCCCTCATCGGGCAGTTCTACCGCTCGGGAATGGACACGCAGGCGATCGATGCCGAAGGGCTCGAAACGCTTTCCGCGGACCTTGCTGCGATCGATGCGATTGGTTCCCGGGAGGACCTGGCGAACGTCACCGTCGTCCTGCTGGAGCGCGGGGCAACCCCGCTCTATTTCTACCTGGGCGAGGTCAATACACGGAATACTACCGAAGTGATCGCGACGCTCTGGCAGGGTGGGCTCGGCATGCCCGACCGCGACTATTACACGCGGACGGACAATAAGAGCGTGGCAACGCAGGAGGCCTACCAGGACCACATCAGGAAGGTACTGGTCCTCTCCGGAGAATCCGGGGCACAGGCCGCCGCGGATGCAAAGACGATCTATGCCATGGAGAAGACCCTTGCCCTCGGCCAGTTCACGAACGAGGAGAACCGCGACCCGCAGCGGACAACCAATGTCTACACCCTTGCGGAACTGAAGGAGCGCTGGCCGTCGATCGGATGGGACCGGCTCACGTCCATTCCGGGATCCGGGCAGGTGACGAAGGTGAACGTGTACCAGCCGAAGTACCTGGACACCCTGGAGAAGGAGATCTCGACTGCACCGCTCGCGGACTGGAAACTCTATCTCCGGTACCGGCTGATCGATGAAACCTCACCGTACCTCGGCGCATCCTTCGAGGAGGAACATTTTGCTTTCTATGACCGGACCCTCAACGGCGTGACCGAGATGCTGCCCCGATGGAAACGGGTCGTGCACACCGGCGACTCCCAGCTGGGCGACCTTGTGGGAAAACAGTACGTTGCCGAATACGTCGACCCCCGTACCCACGGCATGGTGACCGGGATGTTCCAAACGATCCGGCAGACGTTCGATGCACGGATGGGGAACCTCACCTGGATGGGCAGCGCCACAAAAGAACGGGCCCGGGAGAAACTCGCTGCCATGCGCCAGAAGATCGCATACCCGGACACATGGATGGATTACGCGGGCCTGGAACTCACCGGCTCCTACAGCGGGAATGTCCGTGCTGCCTCGGCATACAACCTGATCCACGGGCCCTATGGACTCGGACGGATTGGCCGGCCGGTTGACCCGGATGTCTGGTTCATGTCGCCGCAGACCGTGAATGCGTATTACAACCCGTCGACAAACGAGATTGTCTTCCCCGCGGCGATCCTCCAGCCGCCGTTCTTTGACCCGGATGCGGACGCCGCAAGGAACTACGGCGCTCTCGGGGCGGTGGTTGCCCACGAGATGACGCACGGGTTCGATGATCAGGGCCGGCAGTATGACAAGGACGGGAACCTTGCAGACTGGTGGACGGAAGAGGATAGAGCGCAGTTCACCGGCCGCACTGCCCTCCTCGTGAGCGAGTATAACCAGTTCGAGGTCCTTCCCGGCCTCCCCCTCAATGGCAACCTGACCCTGGGGGAGAACATCGCGGACCTCGGGGGCGTAACGATTGCCTACCATGCCTGGAGGAGTGCCGCAGGACCGGCATCCGATCCGGTAAATGAGCGGGAGTTCTTCTATGCATATGCCCAGGTCTGGCGGGAGAACGCCCGGGAGGAGGCGGAGCGGAACTGGGTATACACCGACCCGCATTCGGCATCGAAATACCGGGTCAACGGCGTTGTCTTCAACATCCCCGAGTTCTATGAGACATTCCCGGAGATCCAACCGGGCGATGCCCTGTACCGGAACGAGAGCGAGCGGGCGGTGATCTGGTGATTTTTTTGACATCCTCCTCGGTATGGAAGCACTTAAAAATTGCGATGGCTCCCTCTCCTCGCTATGCTCGGCGTTGCCCGGAGGGCATGTCGTCAAGGGGAAAAGCCCGGGCTTTTGCTACCGGTGTCCTGACCCTCCGGTTGCCGGGCCCTGCATTCCGTAAAGAACAATACCCTGCGGCGCACATTTCCCGGGCAGGAATGTGAATCCTGCATGGACCCGATCAGCAAGGTGAACCTCGAACGGATCACGAACGGCATCTACGCGTTCACGATGACCCTGATGGTAAGGAACATCACGACACCCGTGGCAGGGTCGATAACAACAGACACCTCCTTTGTTCTTTACCTTGTCTCGGTCATCCTGGAGATCATCGACTTTGCCGGCGCATTTCTGATCCTCGGCATGTTCTGGCTTTTTTACTTCCAGATGTTTCACCGGATGAAGACCTTTGATTTCCGGTTCATCTACCTCCACCTGCTCTCGCTGATGATCGTGGTCTTTGTCCCTTTCACCCAGAGTTTCGCTTCCATGAGCGACGAGGTCCCGGCCTCGAACATCCTTTTCCAGGTCAACTATCTCGCCCTCTCCCTTGTCCTTGTCTGGCAGTGGCACCATGCCCGCACGCACATAGAACTCCTTGAGCCGGCGCTTGAGGAGACCGAGGCATCGTTCCTGGCAAAAAAATTCCTCGTGCCGCTTGGCGTGGCGGTGCTCGGGGTTGCTTTCATCTGGGCGGGAATCGGGTACATCGATATTCTGTACCTTGCGCCGTTTGTTGTGCTGGGCCTGTTCTTCCGGAGCGGGCCGGTGAAGGCAGGTTGACCTGCGTTTTCACAAAAACAGGGATAGTGTCGGGCAAGGGAATTTCCTGATCCTGCGATGGTTCAGCACCGTACAATCTTATCCGGCCATGCCCTCCCGGATCTCGTCAATGAATGAGATCAACCGGGCATGGTAATCCTCTGCCAGGATGAGGGCCTGCATCGAGGCATTGCAGGAGCAGTTGAAGAGGGCGAGGGTCCGGAGTTCCTCTACGCGGGGGTCATCAGCCCCGTAGATCCCCTCGACGGTCTGCCAGGTCTTCGAGCACCAGCGGACGAAGTCGTAATAGTCAAGGCCGGCCCCGTCTTTCTTCACCGCGTTCAGTGCCTTGATCCGCTCCTCTAGTAAGAGCACGGCATCTTCCGGTGAACCGTGTATCGTCACCATGCGATCAAAAAATCAGGCAGTCTTGCACTTCTGTTCAAGCCGCATGATGTGGTAGACAACGGCAAGCATGATGAAGCCGATTGCCATCAGGGCGATTCCCTGGATTTCGTCGCCAACGGGCGGCGTAACGATGACCCAGATGCTGGCAACGATGACGCAGAGGGCAAGGATTATCGATCCGTACCTGACAAGCTGGTTTGTTTCCATGGATGATCCTGAAATGTACGAATGATATCCGGTTTAATAAAGAGATCCATTTTTTCTCTCATTCGCCCCCATCCGCTCCTTACCCGAAGGCATGTCCGTGCAGGTACCAGAGCCCGGGCCAAACGTCCCTGAAGCAAATGATTATGTACCACGGCACGCCTTCACTGTTCATTGGGTGTGCACCTTGAACAGCCGATACTACCGCGAGAAGATCGAGACCCTGCCACGGTCCGAGCTCGATGCCCTGATCGATGAGCGGGTCCGTTATACTGTGAAGTATGCGAACGATCACTCACCGTTCTACCGCACCTGGTTCCGCGAACACAAGATCGATCCGGCGAGTATCCGGGAGCACGAAGATCTCCAGGAGCTCCCGATCATCTCCGGCAGCGATGTCCGGGCCAACCAACCCCCGAACCGCCCGGACTTTGGTTTCCTCTCCGTTGCACCGCAGGATATCTTCACCATCCACGAGACGAGCGGGACGAGCGGAGTGCCCAAGAGTTTTTTCCTCTGCTGGGAAGAATGGGAGCGGCTGGCCGAGAAATATGCCCGCATCTTCACATCGCAGGGATTCACCCGGGGCGACCGGGTGGTGATCTGCGCCTCGTATGGCATGAACGTGGGGGCGAACACGATGACGCTTGCCGCCCGGGACCTCGGGATCACGGTCGTTCCGTACGGTAAGTGCACCTTCCCGCTCCGCGTCATCACGAACTACCGGCCGACCGGGATCGTGGGCAGTGTCTTCAAGCTGATCCGGCTTGCACGGCAGATGGAGGCCGAGGGCCTGAACCCGAAGGAGTCCGGGGTGACAAAACTCATCGCGGGCGGCGAGGCCTTTGCGGACGAGTCGCGGGAATACCTTGCCGAACTCTGGGGCTGCGATGTCTTCAACACGTACGGCAGCACCGAGGGATCGATGTGCGGGGAGTGCACGGCAAAACAGGGCCTCCATGTGCCCGAAGACCTCGTCCACATGGACCTCTACGATCCGCAGCTGAAGGATTTCGTGAAGGAAGGCGAGTGCGGGCGGATCGTGCTCACGACACTGCTCCCGGTCGGGGCAAAGTGCGGGATGCTCCTCATCAACTACGACACCGATGACACGACCGTTGTCACCAGCCGGGAGAAGTGCGCCTGCGGCCGGACGCACATGCGGATTTACACGCCCCAGCGGGAGGCCGAGACGTTCTGGGCCCACGGCACGCCCATGAACCGGGTGGATGTGGAACGCGGCGTGTTCCAGCGCGAGAACATGGAATATCTCACGGGGGAGTACGAGGCGTTCCTGTACGCGGGCGACGACCAGGAGAAGACCCTGCTCCGGGTGAGCGTGGAATGCAAAGATCTGTCCTCCTGCGACCGCGAGGGGATTGCAGAACGGTTCAGGCGCTCATTCTACTCGTGGAAACCGACGCTCCAGAAGAAGCAGGAGGAGAACCTGTTCGAGATCGGGTTCAACGTTGTTCCGCCCAAGGGCCTTGAGCTCTCCCGGCTGCCCGGCCGGCCGAAACGGTTTGTCGACCGGAGATAGGGGGACGGCCTCATCACCCCGCCCCTCTTTTGGATGATGACAGGACCTCAATGATTAAGAATGAAAACAAACGGAGAATGAACATGGAATTTTCTTCGCACCTGAAAGGACCGGCGCTACTGAGACTCGTCGCTGCGATCCTCTTCTGTGAAATTGCCGGAAGCCTCGGCTCGGTGGTGACCACACCCGCGCCGGGCTCCTGGTACTCAAGCCTGATCAAGCCCTTCTTTGCCCCGCCGGCCTGGGTCTTTGCGCCGGTCTGGGTCACGCTCTTTGCGCTGATGGGTATTGCACTCTTCCTTGTCTGGGAACTCGGGATTGAGAAGCCAGATGTCCGGTTCGCGGTGGGCATTTTCGGGGTCCAGTTTTTCTTGAACGTCATCTGGTCGTTTCTCTTCTTTGGGCTCCGGTCGCCCCTTCTCGGTCTGATTGACATCATCATCCTGTGGTGGCTGATCCTTGCAACCATCGTGGTTTTTTACCGGGTGCGGAAGGGTGCAGCATATCTCCTCATCCCCTATATCGCCTGGGTGAGCATCGCAACGGTGCTGAATGCATCCATCTACCTGCTGAATCCCTGAGTAAAATACGGCCGGTGCATGATGGCCAAAATTCATCGCGGTGTCTGAATGCGGATCGGGTATCCCTGTATCAACCGGGGGATCGGGTGCAGCGCCAACAAGACCTTCCGTCTTGCCTCGTACTCGGAGGAGCGGCTGGTCGAAACCGTTGCGGGGAACCTTGCATGCCTGAAAAAAATCCTTGTTTGGAACCGGCAAAACGGTATTCTTTTCTTCCGGATCACGTCCGACCTGGTGCCCTTCGCGTCCCACCCGGTCTGCACGTTTCCCTGGCAGGAACATTTCAAAAATGAGCTTGCAGAGACCGGAGAATTCATCCGGAAGGCCGGAATCCGGATATCGATGCACCCGGACCAGTTTATTGTCCTGAATGCGCCGGATATGGAGGTCGCGGGCCGAAGCATCGCCGAGCTTGCGTACCACGCGGGCGTGCTGGACGCGATGGGTCTTGACAGGACAGCGAAGATCCAGCTCCATATTGGAGGTGTGTATGGTGACAAGGAGGCGAGCCTCGCCCGGTTTGCCAGGACCTATGAACAACTCGACCCGGCAATCCGCCGGCGTCTTGTCATCGAGAATGACGACCTGCGGTTCACTGCGGCAGATTGCCTGAATGTCCATGAAGAAACCGGCGTTCCAGTCCTGTTCGATGTCTTCCATCATGCCTGCAACAACGCGGGTGAAGAGATGGCAAAGGCCCTGCTCCTGACGGGAGAGACCTGGAAGAAGTCTGACGGGATCCCGATGATAGATTACAGTTCGCAGCACCCGGGCAAACGCCCGGGAAGCCATGCCGACCATATCGACCCGGCCGGTTTTTCCGCGTTTCTTGATCACTCCCGTCCCTGTGACCGTGACATCATGCTGGAGATCAAGGACAAGGAAGTGAGCGCCCTCGTTGCCTGCGATCTCGCCCGGAACGATCCGCGGTTCTTTCTCCAGCGGGACGATTGAAAGACAAACGCTGTCCGGATCGCGTTTTCGCAACGGCGGACAGTGCGCAACGCTTGTGGGTTCGCGAAGGGAGAATGCGAAAAAACAAACCGGAAAAAAGGTGTAGTGTTGTGTACCAAGATTACTTCTTCTTAGCTGCCGCCTTCTTTGCTGGGGCCTTCTTTGCCGGCGTCTTCTTAGCTGCCGCCTTCTTTGCTGCTGCCATGTTGGTATCCACCTCCTACCGGAAAGGGTTATATTTTCTGTTATTTTGTCCATTAATAAATATTTTGGTCGCAATGGCTTTTTGGGGCATAGAAACAGCATAAACCAGCACTTTTACCCAAAAAAAATTGCTCATTTCTCCAAAAAAAGAGCATATCAGTGTAATACATCAGAAATTGCGCAAACCTTTGCATCGGGCTTCGTTTTCCAATCCGCGGGATTATGAACGATTCGGGGGGCCGGGAAACGGCCGGTTTCCCGGGGAGGAACGCGCATTTTATGGGTGTGGGGTGCCGCATTTTTGAAACGGGAGCCGCATGGCGCCCGCAAAAATACACTTGGGGGCAACCTTTATTCAGCTCAAGAGCAAGGCTACTCCTATGAAGAAACAGTTCATCCTGGGTCTCATCGGGGGAATTTGTGGCATCCTGATCGCCGTGTACGTGATCCTATCAGCGATGAGCAGCGAGCAGACCCTCTCAGGAGTCCAGACCGCATTGTTTTCCAGCCTCGGCCTGATGGGTGCCGCCATCGCCAACAAGGAGACGCGGTTTGCCGGGTGGATGCTCGTATTCGCCGCGGTGTTCATCACCCTTTCCGTCCCGATCGCCGGGTCGTTAAACCTCCTCTTCCTATACATGCCGGCAGTAATCATTCTCGGTATTGCTGGCGTACTCTGTTTCCTTGAACCAGAAGAGATCCGGGAAGAAGAACCGGAATAATCCTTTTTTGCTGAATATCGCAACCCGGCACAATCCGGGCATGCTGTTTTTATTAATCTGGAAAAAACCGGAAAAAATATCTGCAATTTTTTACTGAAAGCTCATTTCTATGCTTCAAGCGGGGGAATTGTCTCAACAATCCTGCGCTTCAGGATCCGCGTCACCACAACGGTGCCGGCACAGAGAACGATGGCGAGGAGGGCCATATGGGCAAGAAGTGTGAAGTAGATTCCCTCACCGGTCTCCCCGTAGACATTGATGCCGTAGATGAAGACGGACGCGATCACGAGCCCCGCAGCGATCAGGCTTGCCCGCAATGCCGTGAACATCCGGCTCCGGATATCCGGGAAGATTAAAAGCCCGAAAAACCCGAGCACACCGAACACGAACGCTCCAAAAAGGAGGATCCAGATGGCGATATCAACCAGGAATGAACTCATGCTCCTGCACCCCCGGTGAACCGTGCTGCCGCAATGAGCAGGGCAAAGCAGAAGATCGAGAGGGTGATCGCGATGTCGAGGACAAGGAGCGTACCCTGCGAGATGCTGAGCGTGAGACCGGCTGCGGATCCGATCGTTATTGCGACCAGCGCTGCAAGGAACCGGTCGTTCCTGCTCTTTGTACGAATAACGCGGAAAACCGCCCCCAGCAGGAGGAGGACAAGGCAGGCTGAGGCAAGGAGCCAGGTATCGATCATATCTGCTGTAAAGATGGGAAAGGAGGGTATTTATCGGTACTCCCTTGCCTCCGCCTCGTGGATTTTTATTCCCAAAAGACGTATGATGAGAGAGAAATGCGTCCATCCTATCTTGGCAGGATCCTGCTCCGCTGGTGCGATACCTGCCACACGCCGGTCATGGCAAAACAGTGCGCCTGCGGTGCCGCAACCCGCGAGGTTCCGGTCACCCCGCCGGGCGATGCTCGGCCGGCGTTTCCGGAAGATGTTGTGCTTATCAACAGGATCTATACCGATCATTTCGGCGCCCCGCTCATTCCCGAAGGACACCTCGCGCTCTTAAACAAGGTTCCCGATCAGGACCGTATGGAAGAGGTGATCGCTGGCGGCGGTGTTGCGGGTATCATCCGGTACTTCCCGGATAAACGTACATGGGAGCCGGTGCCCCGGCCCGAGGCCTGCAATCTCTTCACACCAAAAAAACGCGTTGTCGTAGTGAGCGACGATGCCGTGCCGTTCATCCGCGACCAGGGCATGAGCGTGCTCCGGCCGGGGATGGTCTCGATCGATGACTCAGTCCGGGCCGGGGATGAGGTCTTCATCATGGCCTGCAATGGTACCTGTATCGGGGTCGGGCGGGCAAAAGTGGACGCGGCAACGGCCCGGGCCATGGAGAAAGGCTCCATTGTCCGGACACGGCGGAACATCGCGTCGCAGATCGTGCCCGGCAGGGCCGGCTGGGACGATGCGGTGCGGGCCAATGCCCGGGTGCTTGCGGATGCAGAGGCAGAAGCAGTCGCATTTGTGAAGTCCGTGACGGAGAGGAACCCCGGCCTCGTGGCGAACGTCTCCTACTCCGGGGGGAAAGACAGCCTCGCGACCCTGCTCGTGGTGACAAAGGCGATCGGCAAGATCCCGATGCTCTTTGCCGACACGGGCCTCGAGTTCCCGGAAACCTACGAGAATGTCCGCGAAGTGTCAGAGAAGTACGGCCTTGAAGTGATACGGACTGATGGCAACAACACATTCTGGGAGACCTTTACGAAACAGGGCCCTCCGGCGGTCAATGCCCGCTGGTGCTGCAGGGTCTGCAAGCTGACACCCGTGCTGGACCTTGTCCGGGAGAGGTGGGGCGAATGCCTCTCGTTCATCGGCCAGCGGCGGTACGAGTCTGCGACACGGGCGCAGAGCGACCGGGTCTGGCGGAACCGGAACGTAAAAGTCCAGCTCTCGGCAGCCCCGATCCACAACTGGACCGCAATGCATGTCTGGCTCTACATCTGGCGTGAGGAGGCGCCGTACAATGCCCTGTACGGACACCGGCTGGACCGGATCGGTTGCTTCATGTGTCCGTCAAGCGATATGGCATTACTGCATATGATCGCCGGGGATTACCCGGATCTCTGGAGGGGCTGGACGGAAAAGCTCAGCGAATGGCAGCAGGCACAGGGCCTTCCGGCAGCATGGGTTGCGGACGGGCGATGGAGAATAAAAGAAGGCAGGGCGGAGGACAATGACGCAGATAGCCATTATTGATTATGGTGTGGGAAACCTCCGGAGTGTCATGCGGGGGCTGGAGAAGGCCGGGGCGGCTATTGTTGTTACGTGCGATCCGGAGGAGATCGCGGCTTCGGATGGCATCGTCCTCCCGGGCGTCGGGGCCTTCCGCGAGGCAATGGATAAACTCGGCACGCTGCAGGAGGTCGTGATCCAATCCTCCCGGGAAGTCCCTCTGCTGGGGATCTGCCTTGGCATGCAGATGCTCCTTGAGACCAGTGAGGAGCATGGTTTCCACAAGGGGCTCGGGCTCATCCCGGGCAACGTAAAGCGGTTCCCGAAGATGGCCGGGTTCAAGGTGCCCCACATGGGCTGGAACTCGCTTACACTGGAGAAGCCGGACAACCCGCTCCTTGCCGGAGTCCGGCCGGATGAGAGCGTCTATTTCGTCCATTCCTATTACGCGGACACAACTCCGGAGTACACCCTGACAACGACTGAATACATCTGCCCGTTTGCATCGGCCGTCTTCCGGGGTAATGTCTATGGCGTCCAGTTCCATCCCGAGAAGAGCGGGGCCGCGGGCCTGAAGATGCTTGAAAATTTCACCGGCATGGTCTGAACCCGGGCATTTGGGGCCGCTGCCCGCATACGGTTCATACAGATAAGCATTTAACGCCACACAAAAGATCCTGTAGGCATGAAAAGGATCCTTCTCATCGCACTTTTTCTTCTGGCAATGGCGGGCCCGGTCTCCGCGTACGGGCTCTATCTGAAGTGCAGTGAAGAGGTCGCGGCGGGGGCCTCCCTCAAGTGCAGCGTAGACAGCGACTTCCCGCCCGGGACAACCTTCAACCTTGTCCTGTACCAGTCCGGGTATACCACGACCCAGATCCGGAAACAACCGGTTACCATCCAGTCCGACCAGCGGACGCAGTACGTGATCGTCGATACGACCGGCCTGCCGGGCGGCACGTACAAGGCCGAGATGCAGTACACCGGTGCCGATGAAGCCCGGCTCCGGTCCGACTCAACGACCATGCAGCTGATCAAGGTCATCGACCGGTCGGACGAGATCGAGATCACCTCTCCCGTAACGCAGGACTTAAAGGACGCGCTTCGTATCGAGGGGGAACTCAAGAATGGCGGCAATGATGGCATCGAGCTCGAGGTTAACGGCCCTGACGGACGGATCTACGGGCCCCAGTGGATCCAGACAAAGAACAATATCAAGAACGGCGCCGGTATCTTCACCCAGAAAGTTGCGGTGACAAGCGGCGGCGATTACACGGTCGAGTTCTCGGATGCCGACGGGTATATCGGGAGCAAGTCCTTCACTGTTGTTGCCCCGACCGTTGCCACCACCGTGCCGACAACCACGGTGCCTGTGGTGAAAACCACCCGTACGACTGTCACAACCGTGCCGACCCCGTGGCCCACGGCCACACAGTCCCCGCTCTCCCCGCTGACAGTTGCAGCCGGTATCGCGGCTGCGGGCATTGCTGTGGTGCTCGCTGCACGACGGGTGCAGTAATAAAAGAATTTTTTTTGGCTGCTTTACCCTGTCTGCAGACTGTTTGTGGATTTGGGGTCTCTGTAGAAAACCTGTATTGGATTATATCAGATAGGGATGGAGCCACGGGCGCTCGGGGTCTTCCGACCCTCGCCTCGTGGATCTTAGCCGTTTGCAGGCCTGAAAAAAGTTGAAAATAGGGAGTCAAGGGGGCTTGCTCCCTTGGGCTGTCTTCGCAGCCATCGGACCGCGAGACGAGAAGGTGCGCGGCATCTTCTCGCCCTCGAAGAACCATTCGGGTTCTTCTCTTTCCTCATGGTCCTGATGGACCATTCGGACTCCCCCTTTGGGGGCCGACCGAAGGGAGGTCGAGAAGTGTACATCAGCACTCCTCGAATGAGGGAGGGAGTCACACTCGTAGTTCCACTGAGTGCATTGTAAGAAGGATTTCTACAGAGCAGATATTAAAAAGTAATAAGATTGTCCCGGGCTTTCGCTATCACCGCGTCTTCTTCCAGAGCCATGCTTCGTAGCAGAGCAGAATTACGATGACGAATATGCCCCCGATGAAGAACGCAAGGGCCGGGTCCAGCGTTGCCGGAGCAGTTACTGATGCCGTGTCGAACGTTGCCTGAAGCGCAACAGCCCCCGCTTCCCGTCCCGCCCCGGTAGCAGTGTCAACCGCAGGTGCCGGCGCCGCCTTGAGCGAGACCATCTCGGCGTTCATTACCGGAGCGGAGAACATCGGAAGGATTGTTGAGATTGCCAGTGTCGATACTGCCACAATCCCGAAGAGCGAGGCATATTTCAGGAGCAGAGAACGCACGTCCACCCGGCGCGGGGCAACGATGAGGAGCTGGTCGGTCAGGGAGTAGAGCTTGACCTCCCTCCCCTTGATGCTGTATTTTGTGTCGGCAATCGCGATGACACCTGCATCAAGGAGGTTCTCCACATGGTACTTTGCCGTATTCATCGGGATCTGGAGCTTCTCGGTGATCGCAGTCAGGCTTTTTGGCCCGTCTGCGAGAAACTGGAGGATGTCGCCTGCAAGGGAACTGGCCATTGCTTTGGCTATTTTCTGTGCCCGCTCATCGCCCGGTTCCAGGACAAGGACATTATCAGCCATTCAGCGCCGCAAGGATCCGTTCACGTCCTACTTTCAGGGCAAGGTCGAGTTTGCCGGTTTCGGGGCCGCCGCCCTGCGCAAGGTTGGGTTTTCCCCCGCCCTTGCCCCCGAGGAGCTCGCAGACCTGCCCGATGATCTCACCGGCATTGACCCGGAGGTCACCGGAAGCAAGGACGACCCGCGCGGTGTCGCCGGCACCCCCGACGAGTGCCACTCCGCCCCGTGCTGCAACGGATGAGGCAAGCGCCGAGAGTTCCTTCTGCGGCAGGTCAACCCGCTTGATGACAACGTTGACTCCTCCCACGACCTCTGCGATCAGCGCCTGTGTCTCCAGGTCTACCATCTTCGAGTTCATCCGCTCGACCTCTTTCTTGAGGTCCTTCCACTCGGTAAAGAACCGTGTCACGGTCGCCGGCAGGTTCTCGTACTGGACGGAGAGGGTGTCGGCCGCAGAAGCGACGATCTGCTCGAGGTGCTGCATGTAGTAGACCGCGGCAACGCCAGCAGCAAACTCGATCCGTTCGATGCCATCCTGGATATGCTCGACCCTGATGATCTTGATTACGCCTACCTCTCCGGTGCTCCGGCAGTGGGTGCCGGCGCAGGCTTCGATATCCCCGGCAACCTTCACGATACGGATGTCACGGCCCGGCGGGACGCCGCCCTGGTACAGGCCAAACCCGTATTTTTGCTCTGCCTTGCCGCGGTCCTCAACGGAAATCTCGACCGGCTGGCTTGTCATGATCATCCGGTTTGCGGCGATCTCGATCCTCCGAAGTTCATCACCAGTGATATGCTTGAAGTGCCGGATATCAACGCGGGAACTATCCGCGCCTTTCTGGGCACCGGCCTGGTGGATGTGTGCGCCAAGCACCTCTTTTGCGGCATGGAGGATGATGTGGGTCGCCGTGTGGTGGCGCATTAAGGACCAGCGCCGTTCCTCGTCCACCATGCCCTTCACCCGCTCTCCGCGGCGGAGGACGCCACCCGCGATATGGTGGAGGACGACTTCACCAACCTTGACAACGCCGTCGACCTGGACCATACTGTCAGAGCTGACAAGCGTGCCGGTATCGGCTGGCTGGCCTCCACCCTCCGGGTAGAAGAGGGTCTGGTCGAGCACGGCATATCCGTCAAAGAAGTCGAGCACGACCGCCTCGAACTCGATGTCCGAGGGCTGCTCGTAATAGAGTTTCTTTGTGGGTGGGAGGGCACGGACGCGCTCTGCGTAGTGTGCAGTCTTGTCCTCTTCTTCTACCGGTTTTGACTCGGAGTGCATGTCCGCAACAATGGAGTAGAAGTTGTCGGGGAGGTCCACGACGGCGCCTTCCATTGCCGCGATCTCCTTGACCATTTCCGGCTGGATGCCGTGCGAGTCGTAGAGGGTCATGACCTCGGCAAGGGGCACCCGCTGGCTCTTGGCCTTGTAGGTCTTTGCCACCTTCTGGACGATCCGCGTGCCACGTTCGAGGGTTGCCGCATACTTCTCGGTCTCGCGGTCTAAAATCTCGCGAACCACCGCGATGTCCTGCTCGAACCTCCGGTTGCTCATGATCCGGGTCTGCTGCTCGATCAGGTCCGCAAGAGGTTCTGTGATCTTCAGGTCGTTCATCAGCCGCAGGGTCCGCCGGATGACGAGCCGGGCAAGGTAACCTTCCCGGACGTTCGAGGGCACGATGCAGTCGCCGAGCATGTAGGCAAGGCAGCGGGTGTGGTCACAGATCGCGTAGGCCTTCTCGACCGGGGTGATCATCTTGTCCAGCTTGTCGGGGGAGATATCGATGGCCGCGGCCACTTTCTTTCGTAAGTTGAAGAGGTTCGTGCCCGAGATGTCCATGAGGCCGGCATATTTTGCATTGAGCGCAAGGATCTTGGCATAGTCCTTGTTGCCGAGCATGTGGTCAAGCCCGGCAAGTCCCATGACATGGCTGACCATCTCCGGGAATACTGCGTCGTAGATGGTCGGGGAGCCCTTCGATGCCCAGACAAAGCGTTCGAGGCCGTAGCCGGTGTCGACGATCCGGAGTTTCATCGGGTAATACATCTCGCCGTTGAGCTCGTACCCTTTCTCCTGTGTCTTCTGCCGGCTGAGGCTCATGAATACAAGCGTCGCGACTTCGAGGCCGCCGATTAAGACCTCCACGCTCGGGCCCGCGTTGCCGCCGCCGATCCAGGGGTTTTCCTTGTAGGTGACTTTATTGATGTCCCCGCCAATCGAGGCGATGAACTGGTCGCAGAGCTCGACCGTCCGGTCCTTCCAGTAGATCTCCTCGGTGGGCGTGTTGAAGGCGTGGTGGGCCATCATCTCGAAGGTGGTCAGGTGCCGGCCGGATTTGCCCACGGAGTCCAGGTCGTTCAACCGGATGCAGGGCTGCGAGATGGTGAGCGGGTTTGCCGGAGGGGGGACGACGCCGCTGGTCACGAACGGCTGGAAATCGGCAATGGACGCGATCGTTAAGTAAATGTCGTCCCGCCATCGGGCGGCAACCGGGTACCGGTCGATCCTGGTGTGCCCCTGCCTCTCAAAAAACGAGAGGTACGCCTCGCGCATGGTGTCGAGGGTATGGGGCTTAAAGATCGGGTTGCCGATGAAGGTATAGGGTTCGCAGGGGGCGTCACCGCAGACTTCCCGCGAGGGATCGCGGGTCCAGAACGCCGAGCCGCAGGCCTTGCAGACCTTGCGGATCATCCCCTGGGACTTGAAATAATCGAGCTGGTATTCCTCTTCGAGCATGTCAAAACCACGTATCGTCTGTACTGTTGCTGTTGAACGCTAATCTAGGTTTTGCTCGGGGCGGGTTTATTCTATGATTTTCTTGTTTTCTTGTTTTTCTTGCTCGCGGTCCCTGTGCGCGAATAGGATCCTTTGGGAATATGCATCTCGAACCGGGCACCGTTCCCGGGTTCTCCGGTCTCTGTTATAGTAATTCCGGTGATGGCGAGGATCTCCCGTGCAAGGAAGAGCCCGAGGCCGGTGTTCTTTCCCATGTCCCGTTCAAAGATGATCTCTTTCTCGTTCTCCGGAATACCGATGCCGTTGTCCTCGTACAGGATGATCAACCGGTCAGCGTTTTCAACGGTACTGATCCGGATCTCTGTCACGTTCCCTCCGTGGCGAAGGGAATTGTCAAAGAGGTTATAGAAGACTTTCTCTATGAGCGGATCGGCGAACACGGTATAATCATCATCCGGAAGATGGAGGGCGACCTGTCCAAGGTTCGCTGTCTCTTTCATTCTCCTCGACGTTTCTTCAACACTGATCCAGTCCGGGGGCTTGATTCCGATATCCTTGTAATCCCGGGTAAACGTAATGAGGTTCGCTATTGTATCAGCGATCTCGTCTTCTTTTTTCAGGATCTCTTGTAATGCATCGCTGGTTTCCAGTTGCTTCATACGACCGATATACCCTCTCAGCAGGGTTATCTTGTTCAGGATGTCATGGCGCGTGACACTTGTTAAGAGTGCAACCTGGTTGCTTGCCTGTCGCAATGCATCAGCAGCCCGTTTCCGTTCGGTGATATCGACGATTGTTGCGGTAACCCCGGAGGAGGAATCGTCCGGATTGAACGGGCTTAAGTTAATGATAACATCAATGACTGATCCGTCTTTCCTTAGGATTCGTGATTCTACTATCCTGACGTTTTTCTGACCGGCTTTATTGTATAACTCTTGATTTATGCGGTGATACTCTTCGTCATCAGGGTACAGGATCCTGACACTCTGGCCGGTCAGTTCTGCCTTCGTGTAACCGGTAAGATCGCACATGGAATTATTCACCTTTTGAATAACCCGGTCAACGAGAAGGCCCACTCCGACCGGAGTTGCATTAAGCATGCTTTTGAGGACGGCATCGTTCTCGCGGAGCGCTTTCTCCGTTCTCTTGTGCCGCTCGATCTCGATCTCCAGGTTTTTGGTCCTCTCTTTGATCCGCTCCTCAAGTTCGAGCTGGTACTGCTTCATCTCCGTGATATCTTCCAGAAGTATTCCGACAGCATGGCTTCCATTTTCAAACACCAGGGGGATCAGCTTGATCTTGAAGTACCGGTCATCATTATCAATGTGGAGATGAACTTCAGATGAGAGTTCGGTTCCCTCGACAGCCTTTGTTAGGGAATCAACAAAGTCCTCGGGAAAATACTGTGCAAGGGCTGAATGATCGATCCGTATTCCTTTCAGCTCGTCTTTTGTTACGTGGAAGAAGGAGAGGAACGGATCATTAACTTCCTGGATGAAGAGTTCCCGGTCGAGAATAAGGATGAAGTCTGAAGACAGGCTTAACAGGTTGGTCAGGGGGAGCCGCTGGGAGAGGTAGAAGACTTTTGCACGGCCAAGCTCGCGGAGCTCAGCCTGCCCTGATATCATCATTGAATTGAGGTATTTTGCAGCCGTTGCACGGTTGAGCGAGAGCTTCTTTGAGACATCTTCGATGGTCAGCCCCTTGGGATTGTCCCTGAGCAGGTTCCTGATCCGTGTCTGTTCGTTCACGGGTTCCATGCAACATCAATTATTACCAGAATTTTGTCGGCTAACGATATTTATCATTATTGGTGGTCATTAATAATCAATATCAATAATCATCATTAAACAAAATATTTAAATATTTTATGAGAAAATCGTGATATTGCACTATGTGTGGGTGTTTCAAACATGGTAAACCTGAAAGATTATGAGGCAATATTTGAACAGACGCCTATCGCCCAGTTGCTGGTTGATAAGGACTACAAAAATATCCTGGCAAACCAGGAACTGTGCCGGATTACTGGTGTTTCAAAGGACATCATTCTCTCCATCAAGATTACCGACTTCAAGGACCGGGGAATCCTGAAATACCTCAAGGATACCGGAGAAACATTCGAGGACGCTGTTTCCCGGAAACGCACCGTCCACGGGCAGTCCACTATCGAGACCCCGAAGGGGAAAATTGAAGTACTCCGTACCATCACTCCCCTGCTGGACGAAAAAGGTGAGATCGAGTATGTATACATCGCCTACAATGATGTCACCAAGATGGTCAAGGCCCAGGACTATGTGGTAAACGAAGTCAATGAGATGGCCAGGATATACGGTATCATGGCGCAGGGAGACCTGACGCAACGGTATACTATAACCGAACCCGATGCCGATACAAGAGAAAATTACGAGATACTCACGAAACTTCGGGACGCGGTCCGGGGCATCCTCGTCAGCCTGGAGAACAATATCGGCGATGTCAACAAGCGGATGCAGAACCTGACCACGACGTCCGACAGCGCAACGAGAAGCGTTGAGGATGCATCAAAGAGCGTCAACCAGACTGCAAGGAATGCCGGTCTTGTCTCTGAAAATGCTCAAAAGTCCTCCGAGGGTATTGAACAGATGGCGAAAGCCATGCAAGATATGAGTGCGGCAGTGGAAGAAATTACGTCCAGCATGGAAAGTGTCTCAACACAGGCAAACAATGCAAAGGATTCGGCAAAGACTGGGGCAGGTCTTGCAGAGAATGTCAATAAAGACATGACTGAAATCACAACCTCAGCAGGTACTACCTATGAGGTAATCCAGAACATTGAGAAACAGATGACCGATATCGGCAAGATCATCGTGCTCATCCGCGATATCGCGAGCCAGACAAACTTGCTTGCACTCAATGCCGCGATTGAGGCGGCCCGTGCCGGTGAACACGGGCGGGGTTTTGCCGTTGTGGCCGCTGAGGTCAAGTCGCTTGCGCAGGAGTCCCGTTCGAGCGCAGAGAAGATCGAAGAGATGATCATCCAGCTGAACGTTGCCACCAAGAAGGCCGCGGATGGGATGGAAGGTGCACAGGCTCTTGTCAAGAAAGGTGTAATCGAGGCACAGCAGGCGCTCGAGGCATTCAAGACGATTCAGAAAGCCGCCGAGATGGTCGCAAATAGTGCCAGTGAAGTCGCTGCTGCGACTCAGGAACAGGCTGCAACAACCGAAGAGATCACAGCGAGTGTCAACGAAGTTGCCCATCTCATCGAGCGGACAGCAAAGGAAGCCGGTGATGCAGCTGCGGCAACGGAAGAGTCTGCTGCTGCCATTGATGAGATCTCCCATATGATCAAGACTGTGAACGATGTTGCACTCGGTGCAATGGAAGCGAACCGCAGGTTTAAGGTGGACTAAACCGGGTGGTGGAGCCCATGAGTGCCAAGGCAAGCCAACCGGTAGCAAAGGGTTCGGATCTCCCGGGCCAGCAAAAAGAGCCAGAATCCATCCAAGTCGTTGAGTTCCTGCTCGGGAGCGAGAACTTCGCGATCAACCTCTTCGATGTAAAGGAGGTTGTGGAATATACGACAATTACCAAACTACCCAATGTCCCCTCCCATGTGCGGGGCATCATCGATCTCCGTGGCGAAATCACCATGATTGTTGACCTCAAGCAGCGGCTGAACATCAGGGAAGAAAGCACCAAGTCGATTGAGGCTTCGAGGATCATCGTTCTCGATGACAAGATTGCAGCCTCAAAGATCGGCATCCTTGTCGACGACGTGACTTCTGTCTCGACCTTTGAGGGAAACCAGGTCGATTATACCTCAGCCTCAGTCAATACGCAGGATACTGCCATCATCGGGATCATCAAGCGCAAGGTAAAGGTGAAAGACAAGGAAAAGAACGAGCTGATCATCTGGATTGACTTAAAACAACTCCTGACGGACATCGATACGGCAGTCTGAAGTATCCCCCTGATCATCTCCCGTGGGTACGGAACACCTCCCCATCCCCCACTCTTTTTCATAGCCCATCTTTCCTGAAATAACGGCGGTATTTGGGTGAATACATTCTCGGCGTTATCGGGAAGAATCTCTCATCTGGTCTTGGTACCACCGGTCAACGGACCGGTACGTGCCGGTTGCAAGAGCGATCCGGACCGCCAGCAGGTGCCAGCAGGTCCGGCCCCGGTACAGGAAATCACTGCACGTGCAGAAGTCGTCCTCTACGATATAGCTGGACGTCCGGCCTTCGACGACAAAAAAGTCCAGGTATTTCACGACTTTCCCATCGTCAATCGCGGCCAGTGCCTTTGCTCCCCGGGAACCAAACTGCTCCCGGATTTCCTCCTGCAGATCCGGTTCAAGTTCCTTCTTCTCTGTGAGCCGCTGCCAGATCCCGTTCTCGTTCATAGCACCGTTTTCAGACGGGGTTCGTCCTCGATATAGTGCCAGCCGCGCCGGGCGGCAAGCCGCCGCATGGCCGGGGCCTCAAGCGCATAGTGCGTTGCCTCGATGCAGGGAAGCGGGGCGGAGCGCATGACGGAATGCTTCAGTTCAGCCGAGAGGACAGTATCCGCCCCTTTTTCTTTAGCCTCGCGGAGGAACTCCGGATCGAATCCGCTGCCGGCAATGACCGCGAGACGCCGGAACGATCCGGGATCCCCCCAGATCCGGAGCGGGCAACCGAGGCGCCGGGATATCTCAGCGGGGGTGATGGTACAGGTTCCGACAAGGCCGAGAGTGAGCGGGATGGTATCTGTCAGCGACAACAGTTCTGCCAGCGCATCGTTCACCCCCTCTTCTGCATGGTCGAAGTTGGTGTGCATGACCCAGACGTTCATTCGTGCAGAAAGGATCTCCCGCATCAGGGATGCTGTGGGCCCGGTCAGCGATGTGACTGGCGACCAGAGTGGCGTATGGTGCACAACGAGCATCCCGACCTTCAGCCGTATTGCCTCGTTCACGACAGCAGGCGTTGCGTCGAGCGCACAGCAAATCGTGTCGAACTCCGGTGCTCCTTCGACGATGAGCCCGATCTTTCCTGCATCGAAGTCCTCGGCAATGTCGGGCGGTGCAAGCCGGTCCATCTCCTGAATGAAGGCCTTCACATCCATACAGGATCATCGCCGTTCCGGGATTAAAGAACATTTATTACTAATGGTAATAGCAATCAGTTTAAATATGCATTAAAACATATTTTGAAGCATGTACAAGACTATCGGCCAGATCAATGAACGCATCCGCGAGGGCAGTGCCCGGGTCGTCACCGCTGAGGAGATGCCCGGCATTGTCGCCGAACTCGGGGAGGAAGGGGCACTGAGAGAGGTTGACGTTGTCACAACGGGGACCTTTGGGGCCATGTGCTCATCCGGCGCGTTCCTCAACTTCGGCCATGCCGAACCGCCCATCCGGATGGAGCGGATCTGGCTGAACAATGTCGAAGCGTACGGCGGGCTTGCGGCCGTGGACACCTACATTGGCGCAACGCAGCAGTCCGACACCCTCCAGGCCGAGTACGGCGGGGCGCATGTCATAGAGGATCTGGTTGCCGGAAAAACCGTGGAGCTTCGTGCAAGCTCGCACGGCACGGACTGTTACCCGCGGCGGACGATCACGACCGAGCTGCTGCTCGAGAACCTGAACCAGGCCATCATGTGCAATCCGCGGAACGCGTACCAGCGCTACAACGCGGCTACCAACACCACTGACCGCGTCCTCCATACCTACATGGGAACGCTCCTCCCGGGCTCCGGCAATGTCACGTACTCGGGTGCCGGTGTTTTAAACCCGCTCTCAAACGACCCGAATCTCCGGCTGATCGGCAGCGGCGTTCCGATCTTCCTCTGCGGTGCGCCGGGCATGGTTATCGGGGAAGGTACCCAGCACTCCCCAACGGGGGGGTTCGGGACTCTGATGGTGACCGGAGATATGAAGCAGATGTCGCAGGAATATCTCCGGGCAGCGACGATGACCGGGTACGGCGTGACCCTCTACGTGGGTCTTGGCATCCCGCTCCCGGTGCTCGATCTCGATGTTGTCCGGGCAACTGCCGTCCGCGACGAGGACATCTCGGTCGATATCCAAGATTATGGAGTCCCGAGCCGGTCTCGCCCGACTGTCCGCAAGGCAACATACGCAGAGCTCCGCTCCGGCTCGGTGGAGATCAACGGTGAGGAGATCCGCACTTCCTCTCTTTCGAGTTTCCGCAGGGCACGGGGGGTGGCACTTGAACTGAAAAAGTGGGTCGAGTCCGGAACGATGCAACTGACCCTGCCGACCCGTGCCATTGATCCGAAAAAGCAGAACAAGCCCATGCACCAGTCGAAGAAAGGCCCTCGCGTGCTTGACATCATGGATCGCTCTGTCATCACGATTGGCGAGGATGAGGCGATCCAGACCGCGGCAAAGAAACTTCTCAAGGGAGAGACCAACCACCTGCCGGTAGTCAACGGTCAGGGGATCCTTGTCGGGATCATCACAACCTTCGATGTCTCCAAGGCAGTGGCAAACCCCGGCAAAGCGCATCTTGTCCGGGACATCATGAAGACAAAAGTGATTACGACCGCCCCGGAAGAGTCGGTAGACATCGCCATCCAGAAACTGGAGCAGAACAATATCAGCGCCCTGCCGGTCATTGACCGGGATCGCCGCGTCATCGCGCTCCTCACTGCCATGAACCTTGGGAAGCTGCTGGGCGGGAGGTGGCTGAAATGAAGCTGCTGGTAACATTTTCCCGCGGAAAGGGCAGGAAGCCCATCATCGCCCAGGTGGTCAGGGACACCGGTGTCTTAATCAACGTGGAGCGGGCGAACATCGACTCGTCCGAAGGCGAAGCGCTCATCGACGTTCCGGATGACCAGTGCCAGCTTGTCCGTGATTCGATGTCGGGGCTCGGGGCGAAGGTGCATATCCTCGAGCACGGTATCATCTATAACGAGAGCGAGTGCGTGGACTGCGGAGCGTGCATCAGCATCTGCCCCCGCGAGGTCTTCAGTTTCGATGCGGAATGGAAGCTGCAGTACGCTGACGAGAAATGCATTCTCTGCGGCAAATGCATTGACGCCTGCCCGCACCGGGCGCTGACCCTTCCGCTATGATCCGGGTCCCGTTCCGGTTCCGGCAGACGTTCGCAACAATCCTCGCGGATGATCCGGCTCATGCAGAAGCGGCGAAGGCCGGGATCCTTGCGGCCAGGCAGGATCTTGAGGCATACATTGCCCGCGATCCTTTTTTTACAGCAACATTCGATCCTTATACTCCTGACTGCGAAGACCTGATTATCGTGCGGATGGCAGAGGCCGCCCGAAAAGCCGGTGTCGGCCCGATGGCAGCGGTCGCCGGCGCGATTGCGTGGGCCGGAGTTGAGGCAATGCAGGAAGCCGGAGCCTCCTTTGGCGTGATCGACAATGGCGGTGATATTGCTTTGCTGGCCGACCGGCCGGTCCGCGTTGGCGTCCATGCGGGTGGAGCTGCGCTGTCGAACCGGATTGCATTTGTTGTCCCCCCTCAGGAAACGATCCTCGGGATTTGTACATCTTCTGCAACGGTGGGCCCGTCGATCTCGTTTGGGATGGCTGATGCAGTGACAATTTTCTCGCATGATGTTGCACTGGCGGATGCATGGGCAACATCGGTCTGCAACCAGATCCGGCCGGATGACACATCCGTGCTCAACCGTGTTGAGCCGGCAGAGGTCAGCGGGGTCTTTGCCATCATGGGGGAGAAAACCGTAACGTGGGGGAAGGTGCCCCCCGTTGTGCGGGCCGTGGTGGACGAACAGCTGATCAGTGCGGGGGACCGGTAGGAAAGAAGCGGACAGGAAACCCTTATTGATACTCTGGCCGCAGCATCACGTCCCGCCCCTGTTCGTACGCCGTCTTCCCGGTGAACGTGGCAACCGCCTTATCTCCGTCATGGATAATAATCACCGGCACGGATTCATGAACGACAAAGTACATCTCCAGCAGGTCGGTCTCCTCGATCAACAGGCCGGTTTTCAGCGATGAGGCTGGTTCCAGGTCCATCCGTTCCTTTGTAAGGATATCCGGTTCGGTGTGGAAAAACCAGTAAAAAGCCTGGTATGCATTGAGCAGATCGGAGACGAGCAGCTCATTGCGGCTCGCTTCATCAACCGCGTCCAGTTTTTCTGCAATGCAGGGCACGTCATCGTCACACTCGTCAAGGATTGCATCGACAATATCGACAAGCTCCTCATACGGGCGGCAGGTACCTGCGGGTTCCATGCAGCTCTATTGGTGTGAGGAATTGAAAAAAACGCCGGCGCAGAAAACCCGTCACCTGGCCGTAATCCTTATTCCGATATGGGGTGATGAATACAGGTGAAACAAGAGGACGCCGATTGGCTGGTCTACCACCAGATTCCGCCATCGGAACCGATCACCGTCGCTGATCTGACCGCCCGGTGCGGGCTTGAACTTTCGGTAACGGAGGACTGCCTTGTCCGTCTCGAGCGCTACTGCCTGATTGAACGGGCCGGGCCGGAGGTCAGGATGCTCACGTTTGGCGAAGCCCTTGTCAAGAACCAGTTCAAGTATGAAGAAGATCTCCCGTTTGTCATCGAGAATGGCATTATAAAGGAAAGGAGAATGTAACATGCCGGAAAAAGATGTCGTCATCCTCAGGATCGGCCACCGTCCCGAACGCGACCAGAGGGTCACCACCCATGTCGGCCTCACCGGCCGGGCGCTGGGGGCCCGGGGCATGTATCTTGCAGCATCCGACAAGGGCGTTGTGCAAAGCATCGCGGACGTGACCGAACGCTGGGGCGGGGAGTACTTCTGCGAGGACAACGTGAAGTGGCGCTCGTGCATCAGGGAGTGGAAGGCTGAAGGGGGGATTGTCGTCCACCTCACGATGTACGGCCTGAACCTGCCGGATGTCATCGGAGAGATCCGGCCGAAAAGGAAGATCCTCGTGATCGTCGGGGCCGAGAAGGTGCCGGGTGAGATCTACGGCCTTGCCGATTACAATGTGGCAGTGACCGGCCAGCCCCATTCGGAGATATCGAGCCTTGCCCTCTTCCTCGATCATCTCTTTGCCGGAACGGAACTGCGAAACGAGTTCCCTGGGGCACAGATACGTATCATCCCCTCAAAAGCCGGCAAGCAAACGGAGGAGTTGTGAAAGGGCGGGTGCTTATTGCCGGGTTCGCAACGCGCCACGTCGCCCAGTCCGCGTCCCGTGCAGGGTATGAGGTCTGTACTGTCGACCATTTCTGCGACCAGGACCTCACCTTGTACACGAAAGACCGGGAGAAGTTCGAGGACCTTGCCGATCTCCCGGATGCGATCGACCGGATCTGCCAGCGGAATTCCTTTGACTTTTTTGTTCCCACGTCCGGTGCGGAGACCCTGCCTGTTCCCGTACCGCTGATGGGGACGCCGCATACGGTTATCCGGCGCCTGATGGACAAGCTCGATATACAGCACTTTTTCGAGTCGCTTAACGTTCCGGTACCCCGGATCCTGCCCGATGGTGAATACCCGGCCATGGTCAAGCCCCGGTCCGGTGCCGGCGGCTGGAGGAATGCTGTCATCCGCAATGACACAGAGATGGCCGCGTGGCGGGAGCTGTACGAAGATGTCCCGCACATCCGGCAGGAGATCGTGAAGGGGGATGCTGCAAGCGTCTGCTGCGTTGCCACCGGTTCCGCCGCAATGGCCGTGACCACCAACGAACAGATCCTCCGGGGCGGAGACGGAGAGTCCATGTTCGGGTTCTCCGGGTCTGTCACACCCTGCAACCACCCGCGTGCGGGAGAGATGGCCGCACTTGCGGAGCGCATTGCAGCGGCAAGCGGCGGTGTCGGGACGATTGGGGTTGATTTCGTTATCGGTGATAACGGGCCGGTGGCGATTGAAGTGAATCCCCGGTTCCAGGGAACCGTCGACACCGTGGAGATGGCCTGTGGATGCAGCCTCTTCAACCTCCACATGGACGCCTGCCGGGGCATCCTCCCTCGAGTCCGGTCACAGGCACGGCGGGTGGCCGTCCGGAAGATCCTGTTTGCAGACCGGAATATGACTGTCCGTGCGGACCTTTCCCTCCTGAAGGAATTTGTCTCCGACATACCCTGGCCCGGTACCTTTTTCGAAGAAGAGCAGGCAGTTGTCAGCGTACATGGCTGGGGCCCGGATCGGGAAGCGGCGCTTTCCCTGCTGGATAAACATATTACCACCGTCCGACAATATATGCGCTGATGGATCCAACCGAAGAAACGCTGAACGACCCGGCTGTCCGCGCTTACCTCCACCGTCTTGTCGGCGACGAGGGCCTCGATCTTCTCGAACGATTCCCCTCTGAAGGCGAGCACAGCGACGAGGACCTTGCTGCAAGCACGGGGATCAACTTAAACTCGGTCCGCCACACCCTCTATACCCTGTACGAGCGTAGGCTCGCCGAGTACCACCGGATCAAGAACAATGAAACCGGCTGGCTCACCTATCTCTGGCAGCTCCGGACCGATCATATTTATGATGCAATCCGGGAAGACATGGAAGTCGTGCTGGACAAGCTCTCGCGCCGTGAGAGGTACGAGGAGGAGAACGACTTTTACATCTGCAAGGACTCTCACCAGATCATGACGTTCCCGCAGGCAATGAACACCGATTTCACGTGCCCGGACTGCGATCAGCCGCTGGGGCATTTCGACAACGAAGTCCTCCTCAAGTCGTTAAAGGAACGCATTGATGCGATAAAAAAATCGCTGGGTCATGCCTGACCGGACAAACATACCGCCGGAAGAACTGCTGCGGGAGGCAGGCTGCAGCAGAAAAGTCATTGACCACTGCCGGGCGGTCCGCGATTGCGCGTGCGAATACGCTGCCCGCTGCCCGGATGCAGACTATTCTCTTGTCGAGACCGGTGCATGGCTCCATGACATCGGAAGGAGCATCGATCACTCGGTCCGGCATGCCCAGGCAGGCGCCGACCTGCTCCGCTCATGGGGATTTCCCGAACCCGTTGTCCGGATCGTTGAGTGCCACCTGGGCGCCGGCCTCACGGCCGAAGAGTGCGTTGCTCTCGGCCTCGACGCCCGCGACTGCATGCCCCGGACAATTGAGGAGAAGATCGTGACGCATGCCGACAACCTTATCGCTGGCACCACCCGCGTGACCATTGAAGAGAGCCTCGCATCAGCCATCCACCTTCCTGAGGAAATCCGCCAGCGGATGTACCGGCTTTCGCAGGAAGTAGAGCGGTTGTGTAATACGCAAAAACAACCATGAACCGGCAAGGTGCCGGATTCTTCTCTTTTTTCAGATGATGACCTGCTTCACCTGCGGGAGCGCACGGATCGCCTCTATCGTCCCTACGGGAAGAACATCCTCGATGATGATGACCAGTTTGGGTTCCTCTGAGAACCGGGGATCGGTGACAAAGATCTGCCGGATCGAGAGGTTGTGTTCGGTGAGTACACGGACTGCTGCACCGATAATGCCCTTCTCGTTTGCGTCCCGGGGGAGCACCGTGATGACGGTAAACCCAAGTTTCTCGGCAACCCGGGAGAGGTCCGGTGTTGCCCGCATGTTCAGGAAGATCTCGCGAAGCATCGGCCGGTCGAGAATATGGCGTGCCGTCGAATCAACGACCCGGCGGTCCGAGCCAATAGCTTTAGCCACGGCGGTTGCCGGCACCTCGATCCCGTTGCAGCTGATCCTGCCGTCCTCCCGTACCCCGAACCCGTTCTCGAGCAGGAACCGCACTACGCGGCTCTGCGAGGGTGAGTCTGAAAACTCGTGGATGATATCAGACCACATACGTTAGGACTGGGAACGGCGCGTATAAATATACAGCGATGCTTTTTCTGCGGCACTGGTGAATAGCGCCGGTTACCGGTTTTTCTGCAGGGCATCATCGCACCGGATCCGGCCCGTGGCGCCTGCGTGCTGTTCCTGCGCTTCCCTGCATCATTGGCCGGAAAGAACCGAACTTGCACAAGTTTTTATTAGATAGACAACCTCTTTGTTATGGCACGAGCGAGGGTAGCCAAGCCAGGTCAAAGGCGTTAGGTTGAGGGCCTTGGACAAGGGTTGTTCGCTGCATCGCTGCCAGCAAGATCCCTCAGAGATTTTACCCCCATGCGAGGGTAGCCAAGCCAGGTCAAAGGCGTTAGGTTGAGGGCCTAATCTCGTAGGAGTTCTTGGGTTCGAATCCCATCCCTCGCATACGTTTCTTGGGTAATAGTTATCCCGAAAAAATGCCACTCTTGTAAAACTGGTTCACTCAACAGCGAAGGCTCCGCAAGTGCGGCGCGCTCTTTTTAAAATTGTTGATAATTACAAATTGGTATTATCGGTTTTTAATTATCAAATTCTTGCGTTGATCCACAATCAAGACAAGTTAGAGTCCCATGATTACCTAATTCTCTTTCTGCTAATTCTGCTTCCCCGGCGCCTTCCCAGTCCTCGGCATTGTATTCATCGATAATAAGATTCGAACTTCCACATTCAAAACAGGTATATTCCGGTGTGTTCTGTTTGATTTTCTTCTTCACGTTGATCCTCTTCTAAGCGATTAAATATTAATCGCCTAATCTTAGGTCAACCCACTCCACAATATCAACTTTTCGCCCCCCACTCACCATTTTGAGCTTTTTTCATCTTTTTAATGCATGTACATCTCTTAAACTACTAAACGCGCGATGATTATCGTTTATTGTTAATTTTACACTGTATAATTATGCCATTTCTGAAAATAAGTAAGATTTACAGATTCAAAGATTTTGATTATAACACAGAATTTTTCCTCTCTCAATTTTTGTAATAATGTTTGAATATAGGTATCCCAAAAAAAATGCCACTCTTGTAAAATCGCTTTTATCATCCTATTATACTGCCCGCATAACTGATACCAATTTCTTGAAAATTCGTCATTAATCTCATTCAAACCGGTCTTAATTTTTTAACAAAATTATTCCACAAAAGAAGAGAGAATTATATTATAAACTATTCTTGAGTTTGAGTACGACTAGGGGGAATTTGCATAATCGTTATACATGAAATTTTCTGGATGTGATTTAGGCAATTTTTTCCAAATCCCTTTCACACCTTCCCATAATGTTCTTAATTTAACTGCTGGTGAACCTACAGTTACATTGTAAGATACAAAGGGTAGAATTGGGATGCTAACGAGTATTTGATGTTTTACCGCATAATCAGCAGGGTTATTCTGTAGTTCAATAAATTGTTCAATTCTATCTGAAAATCCTTGCTGATTCTCATGAACATCATTCTTGATTTCGATAAGAATCTCATTAGTTTTTTTCACGATTTGTTTTAATTCAGTCAGATCCTTTTGACTTAATTTCTGCTCTTCAAGGGCAACAAAAATATCATTGGTAATTTGCTTATCGGTCTTACTGAGTTCAGAGATTATTCCTCCGATAATCTTTTGTTCAGTTTTATCAAATCGTGCGAGTATTGTATGTTCGAGTTCATCGATATGCGAATCGACCTTCAGAATAAGTTGTTTGAGTTCATCTAACGAATTGCGAATTTGTTGATGATCTTCCTTAACAATGGAGTCTTGAATAATTGAAAGAAGTGCTTTAATCGCTTTCCCGAGTTCTGGTTGGAGGACGCTTGGGGGTATAAGAGAGATCTTATCATTTATTCCTTGAATTGTCTCTCGTGTCACATTCTTAACATCATTATTTTCTTTAATTTGTTTCACTAGACGGTGAATATCAACACCCAGTTCTTTTATCGGGGGAGATTTTTTTCTTGTAAGTTGACAAATCTCCTCTGCTTGTGCATAAATTTCTGCATTAATTTCATCGATGTCACGTCGGACAATCTGCGCCCCTTTTCTCATTATCCCTGCAGCATACGGTCTTTCGTTTTCAACAGATTCGATCAGTGCCTCTGCCTCGGAACAATATTGACTGCATGCAGATAAACGGGTATTAAGTGTGGGATCATGGATATGTAGACCTTCCACTTCCGTGAGAGCATTCGCAAGTTTTTCGATGATTATGATAAGTTGCTCACGGGCATCTGAACGGATAATGGCATTTTGCGCCTCTAAAATGAATTTTTCTACAGTTTCATTTAATGTTTTTTTCTGAAAAGTAACCGCGTAAAATGCTTTGTATAAAGGATAACAAATTTGAGCGGGATTTTTATCCATTTTTTCTTGTTCAGAGAGTAATTCAGATTCCTGATACGATTGCTCAAAAAAACGCATTGCATTTTCAAGTTCTGATCGAAATAAATTATCATTATCAAGATCGCACGCTATCTGAATAGAAATTGTACCTGCGGTGTGGAATGCGAAAATTCTGACGGTGGGATCAATATCTTGTGTTAACTGTAGAATTGTTTCTTTTGCTAGTTCCTTATTCACTAGGAAGGGATATGCAGATCTTATCGCGTGTAATGCTTCTATTCGAACATGTCCGTTTTTATCCTTGGAAAATTTTTTAAGAGTATTCCAAGCTACTCCTGTTTCTGGAGCATGGGCATAGATTTTCCCAAGTGTTTGTACCACACCTATTCGAACGTTTAAATCCGGATCATGGGATAAGGTTAGAAGAGTATTCCACGCTATTTCCTTGTCAGGGATATCAGCAAAAATCATTCCAAGAGAATGTAATGCTCGCATTTGAATACGTGAGTCTGGATCATTAGTCGATTTCAGGATAGTATCCCATGCTCTTTTCTTGTTGGGGATATCAGAATAGACATTCCCAAGAGCTAGTACTGCCCTCTCTCGAACTCTCGAATCCGAATCACAGGATAAGGTTAGAAGAGTATCCCATGCTGCTTCCTTGTCAGGGATATGCGAAAAGATCTTTCCAAGAGCATCTGCGGTACTCGTTTTAACAAAATAATCCGGAACACTGGATAAGGTTAGAAGAGTATCCCATGCTGCTTCCTTGTCAGGGATATGCGAAAAGATCTTTCCAAGAGCATCTGCGGTACGCATTTTAACAAAATAATCCGGATCATTAGCTAAGGTTAAAAGAATATTCCATGCTGCTTCCTTGTCAGGGATATCCGGATAGATCTTTCCAAGTGACTCTACTAATTTATCTCGTACATCTGAATCTGGATCATTAGACAAGTTCAAGAGAACATTCCACGCAATTGCCTTATCAGGAACATGACGATAGACGCAACCGATATTGTATGCAATAAGTGCTCGTATAGCTGATTCATGATGACTCGATAAGGTTAAAATTGTACTCCATGCAGACTCTTTATCAGGGATATATGCAAAAAATTTTCCAAGAGTATGAAGGGCTACGCTTCCAATAACACTGCCCGGATAGTAGATTATTTTCAAATATGTATTCCATGCTGCTTCCTTGTCAGGAACATGAGCATAGACATCTCCAAGAGCACCAACGGAAATCCATTGTATATTAAAATCCTTATTTTTGCTAAGTCGAACGAATTCATCCCATACCACATTGATATCGGGAAAATAGGAATATGTTAATTTGAGTGCCCTTACTGCATCCTCTCTAACAAATCGATTTTTATCATGAACCAATTTTAAGAGGGTTTTCCACGCTACTTTCTTGTCGGGAATATGTACAAAAGCAAGTCTTATAGCTTTCACGATGCCTTGTCGAACAGGGTACTCTTTATGTTTGCAAATGCGGTGAATATCCTCCCATGCCTTTTTTTTGTTAGGCATATACGCATAGGCAAATCCGAGGGCTTGTGCTGCTCTGCGTCCTATCGCAGAATCCTCATCATTCGTTAAAAGGAGGAGATCATTCCATGCTGCGACCTTATCTGGAAAAATAAAAAAACACGCGGTCAACTGGCCTATTGCGGCTTCTTTGCTTTCTTTTTTCGGACTAAATAATTGCGCATGAAATTCATCTTGGTCAATTGTTGTTAGCATCAATATGTGAAACTTGGTATTAATCTAAATAAATGATTTCTTTTATCATTAACACATCATTACTTTTTTCGTCACACCAAATAGTTTAATATATTTTTAAAAATATAATAACTAACTTGGTACCTAATTGACATAATTCTTTTTTCCACTTCCTTCCATTATTAGCACATCGCCAAGAGCCGCTTAACTGCCCCGGTCTTGATGTTGATCGTCTTTTTATTCTGAATCCGGCTTTTGATCCGCTGAAAGGTCTTACGATCAACACCGGCGTTCTCTGCATCACATTGCCGGATGGTAAGGATCTTCTGGCATATGCTCTTCTTATTCCGGAATATCTGGGCATCGGTCACAAAGAGGGGTTGATCCTCGATCTTGTTGGCTTCCTTACCGATGATCAACACGTCATCCACGTTGATCGACTTCCTGATCAGCAAACCTACATCGCCTTGATATTTGTGCTCGGGATGATCAACGTATTGGAGGATCGTCCTCGATAATGGTTTAAAGAATCGTGATCCCTGCATGATCGTGCCGGTCTCATAGTCAATAAACGGGGCATGAACAATTTTTTGCGGTTCCTTGGAGTATGGTGCAAGGGGCTTAATCCGTTTCCCGTTCT
This sequence comes from Methanoregula formicica SMSP, assembly GCF_000327485.1. Lineage (NCBI taxonomy): Archaea > Methanobacteriati > Methanobacteriota > Methanomicrobia > Methanomicrobiales > Methanoregulaceae > Methanoregula > Methanoregula formicica. The sequence goes on along the minus strand of NC_019943.1, from coordinate 1,974,682 downwards.
CCTCCCGTGTCTGAAATCCCAGATTGTAGAAATTGAAGGGCTTTATCTGATCACGCCAGTCTTTTTCCGCATTCAGGGACCGGAAGCGATGATAGACATGGTAGGTGCTGATCGTCAACTTCGTGAGGGCGTAGAGACTGCCGTATTTCTGTTCTATATCCATCGGGGATATCTGATCATAGTGCAACATCAGAAGATCTTGCCAGATCTCTTCCTGCCAGTGACCTTTTCGGCGGGGGAATGGGTTGGTGAGATGTCCGAGGCCGTGTAACTTGAAATCAGTAATCGTGATCTTTTCATCCTGATGTTGATACAGAACATAACGTTTGGATGAGACACCATAGAACCAAAGATCAATTTTGTCCTGTTTAAGCAGGGGAATATCAACACGGTACGGATTAAGGGGTTGGAAGAAGTCCGCAATCTCTTTTGCATGCTCGGGCGGGGCAAAAATACTGTCCGTGTCCATATAGGCGTGGTGCGCTCCGAGTCCGAGAGTCCTAGCCTCCGCCATTGCTAAGAACAACCGCGACCCGGCAGTGATGACCACACCCAAGATCGGGTGAAAGTACTGCCCGGGCTCCTCGTAATAACTCTCATCAGTGGAATAGTGATCGAGACCGTAAACCTCGAAGGTGCTTTTGTCGGACTCCTTGTTGAGTTCAATAAATATCCCGTAGCTCATCGCATTAACGAGGATCTTCATCGAATGTTCCCGGCTGGATAACTGAGGGAAGGCGGGGTCGTCCTTTGATGTGCCCTTGAGCTGCTGTTTGATTTTCTGCCGTTCCTCAACGAACACCTGGATGAGATTATCTTTCGCGGGATCGAGGTTGACGCCTAAGATATTAGACGGGATCAAATCATCCTGCACACCCTTTGGGACGAACCGGATTGCCTGAAGGATCTTCGATGCCTTGCCGGTCAGGATCTTTGATGCGATTACGTCCGGGAGGGCATACCATAGCGGGGTCTCGGATGTAATACAATTGATTCCGACGTTGAACATCCGGCCATCGCCTTTGTAATCTGCACGTACCGGGAAAATATCGCCGTCCGGCTGGACTTGCACCAGCACAACCATATCTTTCCAAAGTTCGCGGTCAAGCAACGACGATAAACTGATCTCTGACACCAGAGCGCGGATCTCTTCTGTTACGTCATTCGTCTCAAGGGAGCGGGCGATAATGAACGACCATAACCCCATCAGCATCGTTACGGAGGGGTACATACTGGTAAAATCTAGACCGGTAACGCGAGTTGGGGTCTTTCGGATCTTACATTCCGTCCTCCCGCCATAGTAAGCTGTCATGATGTGGCCGAGGGTTTCCGGGGGGAAATCAGGCTGGCACTCGCAGAACGACCGGATACCTAACTGCCTTAAGACATACTTGCCGAGGGATGCCGAGCTGAAGATCTTAGTCGGCGGAATATCGATCCCGTATCGTTCCAGTTCTGCTATAAGTCGGGTATATGCCTCATAGGTGCAGGCTACATCGCGGATGTTGTACTCGATGTATTTCTCCGTGACATACCCATGCTCCCCGCCATCGATTTTCTTATTTTTGAGGTTCAGGATCTCGCCAAGGCGGGCGAGGGATAGGTGTTCTTCCTTCAGTAAAACCTCGGCAAGGGTCTGCACATCCAAAAAGTACCCGGGGAAATAACCTCGTAGCCTGCTGCCAACCAGTGTTGAGAATTTCATGGTATGGGCGCTGCCGATCTTTTTGATGATAACCGGAGGGTTCCATTGTCGCCAAGACAGGCCGAGAGTAAACCCGCCCTTATTGTTTTTCCGCGACTGCCCCACCTCGAAAGCTAACCGGCTGATATCGAATGGCAGGTTGAACCCGATGCACAACGCCCGGTTCTCGTATACCTCTTTGTAAAATACGCCGTCAATAAACTCGTCCACCTCGAAGAGTTGGATGCGTTCTTTGGCTGCGAAGGTTTCAAGGGTCTGCATCTCTGTATTGTCGAGCGTATAGGGATGGTAGAAAAGGCCGTGGCGCTGTAGATACCCATCCTGATACAGTTTAAAGTAACCAATCTTTAGGTTCTGGTAGTGGTCTGCCGTGGTCTCGGTATCGAACACGAGCACCCTATCATGGGTGATGGGAGTGTAAAGGCGAGAGCCGGTCTTTGGCTTATCACCACCATTGATCCGACGGGTATACCCCCGCAGGGCGATCATGTGGCCACGACTCCGACAATTTCCAGACAAAGATCTTTGAGGTATTTTAGTACCAGTTCGATAAAGTAAATCAGGGTGTAAAGGGCATAGGCCAACCGATCTTTAATGGGTGCCTTGTGACTGCGTGCCCGTGGGGGGAACAGGTTTTGTCCGGCAGTGATCTTGGCGTGGCAATTTTTACAGAGGGGGATAACGTCATCGGAATATGCTTTGCCTAGGGTGTGATGCTCTTCAATGACTAGGGGATCATCCTCGCCACACAGGAAACAGGCAGGGCGGTTAGATCGGATGCTCTGCGGAGTTTTGAGGACTCTTTCATGCGTTGCTTTGTCCATCCCTCTGCCCCCTATGACTGGTAGATCTCCATAAATTCGGGCTCTTCCTGACTCTCTTGCGCTTCGTAGAGGGCTTCGAGATCCGTTTCCGGTTCGTACTGGTCTCCATTAGCACCGGTTATCACGACTTTTTCAAATGGTGCGAGTACTGCCGGATCGCCTGATTTGAGGGCAAGTCCGACCGCTGCCAGATATTTTCCTATCCGGGTCCGGTCTTGTGAGTTGGTTGTGACGATGGTGGTATACCCTTCACCCCGGACAAAGAGGTGCATCTCGGCTTCGATGGTGTCCGAGGGTTTGACCCGCCAGTATCCCCGCACTTTTGCGACATATTTCCCGAGGTGCTGAAGTGCAGTCTCCTTCTTCATGCCGGTGTTGGCAAGAGCGTTTTTCAGTTTTTCCCCCTTCCGCATGACCCTCAGCACCTCTAAAGCAAGGATACGATCACTTTTCTGCTCGGGTGTCAGTGAATCCCATTTTGTGCCACTTATATCGTAATCGCTGACCCGGACCTTCTTCAGCTCCCGCAAATTCATTGATGGGAAGCGTTCGTGCAGTCGGGTTATCCGCTGTGCATACCGTGAACCAGGTGCCTGTCCTTTTAGCCACTGGTTGAAGGTGCGGAAGTCTTTTGAAAAGATTTTTTGGGTCATTGTCACCTCATACCCGCACCGATAAGGCGACATTGACTAGTCTACTGCAATCTAGTGAATACCGCAGGGAATAGAGCCTTTTAATGTCGGTTTCAAATTCCAGCTCGGGATACCCCTCCAAGGAGATTTTTTCGGACTCATACCCCCGAATCCATTCTGGTTTATTATGAGCTAGCGCAAGAACCACGGCTTTCATGTAGTATGCGATTTTCCATCGTGCCTCAGCGGAATTCACAAGGGCGGATACGATCCCCTTACCTTTGACAAAAAGGGTGGTCATTACTTGGATTGTGTCGGTTCCGGTCGAGATCCAGATGTGCCCATTATACCGGATGGCTGATCCAAGGTGGCGGATCGCGCATGATTTTGAGATCCCAGCCTTTTTCACGGCCTTGGTAAAGGGTATGCCCGCTTGCAGGTAATAGAGGGCTTCGAGTGCACGGATGCGGAAATATTTTTCATCGACGGTTAAATCGTCCCAGCGAAGAGCGGATAGGTATACCTCCGGGGGTGTTCGTGCCTTGAGTTCGTCCAAGGTCAGTTCGGGAAACTGTTCATGCAGGGAATTGATCCTCTGAACATACCTCGATTCATATTTCTGGACACTGATCCACTCCCAGAATGTGCGGTATTTCCGAGAGAACCGCTTGCCGTTCATGAATCTGCCTCCACAGCCCGGATAAAAGCATTCCTGAGGACTTCGGCTTGAGAGCAGCCCTGTTTTTCTGCGGTCTGTGCCAGTTTCTCCTTCATGTGAGGAGACATGGTAACGATTGTTCGGGTTTTTTCGGTCATGGTGATAAGTCACCGAAACATTTTCTGACATGCAAAAACGATAGTTAGATTGATATCATAATTGAGAGTATATTTGATAGTATAAACGCTGGAATTTGAGAGTGTGTATGTGATATCATGAGGTTGGAAGATCCGGTAGCTCAAGAAATTACCCGATTCATATCGGAAAATGCACCCGTCCGAACAGGTGTGTTAATTAAAAAAATGCAGGTAGAACATCCAACAACTCCCGGCAAGTATAACGGATACTCCACGGCTCAAATTTACCGTCAGTTGGATTGGTTGAATAAATCCGGGATAGTATCAAAAATTACTGTCGAAGAGGTAAAGGCATACGGCATAAATGAGACCAACCCCAATGCGGTATATCTGGTTCTTACCACGACAGATAAAAGAAAAGTACACCTCGATCATTTATTCAATACATTCGATGAGCAGGACAGTGATGAAAAGAAAGATACCCTCGACGAATTCAACGTCTATGCCTCGTCATTCCTCTTGACCCCGGATCGTCTCGATGCCCTTACTCAATTTTTTACCGATGCTGACGAGGAATTAACGTCCAAGCTGTTGAACATCTTTTACAACCATCAGAGATTCAATAAGATTGAGCCAAGCAACACATGCGATTTTTTGGACATACTCCACGATTTATTGAAAAAATACCCAACAGGATTATCGATAGACCCAAATTTCAGACGTAATCTCATTTTCCTGTTAAGTCACTATCAAGATCCTATCATTATCGAACAAATAAAATTCGACCTGAAACACGGGCTTCTTACACAATACAAAGAGCAATACCTCGAAGCTGCCAGCATCATTGATCAATATAGTGAAGAACTGTTTGAATGTTATCGGGAATTACGACGGAAAGCCAAGCCGGAACAAAGGCAGGCTCTTTTGGAACTCATTAAGTCGGCCGTCAAAAAATCAAGTAATCCCAAAGTACGAGATGATAATTTCGCAGCCCTCAATTCCTCGCCATTACCAAAAAATCTGAAGATTAAGATGCCCAGATTAGGAGGGAGACGATGAGATTCCTTCTCCTGAACGGTCACGGCATCGATATGCACGTTGACGGCGCCAAATTGTTCATAAGAGACGGGCGATTTACGACAAAGGAAGAGCCTAAGCAATATTGTTTCACCCCGCAGCGGATTGACATTAGTAGTATCGTGATTTATGGCCGGAGCGGGAACATCTCGATAGAGGCGATCCGGTGGCTCATCAAACACGGCATCCAGATCACGATCATGAACTGGGACGGGAAATTGCTTACAACAATGCTCCCCCCGGAAAGCGTACAGGTAAAAACCAAGTTCGCTCAGTATCGCGCTTTCGAAGATAAAAAACTCCGTTTGCAGATAGCCCGACAGTTCATCGACGCAAAATTTGAGAGGACGCACCTGGTATTAGACTACTTACACCAGCGATACCCCGACGTTGAAACCGATTTCTCTAGCGAGTCAGCAAAGTTAACTAAGGTAACAACCATCAAGGAATTGATGGGGGTTGAAGGTGTCGTTGCCGTCCATTATTGGGATCAGATCCAGAAGGTAATCCCGGATAGATTGGAGTTTACGAGTCGGTGTGTTGGCAGGACTAATCGCCCTCACGGTGCTGCTGATACTGTCAACTGTATGCTGAATTATGGGTATTCCCTGCTTGAAGCCGAATGTCTGCGAGCGATCAATAGTGTTGGTCTCGATGCTCACGTTGGATACCTTCATGAAATGGCAATTGGGAAAAACAGTCTTGCGTATGACTTCCAAGAGTTATTCCGATTCATTGTTGATCTGGCCGTGATCAATTTGATCGAGGCTGATCGGATGGAGAAGAAGGACTTCATCCGTACTGATAACTACACGTTGAGATTGAGATCAACAGGTGCAAGGAAAATCACCGATGAGATCAACGGATGGCTCAACAAATCCGTTGTTTATCAGGGTAAGGAATCAGCATGGGATTATGTGATCTTCCTCAAGGCGCGGGAGTTGGCACATTTCCTTGTTGATAAACAAAAACACCTTGATCTAGTTAGTCCTGATTATGAGATCAACCGGATGGATGCTGATGAGATCCGGAAAAAGATATTGAGCATCCCCTATACTGAATGGAAGAAACGCGGATTCTCTAAAGGGACTCTGCATTACATGAAGAAAAACGCCGAGGGCGATCAACCATTTACCCTCAATAAGCATGTAATGACACGGCTTGATCGGTGGGATCAACCCGCTGATAAATGTGGATCAACGGTTGATGGGATGGATTGACCACATCATATAATCTAAAACGAGCATCTTTATCTCGAATATTTCCTAACTAACTGATATGACACTTAATTTAGGGCAACCGACAATTGAGAAAATATTAGAATATTCAGAAAGTCTTAATTGGCAAGTTCCAAAATTTCAAAGAGATTTTGTTTGGACTCAAAGTCAAGTTAAGGATCTATTAACTTCAATTTTCAATAACAGGCCTATTGGATTGATTACGTTATGGGAACAACCACAAAGTAAAGCCCATACAGATTTTGAACCAATAAAAATTGAAAAGGACTCCTTTTTTAAAAATACAGATAAAAATCCTGCAAAAATTAGTCTGATATTAGATGGCAAACAAAGAATTACTGCATTAGCTATTGCCTTTGGAAAATTACGACCCCCTGACAGAAGGTATAATTTTCATGGTGATTGGTTTTTAGATCTCAATGAGAGTGAAGACTCTGATGAGATTATCGTTTATAAGAAAGGAACGGAAATCGATGCAAAGGGATGGGATTCTTTAGCAAATTGTGTTCGAGATGGTTTAATTCCTTTACATAGATATGAAGACTTTCCAGAAATTAATCAAAAAATATACGTTGCTGATTTTTATCCCAATGGCACTTTGCCTGAGAAAACTGAGTTAGAAAAGCGAGCAAAGAGATTCAGTAAATATTTTATAATTTTTACAACGTTCCAAATCCCAACTGTGGATTTATCTGAATCTATTGATATGAAAACTGTTTGCGAAATTTTTAATTATTTAAATACAACTGGCACCCGAATTTCAACGTTTGATTTGATTCATACTTTAGTTTACAAGAATACAGATGGGACATTTAATTTACGAGAAAAGGTTCAGGCGTATTCCGATGATTATTATTCATTAAAGTTTTTTATCGATGATGATCGTAGAGATTTCTTTTGTCAAATGGTAACTGGATGCTACTTGAGTACACCTTCCCCGGTATGCAAATCAAAAATTACTGACAAAGTTACCTCGATTAAAGGTGGTGATTTATTAGAAACACCTGAGAGTTTCTATGTTACTATCGATCAAAATATCTCAAAAATTGATGGCTATTGCGCTCAATTCTTTTCAGACATTATCGGATCAGAATATTATCTCAAAGATGTCCCATATCCAACTAGTTTAATTATCTATCTTTCATTACGGTGGCAGCAAGAGCATCACTTATCGCCAGAACAAAAATATTCAATTACTGATTTAAATCGGCTCTTTAAAGCATTTTATTGGCGAAATATTCTTACACAAAGATATGATCAAGGATTTTTAACTCAACTTTCTGCGGATATTAAAAAATTAAAAGAAATTCTCATTACCAATAAAGGCAGCCCGAATTGGATTGAACAGTGTAATTCCGAACTACACACTCACTTCATGAAAAACAATTCTCAAATTTTAACAAAAGAGAATATTGAGGAGATTCTACTAAATCACGAGATTTATGGCGCTATTAGACAAGCCCTCTCCATTTTTATCTACAATACAATTAAAAATGACATAATAAATAAAACATATCTTGATAGATTTACTCAAGAAAAAACACAAAAAGTCGAGTTACATCATTTTTATCCCCAGGATTGGTGTAAAAATAATCGTGGTAGTTATGATATTTTAACAAAAGAAAAGGTATACAATTGTTTTGCGAATTTAATTCCGATGACCGCTGATTCAAATAAAAAATGGAAAGCAAAAAGCCCCGCAACTGCGATTAAAGAATTTGGTCTTTCTACCACCGAAAATAAAGATCTATTTCTGAAAGCATACATTCCAGAAGAGATTTTTAATCAGTTATTACAATCTGATACAGATCCAAAAGAATTGTGGAATAAGCGGGCAAAATTATTAGCCGAAAAAATATTCGAGTTGCAGCTAGTAAAATAAATTAATCTTTTTATGCTTTTTTCAATATGTTTTTGAATATCTATCCGGTAATATGACGCAGAGATCGCAGGTGTTGATTGGAGATCATTTCAACGGATCAAAAGACGGATTCAGATGAAGAAAACAATCAACATCAAGACCATGGCAGTTAGGAGATTGTTAACCGCCATAACTATTACGAATCGCCCGGTTCATTAGAATGTGAGTGAAAAGAAAAATAATTTCCATAATATTATCTTATTATAGCACCTTTTCTCTTTTTGTTGGCAGTAAATGAGATTTGATTTATTTAATGAATACACTCCTGGCGAAATTACCGAGGCCATAAATAACTGGGTAATTCTATGGGAGGAAATTGCATTGAATTTGTCCTATAATCCCTATGAATTATTTTTTACATCCCCTCACATTTTACTTCTCGATATGGTCGAGGAAATAAATTATAACAAATTGCAATTTCAAAATACTTGGAACTCCTTTAAAACTCAATGCAATTATATTATTGAATCGGATCCGGTTATAGAGAAATTCTTTAAACCCGAGTTCATTTTACTATCAAAACAATTGCAAAATCCAAAATTTCCCGATTACATCTTAACGTTATGCAAAGATATTTTGAAGAAGTTTGAAAATGGGGTTTACTTTCAGAAAAATCACGAAATGCTTAAGGTCATTCTATTAAACCCAACATTTTCAGAGCAGAACAAAAAAGAAATTTTGATTCTTTCACAAAATTTAATTTTGGAATTATTCCTTAATGGTTATGATCTAGAGACAATAGCAAAAATGCCATTAAAAATTTTCTCCAAGTACGAAATAATTCAACTCAATTCTGGCAAACAAGGGTCTGCACCTCCGGAAAATGATCCTCAAAAATCAATTGTTCATACAGATTTTCCTGTAACCATAAAAGCAGAAAATTACGAAACTGAGGGAAAATTTGATGATTCTGGCTACTTTTCGGCAGTAAAACAGGAGATGGATCAACTCACAATAGAATCTAGGATTGATGCACTTAAGCCCTTTTTTAATAAGGAGAAAGAAGAGGGAACATTTATTTTTGAGATTGAAGGTTTGATAGATAATATTGATTTAACCATAGGAAATGTAAATTTTTATTCACCGCATCTTAAACAATTTAGTTTTAAGGAAAAGGAAATAACTGAAAAAAATGGCAGTCCAGAACTATTTAATAAAAAACCCGATGATCGATTTATTAATGCGGCAATATCGATATCATGCCGCGACATTCCGTTTGGAAAAACTCAAGCAATAAACCAGATCGATAAAGCATTGAATATTTTAAGATTATACGTTCATTCAGATACGCCGTTTAGAATATTATTTAATTCATTTTTAGTTGTAAAGAATGGCCGTCTCTACAACCAAAGTTTTGGGCTATCTAAAGACCACCATACTTATAAAAAGATACATTCTGCAAATTTGAAGGATTATCCCGGTATTCGTAACAATCCCTATTTTGTAAATAGTTTGAACAAATTGTTTTTTGAAGACCCATTAAAAAATAACGCCGATATAAAAAATATGAATCTATCCCTTTTCTGGTTTAGAAGGGGATCAGAATCAACAAATTTTGAAGATAAACTATTGTATTATTGGATATCAATCGAAAATTTATTTAATTTCTCGTCTGAAATGGTGGTCTCAAATAAAGGGGAGAAACAAAAAAAGATTACAATTATCAAAGAACTAGCACCTTCACTAATCATTTATCATGACCTGGAACAAAACCCAATTAATTTACTTTCTACATTATGGAGTGATTACAATTTTTATCGAGTATTTCCATCAAATCCGTTCTCAAAAATTACTCCTGAGACCCTAAAATTATGCCAACTGGATTTGAAACCTGGAGAACCAATCAACCCAAAAAAATTCATTACTTCATTACCGAGGTTGAAATCTGAGGTATCCGCTTATTCATATGAACATAAAATTGAATATTCTAACCGTCTTTTTAATGACAAAATTTTTGCGAAAAAACAAATTGAGAGGATGGAATCTCAACTTCTTAATGAAATAGATAGAATTTATCGATACCGAAATTTTATTGTTCACAATGCACATTCAGATAGTCTAATTCTACCGTTTTTCACAAAAAAGACTGAAAGAATAGCCACAATTTTACTTGGTTTGATGTTAAATGGAATGATTGCAGAGAATGGTAAAAATTCATTTGATATAATTTTCGATAAAAAATCTCAACTCGATCAGATTCGAGCGAAATTAAACAGTGGAAACAGTGTTGACCTTTTCAGCTTACTGCATCCGTAAAATTTTTCTAGACTTATCCAGACATTTTTTGAAAAAGCGCGCCGCACTTGCGGAGCCTTCGCTGTTGAGTGAACCAGTTTTACAAGAGTGGCATTTTTTCGGGATAACTATTACCCCGCATACGTTTCTTCTGAATCGCCCCTTCAAGTATAATACCATCGGTCGATGCGTATTATCACTCGCCCCTCCGGTATACCGGAATCATGCCGGAATCATGCCGGAATAATTTTGAAAAATTAGCCATATTTTCCGGAAAATCGTCCTTTGCTGGCGTAGAAGCGAGTACCTGCCTAGGCCGGCTATGCCGGAACGTGCCGGAATCATGCCGGAATATTTGGGGTGCCTCTGAAAGGAGTGGAAATAATCCTCATTTTGAAAAAATATCAGAGAAGATTTGTATTTGAAATCGTGTTTTCAATGGCTTGATCCGGTGTCTATCGGGAAGTGGCGGAAGCCTGGATGAATAACGTACCGTGTGAGTTTTCCCAGTCCTTGCTTGACAACCACATTGAGCCCCACGAGCTCCGCTAGGTCCTTACGTGCCGTCCGTTCATGGCAATTAGCCACATGGACATATTGCAATGTCGTGATTGACTCGTGCGTTTTCAAATACTCCATTGCCTTTTTCTGACGGTCGTTCAGCAGCTCAGGCCGCTCAAGAATCGCGTTTACCGATGAGCGCCGGAATGTCACCATGAAATCATCATCCTGTTCGTGGAACTCCGGTTCCGGTGCACCGAGATCCCGACAGACCCGGATCATCTTCGTCGTGCCAGATCCCCATCGCTCAATATACTTGATCCGGAACAGCAGATCCGCGATGAGCCGGTTTCTTGGCTTTGAGCTGTGCCGGCGCTTCAGTGACTCGATCGTGAGTGTTGGAGGGAGCAGCCCGGGATTCAGAATCTCCAGCGAGTTCGCAAAGATGCTGACCTGAACGTTCCCTGCCGATTGATAGTCCCGATGACAGATCGCATTGATCACGGCCTCCCGGAATGCATCAGGAGGATACTCCCAAGACTCCTCCCGTTCGAACTTCTCCTGCGGCATCCATGCGGCTTTAGCGATATTGTCCCGGATGAATAACTCAGTCTGATCAATCTGTGCAACAATCGCACCTCCGATGACCTTCATATTTGTATATGGCTGGGTTACATCATCACCACGGAATTTCGCACAGCGTATCTCTGCAGAAGTTATGAACCTCTGTGGACTTTTACCAAAAAAGAGGATGGCCGCATTCGTCGGAGTGCCATCTTTAAGAAGTTCGAGGGAGTCGAGCGCAGTTTCAACCGGAGTATCTGGATCCAAATCGATCAGCCGGACCTGCCGAGCCCGGGTCAGATAGGCCTTCACTAGGGCCGGATCGATATCACCCAGGGTTGCACCGGTACAGATATCGCGGTCCCATGCGTACCCCTGACGCTCCAGAATAAGGCGGGTGAGTACATCCGGGGGCATCTTCACGCTCTCACTACCGCTTCGGATGTACGGAATGCTATCAACCATATAGGGCTTATGCGTCCCTTCACCGATGGTCACTTCGATGATAGACCGCCCCCCTTCAACTCGTTCGCGGATTTCAGGTATAATGTCGGGTTTGAGTCTCTGTCGAATTTTTTGGGAGATTTTTAGAAGTGTGGAATCGGTGACAGTGAGACCAACTACGCGACCATCGGGTCTAATACCAAAATAAAGACTGCCGCCACGGTGGTTCAGAAATGCACAAACATCGATCAGGGCAGCATCCAGTTCAGCAAGGGAGGCCTTCAGTTCTATAGTCTCTGATTCCTGATATCTCATCGCGGGCAGTTCTGGACTCATGGAATTTCACGAGGTATTCTGATCCGATTGTTTGATGCCGCCCCATAAAAAGGTAGTATCTACGTTATGCTGGAATTTCCTCATCAGATGCACCAACCTTAACATTTATGTTAATTTTGGTGTACTAAAGGGGGAATCTTACCTTCATATCGCGCAATCGTGGTACATATCGCTAGATGGGCGTTAGGGGGGCCTTCAATCTCTCATCCAGTTCTTCCTTGGTAAGTGACTTGAAGTGTTCAAGCTCCTCAGGTGACATTTCATTGACAAGGTGCCATGCAACTTTTGCTGCACCAATGGCCAGGATATCGAGTGTGGTGTCATTTATCGGAAGTTCTTTTGCCGTGGTTATCTTGGGTATTGGATCTGCATTCCGGCTGATTCCTGCGGCTTCATCACGGATCCATTGCGGGATCTCGCAGATATCCGTGAGTTGATATTTTTCTATGAGGAGAATCCGATCCTTTGCATCAAGCTCTTCGACATTTGCTCCTATCACGGCCATCATCCATTCGCGCAGGTTCTTATCGCGATTCATCCCTGAAACCGAGTAGAATTCATCAAGGAAATTCACCCAGCGAGCGGGCAGTTTGACGTTTAACTCAGCCATTTTTTCCCTTGCCATGATCAGGCCTCCGCAACCTCTCCAGATTTCAGGAGTGTGTAGAGTTCGTCAGCTTTCTCCAGATCCTTGCCATAGATCCAGCCATAATCCGCTTCAAGCAGACACTTGATGCTATCCTGAATGTAGCCTGCAACGTTAACCGGCTTGTCATTCCAGCGTTGCCATTTCTCGATGAATTTCACATAGTCGTCCGGAATATCAATTTCGATCTTTGTCATTTTCTTTCACTCCATTAAACCGGAATTTATCCGGAAAGGAGATCTTCGCGCGTGAGGAAATCAACCGGATCAAATGTGGTTTCACCTGCGGAGAAAGCACTATCGGGGCTCTTCGTGACAAGTTTCCTTTCCCTCTTGAAACAACTATTGAACGAAGAGGAGCGTTTACAAATGATTATGTTGCGTTTGTCAAAAACCGAAGAACTGGGAAACCCGTTGCTGAAGTGAGTATGAGTAATGAGGGAATTTTTACAGTAAACCGGGTTGCAATTTCAAAGGATGCTGTTAGTCGAGTAGAATTAGCAAAAACCAAAGATGGATCTGAAGGAATCTTCTCACACAAACGAACCACAGAAACTTATGATATAAAAAACGGGGCGTTAACACATGTAACAAAGATGGAAAAAAGAGGATTGTTCTCTCAAAATTGTGTTGCGGAGACAACCAATAAACGCGAGCCAGGAACAGGAAAAGCCGTTACCCGAATGAAAAAAATTGGAAGTTTCTTTCATTCAATGTCCGAGTATGGCTGTAAATAATAAAATCACTCGCACACTTGTTGTTATTGTATTGCTCTTATCGTCAGTCCTTATCGCAGGATGCACGAGTGTCAGCATCGCCCCAGTGCAGCCAGTGCAAACAGGGCCGATGATAGATGAAAAGGGGCATTGCGTAGTGGTAAACGAGGACCAGATACCGAGACCTTGTACGGGCCGCGAAAGGTATATTGCCAGCGTGGACGAGCTCAACTAAGGCCAGAGACGAAATCTTTTAACCCCCTATCTTTTCTCACCGCTATCGTTGCACAAGTCAGATCTTTTCAAAGACAAGTCAATCACCTTCTTCTGAAGTTGGTGCATACCTTCAACCAGATGGATCATGCATTTATACCAATGAGAACGGCGAGAAATCCCCCTGCACCCCCGAACAGAGAGTAGATGCGTTTTTGAAAGATGCAAAATGATATTTGATGATAATACTACTTTGGTTCCTGTTGATACAATTTTTAATCTTCCATTGTTCCCTGAAATAGGTATCATCCTATTTCACCAGTTTCTAAATGATAATTAGTACATTTTTGTCAGCTGAATTCACCTGATAAATACGGAGAATTACAGACGTTTTGTTCTCTTTCAAACAGTACTCCAAAACTATCATTTTAGTTAATCCTTGACTATCTTCACTTTTTGTTAATATCCTCTCTCGCGCTGTTTCCGATCAAAACCAGCGTGCGAGTAGCTATCGACTGAAAACTTTATTTACTCCAAGTGCAGAAATAGCTGCGTAAAATGGAGGTTTTGTCATGAAAGGCAAGGAAAACAGAGATTTGACCTCCAAAAAAGAGCACCCATCCCCCGCACTTGTTCTGCAGCGTTTTTTAAGAAGCCTTGGCTATCCCGATGTGATTCTCACATCCGCTCAGTCCATCATTGAAGCCAGATCGTCATAAACCCGGTACATCGTGCCGTCTGACATCAGCGCGATGATCTCCACGCGGTCTGTGCCTTTCGATCCATCAAGAATGATCTCGGTGATGCCCTTGAGCGGCAAAATCATGCCTGTTGCCACCGATCCGTCAGGATGGGTGACCTTCACGTCCGCGCTTTTGATGCTCCCGTGCCCGGCGCTGCCGGCAAAGGTCACCAGGATCTTTGCGGTGATCGGGCTCTTCTGGACCTGGAAGTAGAGTTTCTGGCCGGAGGGGATAGTCTGTGTCGGCTGGGGCACGAGTGCGCCGGCCCGGTAGGGAGTAGGCGTTGCCGTGGGCGTACGGGTAAGGGACGGAGTATCTTCGATGATGGTCACGCTGCTCTGGGAACCCGCATTATCCCCGGAGGTGAGGGAGGGGAGCGCAATGAAGATGACCGCTGCAACGATGACTGCTGCCGCCAGCCCGGCCACCAGCAGCCCGGATCTACCTGCCCGCGGCTTTTGTGCCTTTTTCTCCTGCGGCCGGTCCGGGGAGAGGAGCAGGGCATCGTCGACCTTTGCACCGGATCGCTCCGCAGGAGACGTTGGAGCCGTGGTCGATCTCTTTGTCTCCCGCTGTTTCCGTGACACGCCCGGGGACCTGCGATGCGATTCCAGCGTCGCGTCCGGATCGTATTCCTTCCCGTACAGCTCCAGCAGTTCATCGGTGTCCGGCTCTATGATCTCCTGCGAAGACCGTTTCCGTGCCTTCTTCCGTGCCGGGCGTGTCACCTCCGCGGGAGTGTCGTCATACTCTTCTTCCGGTTCCTCTTCTTCATCCAGGTCCGGCACTTCTTCCGATTCCGGCTCCTCAGCCTGTTCTGGTTCTTCTTCCGGTTCTGCGTACCGGTGAGAAACCTTCTTTTTTATTGGGATGACCTCTGCGTCCCCGGCCTCTTCCGGGGAATCATACACAGACTCCTCCGCTGCATCATCCGGGGAAGGTTCCGCTACCGCCCGTTTCACCGTAACGGTCTTCACTTCCTGCGCCAGTTGTGCCGGTGTGCCCGACCCTGATCCGTCCCCCAGCACCAGCGGCCCCCCGCAGAGTTCGCACTGTTCCTTGAAGTGAACGAACTGGGTACCGCATTTCGTGCAGGTGAAGAGCGCCGGTATTTTCGCACCGCAGGCCTCGCAGAATTTATCGCCGGGTTTCACAGGACTACTGCACGCGGGACAGGCGAACTGGTCCTTTCCTGGGGGAGCCGGATCCTGCATGGAACGCAGTTAAACGTATACCCATAAAAAATGGTCGCTTCTCCGGGGGCAGCACCCGGCATTTGGGGGGATTGTTACACCACGGGAGACTGGGGTGGTGTCAAGGTGGGCGCGCCGCACAATCCTTATCAGGAGAAAATCACCATTCACCCGTATGGCATCGCAGGAACGAGGGGGGGCCAAAAAGAGAAGACCCGTTGAAGAAGTCCTGCCGGGGATGCTTGCCCGGGCCCTTGACAAGAGGGAGGACCTTATCCTCACATTCGAAACCGATCCGGATTCCGGTGCAGAACGCATGTACGCCATGACCGGGCAGTTCGTATCGGAGTGCATGCTCCGCAAGCTGATCGGGAAGGCAGAGTCGCAGCGTGACGAGGGGAGTGTCCTGCTGAAGCAGCGGCTGTCAAAACGGCGCTAACATGAAAAGCAGGATGTAATCATCATAATTTAAAATCATGATATTGTATGCCCGAATGTTCCGATGGTATTCTGTCACTTGGAATCAAGCAGAATATTGCAGGGAATTCCATATCCCCTGCAAGGAACAACTCGTATTCTCACACGGAGATGGATGAAGAGATAAAGAAATGGTACAGGACATCTGTTCCCGGAATCCAGAAAGAATACCCGTTAAATTTAATCACTGGTGACATAAGAAACACCAGCAGTACCTGCCATGCAAAAACCGTTATCAGCAGCAGAGGAAGCGGGAGATCAGATATCCAGTCAGCTTTTCGTCCCAGACTATGATAGTATGTTACGATAACGATGGAGAGAATGATCTCTCCTGATACAAGAATGTGAAATAACTTATAATAGTTGAAGGTAAATGTGCTGAAAACTGAAAAGACAAGGATTGATGTAACTATGATCAGAGGGACGAGGATAATACTGAGGCCCGCTGTATTGACTATCAGTTTTTTTGGATGAGCAAGCAGAGCGGTTTTTTTAAGCAGGATCATACTTACAAGAACCAGGGGCAGGTACATAAGAGAAAAATATCGTATATCCGGTGATCCACTTGCCCAGTTTGTATTCATATCATGGAAAATGCGGAAATACGCAAGGAAGATTGCGAATATTGCAACAAGAAGGAACACAGTGATCCTGGTATTGTTACCGGAAATCGAAGTTCCATCCTCTCTCTTCCAGAAAAACAGAACGGGGGCCATAACCAGAGCGATAAGCGCCACCGGACAAACCAGAAAAACACCGCTACTTCCGGTTGCGGGGAAGAACAGGATTCCCAGGATGTCTTCAGGATTTAGATTTATAGTGAAGATGTACTGACCAACCGTAGTGATGAGATCTCCGACTACGACCAAGGGATTTGTGGTTACGATGGTATTACTCGTTACAACTTGGCTGCTGATTATAGTAGAGGGAACTTCCATCGTTTTTATAATGGTACTTCCGGATATCGTCTTGTCATGATACAGCAGAACTGGCATAAGGGGATTTCCGGTTATCAGCAGGTTATTAATAAAAAACGGGATGGCACCAAGTCCCGTAAAAAGGATTGCGCTTATTTGGCTGCATGCATGTTTTACTGACACCTTTGATTGCTGAACCCGGAATAGGATCACAGCGATAAAGAAAATGCCGGTGCACAAGAAGACGGAAAAACCTGCTTCGGGCCGTAACCAGACAAGAACGCCAATGAACAGGAAGCCGCAGGCAGCATCCCGGTACCTGTATGATTGTAAATAACGGATAAAAAAGTAAAGAACAATAGCAAACACAACGGCAGATGCAATATGGTCCTTACCGGTTGTTCCCCAAAAAAAATAGGATGAACATGCCGCCACAGTGAGCGTTACAAAGAGTGCCTGAAGACGTCCATCGAAAATACGGCGCCCGATAAGGTAGGTTATGGTAAGGAGAAATGCAAATAAGACATGGTTGGTGAAGCAAACCGCGGCCACTTCTACCGGAGCATCGGGAGTTGAATAGACAAAGGGGGAATAAACGAACAGGTTCAGCATGAATAACAGGATGCCTGCAACAGCTCCCAGGATAGTGATCCGGATTGATCTTAGTGATGCATATTCAGGAAAGCGATGGGAAACTAAAAAAGCGATCAAGAATGGTATACAGGCCCAGGCGGCAACCAGGGCAAGGCGGAAATTATCTCCCCAAAAATGGATCAGTTTCATTGACGGCAGGGAAATAAGTGGCAGTGCAACCGAGTATTTCAGGAGGTTGTTGAGTTCCGCAAAATACGGTGCAGGAGTGCCGTTCTTATAGACGCCATATTTTCCTTCATTGAACGTGATCTGGTGTCCGATGTCCAACTGGTGAACCTGGTTCACCGGAATCCATTCATCGTTCAGGTACAGACCCGGAGAAGAGAGAGCCGTGATGATGAATAATCCCGTCAAGAAGAGGATAATACAGATTATGGTATCCTGACTTAAACCAGAGAAGAACCTCATTCCCACCGTTCCTCCCCTTTGGGGGACGCCTTCTGGGCCTTCTTCCTTCTTCACTCTATTTTTCTTACTCAAATCCTTCGTATTGGAGCTCACGATCTCACCAGTTCGGGATATTGGCCGTCCGATTGTAAGTGTTCCGAAATGGCCCTATTAAATTCTTGCCATCTGTTACCCTTTGGATTCATGAGAAAGAATGTGTAAGAGCCTCTTTTGTCTCGTTCATGCGGTTAATGGTGAAAAACATAGTTGGACTGCTCGTAACAAGATGACAGCCCGGATGGTTATACTTTCACCCCCCGCCAGCCTTTCCTTAATACGATCCGGTCGCGGTCTTATAGATCATGGAATGCCAGTACACCAGTTGTTATGTTACCTGCCACCGCTGCAGCCATGCCTGGACCTACATGGGAATCCGGCTCCGCTCGCTCCAGCGTTCGAAAAAACCGGTCACAGTGGGCTGCCCGCGCTGCCATGCCAAGGTCGCGATGCAGATAAAAGAGGCCCGGTGATGACGGATAACGGATCGTTACGTCCTTGTCTAAAAGGGACACGGGTGCGGTTATCGCTCAATCAGCCGGATGTGTTCCGCGGTCTTCTCCGCGAGCGCATTCCGTCCCTGCAACCGTGAGACATCGGAGATTGCTTCGAGTACGTGGACCGAGTCCTCCAAAAATGAAAGGATATCCGTAGGGAAGACCTCGATACCGTACTCGTCCTGCAGGTAGGATGCAATCTGCTTGTGGTCGAGCCCGTTCTCGCGGAGCTCGATGACTTTCTCCGCGAATTTCTTCTCCGGGCAGCCGCAGAGCGGCGAGTCCTTGCACGTACAGCGGAGGAAGTCGTTGAAGAAAGCGAGGATCTGTTCCCGGACGCCATAGTCCAGGGCATCGTAATTGAGCCGGGAGCAGAGGGTCTCGAGCATGGTTCCCGAAAAAGCAAGCTCGGGGAGGCGATACCCCGCGAGCCGTTCGAGTTTCTTTGCGTGGCGGAACCGTGCCCGGTCAGCGATCAATCGTCTTCCCCGGTGGACTCATCGAAGTTCTTCAGCGATGTCATTGACTCGTTGATCCGCTCGCACTCGATAAGCCACTCGTCGAAGAGGGTCGGGTTCTCAAGATCGTCCTTGACGTACTTCCCGCAGCAGGCGGCGCCGTCGATGACTGCGGCCGCGATGTTGGATGCGGTCTCAAGGGCAAGTTCCATGTCCTTGTCGATCTGGTCCTTCCCCTTCTTCACGAGCGTCTTGATGTCCTTGTCGAACTCGCCAGAGAGGTATTTCCGGGTGCCGGCAAAGAGCACTAACTTGGGAAGCTGGAGGATCTGGACCAGTTCGCCAAGATTGCCCTCGGGAGGAGTGCACATAACGATCGCTTCAACAGCCGCAAGCTTATCCAGGGCCTCGTCACGGGTGAACCGCTTGTTCTGGTAGAGCTTGATGATCTTCAAGACCTCGATGGTGATGTCGACCGAGAACCCGTCAAGGATCCGGAAACCCTCGGGCATCTCGTCGCTTTTACCGTCATCATCAAAACTTGCCTCCGACAATGTCTTCAGCCAGTTGTCCCACCGCTCCTGGTTGTAAAAGATGTAAAACAACTTGAGCGGCTCTTCTTCAACTTTTTTTGTCGCCTTCTTCGCCATTTCAGTACACTATTCACTCCCGTGATTAAATGATTTCGGCTTAAGGTCGAAGACCTGAAGCCGGAGAAGAACCCTGATGGATTCTTCTCATCCTCATGGTTCTGATGAACCACTCGGATTTCGAAGCATGGCGCCAGCTCCATCCTCATCCACCAGGTCTGATGACCTGTCACCCTTCGAACTAAGATTTTTCGTCGGATAATGCCCCGCGACCAAATGGATACCGCCCCCCCTCTCCCGAACGGTTATCACCCTTCAACAGCAATTATTCCGGGACTATGCCAAAAGCCCGCGATCACCCGGCACAGGAGACCCTCGTCATGGCACGGTACGGGGAACTCTTCTTGAAGAGCGAACCGGTGAAACGCCATTTCATCGGCATGCTGCTGCGCAATATCAGGAAAACCGTTGGCGCCGCCGGCATCGAGTGCCGGTACGAGACACCCCGGGGACGGATCCTGATCTATGGTGGCGAGCCGGAGAAGGTCGCGGGAATCGTGTCGCGGGTCTTTGGGATCATCGATGTGAGCACCTGCCACCGCACATCAGCGGATCTTGAGGATCTGAAGGAGGCTGCACTTTCGCGGGCAAAAAAGCATCTCTCAGCGGGTATGAGTTTTGCCGTCCGTGCAAAGCGCCAGTACAAGACCGGCCTCACGAGCCAGGAACTTGGCACGGAGATCGGGTCGTTCATCTACGACAACATTCCCGGCCTCTCTGTTGACCTTGATGATCCGGACTACGAAGTCTTTGTTGAAGTCCGGGACTTCGGCGGGCTCGTGTATGACAAGCGCATTGCCGGGCCGGGCGGCCTCCCGTGGGGTACGCAGGGGCGGGTGCTCGTCCTCCTCTCTGCAGGGATCGACTCCCCCGTTGCATCCTGGCTCTCGATGAAACGCGGCTGCGAGATCACGCATCTCTATCTCGATGCCGGGCGTTGGGCGGGAACCGATGTGACGGCCGCAGCGATCGAGAACCACCGCAGGCTCTCGCTCTGGTGTTCCGGCAACCCGGTGCCCCTTGTGATCGCAGACAGCGAACCGCTCTTCGATGCCATGAGCCGGCAAAAAGTCCAGCCGCGGTACCGGTGCGTGATCTGCAAGCGGTTCATGCTGCGGGCGGCTGCCCGGCTGATGGCCCATGAAGGCGCCCTCGCGGTGGTTACGGGCGAGAACCTCGGGCAGGTCGCGTCCCAGACGCTTGCGAATCTTGGTGTTGTCGCGGAGGCGGCAACTGTCCCCGTACTCCGGCCGCTCATCACGTACGACAAGGAGGAGACCATCATTGTTGCCCGGAGGATCGGTACGTTCGATGCAAAGCCGGGCGACCTTGCCTGCCGTGCCGTGCCGAAGATGCCGGCAACGAGCGCCGTGCTTGAGGAAGTGAAGGAGATCGAGCAGCGGATGGAGATCGAAGACCTTGCTGCTGCGGCCTGCGACGGCCTCCGGTTCGTGACAGCACTGGACGGAACGATCACGGAAGACTCTGCCGCACCGCGGGAGTGATCGCGGGCCGATCCCGCCGGGTATGAAGCCTGACAAACGAAAACCGGCATATCGTTTTCTTCTTGAGTCCGGCGAACTCCCGGAGCGTGCGGACCGGGCAGATTCCCTCCTCTCTTCCTGCACGGTCTGCTCGCGGAAGTGCGGGGTAAACCGGCTGGATGACGAGAAAGGTTTCTGCCGCACGGGTCTCCTGCCGGTTATCTCCAGTTACGGCCCGCATTTCGGCGAGGAGCCCCCGCTGGTCGGTACCGGCGGTTCCGGCACGATCTTTGCCACGCACTGCAACCTTGCCTGCCGGTTCTGCCAGAACTCTGACATCAGCCAGTGCGGGAGGGGGAGCGAGATCATTCCCTCACAACTGGCCGAAATCATGATCCGGCTCCAGGACGCCGGCTGCCACAACATCAATCTCGTGACGCCCTCGCACATCGTCCCGCAGCTGATCCGGAGCATCAGTAGTGCTGCAGGACAGGGCCTCAGCATCCCGATCGTGTACAATTCCGGGGGATACGATTCCGTTGAGACGCTCCGTCTCCTGGACGGGATCATCGACATCTACATGCCGGATGCCAAGTACGGCAGCAACGCCATAGCTGCGGATCTCTCCCGTGTCCCGGATTACGCGGATGTCATGATGGCGGCAATCCGTGAGATGCACCGGCAGGTGGGCGATCTTGTCATTGAAAACGGCATCGCGGTCCGGGGGCTCCTTGTCCGCCACCTGGTTTTGCCGGAGAACCTTGCCAGAAGCGATCTCGTGCTGCCCTGGATTGCGGATGAGATCTCGCGGGAAACGTACGTGAATATCATGGACCAGTATCATCCGGACTGGCAGGTTTCTGGCCGGACCGAAGCGAAGTACCCTGCACTGCGTCGCGGGATCACCGCAGATGAATTTGCCCGGGCCGTCAGGATTGCCCGGGATGCGGGGCTGCACCGATTCCCCGATCTGTGATCAGAGCAGATTCCGTGCTGTTGCGATTACGGTCTTCATCGCTTTCACCCGGGCAAACCACTTGTCGTCCGATTCGACCACCGTCCAGGGCGCGATATCCGTGCTGGTCCGGGCCAGCATCTCGTCAACAGCCTCGTCGTACTGGTCCCACTTCTCGCGGTTCCGCCAGTCCTCGTCCGTGATCTTGTACACCTTTTTGGGATCGGATGCCCGTTCTTTGAACCGCTTGAGCTGTTCGTCCTTGCTGATCTCGAGCCAGAACTTGACAATCCCGCCGTTTGAGGAAGTGACAAAGTCCTCCTCCATCTCGTTGATCTCCTGGTACGCCCGCTGCCACGCGTGCTCGGGGCAATAGTTCTCCACCCGCTCAACGAGTACCCGCCCGTACCAGCTCCGGTCGAAGACCGCGATGTCGCCGCCGGGAGGGAAATACTTGATGAACCGGCGCAGGTAATGGTACTCCTTCTCGTGGGCCGTGGGCGCCGAGACGGGAACGACGTAATAGCCAAGCGGGTTCATGAACCGCGTGAGCCGGGTGATATTGCCCCCTTTTCCCGCAGCGTCCCAGCCTTCGTACACGATGATGAGCGGGATCTTCCGCTTGAAGAGGACGGAGTGCACGTCCAGCATCTCGGCCTGCAAACTTGCGAACTCTGCCTGGAGGTCGTCTTTCTCAATCCCTTTCTCCGGTGCGGAGCGCCGCCGGGTTGAATTCTTCCGGGTTTTTGCCGGCTCTTTCTGTTTCCCTTTCTTCTGTTTTCCCCCGTTTTCAGCCTCGGCCTCCGCACGTTTCTCCAGCGTTTTTATGATCGTGCCAAAGACTTTCAGGATCGCATACCGTGTGTCAGTCCCCTCGACCAGTGTCCAGGGTGCGTACTCCGTGTCGGTCTTTGCAATGAACTCATCGAAGACGGGGAGCGAATCCTCGTAGTGCCGGTGGAGGTTCCAGGTGGACGGGGTGACAAGCCATGCGGTGCGCGGGTTTCTCTCCCGCTCTTCAAGCCGCACTTTCTGCACGTCCTTTGCAATGTGCAAGAAGAATTTCAGGATGATCGTCCCGTCGTCGGCAAGCATCCGCTCGAACGTATTGATCCGTTTCACCCGCCCCTTGAGGGACTTCTCCCACGCATGTTTCTGCCGCATCTCGGATATCGTGCGGCTGTACCAGGAGCGGGCGAAGATTGCCATCCGCCCCCGGGACGGTGCCCTGAGCCAGAACCGCCAGAGGAACGGCCGGCCCCGCTCCTCCTCGGTCGGTTTTTCGATGGCATGGAGCGTGTACCCGCGGGGATCGAGAGCGTGGACGATCTCGTGGACGACCCTTGTGATGCCCGAGGCGTTCCACCCTTCGATGACAATCACGGTCGGGACTTTCTGGTCGCGGAGGGTTCGCTGGAGGACGGCGAGTCTATCCGTGTACTCCGCGAGTGTTTTCTCGTACTTTGCCTCGTCCGTTGTTTTCGTGAGATCGAGTTTGTCGAGCAGCATGAGTGGTCACCCATTCGCCCTGCGTGCACAGGGCCGGCCGGTTTTTAGTGTCCGTTGGGCATTGGGGGAGATAAGGGTTTGTGGGGAGAGATGGGGAGGTAGTAGTTTGTGTTGGGGGATTTTACCATGTGAATGGTGAAGGTGGTGGCGTGGGGCGCTCTCTCCCGAAATCCGGATAGCACCCGACCCTGAAATATCGCCCATTGTACTCGTATAACGCTGCCTGCAGGGGATTGCATTCCGGCTCGGGACTTTTTATACAGGCCAGGTTCCGGAAATCAGAATACTGGCGCTGGTAATCTTTGAAAGCTGCAATGGATCTGTGGCCACCCCGCCATTTTTGGGTCAGCCGGGATTCATCCATCATCACTTTCTGATATTCGGGAAACGGTTCCAGATCATCGGAAGTCAGGTGGACGATCGTAGCGTTGGGACTGATGAAGTCGGGAATCACTCGAAGATAATCCGGATGCACTTCATCAATCATACAATAATCATAGTGCGGTCGTTCTGTCGGTGAGGCCACGGGACTTTGTTGGGTTGTAGGCTCAGCAGGAGTGGGCTGGAGATTTTTTTGTGGCGGACTCTGCCATTCTTCAGGATGGAAGAATGCGATATAAATGATAAGACTCCCGGCAAATCCGATGAATACAAGCGCGAGAGAAATCGCGATTTTATGTTGTTTGAACTCGGAAAATTTCATAGATCGATCGCTTCTTTTCAACGAGATTTCATTGTATGCTCAACTCTGAATGGGCTGGAGACAGTCCTCATTAATGGATGATACAGTAACCTCTGGAATTCCCAATACACTCACATGGATCCAAAGAAGGCAAATCATAATTACCCGGTAATCTTTTCAATGTACACCGCTACCGGGACCGACTGCCGGAATCCCGCCGGAATCTCTTCCGAAACCTGAGCATTGTAGGTTTTTCCTAAAAATCCCAAGGTTGTCCCCTCGGATACGAAGAATGAAATGTTAAATGATATCGTGCCGTTTTTTTCATCAAAAGCCCGCATTTCTTTCTCAATGTATACTTTCGAAACGTATCCTCCGCCAGTCACATCAGGTGAAACGGTCCGGGTATAGTTTACCTGCGTCAGGTTAATTCTTGGAGAAAGAAGATCCTTTGAACTATCGATTTTCATCGTATTCTTCCGTGATTCCCGGAACCACTGTGCATGGATATTTGTCAGGTTCCGGTCCAGTGACTGGAACGCAATCATTTTTCCCTGGGGTGTTACAACAAGCATCGATTTCCATTGCCCGAACTGCCGGTATTGCAGTTCATCATCACTGAATGCCTGTTCCCCGTTGATCATCGGAAGCGGGACGATAATATCCGTAGCCAGTCCCCCGTTATACCGGTCGAGCCCGTTTACCGATACGGTATATGTGACCGTTCCGGGCATATCATGGATCAGGGCATTCCCAGCAAAGGCTGCCAGTATCAGTACTAATACTGCGGCACCAAATGCAATAACCACCGGTAAAACCAGTTCCCTGAACGAAAATTTCATCTTGGCCATATAGATGAACAGACACAGAAGAACGGCAAATCCGGATAGAATGATAATTCCGGTAATACTAGAAATGCGAAAAATACAGATATCCAGGAAGAACGTGGTCAGTGACAGGAATAACGCAATTCCAATACCATATGAAACAATTTTTTTCTTATCTGGATCAGTCATTAGTCTCTCCATTATTTCATGAGGAAAATATATGTTCACGGACTTTCAGGATTGATCCTCAACCACGTTATATTTCCATCTCTTGGAATTGGTGCCCGAGAATATGCGTGAACCGCCAGAGGAATTTTTCCACTATAATCCTCAGGAATCACGATTGTTCCTTGGAGCTGGTAATCATCAATATAATCGGAACCTGTCCGATCGCCAAAGACGATGTATTCAATGTCAACAGTAATCGGTGGAG
Source organism: Methanoregula formicica SMSP (assembly GCF_000327485.1). Taxonomy (NCBI): domain Archaea; kingdom Methanobacteriati; phylum Methanobacteriota; class Methanomicrobia; order Methanomicrobiales; family Methanoregulaceae; genus Methanoregula; species Methanoregula formicica. The sequence continues at coordinate 1,948,913 of NC_019943.1, read as the reverse complement.
AATTTTCTTCATGTATGGATGAAAACTTTCTCGGGATATACACAATGGTTGTTGAATGGGAGAATTGCGACATGCCATTATTATCAGGTTGTTCTATTACCGGGATCAGGGAAAGATCGTTAATTTCCCACCGGGTAGTCCCGATTCTACGGTAATCTGTAACAAACGAAGCAGAAATATCTGAAAGATTATTTCCAGTTGATTGCAGGGCCAGCATTTTACCATCGTCTGTTGCAACAAGGACGGATTTCCAGTTACCAAAAGTCTGACCCTGCATACTTTCATCGAAAAACACGTCTTCATGGTTTAGTTGAGGGATTGGAACGATGATATCTGTGATAAATCCATCCGTCGAATAGTAGGAAAGATTCCTGATGTTGATTGAATATTGAGATTGATAATACCCTGGTTGGTTGACATGGATATACCAATCAGAACCTGCGATAAAGACAACGATAATAATTACAACGCATATTGTAATTTTTGTGAGAAAAAAAAAGAATTTTTTCATATAATCCTCCACGGATTATTATCATTTAACATAGTCAATAAGACCCATGTTATACTTTGCTCCATAGAGTATTGTGTCATGAGTATAATCCCTTAAGAGTGAATCATCCTGCCAGTTGGGATTATTGTTTATCTGATCTTCAAGGTATGTCTGATACCAGTGTGTGACGTCTATAAGATTATCTGCAGCGTCGCTGACATCCGTGACAATATAATAATAGTTATTTCCTGAGACGACATCCCGGTATTTCTCATCGTCATCTCCGGAGGTCCAGTGATCGCTTACATAAATCTCATAATCTTCGTGGGCCAGTAATCCCGAAGGAGTATAATGGAATGGCATTGACATATCAGTCATGAAATGGAGCGAGTAAGAAAGGTTGTATGCTCCTTTTGTCGTATCGCCCTGTTGATAATAAGCGCGAGCGATATTGGCATATTTTTCCGCCTCGCTGGTTGCCCCGGTCAATTTATAATGATTCCATGAACCCCATGAATCCGGGACCGCCGCATTATTTGCGAGTATGTTCCTCTCTGATGTACTCAATGACATTTTCTGGCCGGCAATTAATGCCATATCATTATGAATGAAGCCTGCCCATTTCGGAGCAGGGGATTTATAGATTTTCTCTAGACAATCCGGCCCCATGGAAATGAGGGTCTTCTCAAGTTCTCCTCGGTTGATCGTACTGTCATCATCTACAAATGTGGATAATAGTATGACATTCTGATCCTTGATTTTCTCGTCAAGATTGCATGACTGGATATCTTTGATAATGGTGACAATCATTTCCCGAAGTTCCTCATCTGTCACATCAATACCAACGGGTTCTGGAGACGATTGTGGTTTTTTATCTGTTGATACCAGGTTATCCCCAGCACTCACCATCGGTACTACTACCATCCCCGCCAGCAACAATGCCAGCAGGACGGTGATTATTTTCCGTAGAGACATTTTTCTTTCATCTCCTTCTCTTCTTCACAGTGCTGCACCCGGGGGCACGAAGCCAACCTTCATAAGATCGGAAGATGAAATCCTCATGCCTGCGGGCGGGACCGGGTTCTACACAGGTTCGTCGCTTGGTGAACCCGTCCTCTTCTTTTCCGGGACAACCTACGGTCGCCCCTATCAGGAAATATGTCCGGAGATTTATACGATCTCTCTCACAAGTCTTTACACGTCCGGGTTTTTTTTGAACGTGTAAATGGATGTGAGAGAAAAGGTAAGACCAGCTCGTTTCAACATCTTCCCTGATACCATGAGGGTATTTGGCAGATCATTACTCGCGTTGATCGTTGCAGCACTCGTGCTGGTTCCGATCGTTTATGCACAGGATGTTGAACAAAAAACGGCAGCCTATGAAGTAAGACCTGTTGAGCTGCCCTTTGTCGGCCTTGCATCTCCAAAGGCTTATGATACGATTACAACAGGGGAGACGGACACGTTCTCCAAATATGTCCTGCCCCTGACATCATCGCTTACCGTTGATCTCAACTGGGGAGACGCCTCTGATTCACTGGCACTCACCATACTTGCCCCGGACCAGAATCTCGGAACATTCTACGATAGTTCGGATGGGATTACCGATGGACGGATAGTCCTCCGGATCTCAAATCCCGGTGGATACCTTACCCTGGGAACATGGAAATTCGGTGTTTACGGTGCCAGTGTCAGCGGCGTTGAAGATTATTCGTTCACTGCATATTAGAAAAAGCATAAAACTGATAGTATTGGAAATGATATATCAATGAAGGCATGTTCTCATATCCATCCAGATCAATCCTTGCTATCATTTCCTTTTTTTTCCTGGTAGCCACTTCCACGGCCGCTCCCGTGAATTATGTTGTGGAAAGCGGGTATCCTTACCTGATCGAAAATCCCCCGGATGATGTAAGACAGCTCTCGTGGTGGGAACTGTCCCTGAGAGATATCATCATCTTCTCCCTGGTTGCTGTATCCCCCGCCCTGACATATCCTCTCGAATTGTTTATCCTCGTAAAGATGCTGCTGTATTCCGGATACCGGCACATCACGGATAAAACCGTGCTGGATAACCGGATGCGCCTTGAGATCTATTCGAGAATACGCGATCACCCGGGGACAACCGCACCAATAATTGCAAAGGATCTCGATATGAATCTGGGAACAGTCAGGTATCACCTTGCCATGTTACAGATCACGCGGAAGATCACCTCGATATCGAATCCGGGCTTTATCGCATTTTTTGAAAACCCGGAGAGCCGGTCAATCCTTGAGAGGAAACTCCTCGCGCATATGAGGAATGAGACAAAAGTAAAAATTTTTCAGTACCTTTGGCAAATGCCGGATTCATCGCGGAAGGGTATTGCAGACCACCTTGGTTTATCTGGCCCGGCCGTGACATGGCACATGAACCAGCTCATGGACGACCTGATTATCGTTACCATCCGCGATGGAAAATGTATCCGGCACTCACTAAATCCGGAAGCCGTACCGGTGCTTGAAAAGTACCTGCCCGCAATGATCCCTGGGGATTGATTTGCCCTTTTTGCCGGGAAAATTTCAACCGGACCCTGCCCAAAAAATTTCTGGCAGATCCTGCATGTAAAATGGTAACCAGATCTTCCAGAACGCAAGACCAGAAAAAACTTCTTCGTCGTAAAACAATCCGGGAATTCTACGAGATCCCGCTCACCATGCTTTGAGGCAGACCCTGCCCGAGGTACTTTTGAGCAGATCCTGCGTGAAAAAAAAATTTCCGGACTTTGCTTGAAATTATTCAGGCAAGCCCTCAGCCCCTGCACAAAGTCTGCGAGCTGATCATCCGGACCTTGCTCAAAAATTTCTGCCTTGCTCAAAAATTTCTGTCCTGTAAAAATCATCTTTCGTATAGATGGGGACTGATGTCCCCATACCCCCATCATGATGCTTGCCGCCGCCAAAGTCGAAGGCTGATGCCTTCTCCAGGTAATCCTCGCTGATGCGACGATTACCTCCCCGAAGGGCGCCCCGCAGCGGCCTCAATTACCAGTCATCCCGGGAGCCTGAAAAAATCCATCAGCCCCTCAGCCCCCGCAATAAAGTTTCAAAATCTTTTACAAAAAAATGCCGGGCCTTTGCAATTTTTTTCTTTGCTCTTTCGAAAAAATCTCTGCAATCATGTACCACGCAAAAAAGTACCACGCAAAAAAAATTCGCATCCGCTGCAAAAAAATTCGCTACAAATATTTTTCATGAAGTCTAAGTCAACGCGAAAATATCCCGGCAGATTCATTCGCCCGGAAGAGAACACTACCTCCGCATCACATACCCGAGAATTCCCACCTGCACTATCACCGCCGCGACTGCAACCACGAACATCGGGAGATACGGATCTTCAAGTCCCGGGAATAGCCGGACAGTCAACCGGGGCTGGACAAAAAACGTACAAATCGCAACCAGACCGGTGATAAACGTAAGAACCGTTGACAGTACGATGGACACCTTCATCCTCTTGTCAGGATCGAACAGGGCCTGCCCGAACGGTGTGAGACGGTAATATATCCATTTGTGGCCATCTTCCCGGGATTCAATAAGGCCGGCCTCTTTCAGTTGTTCGAGATGGTGATGGATGGTCGGGGGTTTTAAGTCAAGCTCCTTGGACAGTTCCGCGTTTGTTTTCTGCCGGGCACGGAGCGATGCAAGGATCTGGACCCGTGTTTCAGAGGAGAGGCTTCCGATGGTGGATTTATCAAGGGTATATTCAGCCGGGTCCTCCATGATAAGAGTATAATTAGAGAAAAATATTATATCAAATCTTCGTAGTGACATCAGATATCAAGAGATAGCATACGCACCACCTTTAGGAAATTGTTAGATCAAAATCTTCCATTTTCTTATGCATATTAACCCGGCTTCTCCAAACGTCCCATGAAGATTGGTGTCTTCGAACATAAACGGAAACGTGAGAATCATGAAAAAGTGGATTATTTTTTCAGCGCTTCTCTGCCTTCTTCTCCTGACCGGGAGCGTATCGGCAGAGCAGCTGAGCATATCCGGAGTAATCGTTGATGAGAAAATCTACGCCTCGCAGGCACCATGGTATACGGAAAACCTGATCAAATCGTATGGGCCTGTCCCATCGTATGATAAGGATCACAACGTTGCCTCTAAAGGTGCGATGAAAGATATCACCGGTATCACGGAGCGGGATATCCTGTATAAAAAACTGCATAATCTCTATGAAGCAACTGATGATTCCGTTACGAAACAATATTCCTACCCGGAGGGTCCGGTGCTGTCCTATGGTTACGATGCCCTGGGGACAGTTACCGTAGGGATCTATGAGAACACGACCGTGGATGAAAAAACAATGGATGCTATTTACTCCATTGTTGCCACGGAAGCAAAAAAGCAGGGAATCGATAACGTCCCGGTCATATTCTGCAGGGAACCCATAGCCCATCTTGATCTGGGGAGAAGCGATACCTGGAGACCAATTATCGGCGGGGTTCAGGAAGCAACCAATATCGGCGCGGCAACAACAGGTTTTGCGGCTACACGCGGGGGACAGAGTGGTTTTATTACCGCAGGACATATCGGGGACGTCGGAGATGCGGTTTACCAGCCCGATTTATCAAGTTCAATCGGTTCCCTGACCGTTTCATCGCTTGGCGCGACTTCAGACTCAGCTTGGATCCAGTACAGCAGCACATCAAACCAGATCTTTGAAAGTTCCGGCAGCCAGCCATGGGTGTATGGGACGATGACCCCGTACGTGGGTCTCGGAGTAACCATGTCCGGCATCTCAAGCGGGGTAACAACCGGAACAGTGGTACGGGAAACTTCGATATATAACAGTTTCTTTGACAAGATCATCCAAAATCAGTGGTTGGCAGATTACCCCTCAACAAGTGGTGACAGCGGTGCTCCGGTATACATTAAGGATTCGAACCAGCACATTCAGCTTCTCGGTGTTCAATGGGGTGGGGGAGCAGGGTATTCGTTCTTCTCGCCAATCTCAAATATTATAAACGATTTGAGTTAAGGAATCATTCTCTCTTTTTTTCTGGCGTCTGGTAGTAATTGCCTGTCACCATCCCCCATTCCCACAATTCACAGACCGATCCGAACCGACAAACGCGGCCTAAAGACCGTGGGTCTATCCCCAATGAAAAACATTCAGACAAGAGCGAAATTCTTTTCCCTATTCAAGAATCACATCCACTCATTCCAGAAATCATCGGCAAACGCACTCCCTCATCCATCCGGCCCGCCCCCACCCATGCAACAATCATACTCTGCCCCCAACCGGGAACCATTTCCGGCAACCCTGCCAGGAAAATTTAAACCGGACCCTGGCCAAAAATTTTCAAACACGCCCCTACCCCCTGCTCGAAACCCGCGAGCCGATCAACCAGACCTTGCTCAAAAATTTTTAATCAAACCCTGCTCAAAAAATTTCAGGCAGACCCTGCATGCAAAATGATAACCGGATCTTCCTGAACGCAAAACCGGAAAATCCTTCGCCGTCGTAAAAATATCCGGGAATTCAACCAGACCCTGCTCGAAAAAATATTTCCGGACTTTGCTTAAAATTTTTCAAGCAACTCCTCAGCCCCTGCCCAATGTCCGCGAGCTGATCAACCGGACCTTGCAAGAAAATTTCTGTTCAGTAAAAATCTTATTTCTCAAAGATGGGGGCTGATGTCCCGATACCCCTGAGGGATGCTTGCCGCCGCCAAAGTCGAAGGCTGATGCCTTCGAAGAACTTCGTTCTTCTCATCTCTTAAGTCTGGCGACTTTCGAGATTCTCCAGGTAATCCTCGCTGATGCGACGATTACCTCCCCGAAGGGCGCCCCGCGGCGGCCTCAATTACCAGTCATCACTGGGGCCTGAAAAAATCCATCAGCCCCTCAGCCCCCGCAATAAAGTTTCAAAATCTTTTACAAAAAATTGCCGGGCCTTTGCAGATTTTTTCTTTTGCGCTTTTGAAAAAATTTCTGCAATCATGTAACACGTAAAATTTTTTCACGCATCCGCTGCAAAAAATTCGCTACAAATATTTTTCATGCAGTCTTGGCCAACGCAAAAAAAATCCGGCAGATTCGCCAGCCTGATATATGAAGACATCACCCCTCCCCCTCTCACTCTCCGACGGTGCCCGACGGAAATGGGCCTGAAAGTCCCTACTAAGATAGTGCAGATCCAGCCTCTTCGAAGAACGACTTCCGTTGTCCTTCTCGACTCGGAATTTGCCCTATATTAATAGTGCAAATTCCTCCTCTTCAAAAAATCTGTCACATCCGACAGGTTTTCAGACCTGGTGGATGAGAAGCGGGGAGATTCAGCAGAATTTCCACGGCGAGAAGTGAGGCTGAATGCCGAACTTCGAATAATCCGCAGGGTTCTTCGAGGTAATTTGACCCATATGAGGGTTCCCTAAATCCCGGGATACTCTCACGACGGAGGGGGGCATCTCACCTCTGCTACGGGGTGCTTCCGGGGACTTTCCGTCTCCTAAATCCGATCTCTCCGTAAATCGCGTATTTTTCGAATCGGAGCCCATTTTAAAAAACCGGTTTTCGGCAGGTCGCACTTTTTTGCGAATTAGAGTACAGTGTTTTGAAAATACGCCCGTAGCGCGAATATTTCCCCAATCCTGGCGCAGGATTGCCCTGAAAAAATGTCAATATAGGACCTCCCTGTTGGACGATCGCAGATTTTTCTGGACATGGGCACGCGAAATGAGCCGGGAGGGAGGGTTTGATCCGGAGTGTTCCGTCGGAGAGGAGAATCGCACCGTCGTAGACATCTTCGAAGACCTACGTCTTTGAATTGTAATTGCCGGTTTGGGAAAGCAGGAGCCGGTATTCCCTCATGCGTACACAACATCCCGGTAAATGCCGTCACGTATCTCCGGCCGGTGTGCCCGCGGGGTAGCAAGATCCACATGCCTTCCGATCTTTTCTTCAGGATAGTCCGACAGTTCGATAAGATCAAAAAGATCTGCGCCCTCACAAAAATCGACAAGGAGATCTACGTCGCTGTCTGTCCGTCCTTCCATCCGGGCAAATGAACCAAAAAGGCCAATGCTGCGGACTTTATACCGTGAGGTAAGATCGCTCTTTATTGATTTGAGCAGATCAAGAATTTCGTCACGGCTTGTCATAAGGCTCTCACCTCCCTATCTGATGTACCAGCCATTAATTATTTCTCTCACGGTGTGAACGATGGTCGAATGGATTGTATCTCAGATAAAAATATTTCAAAGGATCTCATGACCGGCGTACCGCTCGGATCATCACAAGCGATATCAGGGAGTACGATCACCACATTACTAAGAACCATTGGAAAAACCGGGAGAGTCTTCATGCACCGCATTATCGAGCAGAACCTTGACGAAATTATCCGGATTTGCTCGCATCGCAGAGTCCGGCGCTTGGCGCTTTTTGGTTCCGCGACAGATGACCGGTTCGATCCCGAAAGGAGCGATCTCGATCTGCTCGTTGAATTCGAGAAGATGCAGCCCGGGGATCATGCGGAACAATATTTTGGCTTGGCAGAGGATCTCGAACACCTGCTCAACCGCCCGGTTGATCTCGTGGAGCCAGGTCCGATCCATAACCCGTATTTCCGCAAATCTCTCGAAGATACGCAGGTCGAGATCTATGCTGCCGCATGAGACGAAAAAATATTTTTTTGATATCGCAGAAGCCTGCGATCTGATTGCACAGTTTACTGCCGGAAAAACGTTCGCCGATTACCAGAATGATCCCTTACTTCGCTCCGCAGTCGAGCGCCAGTTTGAAATTGCCGGTGAAGCACTATGCCAGGCAATTCGGCGTGACGCAAACGTGGCCGAACTGATCAGCAATTCCTCGCGGATCATCTCTTTTCGCAACCGGCTGATTCACGGGTACTCGACAATTTCTGATAATGTCGTATGGGGTGTTGTTGAAACAAATCTTCCCCAGCTCACTCGCGAAGTGAAGGCCCTTCTTGAAAAGTGAGGGATGCGTAAAAATTATTTAAACCAGTTTTCCTGTTTTTTCAATAACAATGACAAACTTATGCAGGGACATATTCCCTCAGACGTACTGGTAAAAATCTTCGACTCCGACCCTGGCCAACCTGAGCACTCCCCGCAATGTCCCCGGCTTTAATTCTTCATGCAGGGGGACAACGGTCCCGATCTTTCCTTCATCGGTCATTTTGGAAAGACGCACATGGCTGCCAGACTGGCCGGATACAGAAAAGCTAAAATGATTGCAGAGGATCTTTATTGCTTCTTCACCGGCTACCGGTCTATGATGTGGCAACCGATGACACTTCAAAGGTTGTAAGAATTGCCCGTTTCTTTTTTGTCAGGGGAAATTCCTCAAGGTATAACTCGGTTGCTTCTTTCAGGTTGCTGACCGCTTCTTCTATGGTTTTTCCCTGGCTGACCGTCCCTACTTCCGGGCATTCGGCCACATAGGTGTCATCCTCCTTGTGAAGCACAGCGGTAAATGTTGACATGGAATACTCCGGAATCAGGTTTGGTTTTCCATTCCTAAATCCTTTGTTAATGCCCGGAAGGATTTATGTCTCTCTTGTGCCGGTTGTCAAAAAAATTTTTCAGGACGTAATGTTCCTCAAGGCCTTTCCTGAGGTTCCGTATCGCATCATTTTCAGATAATCCCTGGTCGGCAACATTCGTGAGAAGATCAACAGCTACGAAATATTTTCCTTTCTGATGGACTTCGATAAGAGTCTTCATGCTCAGGTATACTTTATCCGGCTTTATGATGAGAATAGTATGGTGGTCGCGAGGCTGAGCACCACGCCACACTTTCTAACAAAAATTTTATTTTTATAAAACCAACGGAACAGCAATGAAAATCGTTCCCATCCTGCTCATCCTGGGAATTTTCCTGATCGCGTGCGGATGCAGTTTTCCCGGGGAGGATCCATCCGGTCAGGCCCGGGTTTTTGCGGAAAAAGCCGTCGCCAGCCTGAAGGACGCGGACCGGATGGTGGATGAACACCCGCAGAACGCAACGGCCTGGTGCATCCGGGGAATGTCCTACAACAGTGTTCTCGGCCAGTACGATGTTGCGATCGAGAGTTACAACCGGGGTCTTGCCCTGGAGCCGGACAACGCGATCTGCTGGCTCGGGAAAAGTATCACCCTCCGGAACATGAGACAATATGACGAGGCCGACGCCTGTTTTGAGACCGCCTGCCGCTTGGATCCCTCATTCCAGCAGTACCGGGTGAATGGCCGGGACACCAATGCCAATTATTTCATCATGCTCCGAAGGGGGCCGGCTGTTCCATGACAAGGTAACCGGGAACGAGATCCGGGACGGGGCGGGAAAAGAAAAAAAAATCAAAAAAAAAAAAAATTATCCCTTCACAGCGAGCCCGTTCTCTCTCGCAATTTCCACGAACGCCCGGCCCAGGTGTTCCGCCTGCTTCCGTGTCGTCCCGTACGTGTTGAACTTCCAGACTTTCGTTGCGCCGGGAATAACGCCCGTGATCCCTTTCTCCTCCAGCGCACTCTGGAGATAGTACCCGCGTTTCTTGTGCGACTCTGCGACTTTGTCGAACGACGCGATCGTATCGATGCGGGTCATCGTGTGCTTCCGCGGGAATTCCGAGAGACACTTTGTTCCTTCGATCGAGAGGAGGGCGTCCATGACAATCTTGTGGTTCGCGAGCTCCTTGTCGAAATGTTTCGTCCGCTCCTTCACGTGCGGGAACGATGCCATCATGCCCACGAGCGTCACGCCCATCAGCGTACAGCCCATCATCTCCGGCTCCTTGATCCCGAACTTCCGGTTCGTCACATCGCCGATGATGGCGGTCGTGCGGAAGACCTCCTTCTCGCGTTCTGCCGTTGCCGCGAGGACTCCCGAGGGGGCGGGGGCAGCCATGCTCTTGTGGCCCGAGCCGACCACGAAATCAACGCCCATCGCCTTCCCGTCAACCGGCAGGATGCCGACCGTGTAGGCGCCGTTGTAGACAATGGGGACATCGTACTGGCGGCAGACCTTCGCAATGCCGGCAACGTCGTGCATGTTGCCGTACTGGTAGTCCACGTGATCGATGAAGGCAAGGACGGGCGCCCTGCCGAACTCGCGTTTCACGGCCTCGATCTTCTCCGCAGTTGCATCGGGCGTGACAAGCTTCTGGTCGTTTGCCGGGATCTCCCGGGCGACTCCCCCCGACTCTTCCACCGCGAGGAACTCCGTGTAATGCGAGAGGGAGGTGAGGAGCACCGGGTCGCCCTTGTTCACGTACGTGTGGGCAACGGCCTGGAACCCGCGCCGGGCGCCGGGCACGGTGCGGACCGCGTCCATGTTCAGCCACTTTGCAACGTCCTTGTGGAACTCCGCGATCGGCGGCTTTGCAATGTAGTCGAGCCGGTTGGGCTTCCGGCAGTTGTCGCAGACCGAGTACCCGTCGCCGTACGCCACGACCGCTTTCATCGCATCGGCCGTGAGCCGGCCGCCGGCCTGGATCGGATCGATGTTGATGAAGAGCTCGTCCACCTGCCGGGCCTCGATGCCCTGCCCGCACCTCATTTCAGCATCTCCTGCTTCAGCGAGCCAACCTGCCGCTCGAGGTTTTCAAGCAGGCGTAATGCCTGCTCCTTCTGCTTCGCATCGAGCTCGTGCAATGGCGCGGTCTCGCGGAGGAGGATGCGGAGGTCCGTCAGCGTGTAGATTGCCTGGAAGGTCATGTCGACTGCCCGTTTTGACATGGATTCACCTGATTATTGTATAGACGTCCGGGAAATTAAGTACCTGCGTTCTGTGCCGGGGCCTGAATGGAAGTCCGGATACGTACGTAAGTTTCTTGCTCTTTTGCTCTTTATTTGTCGGGCGCCTTGTCCTATTGCCCTGACACCCCGAAGATTAATTGTTGCATTGACAACATTTATTCGCGACCCCGTCCATTATACCGGGTGCATTCTCCATCGTGTCATTCCACGGAGATCCCGTTTGGTGCAATAGTCTCGATAACCAACCGCGGGAGAACCATGTTCCTGAATGACCGGCTCAGGCCGATGGGCCTCTCTGCCGGCCAGTTCCCCGTCCTCATGCTCCTGGCAAAGGAGCAGAACATCACGCAGGAGACCCTTGTCCGGCATTACCATCTCGACAAGGGAACGATAGCCCGTGCGGTAAAAAAACTCGAAACCGCAGGATATATCCGGCGCATCACCGATCCCGGCAACCGGCGGGCGGTCCGGCTCTTTCTTACGGAAAAAGGAGAACAGGCGCTTCCGGCGCTCCACGCGATCAACCGTGCATGGGAGTCCCTTGCTTTTTGTGGTCTGACAGCGCAGGACAAAAAGACCTGCCGCCACCTGATGCGCACCGTGACCCTGAACGTTTTTTCGTATATGGATACCGAAGGAGGGCATGCCAATGACAGGGAGTAACCCCGTCCCGTCTCCGGAGGTTCCGGAGGATGCAAAACTGAAGGAAGGAGTTGCGCTCCTCATGGGCGATCCCAAGAAGGCGATCCTCAAACTCTCCGGCCCGATGATCGTGGCAATGCTCCTGATGTCAACGTACAACATCGTCAACGCCATCTGGGTTGCCGGCCTTGGCTCCGATGCCCTTGCTGCGGTCGGCTTTGTGACCCCGCTCTTCATGATCCTGATGGGCGCGGCAAGCGGCCTTGGCGCCGGCGTGGCATCGGTAATCTCCCGGAGGATCGGGGCAAAGGACAAGCCCGGTGCCGACAGTGCGGCATCCCACGCGATTATCATAACGCTCCTCCTCTCGGCAGTCCTGACCCTCCCGCTCATCCTTCTCACCGAACCCATCGTCATCCTCTTTGGTGCCGGCGAGACCACGGCCCTTGCAACCCAGTACGGGCAGGTGGTCTTCCTTGGCATGTTCTTCATCTTCTTCACGAACATCGGGTACGCGATCCTGCGGGCTGAAGGAGACACGAAGCGCGCGATGTACGTCATGGCCGCGTCCTCGATCCTGAACATGGTCCTCGATCCCCTGCTCATCTACACTGCCGGCATGGGGATTGCCGGCGCCGCGTGGGGGATGCTCCTCTCGCTTGTGATGGTCTCGTGCGTGATGCTCTACTGGCTGGTCTTCCGCAAGGATACGTATGTCACGATCTCGCTGCGGTCATTTGCGTGGCATGGCAGGACAATCCGCGACATCCTGGGCGTGGGCCTGCCGGCAAGTGTAGAGTTCTTCTTAATGTCGGTTATCGCGATCTTCATCAACGGGCTGCTTGTCATCACGGCCGGTACCGATGCGGTTGCGGTCTATACCGCCGGGTGGCGCGTGGTCTTCTTTGCCATCATCCCGCTGGTCGGTATCAGCACATCCTTAATCTCGGTTGCCGGGGCGGCATACGGTGCCCGGATGTTCGGGAAGATCCGGGTTGCCCACCGGTTCTCGGTCCTGTTCGGCATGGCGATCGCCCTTGTGACAAGCGCCCTGACCTTCATCTTCGCGCACCAGATCGCCCTCATCTTCTCGTACTCTGCCGACAGTGCACACCTTGCACCGGAGATCGCGGCATTCCTTGCAACCATGTGCCTGTTCTATCCGTTTGTACCTCCCGGGATCATGTCCGGGTCGATCTTCCAGGCAACCGGCAAGGGGCTCACCTCGCTCATGATCACCCTGCTGCGGAACCTTGCCTTCATCGCGGTCTTCACGTACCTCTTCGGGATCGTGCTCGGTTTCGGGGAGCACGGCGTCTGGTGGGGCATCGTTGCCGGGGACATCATCGGCGGGACGGTCGCGTTCCTCTGGGCGCGGTACTATATCGAACGGCTGATTGCTACGGGATAGGGAGGGAAGGAGTATGGACCCGGTGATGCAGAAGATACATGATCATGCCCGCACGGTCATGGGCAATGGCGGCTCCCATGGCTTCGACCATGTCGAGCGTGTGACCTCCCTCTGCGAACGGATTGGGAGGGCGGAGGGCGCTGACATGGCGATCCTGGTCCCGGCAGCCCTGCTCCACGATATCGCCCGCCCGCTGGAGAAGGAATGCGGCCTTCCCCATGAGCAGGAGGGGGCAAGAATGGCAGAAGAGTATCTTAATTCCCTCGGGTACGATGCCGGTGCGGTACGTATCATTGCAGCAGCAATCCGCACCCATCGCTTCACCACCGCGGCAGAACCCGAAAGCCTGGAAGCACGGATCCTGTCCGATGCCGACAAGCTGGATGCGCTGGGTGCGGTCGGGATTGCACGGACGTTCATGCGTGCCGGGGAACACAGGACAACGATGCAGGACGGGATCAACCATTTCCACGAGAAACTGCTGAAATTACCGGACCGGATGTACACAAAGACCGCCCGGCAGATTGCCGCGAAACGGCATGCGATCCTTCTCCGGTTCCTTCTGCTCATGGAGGACGAGATCCGGGTCCCCGTTCCCTGAGCGCCTGACCCATACCTTCATTGTTCGCGGCGTCAATAGTACACTATTACGGAGCTGTTTTCATTAATCCTCATGCAAATAAACCTGGAAATTCCGATGGAACCCCTGAATTCAATCCCGACGGGACGCCGGTCGTCCGCGTCAGGCTGCCAAAAAAGCGCTTAAACGAGCAGTTTGCCTGCGCGGAACTGATGATGGGGGCAAACCACATCCGCGTCCGGTGCCAGGACGGCGTTGAGCGGATGGGCAGGATCAAGGGCAAGATCAAGAAGCGGGCATGGATCCGCGAAGGCGACATCCTGATCATCGCCCCGTGGAGTTTCCAGGACGAGAAGTGCGATATCCTGTACCGCTACCTCCCGCCGCAGGCTGACTGGCTGCGCAAGAACAATTACCTCTCCTGACCCCTTTTTGTTTTCCTGCAGGATACCTGCATTTATTATACTCCACTAACTAATACTGTTCAGCAGTTTTCACAAGACTGTTAGAGAAAGAATTATGTACGGATCAAATAATTTTGGTGGAAACAGGGGCCCCAGAGACTTCGGTCCCCGCGAAATGACAAAGACAACCTGTTCGGACTGTGGAAAGGAATGCGAAGTTCCGTTCAAGCCGACTGAGGGCAGGCCGGTTTACTGCCGCGACTGCCTCCCCAAGCACCGGAAACCCCGGTTCTAAATTTTTTTTCTTTTGTGTTCTTCTCCAGCGCTATTCTTCTGCAACGGTTGCTGTCAGGAGCGGATGCTCTATCTTTCTGGTTATTGCCCCGGGGGAGTGCCTGCCGGCATGGTTGCGGACACCGAAACGGTCAATAGGTCAGCCGGGCAAGTACTGGAGCAATCCATAGGAATGGTAGTATCATGGGTATTTTTGACAAGTTAACCGGAAAACCAGCAACGCTCACGCCCAAGTCAGCCCTCGTGCTCTCGGCAATCACCGTCATTGCCGCAGACGGCGTCATCGATGAAGCCGAGATCAACGACCTTGCGAAAATCGTTCGCGGCGACAAGAAGTCCATCCAGACTGCGATGGATGTCTTAAAGGCCAACAAGTTCCCCGGCGTCATCGATATGGTTGCCGCAACTCTTGACGAGAAGCAGAAACTGGCAACGCTTGCAATCCTCTGCGACCTTGCCATGGCAGACGGCGTCCTTGCCGGCGAAGAGAAGGCAGTCCTCCAGATGTACATGGACAAGTTCGGCGTCTCCGAGGCTGCCCTCAAGCCCATCATCGAGGCAATTGCGATCAAGAACGACTTCTCGATCTTCTCATAACCCTTTTTTCACTCCCGGTGCGCCCGTGAACTGGTTCCTTGGGGCGTATATGCCGCGTGCATGGCCGGGTTTGTTGTGCTAGAGTGGTTATTCCTGGCTGGCTAGAGGGGAACCTCGTTGAGCCCCGGTTGTCATAGTGGACAAGGGTTCTTTTACGGTTCTCGTGATACCGGCAGGTGTAAAAACCGCATATCGCTGCATGCAGTGCGTGATCGTTACGCCTTGAGGACAGATTGTAACAAAAGGGTGAGGATCAGGGAAGCAGGACCCGGGAGTCAGGCCGGATATACTTCCCGGCGCCGAGCATCCATGTCCCGTCGACATCCGTCACATAACTGATCTTGAGCGCGGTGGTGTTGGTCAATGGATCCCCCGTGTAATACGCGGTCATGCCGCCGCCGTTTTTTGCCTTGTCGAGGAGTTCGGCAATGTGGTGCTCGCCCACGGCGTCGGTTGCATTCCGGTGGTTCTTCCCGATCATGTCGGGGCGGTACGGCCACGCGAGCACAGTGCCGTTGTAGTCATTGGCAAAGATGTAGAGTTCGCCGCTTTTGAACATGCCATCCGGCTTATTGAACTCGGCAAGGGCTGCCTCCTTCCCGTACTTCCAGTAAAAGTCCTTTGCGCCAAGAACGAACTGCTTCAGCTGCGTATCGATGAGGCGATCCTCGCTTGTGTAGATGCCTGCCCCGATCCAGTAGGTATCGTCTACCGGGCGGACGTAACTGATCTTGAGGGCAGGGGTCAGGTTCGCGGCCGGGTCCGGGTACTGGTACAGGAGATAGCCGCCACCGGCCCGCGCGAGCTGGATCTCGATTGCCGTGTAAGGCTTTCCTGCCGGGTCTTTGACGGGCAGGAAGTCCGTACCGACTTTTTCCGGCTGGAAGGGCAGGGCGAGTGCAGTTCCCGTGTAGTCGAGGGCGTACACGTACGTGTCGGGCCCCTGCACGAACGGGCCGGACCGGTTGTTGAACGCAGCGATGGCGGCGTTCTTCCCGTTTGCCATTGCGTACGCGGCTGCGTTGTCCACGTACTCTTTGAGGGCACGGGAGCTTGCCGGGCCGGTGGCCGATGCGGTTGATTCTGCAGGTGTCGCAGGCCCGTAGTAGATGCCGGATCCCAGCCACCAGGTATCGTCAACCTTCTCGACATACCCTAGCTTCTTCTCTACGGTTTTGTTGTGGACCGGGTTGATGTAGGCATACTCAGCGAACCCGGAGCCGTTGATGGCTGCGGCCCGGAGGTCGTATATGAAGAAGTTGTCCAGCGCATCCCGCTCGTACAGCCGGTTGACGCCGATCTTCTCGGGGTTCACCGGGTGGGCGATCGTGGTGCCGTTGAAATCGTACGCATAGAGGTAGAGATCGCCGCGGACAAACGAGCCGTTCCGGTTGGAGAATTCTGTAAGAGCGGTTTCCTTGTCATGGGAGTGCGCATACGTGATGGCCTCTTTCACGAAAGCGACCATCTGCTCTTTTGTGGACCCGGTTGTGGCGGTTTTTTGGATTGTTTCCTTTTCAGTCGGAGCGGGTGCCTGCATGGCGCAGCCGGAAAAAACAGTGAGTACGGCAAGAATGAGAAGAAATGCGATGATGACACGTTCCGGTAACATGGGGGGAATTATTGAATTTACCTTTATTAAGTATTTTTACAGGTGATCGTTCTCCCCCGCAGTCTTTTTCTATTCTCCTTCGTTATGCAGCGGCAAAAACGAGCAGCGGTTCCCCGGCGGTGTCGTACAACGTCAGGACCCGGTCACGCACGCGAAGCGCCGCGGTGTTTTCCAGGAGTGAGTAATACCGGGACTCCTGGATCATCACGCCATTTTCAGGACAGTTCATCTTGGTGGTCGTGATTTCCGACACAATCATCAGGGTATCCCTCACCAGGTAGCGGGCAGAATACTGGTTACAGCCCCCGGAGCCGGTGACTTTACCATCGGTCGAAAACAGGGCGGTGACGGTTGTGCCGTCCTGGACCGGTACGGTGGCGCCACCGGGGCCGGCATAGGACTCAAGCGACCACCGGTGCTGGGTGATGGCGGTTGAGGCTGTTGCCTCCTGCCCGAAGAGATTCATGAAAAAGACCATGACGATGAGGATGCCCATGAGCACCACGGCAAGGGAGATCATATACCCTTTTGGCGTGTCGGCAGGCGAGGTCTTTTCCGTGCTGTCGTCTGATGGTTCGGGAGAATCCGGCATACCCGGTGTTCACCCGGCAATACGTTAACCGTTTCGTTTCCAGCCCTTGCGTTTGTCGAAATGCGATTGTCCGGATTTTTCTGCTCTGTTGAAATCGTTTGAAGTGATGATGGGCGCTTATGCCCCCATACCCCTGATTGTGATGAATGGCCGCCACCGACTCGATGAACCGGATGGTTCTTCTCGATTTCTTGGTTCTGATGAACCACTCAATCCCCGAAGGGCGAAGTCGAAGGCTGAGACCTTCTCCCGTCAATCCCCACTGATGCGGCGATTGACTCCCCGCGGCGGCTTTGGTTTCTTTTTATGAAATAACTCTTTGTCAGAGTATCCTTTTCAGGTAATGCCGAGGCATCGCCGGCGCCTCCGAGTCGAAGAACGCAGCCGCGTTCTTCTCATCCTCCTGGTTTTTCAAACCCGTCGGAGGCGCAAGGGGGGAATTATCCAGAAGGGGTTTTTCTGCAGAGCAGATTTTTCCGATCGCAATCTTTTACCGTTTCCGGCCGAGTTCTCAGGTATGTCCACATACCTCATTTTCGGTATCTTCCTGCTCTTTTTCCTCAGCATCCTCTTTGCCGGGTGCAGCACGGAGACCCCTGTGAAACCTCCTGTGGTAACCGTGACCGATGTCACGTTATCTGACGTCTCGCTCCGGACCCTGACGGTCAATACAACGGTGAATATCTTCAATCCCCATCCTGTCGGGGCGGACCTCATCAGGACCGCATTTGACCTGTATTATGTGAGCAGCGGATCCGACCAGTATCTCGGCCATGGCGAGCTCGCGCATATCCGCGTGAAGGAAAGTGGCAACACCTCTTTTACTATTCCGGTTAAGATCGGGACCATGCAGGCAGCACAGGCGGTCGGGACGCTGGTGAAAGACGGAGCGCTCACCGTGAAGGTGAACGGGACGGCGGCAATCGACCTGAAGGTGATGTCCTATGAACTGCCGTTTGCGCAGGAACGGGTGTTCTATCTGGAGGAGTTCACAAACCTTCTTCCGGAGATCTCGGTTGCCGGAATATCAGTCAATACATCTGAAGTGATCAGCCAGGGCCGGGAGATCATCCTGGGGACACTCCCTGAATAAGGGAAAGGGGGTCCTAGCAACAGGATCCCGGTCTATTCTTTTTTATGCCTGTGAGTGACATGGGCAAATCCGGCCCGGGTCAGAGCACCTTCAGTACCATGACCGTGATATCGTCATGCTGGGGGTGGGTGCCGGCAAATGCCACCACCTCGTGGACAATGGCATCGATGATCGCCTGCGAGGAGAGGGCTTTTGCATCCTCGACGCATTGCATCAGCCGCTCGATGCCATACTCCTCGTCCTTCTCGTTCGTTGCCTCGGTCACCCCGTCCGTGTACAGGACGACAACATCCCCGGGATGGAGCGGGATGGTGACGGACTTGAGCTCGATCTCGTCCAGCACGCCAAGAGCGATCCCCTCGGCATTCAGGAGCCTGACATTACTGGTGCCGGCGCCAAGGTACAGGGGCGGGTTGTGGCCGGCATTGACAAACATCAGCGACTTCTCCCTACAGTCAAGGACGGCGTAGAAGAGCGTGACAAACATGCTCGTTTTGGAGTCCGCAAAGATGTGCCGGTTAGCCTCGCGGATGGATCGGACCGGGTCGTCCACCGAGGTTGCGCTTGCCCGGATCAGGGTCCGGGAGAGGGCCATGAACAGGGCTGCCGGGACGCCTTTGCCTGAGACGTCTGCGATCACGAGGCCGTAGTGATCGGAATCGAGCGGTATGAAATCATAGAAGTCCCCGCCCACCTCAAGCGCCGGAAGGTTGTACCCGGCAAGATCGAACCCGGGGAGATCGGGCGCGGATTCGGGGAGGAAACTCTGCTGGATTCCCTTTGCAATCTCCAGTTCTTTTAACATCCGCTCCTTTTCGGCCGTGGTCCGTTTCAGGGTGCTGATGTACTCCCTCAGGTCAGATGCCATCCGGTTGAAGGTGTCGGCCAGTGTCCCGAATTCATCCTGCGTAGCGACCTGCACGCGGTACTCGAGGTCTCCCCGGCCAATTGCTTCGGCACCATTCCTGAGTGCGGCAAGGGGCCTTGTGAGGTATTGCGCGAAGAAATACGCGAGGATGCCGACGATTACGATAAGGATGATGGAGAGGATGAGGAAGATGGCCTGCACCGTATTCTGCTGCCGGTCAATGTGCGCTGCAACCGTTGCTGTGTCCGTGTCGATACGTGTGCTCGTTGCACGGGCAGGGGCAGTCACCTCATCGACGGGCATGACCACGCCGACGCTCCAGTTCACGCTGGTGACCGGGGCATAGGCAATAAAGCGGTCCCCGTCCTCGTACGTGACCCGGGCAATACCCGTCTGGCCGGCCACCATCTCCCGGGCAACGGCGACAAGCCCCGGGTTGTCGCTCTGGAGCAGGTTCTCCGTCACGAAGGACGCATCCCACCGCTGGTCCCCGGCAGTTAAGCCCGGGCGGGTGATGATGTTGCCGTTCTCATCGATCAGCATCGCGTACCCGCGGTCACCCACCTGCGTGCTGATGATTTTCTGGTTGATCGTCTCGATGGTGACATCGGCACCGACAACCCAGAGGCGGCCGGTGCTGTTGTCATAGACCGGCCGGGAGCAGGTGATCATGAGGCCGTGGCCGAGCAGGTCGACATAGGGATCGGACCAGGTGATGCCACCATTCTTCTTTGCATCGATGAACCAGCTCCGCAGGCGGGGATCGAACGACGCGTTCAGGCCGGTGGTCCACGGGTAGATGACCGAAACCCCGCTCTCGGTCCCGACAAAAACCGCGGAGGTCTGGGGATCGGTTGCATAAACCGGTATGAAGATCTGGGTCATCATGCCGGCTGCCTGGACTTCTTCTGAAGAGATGGTCTTTTCGGCACCGGGCGAATAAAACACCACGGAGGTTGAGAGCGGATTCTCCGGCCGCTCATCCTGCGTGGGGAGGTGAAGGTCCCGGACCATCCCGGGATTTTTATGGATCTCACCGGCGTAATACGCCATGATGTTCAGGTCGTCGCCGACCTGTTCGATGATGATATTGCTGATATATGCCTGGTCTTTTGCCAGCCTGAGGAGCGATGCCTGTGCATCGCGTTCCAGCGCTGCCGTGCTGTCCGCACTGGCACGGTTTCCGAGACTGATGCTGCTGGTTATGGCATACTGCCCGGTGTCTTCCATCTGCACAAAAGCGATGAACGCCGTGATAAGGAGGGCGCCAAGGGAAAGGGCAAGAAACGCGAGAAGGATCTTTGTCCTGACGGAGAAACTGAACCTGTCTGCACTCTTCCCGCTACTGGCCATTGTATGGAATCGGCGTTCTGTTTAAAAAAAACATTCGTATCCGTACTGCAATGGACTGCCGTTGTCCGGTTGTGATCTCCACCCGGTGTTTCTCCAATAAACCCCGAAACCTCCATTATCCCCTGCAGGCTGGCGGGAGGTAACGGCAGGTAATGGCATCCGAACCAACAATCCTTATCGCGCTTCCGGGTGAATAGTAGACCAGAGAATCATGACAGAACCTCTTGCAGGCGGCGCCCCTTCAGACGACGAACCGTGCGAGCAGTGCGGCCTCTGCTGCCGGATCTTCGGGCCCGGCATTGCCCCCTCTGCCCCCAATGTGTATGTCTGGATCGAGCAGGGGAGGACCGATATCCTGAAATGGTTCATTGCCTTCATGGAGCACGGGGATCCCGTTTCCTGTACGTGCCTGAAGACCGGGGACCTGGGGGATGTTGTCTCGTTTGAGATGCGCAACACGGAGACCGGGGAGTATCCGGCGGTCTGCCCGTTCCTGCGCCGGGTGGCAAAGACCCGGTACCTCTGCGGGATCCACGCGGTAAAGCCCGAGATGTGCTGGAACTACCAGCCGTGGGTATGGGGGGAGACCTATTTCAACCGCTGCCCCTCGCTCAAACGCACCGGCGGGAAATGCCGCTGGCCCCTCTGATCCGGGCCGGTCTCCCGTGTGGATGACCGGGGGATCTCGTCCTGGAAACCGTCGCGGGCAAAAAGTATCTTAAGTTTAAAAATAATGTCCAAGATCAAGATGGTCGGGATCCCCGGACTATCAGGTCTTCGGAAGTGCGCCCTGCCGGCAGCCGGCATTATCCTTGCTCTTATCATCATCGGCATAGCGTTCCATCTCGTTACGGCCCCGTCTCCTGCCACCCTCCCTGACTCCGGCCCTGGTTATCCCGTCTCCCTCACGGACGGGGAACGCCGCTGGATCCGCGATCATCCCGTCATCACGGTCTGCCCGGACCCGAAGTATCCTCCGTTTGAATTCTACGACGAGTCCGGCCGGTACGCCGGGATCTCGGCAGATTACCTGCAGCTCATCAGCGAGAAGACCGGCCTTGCGATAACCGATATAAAAAAAGATAATTTCAATGCCTGTGTCGAGCACCTGCGGGCCACAAACCGCACCATCCTTGGCGCTGTCTATACCTCCCATCTCAGGACGGGATACCTCAACTACACCCGCACGTATTACCAGCCGGCGCTTGTCATCCTCGCGCGGACGTCCGTCACCGGGCCGGTGACAGTCGGGAGCCTCGAAGGAAAAACCGTGGTTGCGGTGGATGGGTACACGGTTCACAAGCTTCTCCGGCACGACTATCCCGGAATCAACCTTACGGTCGTCCCGACCATCCGGGATGCCTTACGTACAGTCTCCCTCGGCAATGTCGATGCCTATGTCGGCGAGGTTGCCACGACCAGCTGGTACGTGGAGAAGGAAGGGCTGACGAACCTCCATATCGTGGGAGAGTACGTTCCGGAAGATCCTGAAACGTTCAACCTTGCCATCGGTGTCAGGAGCGATGAGCCCGAGCTGCTGGCAATCCTCAACAAGGGCCTTGCAGCAATCACCCCTCAGGAAAAGGAAGTGATAGTTGATCGCTGGATCACGGGATCCCTCCAGCCGCCCGGTATCGACAGCCGTCTGTTGCCCGCGATCATCGTGGGTTTCTGCGCACTCCTGCTGGTTGTTTTGGGTATCCTGCTCTGGAACCGGTCGCTTGCGCATGCGGTTGGGGTAAAAACAGAGGAATTATCCCGCGAACTCGATGAGCGGGGGAAGGCCGAAGCCCTTCTGCGCGACAGCGAGGAGAAATACCGGGCAATCATTGAGAACATGAAGGATGTCTTCTACCGCTCCGACGCGGATGGCAGGCTTGTGATGATCTCCCCCTCGGGAGCAAAATTGCTCGGGTATGAAACTCCCAAAGACATGACAGGCCTTGATATCGCCCGGCAGATATACTGCAACCCTGCCGACCGCGAAGCGTTTCTCGATGCCATGAATGCCCATGGTTTTGTGCTGGACTACGAGGTCTGCCTGAAGAGAAAGGACGGGTCTGTACAGTACGTCTCCACGACCAGCCATTTCTATTTCGATGCACAGGGAGAGATTGCCGGCATTGAGGGGATTTTCCGGGACATCACCCAGCGCAGGTGCGCCGAGGAGGAGATGATCCGGAAGAACACCGAGTTAATTGCCGCATACGACCAGCTGTCGCGGGCAAAAGAGGAGCTCCGCCGCAACTATGACGAACTTGCACGGAGCCAGCATGCCCTGGAGCAGGCCCGGACCAAACTCAGCCTCTTAAATACCGTCGCCCTCCAGGATATCCAGAACGCGGTCTTCACCCTCTCCGGGTACCTTGAACTGGAAAAATCCCTGGCAACCGGAGAGAGGCTGAAGTACTTCGTCGCAAAGCAGGCTGAAGTAGTGCGGGGCATCACCGAATCGCTCCAGTTCATCCGGATTTACCAGAACCTCGGGCTTACCCCGCCGCGGTGGCAGAATGTCCAGCAGGCATTCCTGATGGCGATCTCCCACCATGATTTCACCCGTCTTTCCCGCGACCTCCGGGTCAAAGGACTCGAGATTTATGCAGACTCGCTCTTTGAGCAGGTCTTCGTCTCGCTTACCGAGAATGTCCTTGTGCATGCCAAAACGGCAACGGAGATCCGGCTCCACTGGTATGAGACAACGGGAGGTCTTGTGATGGTCTTCGAAGATAACGGCCTCGGAATCGAGAGATCCAAAAAAACCGCGATCTTCGAGAAGCAGGGCACGGGCCAGGAACGGATGAGTCTCTTTCTGGTCCGCGAGATCCTGTCGGTCACGGGGCTATCGATCCGCGAGTGCGGGGAACCGGGAGTGGGTGCCCGGTTCGAGATTTTCGTCCCGCAGGGAGCGTACCGGTTTGCGGACCGGGACGGGGATCCTGCGCCCGGCAGGTGACAGTGCCTTCTGACCCTGCACTTACGAAAAGAGCGGGTGGAGGAAGAACCGGTGCTGGCCGAGCTTCCCGTCAAAGTTCGATGCGCCGATATGGCTTGCCATCCCGGTCTGTGTTGCGGCGGTTATTCCCCTTCTCATGGCATCCCTGATCGCAGTCTCGTCGGTGCCGTTCATCACGATCTCGTATATTGAGCCGACACCGTCAGGGACCAGCGAATCGGAAATCTTTCCCTTCAGCGTGGGACAGAACAGGTGGTTGGTGCTGGCCGGCATCGGGAACCGGTAGTTTTTACTTGCCACTTTCGATCCGCTCTTCACAATCCCCCCGGCAAAACTCATGATGATCCCAGGCATCCCCCGGATGGATGCGGCTGCAGCGGTTGCCGCGGCAAGGGCAGAGGGCTGGTCCTTTCCCATCACGAGGAAATTCCCGCCGGCAATACCTTTTACCGTGCCGTACCGCTCCTCGCCGATATAGTCCCCTTCCATCACCGGGATCTTCCAGCAGCTCCTGCCGCCAATGGTACACCGGTCTTCGTACCTGTCGCCGAAATAGTGCATCCGGATGGCAAACCGGGACGGGGCATCGGGCAGGCCATCGAAGGCACGGGCAGTCGGGGCCGGAAGAACGCACTGCGAGATCCGGGCAGCCACATTGGCTTTCATGTTCTTCTTCTCGGCACAGATCAGGATCGAGACTCCCGGCCTGCCGTCCGGTGTTTCACGGGAAAGGAACTCCCGCTCGATCCCTGCCTCGCAGGGACAGGCGATCTTCGATGTGGCAAAACCGGTTGCAACGGAGGCGGTGGTGTATGCCCATTCTTGTGTCGCTGCCGTAATGATGACCCGCGATAGCCAGACGGGGAACGCTTCGGCAAACGTGTCAAGGATCTCCGTTCCGTTGATCTTCATCGGTTGTCAACCCTTAAGGATATACGATGCCGTTCTCGGTGATAATGTAATCCATGCGGACATCAGTCGGGTCCAGCGGGAGCCGTTCCATCTCCTGGCAGGCAAACGCGATCCCGATCTTGCGCAGCGACGGGAATTTTTCCAGGAACCGGTCGTAATAGCCGGCACCGTACCCGATGCGTGCCCCGGTGCGGTCGAACCCGAGCATGGGGAGGATGATCGTGTCAACGTCCTCGCCCCGGGCCGGGATCTCGCTCCCGATAGGTTCCGGGACTCCGAAGGTGCTTGGCACGAGCGCAGCAAAGTCCCGCAGGTAGGTGAGGCGGAGGCTCACGTCCTCTTTGACAATGATCGGGACAACCACCGGTACGTTCCGGTCGAGAAGGCCCTGGATGATGGGGACGGTATTGACCTCCATCTCCTTGGACGTGTAGGCCATCACGGTCTCGGTGTCCCGGATATGGGGCATCAGGTGGTCGCAGATTGCCCTGCTCCTGATCAGCCGTTCCTCCGGGGTCATGGCACTCTTGCGTTCCCGCAGGATCTGCCGGATTCTGCTTTTTTCTTCCCGCATGGGCAGTAGTAGAGAACGGTGCTATTTATGTCTTTTTGGAGTATGCCCGAATCCAGTCCTGCATGGGGTAATGGTCCCCTGGCCTGCCCGGGAATGCGGGGACTTACCTGCGGGATACCGCACGGAGCGCTGTTTCTTCTGTATCGTACATGCCAAAGATGGATGCGAACCCGGAGACGTCGATGATGTGGCTGACAAACGTAGTGGGTGAGAACAGGCCAAACGGGATCCCGGCGCGTTTTGCCGCCTTTGCTGTCTCAAGAAAGATCCGCAGCGCGGAACTGGAGATGTACTTTGTAGCGGACAGGTCACAGAGAAGGGCATCCGGCTGGCGCGCCACGAACTCCCGGAACTCTTTTTCCATGTTCAGGGCCGCGACATGGTCCACGGATTCAGGAACGGAGACGATGAGTGTTTTGCCCTGTTCCCGTACCGTACACAAACCCATGATACCGGTTCCTCCAGCGTGCTGATTCAAGAATCTTTTTGGACCGTATTAAGAGTGTTGATCTGTGTTTTTAAAAATGTGCTCTCTAGAAATCCTGCGAGGGATTGTGTCGGATAGTGATGGAGCCACGGGCGTTCGGGCTCTGTCGCCCCTCGCCCCGTGAAGAATCCTTCGGATTCTTCTCATCCTCGCAGTCTGACGACGGTTCGGACCGTGGAGCATGATGTGTACAGGAATCTATGGAAGAGTCTTGTTCGAAAGGGGAGTCAGGGGCGCTTGTCCTCTTGGGCGCCCCCCTCTGGGAATCGACCAAAAGGAGGTCGAGAAGAGTGCATCAGCACTCTTCGAGCGAGAGAGGGGATCCCCTTCCTTCACCCACTGAGGGCGGGATACGAACGATTTCTCCAGAGCGCGCTATGATGCGAAGCAACATAGAACGCTGATGAAAATCCCGGGGATTTTCATACCCGCAGAAGATTGTGGAAGGATGTCGGAAACCCTGTCCTGATCCTCAGACCGATATGCGGTAATCCCCATTCCTGCAATCCGATGGCAAAAAATTATCCGGCAGCCGGGTCCGACACCCGGCCGAGGAAGAGGATTTCCCCGCTCCCGTTGTTCCGGATGAGGAAGATGAACGGGTGGTCGGCCCGGAAGACCGGCGTTTTGCCACCGGAAGGCGCCCCCCGGAGTTGCATGACAACCGCGGTTGCCGCTGCAGCCTCGGTGCCTTCTTCGTTCACGTCAATGTACGCCTTGTGGAAGACATTGCTGATGAAAAGCTCGTGCGTCCCGTCCATGCCGGAGAAATCCGCAGATCCCGGGATGAACGCCGTGGGCATCCCCATGGCAGACAGGGGTTTTGCCAGCTCGTATCCTGTCTCCATCCGGAACTTCGGGAAGTACACCTCCACCGTCCGGTGCTGTGCGCTCTCTTTGAGTGCCGAGAGGTTGCTTTCAGAAAGGGCTGCTTCTGCCAGGCGGAGGTCATTTCCTTTCGGCAACAGGACGACCATGGACAGTGATCTCTCTGTCTTCTGGGAATACATGAGTTCGATGTACTGGAGATCGGCGGTCTCCGCATACCAGTATTTCGCGTCTTCCCCACTATCCTGCATCATCCTGACTTTTGTGATCTGTCCGGTGGATGTTGTAAAACCCGCATCCCGCGTGAGATTCGCATCGAACTGCCGGGCCCAGGTTCCCTTGAAGTAGATCGCGTTGGTGATGACGAGACGGGTCAGGGAATTAATGCTTCCCTGCGGCAGGAGGTCGCGGATCTTCTTCTCGGTCTTCTCCAGAACCCACTGGTTGATGGCTGACCGGGATTCCTCCGGTGCTGCTGCAAAGTCCAGGTTTGTGGTATTTGCAGAATAGTACTGGCGGGCAGTTTCGGTAAATGACGGGAGGAACTCATAGGTCTTCTCCGCCCAGAGCGCATTGGCGGTCCGGAGCGTGTAGTCGGCACTGGCATTGTTGATCCTGGCATTCAGCCCGGCAAACCCGGTGCGGCGGGTGGCAGAATCTTTTGGGAGATGGAGGACAGAAAGGATCTCATCAGCGGTTTTCCCGTTCGCCCCTTCACCGGCTATCGCCAGTGCGGTTGAGATGGAGAAGGGGGAACAGAAGAGGTTCCTGTTGGCATTGTCCGGTATTGCTGCAAGGGCCGGGTAGAGATCATAAGCAAACCGGTTGTTTGCTTCGGCAACCGAGCTGGCATCCCCTGACGTTGTGGTCGCGCCGGGTGATGGTGAAGGAGTGACAACTGCGGTCTCCCCGGGGGACGGGGCAGGGGAAACGATCGGGCCGGTGCAGCCGGCCGCGAGAAGGGCGGCAATGATGAGGATCACGAGGATCCCTGCGGGGAGGAATTCTTTTTCCATAGATCCGGTTTTATCTGTGGGGAAAATATATGTGGCGATGAGTGCGGATTATTTCGCAGTTTCCGCTGTCAGCTCATGAGCGGAGGGAGCTGGCCGTGCAAAAGACCACAAAGACTCATGTATCAGACACGCAAAACCAGAGTGTAATCATGACCGGGGAAAAGAAGTGTGCACGGTGCAGGAAGGACGCGATCGGCTTTGAGTCCTTTGGCTGCTGTGCTGCCTATGTCTGCAGCGATCACGCATCTTCCCTTCTCCTGGATCTTGCGCCCGGCACGAAACTGTCATCGGGAGAATGTTACCTTGAACGGTTTTCCCCCTCAAAAGACGTGCCCGGTCACGGGAGCGGGTGATCCGGTTGCATTCTTTGGATCCATCCCTGAAAATCTCCCTGACCCCCTCCCTGCGCTATACCGTGCTTTTCATAGCGCTGCTTGCCGGGTTTATCACCCCCTTTGACGGTTCTGCGGTAAACATCGCGCTCCCGTCCATCAGCGCGGAGTTCCACATGGATGCAGTCTCCCTCTCGTGGATCTCGACTGCGTACCTCCTTGCTGCGGCGGTCTTTCTCGTCCCGTTCGGCAGGATTGCCGACATCTATGGCAGGAAACGGGTTTTTTTGTACGGCATCGGAATCTTCACCATATCTTCATTCCTCGTAACAATGGTTCCCACCACGACTCTCCTCGTCCTGGCCCGGACCCTCCAGGGGTTCGGCGGCGCCCTTATCTATGGCACCAGCATCGCCATCCTCACCTCGGTCTTTCCCACCGGGGAGCGCGGGAAGGCACTGGGGATCTATGTGACGGCGGTCTTTGTTGGTCTCATGGCCGGGCCGCTTCTCGGTGGCCTGCTCACCGATTACTTTGGCTGGCGGAGCATCTTCTTTGTCAACATCCCCCTCGGGATCATGGCCTGTCTCCTCATTGTCACCAAACTTGACGGCGAATGGGCGGAGTGCGCGGGGGAGTCCTTTGATTTCACCGGGTCAGTGCTGTACGCGCTCGCCCTCATTGCCCTGATGTACGGGTTCTCGGAAGTGCCGGGCATGGCAGGCCTTCTCCTTATTCCTGCCGGCCTTGTCATCGGTATGGTCTTTGTCTGGTACGAGACGCGAACCCCCTCCCCCGTCCTTGACATGCACCTCTTCACGACAAACCGCGTTTTCACGTTCTCGAATCTCGCCGCCCTGATCAATTACAGCGCAACCTATGCCGTGACCTTCCTCTTAAGCCTCGATCTCCAGTACACAAAGGGATTCTCCCCGGAATATGCCGGCCTGGTCCTGATCATCCAGCCGGCGGTCATGGCGCTTTTCTCGCCTGTTGCCGGCCGGCTCTCCGACCGGATCGACCCGCAGATCGTTGCATCGGCCGGCATGGGGCTGGGTGCCATCGGTCTCTTCCTGCTCAGTTTCCTGTCCGCGTCAACGCCCCTCTCGTATATCATCATCTGCCTCGTCATCTTCGGCGCCGGCCTGGGCCTCTTCTCGTCCCCGAACATCAACGCCATCATGAGCGCGGTCGAAAAACGGCAGTATGGCGTTGCGTCCGGCATGAACGGCACCATGCGGGTCATCGGGCAGATGCTCTCGATGGGGATTGCGATGATGATCTTTGCGCTCGTTCTCGGGCGCGTGGAGATCACGCCGGAGTTCTACCCGCAGTTCCTCACCAGCCTCCGGTATGCCTTTGTCCTCTTCACCGTCCTCTGCATCATCGGGATCGGCGCTTCGCTGATGCGGGCAAAGAAGCCGGCATGATCCGGCGGGTGCCGCAGGTTGCATTTTCCGGAAACCGGTAGGAGAAAGCTCTTATTCCGGATCAGACTATCCATCCTGTATGATGAAACCTGACACCACAAAGGTGGAGGATTCTGATGCAAACGTGCAGACCTGCATGAAGTACTGCGGTTCCTGCCCGAGCTACCGGCAGAACGCCCTCAGCCGGTACGAGCCCGGCTGGCTCTTCTGTTCCCGGGGGACGTCGGCTGCACCCCGGATGAAAGAAGCCGGCTGCTTCTGCCCGGCCTGTGAGCTCTTTGCCCGGCACAGTCTTGTCATCGGGCATTTTTGCGAACGGCACTGACGGCTTTCGGGAGGGACGGTTCACGCGGGAGGTGGGGGAGAGCGCCCCCGCAGGAGTGACTGGGCTCCCGCGAAGAAAAAAGGGCAGGAACACTATCAGAGGTCCTGGACCGGGACTGCACTGTTTGCGGGATGCCGGCCCAGAGTACGGGAGAGGGTGATCCCGAGCGCCTCCCGGAGCACGTCTTCGACCGACTCCACCGGCACGAACGCGAGGTCTGCGCGCACGTCTTCCGGCACGTCTTCAAGGTCGCGGAGATTCTCCCGCGGGAGGATCACTTTTTTTATCCCTGCCCGGTGGGCTGCGAGCACCTTCTCCTTGATCCCGCCCACCGGCAGGACCGATCCGGAAAGCGTGATCTCCCCGGTCATGGCAAGTTCCGGATCCGCCGTCTTCCCGGTGATGAGCGACGCGAGCGCGGTAAACAGCGTGACCCCTGCTGACGGGCCGTCCTTGGGTGTTGCACCGGAGGGCACGTGGATGTGGATGTCGCTTGTCATGAAGTCAAAGCCGGTCTGCTGCCCTGCAAGCCGGGACCGGATCAGGGAGAGCGAGATGGTCGCCGACTCCTTCATGACGTCCCCGAGCTGGCCGGTGAGGGTGAGCTTG
The DNA here is from genome assembly GCF_000327485.1 of Methanoregula formicica SMSP. Lineage (NCBI taxonomy): Archaea > Methanobacteriati > Methanobacteriota > Methanomicrobia > Methanomicrobiales > Methanoregulaceae > Methanoregula > Methanoregula formicica. Next base: position 1,918,760 of record NC_019943.1, on the reverse strand, counting down.
CCGGTGCCCGGCATGAACGTCTCTTCGATAAAGAGGATCTCGCCCCCGACCGGCGTCCAGGCAAGCCCGGTGACAACGCCCGGGACCGGTTCTTTCCGGATTACCTCCTGGCGGATCAGTTCCCTGCCAAGGACCGTGCCCAGGTTCTCCACCGTTATCGTAAAAGGCTTTTCTGTCTCCCCTTCAACGATCTTCTCGGAGACGTACCGTGCGGCTTTCGCCAGCTGTTTCCTGAGCCAGCGGACACCTGCCTCCCGGGTATACTTGTCGATGATCATCTTTGTGGCCTCATCATCGAACCGGAGGGTGTCGGCATCGAGGCCGTGCTCGGCGAGGACTGCCGGGATGAGATGGTCTTTTGCTATGGCGAACTTCTCGTTCTTGGTGTATCCCGAGATGGGGATCTGTTCCATACGGTCGAGGAGCGGTGCCGGGATGGTTGCAAGCGTGTTGGCCGTTGCAATGAAGAGCACGTCCGAGAGGTCGTACGGGACTTCGAGGTAGTGATCCGAGAAGGTGCTGTTCTGCTCGGGGTCAAGGACTTCGAGGAGTGCGCTTGCCGGGTCGCCCGCGTAGGACGAGGCCAGCTTGTCGATCTCGTCCAGCACGAATACCGGGTTTTGGGTCCCGGCTTTCCGGATACCCTGGATGATCCTGCCCGGCAGGGCACCGACATAGGTACGGCGGTGGCCCCGGATCTCGGCCTCGTCCCGCACGCCACCAAGGCTGATCCGGACGTACTTCCGGCCCAGCGCCTCGGCAATACTCTTCCCGAGGCTCGTCTTGCCGGTCCCGGGCGGGCCGGAGAAGAGGAGGATGGATCCCTGCTTCTCCTTTTTGAGTTTCATGACCGCGAGGTGCTGGATGATCCGCTCCTTCACCTTCGCGAGGCCGTTGTGGTGGCTCTCCAAAACCTTTCGTGCCTCTTTGATGTCAATGCTCTTCTTTTCTTCCGTTGTCCAGGGCAGGTCGAGCAGCAGATCGAGCCAGTTCCGGATCACGGAACTCTCATGGTTCTGCGGCCCGCCCGTCTCGAGTTTTCGCAGCTCTGAAAGTGCCTTCTTTTTTACGTCCTCCGGCATTGTCGACTGCCCGATGCGCTCGCGGTACCCGCTGTCTGCCGCCGGGCCGTCCTCTTCGCCCAGTTCCTCCCGGATTACCCGCATCTGCTCGCGGAGCATGGCCTCCCGGTTGGATTTGCCAACCCGGTCGGAGACTTTCTTTGCCATCTCCATCCGGATCGCGATCGTGTCCCGGGTCCGGATGAGGAGTTCGAGGAACGTGATGTACCGCTGCCGGACCGACGAGATCTCGAGAAGCGCCTGCTTCTCCTCAACGCTGACCGGGAGGAAGGGCATGACGAAGCCCAGCACCTGGTCGATCGAGTCCATGCTGTCGATGGGGCGCGTGAAGTGCTCGGAGCCCGAGAACCGGCTGCTCGTCTCGTGGATGGTGAGCTTGATGTCGGCAAGGATCCGTTCCTGCAACTCTTTCTCGATGTCCTGTTCGTCCGGCAGTGACCGGTAGGTGGTATAGAACCGCCCCTCCCGCTCCATTATCGCAAGAGCGGTCACTCTCTCGACGACTTCTGCGCAGATGATATAACCGTCGTCGGATGGCTCTACGTGCACCACCTCCAGCAGGTTTCCGGTCCGGTACAGGGACCCGGCAGTCAGTTCGGATGCCCTGACTCCGCTCCTGACGGTGAGCGCCACCGCGTGGGCGGCTCCGGTTGTTCCTTCTGCTTTCAGGATCAGGTCTCCGGTTGTCCTGTCCACCCCGAATTTTGTCTGTGTCTGGGGGTAGACGACCAGCTCGAAGAGCGGGATGACCAGCGTCTCTCCGGGTGTGTCTTTTGTTGTGGTTTGCATTGTCTCCTCAATCATTTAGTTCGAATTTACCTAACTTTTCTCCCGGCGAAAAAAATTACCGGACCTTCCGCAGGATCCTGACCAGCAGGTCCCGTTCCTGTTCATCGAGCGCATCCAGCATCCGTTCAGCAACCCGTTCAAGGGCCGCCTGTTCGGCCCGGGCGATCATACGGCCCTTGTCCGTGAGCCGGATATACTGGATCCGGCGGTCATCGGGACACGGCTCGCGGTACACGCAGTCCATCCGGACGCAGCGGTTGATCATCTCGGTCACCGTGGGCTTTGATGTCCCGGTGAGCTCGGCAAGCCTGCTGAACGTGACCTCGCCCTGTTCATTGATCACTTTCAGGTACGCGATCTGCTTTACGGTCATATCGGAGAGGCCGCATTCGGAGAAGACAGAGCAGGAACATTCGTTCTTGATCTTCAGCAGCCCGCCTAATGCATTGTACAGCTGCTCCTCTGTCTCGTCCATGCTCCGATCGAAATTAGTTAGGGTGTGCCTAATAATAAAACTGGTGATCCGGGACAGGATCTCCACCCTACCTGCCAAAGGACAGGAAAAAAGGATCAGAGGATCTTTTTGCCGGTATCCGCCCCGGGCCTGATGCTGTAGACCCCGGTCACCTTCAGGACAACAGCGGACTTGGGCTTCAGCTGGGGACGGAGCTCCTTCATTCAGTCAACGTCGTCTGAAAAGACCTTGTCGTCCGTGTGGATGGTCACGGTCCCTTTCACCTGGAATCCTCCCTTGTCCCCCCACCAGGTGACCGCCACGTTCGGGTTTTCTTTCATGTTCGCTAAGGTCTTGTTAAAGAACTGGTCGGAGATGAGGAGCGTTGCCTCGTCAAGGAGCTTGAACGCCCCCACCGGCACCGCGTTGGGGATCCCGCTCTTTGACGCCGTTGCAAAAAAGACAATCTTTGTCCCTTCAAGGGACTCCTTAACCTCGCTGCTGAGTGCAACCGTGATCATTTCACCCTGCCGGGTTACTTCACGGGAATGGCACATAGGTGTTTCCTTCTGCACGACGCCGGATCGCTCCAGGGAGAATAAGCCCCGTACCCATCGCCCCAGGTGAGGACTGATACCCTCCCCTCATGCCGGATGACGGGAGGGAAAAATAAAAAGATCTATTATCCATAAATTCCCACCTTTTCCATCATGTTTGAATCCAGCAAACCTGTCATCGAAGATACCGAAGAGAACCGGAAGATCTGCCGGAACTACTGTACGCGGTGCCCGAATGCCAAGCACCACTGCCTGGACAAGCACCAGCCCACCGAGCTCTTCTGTGCCCGCGGCCCCTCTTCGGCAACATCCATGAAGATGATGGGGTGCTTCTGCCAGGCCTGCGAGATCTACATAAAGAACCACCTCCGTGGCGGGTTCTTCTGTGTGCGGCGATAATCCCTTTTTTTTAATCAGACCTGCTGTTACCTTAACTGATCCGGTATTTGGGCAACCTGCATTATTCCGGCTGCCGGGTTTACGTTTCCCCTCATAGCATCACGAATACCGCGGCAAGCAGAAGTATGCCCAGCGCGATGAGAAGCAGCCGGAACCACAGTCGTTCAGAAAGGGGGACGATCTCGGTCAGGTCCCAGGGACGGGAACGCAGGATCTCCGATCTGCCGAGCAGCCGGTTCCACAGGGATGTCATGGCACACGACCCGGCAGGTGCCGGCCTGCCTGCACCTTCCGCCCGGGGAATGGTTTCTCCGGCCGGCAGGAGAAAAAAGACCTCAGGATACCCTTGGATATCGTATCCATCGCTGGAAAAATGCGGGAGTCTCTGGAAAATGCCGTTAAACCGTCAACCATGTGATACAGGTCTCAATGGCGGTTGAGCTGTTGAATCTATGTATTCAGGACCCGCTCTCAGGATTCCGCCCATCATTGTATTTACCTTGAACACCCAATATTATACAGTCATTATCGGTTTTGACACCCGCGATCCGTGCAGGACTAAAAGAGATCCCCTGCCCGCTCTGTACTCCGCAAGACCTTTTCTGATAACCGTTCCGGGTATCCCTGACATTTGGGAACCGGAGAGAATACTCATCTTTGTTACCTCAAGACTATGGCAATCCAGAAACTGTATCCCGAAATACGGGGCACCCGCACCGGCTATGTTATCCGGTTCACCTGCCCCGCATGTGCAGCCGAAAGCATCATCGTCAACAACTCGCCCCGCGATCATTTCAAGAAGTCCCGGGTCGCCTCCTGCCGTCATTGCAGGACACGCCTGAACATCATGACTCCGGTATAAGCCGGAATGAGGGGCCCATCTCCCCGGTTTTTCCGGTGATCACCCAGCCTCTCCCCTCACGGTTTTTTTAGTCAGGCCCGGCATCCTCGTTTTGTATCGTTACTGTCTTCCAGCTGACCCTGCCCCCCTCGACAGCCCTCCGGACCAGCGACTCCCCGCGGGTCAGTTTCCCTTTCCCCTGTTTCACCTCGACCAGCACAATGCTGACCTCCCCAAAATCTCCGTCTTTTGCTGTTGAGTACCCGTCAAAGACAATGAAATCGACCGGGCTCCCGATGAAGCGGGCGTCCGCAGCAGAGTAGGGGAACCCGGGAAGAAACGGTGCCATCTGTTCCGCGATCTTTCCCTTTAGCGTTGACCGTGACCGGTTAACGGAGTCCTTCCGGATTGCCTCTGTGCATTCCTGCTTCCAGCGATCGAGGTCGTTTCTTGCCCGCTCTTTGAATATGACTACCCGGGCACGAAAGAAAAGGTACGCAACCACGATGCCGGAGAAGAATGCAGCAACTGCGATGAGGATTTCTGACACGGGCATGGATTCTCCTCTCTGTGTCTGCCACGCGGGAGATATAGGTGAGGCACGGGGCGTGAAAATGAACGGAACGGAAAAAGGCAGGAAAACCTGCAATCCCGTGTTGTGTGGGGGTAGCCGGCTCAGGTAACGGAACGGGAGGATGGCAAAGATCCCTTCCGGTACGACTCTTTTGGCACAATAATCTCGAACCGTGCACCGTTCCGGTATGCTCCGGTCTCACGGATGGTGATGCCGGTGATATCAAGGATCTCCCGGGCAAGGAAGAGGCCAAGGCCGGTATTTTTGCCAAAACCCTTCTCGAAAATATACTCCTTGTCTCCGGCAGGGATGCCGGCACCGTCATCCTCGCAGGTGATGTGAAGTTCGCTCCCCACTTCCCGGACAGAGAACGTCATGGTCGTTACGTGTTCCCCGTGCCGGATGGCATTGTCGATGAATGTATCGATCACCTTCTCGAAGAGCGGGTCGGTGAAGACCTCCCAGCCCGGATCCGGGACCCGTATCGTGAGGTCCGGGGCATAATTCACCTCTGCCACATGACGGATGATGGCTGCCGGATCCTGCCAGACCGGCAATCTGATACCGATCTCCTGGTAATCGCGCATGAACTCGACCTGGCGGTTGATGGTTGCAATGATCGCGGTGCACTGCGCAACATAGGCTTTTTTCTCCGGGCCGGACTGGCCCTCGCCGATCAGGTCAAGAAAGGCGGAGAGGGATGTCAGTTTGTTGAGGATATCGTGCCGGGTGATACTGTTGAGGATCCCCAGTTTTTCGATTACCTGCTGCATTGCCTGCCCGGCCTTTTTCTGTTCGGAGATGTCGACAAGGATCCCCCGGATCCCCGTGCAGCGTCCATTCTCGATTACCCGTGTCGTGTATACAAGGAGCGGGAACCGTGTGCCGTCGCGCAGCATACCGGTATACTCGCTCCCGGCTGTTTTACCGCCGCCGGCTATCCTCCCGATGCCCTGCCTGACCCGGTCCCGGTCCTCCGGAACGATATGGTCGAAAAGGTTGAGCCCGCGTTTCAGGTCTTCCTTTGTATATCCGAAGAACTGCAGGCTGTTCTCGTTCACGAGGGTCAGGTTCCCGGCAAGATCGCATTCAAAAACGATCTCCGGAAGGAGGGAGATGAACTCGAGGTATTTCCGCTCGCTTGCAAGGAGTGCGTCATGTGCCTGCTGCAAATTCTTTGTCTGCTGCCGGGTACGGTCTTCGAGACGGGCATATTCCTTCCGGTACTCCCGGTCCAGTTCCGCTTTATAGAGGGCAATCTCGATTACGGTCTGGAGCTCGCGTTCCGTGAACGGTTTGATGATATACCCGTAGGGCCGGGTGATCGTTGCCTCCCGGACAATGTCCGGCTCCGAGTGCGCCGTAAGATAGATGATCGGTATGGCATGGTTCCGGAGGATCTTCACTGCTGCCTCAATACCGGTCATCTTGCCTGCCAGGTGGATGTCCATCAGGATGAGATCCGGTTGCTGTGCGTCTACGGCCGCAATTGCCTTTTCACCCGTAGAGACAATAGCCGCCACCAGGTACCCGAGATTATTAAGGATCTTCGAGAGGTCAAGCGCCGAAACAGCCTCGTCTTCGACAATGAGGATGGACTTTGGTTCCATGGAATTGCGATAGTGATGTATGCAGGTGTACTACTTTGTCTTTTTGCGGGCCTGATGAATGCCTGCGGGATAAAACCACAATGATTATTGTGTCTCCGCTGGTGACGGTATCTGTGTACGGGCAGCGTGGGCTCCGCGAAGGCATCGTCTATGCCATGATTGCAGCGGCAACGTATTTTTTCTTCCAGTCTGTGATCGTTGTCATCCACGAGCATATCCACAGCACGACCGCTTTTCTCCTGGGGAGGATGCAGGATCCGCTCGCGATCGTCTGGGGAAACCCGCTGACCCTTGACGGCTGGGATGAAGGCGTCTCGTATTCCGCACTCTATACCGCCGGGCTTGGTACTAATGCGGCGATCATCGCGGTCATGCCGCTTCTTTTCCATGCCGTTGTCGTAACCGCAGGGATGTACCTCCTCCTCTCCCCGGCACTGGCGAACAACAAATGGTCGTTCCATCTTTTCTTCTGGTTCATTATCGTGAACCTGATGGAGCTTATCGCGTACATGCCGTTACGGGCGTTTGCCGGTAATGGCGACATCGGGAACATCAACCACGGGCTCGGGCTCTCGCCCTGGGTGCTGTTCTTCCCGGGGACACTCCTCATCCTTATCTTCCTGAGATGTCTTTTCTTCCGGATTCTCCCCCGGGCAAATGTGATCATTGCCGGCGATTCCCAGCCGGTCCGGTATGCCATCCTCTTTCTTGCCGCATTCTTTGTCTTTGACTGGCGGAGTATCTTCCGTATCCTCCTCCTGCCACCCTCATCAGCAGGCTGGGAGATCGGGGCCATTGGACTGATCGCGTGTACCGTTGTCATTGTCCTCTGCCGGCCGGGCCTTGCATGGGTCCGCCGTGCCGAAAAACTAGTACAGGGAAAAACAGGGAGCTGACCCCGGTTTTACAACGGGAAAAAAGACGACTGGTCTTCCGGCACCTTACGCGCCGGGAAATGACTGGCCTGTTGACTGGCCGCCAAATGGCAGCGAGAAGTGGAGTTGTGCAATAACCCACCGGCTCCCGGTGTTTTTCAGCACCATCGTCGACCTTCCGGAAAGCGTCTGCTTAGCTGATCCGCCAACGGAAAACGTCATCGTGCTCTTTGACGTTACCCATGCAATCCTGCCATCGCCGATGATCTGCCGGTCCGAGAACGCGACTGCGTGGACGTCCGCCTGGCTCACGTCACGGCGGATCTGGCGGATGAGGTCTGCATGGTTGTGGATCACCTCGTCCGCCCCGCTGCCAAACCCGCTGATCTCCGGCGAGAAGATCGTTGAGAACGCCCGGATGTCCTTCTTCCGGTATGCCGTGGCGTACTGCTCAATGGTTGCAATAATCTCCTCTTCCTGTGCTTTTGTCAATGTCATAGGATCTAGTTGTCGCCCCTTCTCGCTTAAATTCGTTCCGGGCATATCCGGATTCCCCGTTGTTTTCCGGCCGACCCGGTTGTCCGATCAGGGAATTACCGGATGACCTCTCTTTTCATGGCTTTCGGTGGCACACGCCAAAAGAAGTGTCGGCAGGATGTACTGCATCAGGAGTGCCATGCAGCATGGGAGAATGCCAGCTCTTTCCGGTTTATGCGCTCCGGTGCACGATCTCGGTAATTTGCGCTCCGAAGCAGCAAAGCGAAAGGTACCCGGTGATAAAAGGTATATGCCCCCTTCCCGCACGCTCTCCCGTGTACGGTCACCGGGTGAGCGGGACTGAGACCTACTCGTACCAGACCTCGCTCAGTTGAGAGTAAATAAAAAGAATTTTAACGGAATTGTGGTATATTAACGGGATATGATTTTCTGCCGGGGCAGCCTGCACGCCGTTCTGTTCGCGCTTGGCTGCCTCCTTGCTCATCGTCTCTCCCGCAAACGCCCTGCCGGGAGATTACATTGTCGAACCTCTCCCGCCCGGCGCGGAGATGGGGACGCCGGCAGATACCGTGAAGGTGGAACCACCGGCGCCGGCAACGCCGGTAGATCAGTTCCGGCTCTTTACTCTCAACAACTTCCCTGACCTCCTTACGATCCTCAAGATCCTGATCATCGTCAAGCTCGGCCTGTACCTGGGGTACCGGAAGCTGCAAAAGAAGAACGTACTTGGGAATTCATCGAGGAGCGTGATCTATCACTATATCCGGGAGTCCCCCGGTGCGGATGTTACCGAGATCTCGCGGGAGACCGGAGTGCGTGAGAACTCTCTCCGCTACCATCTTACTGTCCTCAAACTGATGAACAAGGTCTCCGTGCTTGAGACTTCCCGGAACACCCGGTATTACGAGAACTCGGAAAAATATCCCCCTATTGAGCAGAAAGCAGAAAGTCATCAGGTATCTCCGCACTGATCCGACACGGAGGCTCCTTCTCATGGTAAAGGAGAACCCCGGCTCTCCCGCCACGAGCTCGAGACAGCGCTCCATATCTCAGGGGCCGGGATCAACTGGCACATGCACCGGTTATCGGGTGACGGGATCCTTGAGGTCCGGAAGGACGGAAGGAATGCCCGGTATGAGCTGAACCCGGACGTTCTCCCCATCCTGGAGAAATACCTGGAGGATGCCGATCCCGTACGGGATCCTCCTGCCTAATCGTGAGGGAAGGAGGGGGATCCTGTTTCTTTCCCGATTGAAATCCAGCCGGTCCTTTCAGAATCGCTTTGCGTCCGTTTCGACATCAACAATGACCGGGCCGGAAAGCCGCATCGCCCGTTCAACTGCCGGCGCGAGTTCCTCCGGCTTGCTTACCCGGATCCCGGTGCCCCCGCAGGTCTCCGCGTACCGGGCAAAGTCCGGGTTGAGCAGGTCGGTTGCGAAGTTCGGGTAATGCTCCATCATCTGCTCGACCTGGATCATGCCCAGCTGCCGGTTGTTCAGGATGATCACTACGACGGGCAGCTTGTACTTGACAGCGGTGACAAAATCCGCCATGGCCATCGAGAAGCCCCCGTCGCCGGTGATGCAGAAGACCGGGCGGTCCGGAAACGCGAGCTTTGCGGCGAGTGCTCCCGGGAACCCGAATCCCATGGTTGCGAGGTATCCCGACATCACGAACCGCTGCTGCTTCATCCGGAAGTTGCGGCCGAACCACCACTGGTTCTCCCCGACGTCGAGCGAGATGACCGCATTGTCGGGGATGAGTCCCGAGAGTACCTTCATGATATACGGCGGGCGGATGGGCACCGCGGTGCTGTCGGCCTCACGGTCACGCTGGAGATCCCACTCGCGCTGCATACGGGAGACCTCCTCTTTCCGGGTGAGGGTCTCCCGCTGCCGGAGAAGGGGCAGGAGGCGGGGCAGGAGATGCGTGCAGTTGGCATAGACCGCGAGGGTCTTGTCGTTCCTGCCCAGTTTCGTGGGATCGATATCGACCTGGACCATCGGTTTGTCCGCTGGCACATTCGTGAACTTCGAGAACCCAACGCCCAGCGTGATGAGGAGGTCCGCTTCCTCCGCGGTCTTCCGGGCAAGCGGCGACCCGACATTCCCGAGGATCCCGAGCACCCAGCCGCTGCCCTCGGGGAGGATACCTTTTGCCCGGAAGGTTGTGAGGACAGGGGCGCCGATTTTCTCTGCCATTTTTTTGACCTCCCTCCCCGCAGGGTACGCCCCCCAGCCGGCAAGGATGACCGGCCGCTCTGCCGCATTGATCCGGTCTGCGGCCTGCCGGATCACGTCTTCCGTGGGGATGATGGAAAATCCCGGGATGCAGGACTCGCGGGAGCAGAACGATGCATCGAGCGGCTGCTTCTGGATGTTGTTTGGTACCGACACCTGCGATACGCCCCGCTCCACGAGAGCGTACTTTAACGCCCGGCTCAACAGCAGCACGGCCCTGCTCTTGTCGGCGACCGTGGTGTTATACACCGTGACCGGCCGGAAGAAAGCGTCCTGGTCGATCTCCTGCACACCCCCGGGGCCGGTGTACTGGACTTCCGACTGCCCGTTCAGCGCGATGACCGGCGCATGGTCTTCCTTTGCATCATAGAGCCCGGTGACAAGATTCGTTGCACCCGGGCCGGCAATGGTGAGGCAGGCGGCCACCTGTCCGGTCAGTTTCGCATACGCCGATGCCGCCATGGCAGCGTTCGCCTCGTGCCGGAACACGATATAGGTGAGGTCCGGGTTTTTGCGGACTGCTTCAACAAGGCCGAGCGAGGATGTGCCCGGGAGCCCGAAGACATACCGGACCCCGAACGCGGCAAGCTCAGCCGCCATCACGTCGGAGACCGTGCTCTCTGCACGGGCATGGATATCGGTCTCCGCCACGAGAGAAAAGACACTTTTTGCCGCACCGCAGACCGGGCAGGTCCAGTCATCCGGAAGGCCGGAGAACGGTGTCCCCGCTGCTATCCCCGCGGACGGGATGCCGGCCGCTTCATCGTACAGGTACCCGCAAACACTGCATCGCCATGTTGTCATGTAGAGTGCCCCGGTAGGGAGTAGATCAACGGGAAATATAAACCTCGGTATCGTGCAGGCCCCCGCCCAATGGGTCGCTGTCCGTATTGCTGGCGTGGCCGGCCGCTGGGGATACAAAAGATATCTCCCTTTTGGCGGTGCACTGTCCCTAGATGATGCAAAAGAAGAGGAGGGCCCGCCCCAGGTCGAAGTGCGGCTGGACCCGGATCCTGCCCGAAGGCAAAGTGATCTCTCTCTTTTTTGATCCCATGAATGTTTTCCTTGTGGCAACCGGGCAACAGGGATTGTGGATGCCGGCTTTTTTGATGCGAAAATCCTTTAATGGCGGTGGATCCAGATAATCTTCCGGTGGACAATTTTGCAGAGATCCCTCTATCTTTCCCTCCCGGCCGCACTCATCCTGATACTCTGCCTGGTATCATCGGGATGCGTTCAGCTGCAACAGCCTTCACCGGCAACATCCGATGCCCGGCAGAACCTCCCACCGGCTTACATCCGTTCCCAGCTCCAGGACCTTAGCGGGAATGCGATCCAGGATGCCGGCATCCCCGGCATGCAGATCGAGGTCCTGACACCCCAGTGGAGATGGAACTCCGCTGCCGGAAATGCATCACCCATTACCGGTGAGCCGGCACAGCCCGGCATGCGGTTTTTGATCGCCAGCGTATCGAAGACCTTCACGAGCGTGGCGGTGTTGAAACTTGCCGAAGAGAAAAAACTCTCGCTTGACGACCCCATCGACCGCTGGCTGGAGCCCGGTCTCGTGGCCCGCATCCCGAACGGCCATGCAATCACTGTCCGCCAGCTCCTCGATCATACGAGCGGCATTGCCGATTACAACGAGACGGCAATCAACCTTCAGGAAGTAAATGACCCTGACACACCGGTCCCGTACCAGGCGGGCCTGGACATGGGACTCAAGGACAGCCCGCTCTATCCCCCGGGCACGAACTACACGTACTCGAACGTGAACTATATCCTCCTCACGCTCATCGTTGACAAGGCCGCCGGTGTCCCGTACGAGGACTATGCCACCCGGAACATCCTTGTCCCGGCCGGCCTCAACGAGACCTTCTTCCAGCACACCAACCATATCCCCGGGCCGCACATGCGGGCAACGATGCCCGCAGGCGATGGGACGTTCCTTGACTATACCGATTGCTATATCCAGTTCGACCGCGGGGCAGGCGATATTGTCAGCACGGCCGCCGACCTGAACCGCTTCCACCGGGCGCTCCGCACCGGCAAGTTGATCAGCAAGCAATCCCTTGCCCTGATGGAGACGCCAACGCCGCAGTCCAAAAAGGCCGGCTATGGTCTTGGTTATGCGAAGGCTGTCATTCCACCAGCCAATGTCACCGTGATTGGCCATACCGGGGGCTATCCCGGGTCGTTCACCTTCTGGTACTACCTGCCGGAACAGGATACGTACGTCACCTGGAACCTGAACGGCATGGGGGGGACGTCGCAGGCGGGAGTGACGGATATCCGCAGTGCGATCACCAGGTACTTGAAGTGAGGGAATCCGGCAGAAAACCTCTTTTTTTCCTGAGAAAAACAAAGAAACGCTTATCCCCGATTCCCGCATCTTCTCGATCTGCAATGGTGCAGAAGAAACGGATCGCGATCACGACTGCTGTCGGCATCCTGACCGGTGCATGGTGTGCCGGGAGCCTGCTTTTTATGGCGCCGCCGGGGATCACGCCCGAGCCGTGGTTCATGCTGATGATCTTCTATGCCCGCGTCCTCCAGGGACTTGTCATCGGGTTTGCCGACGGGATCGCCATCCGTCCCGTCCTCCGTGGCGCCGGCTTTGGCACACTCTTCAGCCTCCTGCTCTGCATCGTCCCGTTCTTCGCTCACAATTATTTCGGCGCTGCGATGCTCCTCATCTTCGGGATCATCTACGGTATCCTTGCCGATGGTCTCGCGAGCTGGGCAGTGAAGCGGGACAACGCTGCCTGAAAAAGGGAACAGGTTTATCGTCCCATGAGCCGATGATGGCTCATGCCCGGATACTCCCTCATCAGACCCTTCGGATTTTTCTACGCCATCATCCTGATCCTTGTCCTGACGTACCTGTGGTATTCCGGACGGTGGAAACAGAAGGCCGGCATCCTCCTCCTGCTGGTCTCCGCTGCGCTGGGATTTTTCATCTTCGCGCCCGTTGCACCGCACCAGTTCCAGGAACTCGTGGTGCGGGACGTATCGGCGCTTGGCGTCTCCCTCATGGTTGCAGCGATCGGGCTTACCGTCATCATCATCCTCACGCTGGTGTCCGGGAGATTTTTCTGCGGGTACTTCTGTCCTGTGGGAGCCCTCCAGGAACTGGCCTCGCTTGTACCGGTGAAAAAATTCCAGCCACGTCAGAAGCACACGTTCATGGCAGTCCACGCGGTCGTCTTTCTTATCTTCCTCATCCTCGCGTTCGTCTTCTCGTCCGCACTGCTGGATTACTTCGGGATCCGGGATTTCTTTGGCCTTGCCCTGACAACGGGGAGCCTTGTCTTCCTTGCCATGCTCCTCGTGTCGGTATTTTTCTACCGGCCATTCTGCCGGCTGGTCTGCCCGTACGGGGTCCTCCTTGCTCTTGCCGGCAGCGCAAGTTTCCTTGCCCTGCAGAGGACCGGCGCATGCATCGAGTGTGGAAACTGCGAGCGTGCCTGCCTGGTCGATGAGGCGAAACGGGATGACCGGAAGGCAGAGTGCTACCTGTGCGGGCGGTGCACGGATGCCTGCCCGGTGAGCGGTGCCCTGAAGTTTGGGCGGCGGAAGCAGGCCTGAGCGGCAGGGATGGGGGTGATCCGTTAAGGATTACGGTGCCCGTGCATCGTCCGCGAGGGCATCGCCGGTACTCCCGCCGCGCTTCCAGACTTCGCCGCCATCGATGACAAAGTCGGAGCCGGTGACAAAGGCAGACTCATCCGATGCAAGGAAGACGACCGGGTACGCAAGGTCAATGGGCTCACCTACGCGGCCCACGAGATTGGATTCTCCGAACATGGCAAGGAGTTCTTCTTTTGTCCTGCCGGTCTCTTCCGCTTTTTTGAAGGCAACGTCGAGGATTGCGGTCCGGACAAACCCGGGGAAGATCGTGTTGACACGGATGCCGTCCCTGGCAAGTTCGATGGCCGCCACCTTCGAGAACGATGCAACCGCACCTTTGCTCGTGCAGTATGCCGCGTTCATGGCGCTGGGCACATACACGATATTCGAGGAGATGTTGATGATGGAGCCGCCGGCTCTGCCATTCCGTTTCATGGCCGGGACCGCAGCCTTTGTGCCCAGAAAGACGCTCTCCACGTTGGTTGCCATGACATTGCGCCACTCGGGGATCGTTGTCTCGACGATCGGCTTTAAAAACCCGATACCGGCATTATTCACGAGCACGTCGAGTTTTGCATAGGTCTTCAGGGTATAGTCGATGATCGCGTTCCAGGACACCTCATCGGCCACGTCGAGCCGGAAGAAGGAGGCCGTGCCACCCTTCTCCGTTATCGCTTTCACGACTTCGGACCCGGCATCGGCCCGACGGGCAGCGATGACCACGCCTGCCCCTTCCTGTGCGAACAGCTCCGCTATGCCCCTGCCGATGCCCGATGTCGATCCGGTCACGATGCAGACTTTTCCCTCCAGTCGTCCCCGTTGTGTCATACAATCTCCCCGTTTGCCCTGTTCGGATTTATTTTTTTATTATCCCGCATGCAGCTGCAAGAATCACGGTTTTATCAGGGGAAGGACGGAACCCGGAGTCCCCCGCCAGACCTGTTCAGTTCACCCAGTGCAGCACGTTCCTTGCAACCGACCAGCGGGGCTCTTCCGTGCCGGGGATCTTGCCCTGCTCGAAGAACTCCTCCTGCGAGTCAATGGGGACGATCGTTGCACAGGGGAGCCGCGTGCGGGCAACATCGACGAGCCCCGTATTATTGAAGACCGCCACCCTGAGCCCGTCCATCTTCTGTACGCTCTCCCGATCCGCAAACTCATTCTTTTTTCCGTCCGGGACAACGAACGCAAGGTGGATGGCAACATAGGGGTCCGTGAACTTCAGCTGCCCGATGCGGTCCTGGTTCACCATGACGGCGCACATGACAATGTCACAGTACCCGCTGTCGTGCTTTCCGGTGTCCGGCGTTCGGGCAAGACCACGCTCCTGTACCAGACCATCAATATGCTCATTACTTCAGGTACCGTGCCGGCAAAAAATATCCTGTTTGTCAATTGCGATGAGCCGGAGATTGCCAGCCGGAAGGGTGCCCTGCTCGAAACCGTTGACACGTACCGCCGGGAGATTGCGACAACGGGCCTCATCTGGCTTGTCTTTGACGAAGTTCAGCCGTGGAGAACTGGGAGCGGGAGGTAAAATCCCTCTATGACAAGAAAACCTGCAGGATCATCATCTCCGGGTCCTCCTCCTGCCTGCTGGACTCGCAGGTATCCACCCTGCTCTCGGGCCGGTACTTCACTGTCTCTGTCTTCCCGCTCGATTTTTCCGAATACCTCCGTTTCCATGGTGTCACCCCGCCACAGGATGCTGCCGGACGGGCAGCACAGAAATACACGATCACCACACACCTGAAGCAGTACCTAAAGGAAGGCGGTTTTCCCATTGTCGTGCTCCAGCAGGATGAGCGCACGAAGCAGGATTACCTCCGGGCCTATTACGACAGCATCGTATACCGCGATATCATCCGGATGAATGTGGTACGGAACCAGAAAGCTCTGGCCGGGCTCCTCCAGTACCTTTTTTCCACCATTGCATCCCCGTACTCGTACCGCCGGCTCCGGGAACTACTCGGGATCGACATCGATACCGTACGGGATTACATCCACTTTGCCGGTATGGCACGGATCCTCTTCGAGGTCCAGGCATTCTCGTACTCGCTTCCGGCACAGGCACGGCAGAACAAGAAGGTCTACTGCATCGACAACGGCCTGCGCAACGCCGTCTCCTTCCGGTTCAGTAAAGACGAAGGAAAGCTTGCCGAGAACCTCGTCTTCATCGAACTCCTGCGGTCCGGTCATATTCCCTACTACTGGAAAGGCGAGAGGGAGGTGGATTTTGTCATCAAATCCGGAGATAACCGCCTTACCGCGATCAATGTCTGCTACAGCGAGATAGTCCCGGAGAGTGAATACGAAGGGCTGCGAGAATTTGCCAGGGAATTTAAGGACCCGGTACACCGGCTCCTGATCCTGACAAAAGATTATGAGGCCAAATCCGGGCCGATAATTAGCATGCCGCTCTGGAAATGGCTCCTGCTGGATCCTGGTCACCGGTGATTTTCACAAGGAAACTGGACCGGGCCGGTGTCCCGGAACCATCCTCCCGCAGGGTTTTTACTCGGGCTCATCCTAGATATGAAGAATGCATGAGCTTGCAGGTGTCTGGACCGACCGGAACGGGCGGATATGGATTGGCGCAACCGCACTCTTTTACGTCCTCGTCCTCATCCCGTTCAATTACCCCGGCATCGATATCTTCGGCATTTCGCTGCGCCCTGCCGCGTTCATGCTTGTCACCCTCGGGATCCTCTTTGGCCCGGCGGCAGCCTGGGGCCTTGGGATCGGAAACATTGCCGGGGATTTCTTTGGTGGCTCGTGGTCCGCGATGAGTATTTTCGGCTTTCTCGTCAATGTCCTCATCCCCTATCTCTCCTACCGCTTCTTTCACCAGCTGATGCGGGGGCAGGCGATCCGCAGGGATTATCATACCATCGCCTGTTTCCTTGCCACAAGCCTTATCGTGGTCTGCTCCTGCATGGTGCTCCTTGCCGCGTGCGGCACCGTCTTCTTTGACCGGCCGTTCCTCGCCAAGGTCCTCAGTTACCTCGGCAACAACCTCTTCTGGGCGATGGTTGTCGGGCCGGCATTTTTCTGGCTGGTCGTCGATGCAGCGCTCCGCAACAACCTGGTGTACGGCCGCGAATGGGCAGAGCGTAACGGGGAGAGCCGGTCCTGAACTCCTCTTTCCTCTGAAACGATCGTCGTGGTAACTGCGGGATTCGTTTTTCCTGGGTTTCATTCCGGTTGATTTTTCCACATGGGGCCCGTGAAAATTTGGAGGAGGGCCAAAAAAGCGGACGTATATAACTACAACGCCGAAGTGCTTGTATTTGGCCATACCCCTATTGCGGATTATTACCTGAACGAGAAGAACAAAGACCAAACGGATACACGGAAACAGCGCGAACCCGCCCTGTTGATCAATGACGGAATGTGGGTGAAGGAGGGGTGTGATACCGATAGTTTTGTCTATATCGATAAAACCGGCGTTGCATTGATGCAATGAGTGGATACCCGTGAGATCCGGTGCATACGACATTTCCCGGTTGAGAAAATTATGGATACCGCTAAAGAGATCCGGGCAAAATCCCTGGAGAAAAATGAGTGATGCAAGAATCGGGTGGAAATTATGGGAAAAGATGGTGAGGAGAGAAGAGCTGCTTTCCTGAACCATCAAAAAAGAAGGCGAAGAATGGGACGGCTGTGATTGCTTATTAAGGGTGGGGAACTGACGGGAGAGGATGATATCCGTGCCCGGGATTTGGTAAACGGCAATGGCATGGGAAAAATGGTTTTTCTGAGATACACAAAACCATCAGGAGGTAGAATGATCCGCAGGATTTGCGCTCACCGGCATAGTCTGGAAAATGTCCATTAGTCTATCTGCATAGTTACGGGAATAGTAATTCCTGATTTCATCGCTCTGGGACTTCACGACCTCGCTCCAATGGTCCCTGTCTGTCAGGAGGCATCTGAGCTCTTTTGCGGTGCCCCGTGGATCTTCCGGGTTGATCGTGATACCGGATTTTAACACTTCTGCAGCTCCGGCATATTTCGGGTACAGTACAGGAACACCCCGTTCCATAGCCTCCAGGATCACCATGCCGAACGGTTCGGAACGGGATGTGACAAGCACGGCTGAAGCAGTACCAAATGCTCCACCCCGTGATTCCCATTCAGTGAATTCTGAAAACGCAATGTCGATACCATGGTGGTTTGCCAGATCCATGACAGCTCGCTTTTCTTCACCTGAACCGTGTATGGCGAAGTGCGCAGATGGCAAAAGCCGGCTCAGTTCCCCGCATGTCTCTACAAAGAGATCCGGGCCCTTCTGACGGGTAAGTCTTCCAATAAAAAGTACCCGCTTGGTCTCGTAGGATCCAAACTCCGGGACGGGAATGATCTCCTCAGATACCAGGTTTGGCACAACGGTTATTTTTGAATCCGGTGCTGTTTTTGGATCCGGTATTTTATAGTGCTTGCTGATTGTTGTCGCAGTACTGTGGCTGGGAGTCAGGATCCTGTCCGCAGACCGGGCGCCGCGTTGTTCGATGGCGACAATAACCTCATCCGGGTCATCGGGACGGCGGTCAAACTCCGTTGAATGGAAGTGAGCGATCCAGGGTTTCCCTGATCTTCTGGACACCTCTTCCGCTGCCCAGAACGTGAGCCAGTCCGCAGCATAAATACTATCGAATTGTGCCGGGTTTTGGCGAAGGTAGTGTAAGGCACCACGCTGGAACTGTCTTACCAGACCACTTATTGGCCCTTCTCTCAAGACAGGGATTTCCCTGCCGGGTTGCGAAGTATGCCGGCCAGTTGTCCGGTCTGATCCCGTGTATGGTGAGAATTGTCCATACGCCGAATACCTTTGCCTTTGGGAGTATGATTCGTAGGGGGAATAGGCATAGTGTTCCGGGAACCTGCTGTAGGGTGAACCATAGGAGAGGTACGGTTGTGGTGATGTACGATCGTGTGCTGCGCCATCGATCGCGGGTGGAACGATCTCCAGGGTGACCAGCTCGACCTCATTCCCGAAAAGGTCCAGGTTAAGGTCCGACCGTTTCCATGGCACCATCACTACGAGATCCGCACCCTGTCTCCGCAGGTTCCTGATGATATGGTATGCGGCAGTCCAGGCCCCCCCGATAGCAAAGGGCGGAAATTCCCAGATCATCATCAGTACTTTTTTTCCGCGCACATCGCCACCGTACTGTGTTACCAGGTGCTCCCTGATGCCCTCAGGCAGGGCCGCATGGCGCCAGTTCTTTGTCAGTCTCCAGGGAAATTCATCCGGATCCAATACAGCCCCGCGAAGATCTGTCTTTTCGAGGTCGAGATTCAGTACCTGCGCATTGTTCAGGTTGCATCCGGGGAGCGCGGCTCCCGCCAGGCTTGCGCCGGCAAGATCGGCATATTCGAGGTTTGTATGAGAAAGGCGGCAGTTGTCGAGCCTGGCACCTTTCAGGTTGGCGGCAGTGAATACAGTGTCAGAGAGATCGCATTCCTGGAAATTGGCGTTTTCCAGGTAAGCATCCCGGAAATCGCATTTACATAACGGGGTTTTTGAAAGGTTGATCCCTTTCAACCGCACACCCTGCCACGAGATCTGATGGAGGATCTCCCATGGTACCTGACGCATCCCCTGCTGGATCGTTGTTGTGAGGACATTTTCGATAACAGGATCCTTTTCAAGGCGGGCTGTCACTGCCAGTGCGGATAAAATGCGGGAATGGTAGTCGAGTTTATCCGGAGTAAAAAAGTGCTGCAGGCCCACAACCGCACCAGCTCTCACCCGGGAATCGGTATTTGCGAGTCCTTCCCACATCGCATTCAGATCGGTTGCTGCCCGGTCAAGCCGTTCTTTCTCCCGGTTCGACCAGTAATCCCGCAGCCCCTGCCAGAGCCCGATCAATGCCGCAAGCACTGCCAAAAATGTTCCTACGCTTCCAAGAAGGCTGGTCCAGAAGAGGGCTTTTGTCTCAGATTCTATTTTGAGGGCAACAACCTCCTGTTTTGTTTTTTCACTGGCAAGCTGGTCCTGCGGAAGCGATCCAATCTGATCCAGGATCTCCCGGGAATGATCAGCGATAGTGACACTCCCAATGATCTGGATCCCGATAATTGCACAAAATGCAAGAATGATACTTATCAGAGCAATACGCGATACATCAGCCATACATCTCTCCTGGTCTGTCTTTTCTGCTCTTGGGGGCGGCACCGTGCAATGAATTTCCCGAAGTGAATGGTGGCGATATGACGAAAGCCCTTAATCGCAGATCCCGTATACAATGAGGATCATTACCTTCGATTAATATAAATTGCCACTATGGTGAGCAGGCAGGGTGAATCGTATGCGGTAGTTCTCTCCATCCGGCTCGGTAATCGGATTATTCTATTGTTCCTATTTCCAAAATCAGGGGGAATACACTAAGCCCTGCGGTCTGCTCATATCTCATAATTCCAGCATTCGAGCTTCCGGAAGACAAAGTATTGTGGTGAGTGCCCAAGAGGATATTTTTCGATCGGCTTTTTCAGGGAATATCAGATATCGGCAGATGTGGTTAGCGGTATATGGAATTATAGCATCATGCGGATTGAGAAATGTTGTCGGCCATTCCTGTTTGCATAATGTCACTCTTTTGGATCAGGTATTTTTCCAGATAATTCCGTACCTCCGGCGGTATTTCATACCTGGCATTTTTTCCAGACTTTTCAAGAGATATTATACCGGCGTCACTGAGTCGTTTCGTATACCATGTAACCATTAATCCGGAAATCCCCAGTCTGTTTCCCAGCTCCTTCCGGTTTAACTCAGGATCATTCATGAGCAACAGCAGGATCCGCCGGTCTGTTGTATTCTGGATGAATTTTAAAACGATCATTTCCCGGCCGGAATATTTTTTGGATTTTTCAAAATATCGTGCGTTTCCTTCAGACTCAAGGATGGAAATTTTTTTGTTTGTGTGCAATAGTATCAGATGGTAGCGGAGTGTTCCTCGTTTCACACCGGTTTTCCGGACGATCTCATTGAAAAAGATACCGGGATTTTCCTGGATGCACTGATAAACCTGTACCCGGGTATCGTTAAAAAAAAGGTTTTTTCTGGCAACTTTCCGATAGCCCAGATACAGGTAGAATTTTGTGAACAGGACCACTTGAGTTACTAGTTCAAGAAGCGGCGAAACGGACAGGGCGAGGGACAGAAGAATAACCTGGAGGGGTAGTTCCCAGAAACTGACCTCTTTTGTCGCAAATGGGGTTCCCGGATCCATTCCTGAAGGAACCGGCGAGACGATATATCCGCCAAAATTCTCTGCGGTGGCATGGCCAACCATGAGTGGGCAGATGGATAAAAGAATGAAAAATACCAGGAATCGTGAAGTATTCATCGACAATAATTTTTCTCCCCCTTATGAAAAAAGGGTTGTGGTCAATACCCGGATGCAGAGTACGAATAGGTCTGTGTTCCGGTTACCGAGCTTCCGTACACCTTCGATGACCAGGTTCCTGATGGAAGGCCACCGGAACGGGTTACCATCAGGTAGATACGACCATCGATGACTCCATCGGCAGGATCGTAATACGGTCCGAGTACCGATGCATCCGGTGTATAGAGGGTTAACGCCAGTGAGTTTGCGGAAGTCCCCCAGTTCAGGTTGGAAAAGAACCTTGTCGCACCCGATGGAACGGATGTCGTGTGCCAGCGGGTCTGGCCCTGGGTAATGGTATACGATGTTAATGCAAAAACATCGGCGAACCGTGACGGTGCATTTTCAACAGTAGTGACAGTATACCCGTCCTTTTCTTCGATTACCTTTGCCGATACCGATGGAATGGACAGTGCCAATCCAACAATGAACAACAGTGCCAGCCAGTGAACCTTCATGGTATCACAGGGTAGCATGAAGCGGGATGGATAATCCCTTTTGTCGGCCAAAACTTAACACGTTTTTTCCAAAGATTAAGTTTTGACCGACAAATCGTTTATAAAAAAACAGGTTATGTGGAATGGCGGTTGTTGTTTTTTCCGCCGATCCGGGGAGAAACCATGGTATCACATCCTTTCTCTCTCCGGGTTGTATTTTTTCAGTTTTTTCATTGCAGTGGATAAGAAACCGGGTTTCCTGTATGCAAGTGTCCGGACGTGTTAAGTTTTGACCGACAAATCGTATTTATAATAAACTATAATTTGAACCCGTGGACAGCCGGAGGTTGTCCCAGAACCTGAGGACGGGCCCGCCCCGGATCGAAGTGCGGCTGGACCCGGATCCTGCCCGAATGCACGTGAAGATAGTCTTCTGATTCTCTGAGGAGTTTTCTTTGTGCCGGTGAGCGGAGCCTCTGGAAAAAATGGAGTTGAAGAAAAATGAACATACCTAAAACATGGGTCGTCCTGCTGGCACTGCTGGTGGCGGCGATGGCGATGGTACCGATGGTGAGTGCGAATGCTTTGAGTGCTACCGATAGTGAAAAAATATCAGAACTGAACGCTGCTTCCCTCAACCAGAGTAATACTCAATTACCTCGGTTACAATACCTCCAGACCCAGAAGAAAGCAATAATCAATGGAGAATTCAGGATGAGCGATAGTACGCAGAGCTCGCAGGTTGCCATGAGGGTAACTGAATCGGCAGTCCCCATTGTGACAAATCTTCCATTTGGTGCTATTGTCGAGCATTCCAACAACGGGGTAACAACGGTATTTGATTCTGACGGGATCCAACTCTTTGCTGTTGACGATGCAACTGCACCACTGATCAATATTGTTGGCGGAGCATTGCCGGCAACATTCGTATTCGAAGTCCCGGATCAATCCCTGATCGTTGACAAAGGCGATATTACCCATGTGTTCTTCAATAATAACCGGATAGTATCGATAGTTGGAAAATCCGGCGGGGTACACGAATTCGTTTCGTCATCATTGCAGACCTGCAGCCCCCAGACACTGTCACCGCAATGGATTGAATACGGTGAAACAGCGCGAATTTCAACGGTTGGACAATTCTCTGCCCGGTGGAATGTCCCAAAAGAACCTGTCCTTGTTTCTCCCTACACTCCGGGAATTTCTATCGATGGATCGCAAAGCACTGTCTGGAATGGTCTAGAAGACACCAATGGGACCTACCTCCTTCAGCCGGTTCTTGAATGGTATGTACGAAGCAAAGCAAGTGATCCTTATCCCACTGAAGCGAACTGGAGCATCGCATCGTGGTGGATTTCTCCCAAGGAGAATAACGGGAATGGGATTCACTCAACTCGGAGATACGGAATCCCTTCGACCGGAGAACTGGTTGAATCGGGAGATCTCATCCAGGGAAATCTTTACCACTCGGGAGCAATCTGGAGTGGCGCGATTACTGACCTGACATTGGGGATCAGTTCGACACTCTTCCTGAATTCATCTCAGTCTTCAGATCTGACCTATCGCAATCTTCAAGCATATACTGTACTCGAGGGATGGAATACCGTTGCCTTAAACCCGCAATCCTACAACTCCAGTTACCTGCCGGGAAACACAACATTTACTAATATTATTATCAATGATATATATGGGAATTCTGTGATACCGGCATCTATGCCCGGATATGTTAATACGGCGAACTGGAGTCCGACTGCTTACGGTTTATCGGTAACGAATTCATCATGGCCTGCATCGATTTCACTGAATACCGGCAACAATTAACCCCCTTCTTTTTTTGGGAGGAATACCAGTGAACGCCCGCCATATTCTGATTATTTCGTTGCTCATTTTTAGTACCGGGATTGTCGGTGCAGAAGAACCTCATACGGGAAACTGGAGTAATGTCGCCATATCCCCTGAATTCGGGCCACGATATGATTTCGGTACGGCAGTATTCCACGACCACATCTGGGTGATTGGCGGTCATACCCGCAATGGATACTTCTGGGGTTGTTCCGGTAATTCGACCTGCGATATGAATGACATCTGGTCATCTCCCGATGGGCAATCATGGGAAAAGGTGACCGATCACGCAGCTTTCAGCCCGCGTTCCGGTCATGGTGTACTGGTATTTCATGAACGGCTCTGGGTCATAGGAGGATCCGGAACGAATGATGTCTGGTCATCTCCCGATGGGGTAACATGGACGCTGGAAACCGGGCATGCCGGGTTCAGTCCGCGCAGCGATATGGGGGTAGCAGATTTTGACAACCGGCTCTGGGTTATCGGCGGAGGCACATTTGACAATCTGAAAAACGACGTCTGGTCGTCTCCTGATGGGATAACATGGACTGAGATCACGAACAGCACGTCATTCAGCCCGAGGTATGGAAAGGGAATTGTGGTATTTAATGACCGGCTCTATTTGGTCGGAGGTACCGGAGACAGTACATACACGGATCCCGTCACGGATTATACGTATATCAGCGAAGGTGGATCGAAAGATGTGTGGTCTTCCAAAAACGGATTAAACTGGACATTGGTCACAGCAGATGCTCCGTTCAAATACCAGGAATTTACTCCAGTAGTTTCCGCGAACCGGAAGATCTGGGTTATCGGCGGGGGAAACTGGGAAACCCTGGCAAAACATACAAAATATGCTTCCCCCCACGCATTCAGCGAAGTCTGGTCTTCGCCCGATGGTAATAACTGGACGCTCGAGAATGAAGACCCCGGGTTCAGCCCACGCTTTTTGCAGGGAGTCGTTGTGTTCAAGGACGGGATCTGGATTCTTGGTGGCACGGACAATTACCGGATAGCTGGCGACATCTGGAGTATGCCACTACCGGGATTGGCTCGGGATATGGAAACCACTCCGACCGTGTCTGGGAATATTTCCCCCATGCAGCCAGTAGCGCTGGCAACAACTGTTCAGAGCGGAATTGATCCGATCTCCTGGGGTCTTCTGCTTCTTACCGGAGCTGCCTTAGGATATTGCCTTAAAAAGCGGAATCATTATTCCGGTAACGCATGAAAGCAGGAGCTGTATTTTCGAAAAGGGTTATACCTTTGGCTGGGCGGCCATCATCCAGATGTCCGCCAATCCGGAGAGACCATGGTATCACATCCTTTCTCTCTCCGGGTTGTATTTTTCAGATTCTTTCATTGCAGCGGATAAGAAACCTCATTTCCTGTATGCATGTGTCCGAACGTGTTAAGTTTTGACCGACAAATCGTATTTATAATAAAATATAATTTGAACCCGTGGACAGCCGGAGGTTGTCCCAGAACCTGAGGACGGGCCCGTCCCGGATCGAAGTGCGGCTGGACCCGGATCCTGCCCGAATGCACGTGAAGATGTTCTTCTGATTCTCTGAGGAGTTTTCTTTGTGCCGGCGAGCGGAGCCTCTGGAAAAAATCTAAGGACGTGATAAAAATGCTACTTGGAAAATTCAACATCCTGCTGCTGGCACTGCTGGTGGCAGCAATGGTGATGATACCGATCGTGAGTGCCGGAGATATTAGTTCTGAACGGATTGCCATTATTCAGAATAATTATATCACAGAAAAGGAAGCATATGGCTCTGCCCAATATGAACTTGCACAGTTTGTCTCAGACGGACTTCTCGGGGAAGAGTTCAGCGGGGCATCTGTTAGTCCGGATCCTGTTTCAGTTTACGATATCAATGGCCTGAAACTCTATTATTCGTTTCCACTGCTGAACGGAAAGAAAAAAGTTGGTGAAGTAAAAATCGCCGCCAGCAAGGTTTTTGGCGCGCCCCTAATTTCTATCGGGAATGGGCCGCAGGCAATTGCTATGGATGAGCTGAATAAAAAAGCAGAGCAGGCACTGAAAAATGCCGGATATTCTCCTGATAAAGCAACCACCCTGCTGGTTTGTTATGCTTACCCGAAGGTCGGTCTTGGAGTGACCGTACCCGCAAAATCCGGTGCAGGAACGACGCTGATTATCGATGCCTACGATTATTCAGTTATACCGGCATCCGGCCAAGGATCGATGTATGAATCCATTTCTCTCGATTCAATGAAATCCGGTGTAGTTTCATGGGAGGCACAAGAGCAGAAGGCCACCAGGCAGTCCCTGACGGTTTCACCGCGTGGAACCGTAAGCAAGACTCTGAGCGGGTTCACGCTGTATGGTCAGGAAGGGACGAACTGGTGCGCCTTTGCCACAGCAAAAATGATCTCAGCATGGTACGGGGTATCTAAATCCCAGTTACAGATTGCCCAGACTGCGGGAGTCAATCCGGACAACGGCGCAACTGAAACTGAGATAACCAATGGTTACTATAAAAAATCCCCGGCACAGGGCGGTCTTGGCAAGTCAGGGTCTTTCATCCGTATCGGATCCCCATCTAACTTGTATGACCTGATCAAATCCGAGATCGATGGTAACCGGCCCGTCGTGATCAACATTGGGATCAAGCCGGGGCAGTCAACCAACTACCATGCCCGGGCCTGTGCGGGATATTCACGTGACACCTCCTCCGGGAATATTTATTTCTACCTTTACGATCCATGGCCGGTTAACTCGGGAGCCCTCAGCTGGGAGAGGTGGTATGGTGGCTCAAGTCCTTATGTGTCGTCAATCTTTGTCAAGAGTTGACCCCACCCCTCTCATTTTTCCATGGAGTGCATCTGAATGAAAGGATCCAAAAGAGTTCGGCTCTCCTGCTGTTCCGGAATGGTCCGGTGCCGGGCCGGCACAGGCATCTCTCTTCTCGCAATCCTTTTACTTGCATGCCTGACAACCCCTGTCCTTGCTATTCTGCCCGAGTGTGGGGGGAGGATAGACACAGGAGAGAGTGATGTGTCTGCGAATTCGTTCCTTGCAATGTCCGCCAATAGCTCGCACCTTGCCAGCATATCCGGTAACCGGATATTCCTCGTGACAGAGGACGGCCGGGTAGCGTGGAATTCCACCCCGGGCGGGGATCTGCGACAGATCAAAATCACCTCCGGTGGTGAACGGATCGCTGCTGCATCCTGGGACCGTGAATTGGTGCTCCTTGACGGGAACGGGACACTCCTCTGGAAAAAGGATCTCCCCGATCATGTTCTGGATCTGGCTGTAACCGGGAACGGAAGTACGATCCTGACTGCCGGAATGGTCGTATGGCCGGGAACCGGGGGCAATGTTACACTGACTGACGGTAATGGGACAATGGTATGGAATTACCGGACCCCGGTTCCGGTGGGGAGTATCGCCCAGTCCGATGATGGAAAATATATTGTTGCGGGTGCCAGCGCATATTCTCGGGCCGAGGTATTGCCGGAAGCAGACCTCTTCTTCCTTGACAATACCGGTCATCTTCTCTGGAGCGTGACGACTCATGGAGGGAATGCCGTGGCCATGGATCGATCCGGTTCATCAGTTGCTGTTGTGACCCTCAATAAAAATATACTGGCACTCTACACATGGGACGGGGCCCGCCTCTTTACCCGTCAGTTACCTGTCGGGTCCAGAAGTGTTGTCTTGTCACCTGACGGGAACTCAGTATATATCGCGGTTACCGCAGGAGAAGGGCCTTCGGAAAATACTCGTGCACTTCCCACAGTTATCTGTCTGGACCGGAAAGGGCAACCTGTATGGAATAACTCTCCTGATGTCAGGATAGAGAACACGTATTATTCCTCCCTGCATGCCTCAGGAAACGGGCATGTTCTTGTAGCCGGATCATCGGGAGGAATTGTCAGTATCCTTGATGAAAACGGTGCCAGGCTTTCTGAATGCAGCGCAGATGGGCCGGTACAGGATGTTGCCCTATCAGACAACGGGAAAACTATTGGTGTACGGACCGGGAATTCCCTGTACCGGATCACTCGGGAAAAACCAGCGGAAGTCAA
Organism: Methanoregula formicica SMSP; assembly: GCF_000327485.1. Taxonomy (NCBI): domain Archaea; kingdom Methanobacteriati; phylum Methanobacteriota; class Methanomicrobia; order Methanomicrobiales; family Methanoregulaceae; genus Methanoregula; species Methanoregula formicica. The sequence continues at coordinate 1,891,479 of NC_019943.1, read as the reverse complement.
CCTGTCAGAATCCGGCCCTGAACAATCCTTTGGCGTAACGGTATCTCCCGGGCAGCCAGCCCAGCCAACACCTACCCGTCAAAGCCCCCTGATGATAACCGTTGTTGTGGTGGCCACAGGGATTTCTCTGGCGGTATGCAGGCACTCTCGAAAACGGGGGTAATGAGTGACGCAGGATTACACGAGAGGATTGCTTAACAGAAAAGTACAGGAGGAGGGGACGAGGTGTCGGCGTCTCAAATCAAACCAACAACCTGCGCTGTCCGGATTGGATGTAAATATCTTATCGGGGACAGACAGGATGCTACTTCATGTGACTGAAGACCCGGTTGTTTTCAGCAGACCTTAATGAAACAATTTTGAGCAAGGTCTGGTTGATCGGTTCGCGGGAGGGATCGGACGGGAGGTGGGTGTAATGGAAACCCAGTATTTCCGGCGAGAATTTATGACAGATATTTACCGGCATGTGTCCGGACGTGTTAAGTTTTGACCGACAAATCGTATTTATAACAAAATATAATTTGAACCCGTGGACAGCCGGAGGTTGTCCCAGAACCAGAGAACGGGCCCGCCCCGGATCGAAGTGCGGCTGGACCCGGATCCTGCCTGAAGGCACGTGAAGATGTTCTTCTGATTCTTTGAAGATTTTTCTCATGCCGGTGAACGGAGCCTCTGGAAAAAATCTAAGGAGGTGAAAAAAAATGCTACTTGGAAAATTCAACATCCTGCTGCTGGCGCTGCTGGTAGCAGCGATGGCGATGATACTGTTTGTGAGTGCCACAAATGGAGACGACGTATATTACAAAAATATTCTCATCTCATCTTTCGGAAATTTGTCTGGTGATATGCAAAAGAATATCGCTGTAACAAATTCGGTTCCGGATACGTGGGTCGATCAGCTCCAAAAAGTAACTGCTGATGCTGATAAGGATCTTGATAAATATTATTATCCAAATGGACCCGTTATCGGTCATGGTTATGACATGTATGGGACAATGGTTGTCCAGATCAATAAAGACATGAAAGTGGATCCCACCTTGATAAAAGAAATTTATGAAGTAATTAAGAAAAATGGGGAGAGAAATGGGATTAAAGACATTCCTTGTAAATTTCTGTCTATCGGTCTGATGAAAGTTGAGTCAAGGTTCGACAAGATCAGGCCTGTCGTTGGAGGAATTGAATTATCCTCTACTAATGGGTGGGGCACAACGGATTTCCGTGGAAGGAATAGTGCAAACATTTTCATGCGTCGCGAAGCATAAATTTCTGTGGATTGATGGCATGAGATTGGACCCACGGTCAGCCATGAGGATATTGTTCCTGATGGGACTCATTTTTCTCACGATTCCAGCCTGTTGCGAGGCGGTCGATCCTCTCTGGACCATGGACTTTCCTGATGCCGGACTGCATCCGGGAATCGTGGGACGAATCGCAATATCTCCGGATAACCGGTTTCTGGTATCCAGCAATCCCGATAAGACTGAACTTTTTGTCGTTTCGACAAACGGGTCCCTGATGTGGTCATACGTTCCCGAAAGGAGTGCGGGAGGGTGGTCACCATGGATATCCGGGATCACGATATCCCCGGATAGTTCGCGTATCGGAATTTCCGTGATGGTCCCCGGGTGTTGCCGGGGAGTTGTGACGAACACTACATCGAACCGGGTGATCCTGTTCGACCGGCAGGGAAACCTGCTCTGGAATTATTCGACCAATGAACCCCCGGGCACTATTGCGATATCCGGTAACGGTGAGGATACTTTCGTTGGTTATCATACCCGGTCACTGATATGCCTTGATCGTTCCGGGGCACTCCGCTGGAAATACAAGTCAGATTCCCCCATTACTGATATTGCGGTATCTCCTGACGGAAATTATCTGCTGGCAACCGGGGGAAATGTGGAAGGGCAGTATACAAATGATGCGTATTATCTCGCAAAAGATGGCCGGTTGATCTGGAAGCGTCAGGTGCGGGGTATCAATAATCCCGGCATCTCTCCGGACGGACAGGACCTGATTGTTTCCGGCTATCCCGCCCAAAATACGTTCTCTTTCAGTACCGATGGCAGGGTCCGGTGGGAGCATTCGTTATTTTCCGATATCGGGAGGGTATTGTCGCTCACCACCAATGGGAGGTATGTCCTGGCCGGTAGTGAGGATAAGATCCAGCTGCTTGACCATCATGGTGAACAACTCTGGAACTATTCGGTGTCCGCCCCTGTCTACAGTGTTTCCCTCTCGGAGAACGGGGAGACGATCGCTGCAGGGACCGCGACCGGAATCGTTGTTTTCGATGGAAGCGGAAATCTCCTGAAAGAGTACCGGCTCAATCAGACCGTTTGCCCGGTCATGGTATCCCGTGATGGAACCTCTGTTGCCGCACTCTCCGATCGGTTGTTATTTTTTCCGGTCCGTGAAGGCAAACCTGATCGGACGTTATCTGAAAACAATGTATCGGCCGGTAACAATACAACAGATTTGCCCCTAATGCCAACAACCCCCACCCTGCCCGGTTTTACCGGCGTTTTCTGTATTACTGTCCTGATGGGGATTGTCACATTCATGGTCTCTGGAAAACGGAAGGGCAGGACATGATGAAACAGAAGAAATTGTGTCTCATGTTCGGTTTTGTTTTGCTGATTCTGCTCTGAATTCGCTGGGAGCGGTTGCGGATTATTCCCGGCCCACATAATTCTCTCGGAGGGAAACGATGACATCTCACAAACAATACCTTCTTCTTTTTTTCGCAATCATCGTTGTCAGTATAATAATCGCTGTGGGACTATTCGAAGGTCTCAAGACCGATCCGACACCCCCCACGATTCGAACGGGGTGGTACCTCCCACACAATACTATTGTATGGGCCATTGCGGAACCCGGAATGAATCAGGCCCAATCGGAGCGTTTCGTCCTTTCCGGCGAATATGATGGACCAGCACAACAGTTTCCCCCCCTCTCACCATATGCCCGGTACGAGAACTATACCCGGGAAAAAACCGGTGACCGATATATGATCGCAGTCTGGTATTTCACGAAAGAGAGTGCCTTTCTGTCATCGAAAAAAAAGCTTAATGCGTATCTCACTACTTCAGGAACGGTTACACGTGTCTCTCTGAATTATTCCGGATTTGTTTCAACAGATCAATACAACCTTACTCCCATCGGCCCCTCAGCCATACCGCTACCAGAACACCTTGTAACAACCGGGTATGAGAGCAGCAATACTTCGGGATTGTTTTATACGATAGAAATCCCCGGGACCAGGGAACAAAACGGCGGGGTGCAAACCAGTACAGGCAACGAGTACTATATTGTATATTACGGGATTGAAGAACCGTATGCGCTATCACCCCAATTAGATCTTATCAGAGACCTCATCGGGCATACTTTTACCTTCGACCGGATACATTCTGCAGGTCCGCTCCTGATGTGATAATGACGGGTAAAGTGTTAGACGGGATTTAAGGTGAGGTTGAACTTGCTGAAGAGTTACTGAATCTCTCATGAGATCTTGGTACTGTTGAGGAAATATCTCTGCCATCGCTACCATTCGCAGGAACGTGTTAAGTTTTGACCGACAAATCATATTTATAATAAAATATAATTTGAACCCGTGGACAACCGGAGATTGTCCCAGAACCAGAGGACAGGCCCGCCCCGGATCGAAGTGCGGCTGGACCTAGACTCTGCTTTAAGAAACGTGAAGAGGATCTTCTGATTCTTTGAAGATTTTTCTCATGCCGGTGAGCGGAGGCTCTGGAAAAAATCTAAGGACGTGATAAAAAAATGCAACTTGGAAAATTCAACATCCTGCTGCTGGCACTGCTGGTGGCGGCGATGGCAATGGTAACAGTAGTGAATGCTGCTGTGGATGAGACATCCTCAACAAATCCAGCACCTGATATCCGGAATATCCAGTTACCTGAATTGCAATTTGACGATAATCAGACAAAAGTAATCGTGACGAAAGAACTTTTTCTTGATCCTGAAGTGTCTTCCTTGTATGAAAAACAAGCGCGTGAATCGTTTGAGCTAATCGATTCGGAAATTCCCTATGGGTCGATCATTTATCATGCTGATAATGGTGTAACAACAGTATTTGATTCAACAGGACGGCAACTCTTCTCTGCGGTTGATGAGAAAACAACAAAGGTCCGGACTTCGGGAAAGGATCTCCCCGCAACCTATGTCCATGAAGTACCTTCCGGCTCCATGATACTTACTGATCCGGAAGAACCTAATATTACGTACACCTTTGATAAGGGCAACAACCTTGTCCTGACAGTCATCGATCATTCCGGTGCTTCGGACAGGCCAAAAAGCAGCGTCTCCCTTGCAGCGGCACGAGACACTGTCGGGTGCAATCCCGCAGGACGTTGTTCAGGCTGGTTTGAATATGCTGAAGATAACTACATCCCGGAACTGACGCGTTTCGAAGCCTACTGGGCAACACCAGGAACCCCGCTGACAAACAACATGGGGGAAAAAATCGCGATCTTCAACAGTATTCAGCCTTCAGGAAATGGTTTTATCCTACAACCGGTCCTTGAATGGAACGTCAATTCCAACAACTATGCCTGGACTGCAGCACCCTGGTATTATGATGGATCTTCTGACAGTTACTACGGCCGCAGGATAACCGGTGTCCAGACGAATGACGTCATGAAAGGCAGCTTGTATTACAGTACCGTCAACGGGTATCCGGGCTGGTGGGTTTCCATCAGGAGGAACAGCGATCCTGAATCCTCGATCTTCGTAACCGAACTGTCATCAACAAGCGGACTGAATGCACAGGTAGTACTTGAAGCAACAGGTTTAGGCGTAGACAGCAACAATGATCTTCCAGGAGATGTCAGGTTTTATAACATGAATTATCGGAAATCAGGGGGATCAGCAGCATCGGTCTCTCTATCAGGGTATGTGGATCCGGTAGCAAGCTCACATTTCTCCGGTTTGAGCGCAGTTGTTGAACAGAATCCATCAACCGTGAAGTTATGGACCCCCAACTGATTAAGGACCGGTGTATTCCTGCATGAGGTTTATCATACCTTTCTTTCTCTTTTTAGTCTGTCTCGCTGCTGCCTGCATTAGTCCATCTGTACAATCATCTCCCATTGCCACAACTTCGCAGGCTGATAGCAGCAGTATTTTTTCTGTCCCTGTCTATTCCAATGCATCTATCCGGATAATTCCCTATAATCAACTTAGCACACATGGATATGCAGACATTCCAGACAGGATCTCGCCGGAACTTGCACCGGTGATCGCAAATAGTTCATTTTCTGGAAATTCTTCCACGGTTGCCCACATTGCCGTGCAGGATCCCTGTATCCAAAAACTCCTCCGTGAGGGCGGGTTCATCCTTGGTGTTGATTATTACATTCCCTTCCATGGAGAACCGGCTCCACGACTCATCCTGTATGTTCCGGATCACCCAACTGAACGGAGGATTTCAGCATTCGTGAACGAATCAGAGGGGCACGTCAGTTCACTGATGGTCGAGTACCGGTATGTGGCACAATATGACAAACCGGATTTTGATCCGTTCACTACGGAAGGCTGGGCGGGTGGGTATACCTGCACGAGGGACCAGTGCATGGATGTGTGTTGAAGAGTGTGAGATTTATGAAAACATGGGATAGTTAATTGATGGCAGACACAAACTCTCCCTCTGTCTTTCCTGTTGCTGGAATACTGGTGATTCTCCTGGTAATTATCTCCGGATGTTCGTACCCTCAGGGTACTCCAGTCAATATCGTGTCGGTGAATGCTACTTCAGTTACCGGAACCCCGGCAGAGCCTGTACAATCTTCGGTATCTGCTGTTGTGGTGACCAGGATGATTCCAGACCTCGTCGTGAATTACTCGGAGATTGCCTACATCGGTATACAGGATCCCTCCGATCCGGTGGATGAAAACCGGAAGAATGTCGTTGCACAAACGGCCATAGCTGATGAACGTGTCCGTGCCATTCTTCTCGATGGCGGGATGATCGAGGGGGTGCTCCTGCAGTGTCACCCGACCCCGAAAGACAGTGGCGGATCGGCTTGTGCCCTGGCACTACGCGTTCTTCATCAGGGGAGTAACTGGGATTTCCTTGTGGATGAAAAGAGCGGGGAAGTGATCTTCATCCAGCGGGAAGTTCTTCCCGGACGGATCTGACTCCGGGCTATTACCCGAACTGGTCTATTCCCTAAGGGTGATAGGATTGCGCACTCATTTTTCAAATCCGTTTAACTTTTTTCAACTGCGATCACGATCGCGTTGAAAAAGTTTTCAATGCGATCGCGAACGCGCCGAATATTTTTTGCGGAAATTTTTCCTGCAAATATTTGCATCGCACGACGAAGTCAGAGTAAATTTCCCCGGATATTTTTCAGTGTTTCGATCCCGGTTGCGATTGGATTTGAAAAAAATCTTTCCGGTTTCGATTCCGTTTGAAAATTTTTGATCGCGATCATGACCAGACTTGTGAAAAGTTAAGTATGTTACAACGGATTTCCGCGTGAAATAAAATCTCTGGAAGGAAAATCCCCTCATATGAAATATTATTTCCAGTAATGAACGTTCCAATACTTCCGGCCCAATAACAGTTTCACCCTCCCCCTGCCTTTCCTGTATTATCTCAATCACCTCAGAACCGGGATTATGCAATTCCTCTGGTGCGGGATTCACCTATCCTCTGAAGAACGACAACAGGACCCGTTTGAATGCCCGGCGCTCCTTCCCTGTGCAACGATCGAGTGTGCGTTATTCCGCGAGGAGGCCCCGCTGTGCGTTCACCTGGTGAGGGAGGGACCGGGCAAGGGCTGTCGGAACCTGAGCGGGAAAAAACTCATGCATTTTTTGCATACCCGTAAACAACGTTCAATGAACATCCGCCGTCACCCTGGTCACGGTCGGGAAAAAAAGAAAAATTACCGGATCTTTGCAGCTGCAGTAACCGCCATCTGCCGGAGTATCTCGAAATCTGTTTCGTTCCCGTCTGTCTGGAACTGCTCGTACACGTCGTCTTTCACAAAGGCAATCACGTACATCCGGGTATTATCGCTCCGGTCGGAGGCTTTCGTCGAACGGCTGTAATCCCCGATGGTTGGGAGGGAAATCTCTTCAACAGTAACATTGCTGTCTTCAGCCGGCATGGATTTCCAGGTGTTTATCGTATCCTCGACGATGAGCGTGATATTTTCAGTAGAGTACACAGAGATGACCTGTTCAAAGAAAGGTCCCTCTGACACATTCCCTCCGGTTTTCATATAGCCGGTAAAATACCCGCGTTTCCAGCCGTGTTCGACTGCCCAGGAACGCATATCAGAAATATTCCTTTCGCCTTTTGCCAGCAGGGTGAAATTCCCCGGAAGATCCGCCGGCTGCAAAGCCATTTCTGCCGGTGAAACCGTTGAAAGGCCGGGGGTGGGAACCGGAGATGATGCCGGTACCGGAGATGACGGGGCCGGGGATGTGCACCCGGCGACAGCGAGAAGGAAAAAGACAGCCAAGAACAGTATTACGGTTTTGAGGTAATCGTTTGTCATGGGATATTAATGCCCGCCCGAAACGATGAAGGTATGCATGGTTCCGGTTGTTTTTACGGGTGAAAAAATGACCTGGATATATTTCCCGTCAGGGTTTTTCTCGTAAAGGAGAGGAGCGTATTCCCGGCTCACGAAAGGGAGAGAACCGGGAAAAATATCGTTATAGGGTGGAAAACAAATCTGGATCATATGCCCTTGAAAGCGATTATTGACGGGGAAACAATAATCGGGCCAGATCTCTCAAAAGTCGAATGGGCAGAGCTGAAGGCCCGGCATAAAAACGGGCTCCCGGTCAGGATGTGCTGTTGTGGTGCCCCGGGGCATTTACGGACAACAAAAGGAACTCAGCATTTTTACCATGCGGCTGATACCGGATGTCCCCATGACAACGAATCAAAAGAACACCTGGAGATCAAATATCTCATCTACAGGATTTGTCAGGCCGGGCAATGGGAGACCTCGGTAGAATTCCCTTCAGCAGATCGTACATGGATTTGTGATGTTTTTGCACAGAAGGATGGAAGGAAGATCGTTTTTGAAATCCAGTTGAGTCCCATCCCCTCATCAGACCTGCTATCCCGCGATATGAAATACCAGGATGAAGGAATTGAGTCGTACTGGCTTTTAGACAACTACCTTGACCGGGCAAAAGAATTCGAATCCTGGTATGACAGCCACATTTACCCTGATGATGACCGGCACAAGGAGCGAATCCCGTATATCGATCGCTCATTCTTTTTCACCGGGACCGAGAACCACCTTTTCATTGCCAAGAATATCCGGACGGTCGGGCTCCGTGCAAAAAAGCAGACGCTCTTTTCCACCAATAATCCGGAAATTCCGCTTGCAGTCTGGGTGCGGGAAGTCCTGAAAGGAAACTACCGGAACTATCTCTTGGAAAGCGCCGCGATCTTTCAACGGAAGCATGCATTGAGATCCCAGGCCTCTCCTGCGCTGCTCCGGTTACGGGATTTTTATCAGAAGATTATCCGTGATGAAACCTATCAGGAAAAGGTCAGGAAGTATTACCGGAAAATCGCTGGAACGGACCGGTTGAGGAACGATAGTGTCGTGCAACAAAAATTCCGGGAAATTTCTTTTGAAACCGACTGGTTCAAGCGGGAATATGAAACGATTATGTCTGAAAGTTATGGTCTGTTCTCCTGGAAAAAACTCACGGGGCATAGTACATCATACCCGGTTTTCCGGCTTGAATCGGAAGCGAAGATCAAAAAACTGGATGAGTGTGTCCGGAAATTCTCGCAATGGGAACATTCGTTTGATGAGGCCCTTAACAACCTTGACCGGGAGATAGCGGCACGGGGGAAGTGAGGGGTGTCGAGGACAAGGTCGTCCGGTGGATTCTCCGTGGGGGTGTTTAATCCGGGCACGTATGGGGGCCGGATTCCCCTCTTTTCCATTCCCGGCAACCAGGACTCGAAGACTTCGTCTTCTCCGTCTCGAGGTTTGATAACCTCTCGAATCTCGAAGACTTCGTCTTCTCCGTCTCGAGGTTTGATAACCTCTCGAATCTCGAAGACTTCGTCTTCTCCGTCTCGAGGTTTGATAACCTCTCGAATCTCGAAGACTTCGTCTTCTCCGTCTCGAGGTTTGATAACCTCTCGAATCTCGAAGACTTCGTCTTCTCGTGTCTCACGTTTGAAAACGTTCGACATTTCGCGAAAAAGCAGCCATTAACCCCCCGTTTCCCCTCACTTTCCTGTCGAAGATTCCCTTGGAATCTTCTTCTCCTCCAGGTCTTAAGACCTGTCGGACACCGGAGAAAAACAGGCGGGTACGGCACAGTTACAGCAGCCGATTGCGGAAGGGATCGGGCAAGAGGTGGGGGGATGTGGGAAATCTACCTTTTCCCGATCGAGTTTATCGATAGAGAACGAACGTGTATCGACCGAGATTCGCACCCAGGGGTCGGCCAAAACCCCCCATGGTTTGCTCCGGACTTCCCCCGGTTCGACAAAATAGGCGATCATCCAACAGAAAGGCAATATTTTAACGTTTTTAAGGGCAAAAATGGGGCCGGATTGTCTGAATGTCCGCGTATGGAACGTATTTTCAAATCTGTGTACTGTAATCCGTGAAAAAATGCGAGTATCGGAATGACGGTTATTGTTTCAATATCCACAGATCCGGGGAGAAACCATGGTATCACATCCTTTCTCTCTCCGGGTTGTATTTTTTCAGATTCTTTCATTGCAGCGGATAAGAAACCTCATTTCCTGTATGCATGTGTCCGAACGTGTTAAGTTTTGGCCGACAAATCGTATTTATAATAAAATATAATTTGAACCCGTGGACAGCCGGGGGTTGTCCCGGAACCTGAGGACGGGCCCGCCTTGGATCGAAGTGTGGCCGGACCCGGATCTATCCGACGGTACGTGAAGAGTGGCTTCTGATTCTCTGAAGACAATCTTCAGTGCCGGCAAGTGGAGCATAAGAAAATGGAGTTGATGAAAAATGAACATTCCTAAAACATGGGTCGTCCTGCTTGCACTTTTACTGGCGGCGATGGCGATGGTACCGATGGTGAGTGCGGGAGATGGTAATCCTGACGCTGCAGGAAATACATATCTGGATCTAATCAATCCTGTTTCAAATGGTGATATCAACCTGTTTGATAAAATGGGATTACAAAGACCGGAAATCGAGAAAAATTCGATTCCACTGAAGCGGTATGATGAATCGAAGGAGATTGTCGAGAGAATAATGGCAATCGGAAAAGTTACGAATGAAGCAAAATCGGTGATAGGATTATACGATTTTGGATCATCTCAGGTTCTTCTCATTGATAGCGGTGATTCTGTTCTTGCCCTTTCTTACGATGGAAATAAGGTAAAAACAACGAAAATTGTTCCCAAATTGTTAGGAGAAATGAAAGAATCCGGGCCTGCAAAACCGGCATCGCTCCAGCAAAAAACACTTGGGGACTCAGTTACTACAAATATTCTTACACAACTGTATTCTATCTCAATCGCGTCTCCTGAATCTTCATCGGCGGTCAAGACAATTTATCAGGTTACTAAAACACGAACTGATGAGTATAAAAATTATTTTGGGGAAATCAGGGCCAGTCTCACAGTAACGGGAAAATTCTATGTGGATTATGGTATCAGCATTTCTTCAATCATTGATCAATCATCGTATTATGTGAGTTTCCCCTACACGATGTGTTCGTTTACTCATGCTGGTTCAGGCACGGGGTCAACTGCCGGACAGGTAAATGCTCATCTTAAAACAGGAGCGGCATTTGCAAGGGCTCAGATGGATAATTGGGTTGGCGAAAATGCATGGATGAATCTAAATCCATGGCAGGGTGGAAGCCAAAGTACCTGGATGTCTGGAAACGGTGATGGATGCACAGGATAATCCAAATATTTTTTATAATAATTTTGCAAATATTCTTCAGGAGAATGTATTATGGATAGACAGGCTAAAAAGTATCTCTCGCTTCTAGCATTTGTGCTAATCACATTCTATAGTATGATGACCAACTACTGGATCTTGTGGGCGGTGATCACACTCATGATATTTACCGATAATACTCTTGACTCTGTAAAGGAGTGGCTTGATATTCGGCAGGACCGGTATCTTGAAGCGATGAAGAATCTGCAAGCCCCCTCAGTAAAAGATTAGGTCAACCTTGAGTCCATCCGGCAATCGATTCTGAAAATCAGGATTCGATTGAATTCACTGGATGTTGAGAAGAATAGATTGCAAAACGGGATCTAACACTATGAAGAAAAATCACTTGATCATTTTCACGATCGTCTGCGGAATCCTCGTAATCTACGGGGCAATCTCATTTCAGTGGGTGATGACCTGTAGCATTATTGCATTTTTTATCCTGTTCCTGATCGCCGATTATCTGATCGAGACTTTGTCATCGATCCGCCTGAATCTCGAAAAAATCGAGCAACATCTCAATAAAAAAACATGAATGCGATTATTCCCTGACCGGGATACTATCAATGAGGTACCTCGTTCCTAATAGGTGTTCCTACAGGGTACGACGGAGGGAGGAATCCGGGCCCGAAACGGGCTCCGTTTCCCCTCAAAATCAGAAAATTTGTGATAGTTTCGCTAAAAAGCGTGACCGTTTCGCGAATTTTCCTGAGATTTCGGTCTATTTTACGACGGTGGAATGACTCCGGAGCACGGGACAATATGGGACAATTAGCGCGAAGGATTGCGAAGGGGGGCAGGGTAATCTAGGGGGGTGTCGGGGACAAGGTCGTCCGGTGGATTCTCCGTGGGGGTGTTTAATCCGGGCCCGCTACGGCCCCGGATTCTTCCATCCGGCAGGTTTTACATGTCTTATTCGCGATTTTGCATGTCCTTATTTTTGGGAAGAGGTTATACTGTGCGCTATTTGCTGAATACGGTTTGATTCTCGCTTGAAAACATGTCTCTTTAGGCGCTTTCCAGCGGCCGATTTTGCCCTCAGACGGGTTCCAGCACGGGAAAGGCTGGGATCGCTTGAAGGAATGGCTCTGTGAGGGGAAGTCGGAACGGGGGGATTTGCTGGGCCGGATTGGGGAATGGGGAGGAATTGAGGCTCGAATCTAGTACACATTATTCAAAGGCTTTACGAAGAAACCCGCGGGTTGGAGACGGCCTTGACGGGTGGGAATATTCCCGTGCCGTGTTTTTCCTTGCAGGCTGATACCGGGTATTATTCAACGAATGTTCTGCAACGAAATTAGAGGTAAATAATTTTCGCTAATTTGAATCCGCGCCAGGAACAATAACGATCTGACCGTTCGTATACCTGACTTCCCAGACGGGAGCATCCTGGATCCTTCCCGTGAGGATCATGTCGCTGAGTGGTGCAAGAATATATCGTTCGGCTATCCGCTGCAGCTCCCGCACACCAAACTCTTCGCTGTACCCGGTGACCAGAAGAAAACGGAAAACCTCGTCGTCAATCACAAGCCGGACATTCTGTTTTTTTGTCACCCGCGTAACCAGCTCATTCAGGACCTGCTCAAGAATTCTCGATAGATCTTTTTTATTGAGATCGTTGAAGACGATGATCTCATCAATCCGGTTTAAAAATTCTGTCCGGAAGAAGGACGGGGCATCTGGTGTCCTGCGTTTGTCGGAAGGAGTCGATCCTTGAGAACTCTCATCCCTATTAGAGTGTGGTGTTGTCATGGATCCCGACAGGAGAAGAAGCGGATTGACCTGGATATTGGATGTCATAATGATAATGGCATTGGTCGCATCTGCGGTTTGTCTCCGTGAATCTGTAATATGGCCTTCGCCAAAGAGCTGGAGAAAGAGATCCAAGACCTGTGGGTGGGCTTTTTCAATCTCGTCTAACAGGACAACGCAGAAGGGATGGTTCCGGAGAGCATCTACGAGCACCCCTCCGGCCTCGGTTCCTATATATCCGGGTGGCGCCCCGATAAGCCTCGCAATGCTCTCTTTTTCCATGAACTCGGACATGTCAAACCGGATAAAGGAAGCGTCACTGTCAAATAAATACTCGGCAACGGCTTTCGCCATTTCTGTTTTTCCGACGCCACTTGGGCCCATAAAGAGGAAGACGCCCACCGGCCGTTCCCGGGGAAGGAGACCGGCATAGGCAATCTTCAGTCTCCGGCATAGCGTCTCCACGGCGGCATCCTGGCCAACTACCCGGGCCTTGAGGAATTTTTCAAGGTCAAGGATCTTCTCGTGCTGTTGCCCTCTGGAAAAACCGGTGATCAGGGAGAGGGGGATACCGGTCTTTTCCGCCAGGACTTCCGCTATCGTCTCCCCCGTTACCGGGCCCGTGCCGGAAGTACTCCCGCTTAGTACAGGTACTCGTACTCTGACAGCCGCTTTGTCGATGAGGTCGATTGCCTTGTCCGGGAGCTGGTGGTTCTTGTCGAATTGTTCCGACATATCCACAGCAGCCTGGAGCGCTGCGTCGCTGATGGGAATGCCATGGTGTTTCTCAAGATTTGCCCGGAGTCCCCTGAGGATCCCGATGGTATCTTCCCTGCCGGGCTCGGGAACAAGGATCTTTTCAAACCTCCGGGAGAATGCTTCGTCCGACTCGACGTACTGGTTATATTCGGTGAATGTGGTTGCACCGATAATCCGGATGTCTCCCCTGGAGAGTGCCGGCTTGAGAATGTTAGCTGCATCGAGCATGACTCCTTCAGCCCTTCCCGCACCAATCATGGTGTGGAGTTCATCGAAAAACAAAATAACACCCGGATTTAATCGTGCCTCTTCTATCAGTTTTTCGAGTTTTTGTTCGAACTGCCCCCGGTATACGCACCCGGCCAGAAGGGAAGAGATATTTACCTGGAAGATCCGTTTTCCGGCAAGAACCTGAGGATCTTTGCCATCTGCAACCCGGATTGCAAGACCTTCAACAATCGCCGTCTTCCCGACCCCCGGTTCCCCGACAAGGATGGGATTATTCTTGTTTTCCCTGCCCAGGGTCTGGATCACCTGGAGGAGAATATCCCGCCTGCCGATGAGCGGATCCAGTTTTTTTGCAGCAGCCAGCGCTGTCAGGTCCCTGCCATACCGCTCCAGTATTCTGGTTGAACCCTGCTTCGGCTGGTATTCATTGAAGAATTTCTCATCGTCAACGGGTTCTTCGGTTTTTGTGGGATACTGCCGTTTTTCCATTGGCGGGCCGACCTTGTACAGCCGGCAGAAAGAAGCAAGATCAAACGGTGAATAATGGTAGAACTCAACAACGTCTTTTATGAGCGGGGTCGGGTCCAGGAAGATTGCCGCCATAAGGTCGAGACACGTGATCTTCTTTCCCGTGGCGAGCTCGTCGGCCGATTCAAGAATCGCCTTGAAGCGGGGATCGTTCTTCTGGACGGTATCATCTTCGCTCTCTGTTTTTTTTTGTTCTTCCCGTTCCATAAATTGCAGGAGTGAATCACGAAAAATCTGGAGGATTAGGTCAGCCTCCTGGAATGCCCGTTCCATGGCAAAAAGTTCAGCATTGACCTCTTTATAGAAAGGGAGATGGGGGATATCTTCAAGGGAGAGTATCGTAGCAAGCAGAAGCTCCGGTGAAGGTACTGTCATGCCCCTTTTTTGTGCTCTGTCAAACGCCGTAATATCGACAACTGTTGCTCCCCCGGAGAGTTCTTTCATGATATCACCATTGGAAAAAAATCCATTAATAGATTGGGGTTTTCTCCATCACTTATGTCCACGGTTCCGCCTGAAGAGCCGGGAACGAGAGATTGCTTTTGAGTCATCAGGGGGAGGGAAATGCCGGTATGGCCGGAGATATCTCATGGTTTTTTTGTATATCCTGTCAATGACAGATGAGGAGGAACGCTTCGTATCCGGAGTTTCCAGTGAAGATTGGGGGGGATTGGGAGTCAGGGCAGATTCAGGGATTCCATCGTTTTCTCCCCGCTGCATCGATGCATAGTGATCCCATGCCGCTGATCCTTCCGGGAGATCGGGGCTGCCCGTATCCAACGACATCCCTTTCGGTCTTTCACCAGTCCGCCGTCCACCGGATGAATCCCGATCAGGAAGGACAGAAGGGAAGAATGTTTTCAGTATCTCTTCAAATGGCGTATCAAGCAGGTGTGCATAGACCGGGCGGACAACGGGATCCTCAGCCATTTGCACGAAGGCTTCCCAGTACATTTCTCTAAATTCGGGGTCCGTATAGAGATTGGCCATGCCGGGCACGAGGCTTTTCAGCGCTTCATCATGCCTTCCCAGTTTTGCCAGCAGCATCCCCCTGCCATAGAGGAGGCGGGGGTCCTGGTCTCTTTCGTGAAGTTTGTTTTTGTAATACCAGAGGGCTTTGTCCACCAGTCCCAGGCTTGCAAGACAATCCGCTTTTGCTGCGACAAGCTCCGGCGAATAATAACCGGCTTCCTCCGCTTCATCAAATGCTGAAACGGCTTCCTCAAAACGGGAATGCCGGAAGTAGATAAGGCCCCGGACAAAGTCTTTTTCCGGCCGCTGGACCGTCCACGGTTCATCCGTTTCCGGCGGGGGACAATTATGAATGATGATCTGGTCGTTCAGATCCTTCTGAAGATCTTCAAAAGATCCATATCGCTCACTTGGATCCTTGGCAAGACAGGTCTGGATGATGTTGTCGAGGGGAGAGCCCGTCATCGGGGGCAGGGCTTCACCATGAAGCCTCTTCATGTCTGAAATAAACCGGTCTCGTTCCTCACGGGACCTGTCAGAGGGCAGCGTAGCAAGGAACGGCAGCGACCCTCCGGATACCATCTGGTAAAGGACGATCCCGAAACTGTAGATGTCGCTTTGTTCATCGCACAGGTCGGGATTCCGGTAATGTTCCGGGGACATATAGAGATAGGTGCCAACTGCGGAGGTCAGGGCATCATGATTGCGGACACACGAGGGGATGGGATTTTCAGAGTCCTCCTCGGGCATGGGATTGGGATGAACCGATGCGATACCGAAATCGGTAATCTTAAGAAACCCGTTCCGGGTGATCATAATATTCTGGGGTTTGATATCGCGGTGGGCCCTGATTCCTTCGCGGTACGCGTGTTTCATCCCTTCACAAAACTGGTTTGTCCACGTGAGGATACGGCACACGGGCAGTTTCCTCGTTGTACTGAGATACCCTGCAAGACTGCTCTCACCACGCATTTTCGGGGCGATGTATTCCATGATGATGAAGAGATTATCACCATCCCTGACAATGCCGAAGGGGTGGACGATGTTTGGATGGGATTCAATGGATAACCAGATCCTGGCCTCCCGCAGGAACAGCTCCCGGGCTTTTTCTGAACTGATAAGGCCGGGGTTGAGGGCTTTTATCGCAACAATAAATTTTTTCGAGAAATCCTCTGCCAGATATACGGTTCCCACGGAACCCCTGCCAAGGATATCGATGACCGTGTATCCTTTTGCAATGGGGTCGCCAGATCTGAACGGAGTGTCGTTAGGGGGCATGGTATCTGGAGGTTACGATATGATTCCGCACCTGTATTTTCGATTCGCCATGAATATTGAAAAAATGATAGTACCGTAACAGGTTCGGGCAATTCCTTTATCGGGAATAAAAACCAGAATGAAAAATACCAGGACTTGATGCAATGAGCAACGAACCCGTACAGTCACTGACCAGTATTTCTCATAAAAAGAAGGACAGCATCTGGGCAATCGCACGAAAACACATCGAATGGTACATCATTGCCGGGGAGATCATCATTGCGGTTATCGGGGCCCTTATCCTGTTTTTCCCGGAAACGATACCCTATCGTGAAGCCATTGGCGGCGGCCTGTTCATGCTTGGGATCACCATGGTCCTTGAAGAGGTTATCAAGGCGAGGGACAAGGAAGAACATGAACTGGAAGTAATGAGAGAGAGGGAGCTGCACGAAAAAGAGGTGAATGAAGAGCGGGCACGGCAGGTCCAGCTGCAGCAATCCCTTGACAAGGCAAATGCAGACCTCGAAAAGACGAGAAAAGATCTAAGCATAATGCACGATGATGTTCACATGGTGAAAGAACCGATCTATCAGCAATATATCCATGCCTTATGTGTTGGTTTTGGGCACATAATGGATCCTGACACGAAAACGCAATGGTTGTTTCACGCTAAAAAATTGGAGATAGATGATCTCTATATCCCAGAAAACAGTTTTCAGAATTCGAAGATTTTTGAATCACGTCTTGAAAAAAAATTTGGTATTGCAACCAGTTTTGCATTCCAGATGGGCAGTACATGCTGTAAGCTTTCGTATTTTGGAATTGAGAGCAGTAATACAAGTACAATGCCGATATTCAGGACAATACTCAATGTGTTCAATGTAAAAGAAGAGATAATCAGCGGCGTTGAAAAATTTTATAAAATATGGTTCGAAAAAGGTGGAAGCCCTCTTGGGTCAAAAATGTATTTTCTGTTGATCTGGATTTATCTTGTTGATTATACGGGCGGAAGCACTAATGTAGATTTTTTTCAAGAAAAAATTCAGAGTGCAGAATCCCTCTTAATCTGGGGACACAGAAAAATCGATGATCCAGATTTTTGTTCAGCCCTAAAAGCGTGTATTGATGAATCACCCTCACATTTTGAAGGAACTTTTGTCGAGATGTAGTTCCATCTGAATACTCCTTTTTCACCAGTGTTTTTTGAAGCGTAGAGGAAGAATCTGGGGTATAACCGGACTACAGGAGGAATCGGGCGAAAGATGGACACTCAAGGACCCCCCTCCCTTAGAGCGAGTGGGGGGAGGGTGCCGGCATTTTAGCGCTGGGACAATGGAAGGGGTAGGTACCCCCTTGGCCGGGCAGGCATGTGGAGAGGGGAGAATCCGGCTACATGCCGTACCAGAATTGGCTACACCGTGTGTAGCGGATTGATCTGGTCACATTACCGGCTCCTGATGCGGGTAGAGACTCCCGTTGCCAGCCGCTCTAATATTCGCGATGTAATGATCAGGTGAGCGGGCAGTGTATGGTGAGCGGATTGTGCACGCACTGAGTTAATAATTATGATCCGAATTCGGTTGCTGGAATCTTTTAACAATAATCCGGATCACGGAAGTTTTCCGGATTTTGCAGCCAAAAATGCTCCTGTCTGGCTACAACTTCGTTCCCCAATGCCTATCCGGTTACATTCACTGCATATGCAGCGGCATCCCTTAAGATGAGGGACCGGTCCTTTGTCCGCTCAAACTCATCCGGCGTGTAACAGAGATAATCCACGTGTCGGTTGAACGGGACGGATTTCATCACGAGGGCAGCACGGTTAACGAATGGGATATCGCGGAAGAAATCTGCGATGATGATCACATCGATATCGGAATTCTCAAGCGCCGTCCCTTTCACCCGGGAACCGAAGACAAGGACTTTTTCCGGAAAGAAAACCCTCCGAATGACCGGTACCGCTTCAGTATAAAACAAATCAAGGACGCGATCACTGGTCATATCAGCAGCTCCCTCCGAAAATTTCCCTGATACTGTCGGCAACATGGCCGAAGACTTCCCGTGCGGTCTCGACGCGCTGGCGTGCAATTGCTTAGGTATACTGTTCGTACGGGATATCGTCGCTGATATCCGGGTATCGCGAGAACTGATAATCGCCGGACAAATCCATGAGATATCCGAGGATCTCGTCCGGAAAACCGAGTGACCAGCCCAGTTCATCGATGAAATGGGTTTTCTGGACAGGGCGGCCGGAGTACGCGATCAGTCCTTTCAGGAGTTTTTCCACAGCCTGATGCGAGAGGAAGGCAGCGACATCATATCCTCCGATACCGACATTCTTTTCGGCCATATCCAGATCGTGTATCGCCTGTTTTCTCCATTTACGGGCGATCACCATGTTCTCATCGGTCATGGTATTGGATTCCGGGCGGTATTTATAACTGAAGCAGCGGGGAACGTGAATAACTTTGCGTACCCATTCCCGCCGTAGGTTGAGATCCAACCCCCTATGGCACAGTTACAGCGGCGGATCTTGGGATCGCTTGGGCTGTGAGATGGGGGGGACGGGGACCCCTCCGGTTATAAGCTGTTAGCCGGTACCGGGAGTCGTTGTCCCTTTCGCCATGGACCATTGTCGGAAAATCCTCAATCGCTATTCGACGGGGTTCAAAGAGCTCCTGAGGGATTCTTCGTAAACCGATCCCGTTTGCTGAATACCCGTCAAAGTCTCAGACAAGCCTTTGAAACCCTCTTTGATATAATGATGAACGATGGTTCCCTCACGGATTTTTTCAACAATGTTGTCTTTCTCAAGTCTCGATATGTGCCAGCTTACGGAAGGCCCGGAAATACCTGCGATACTGCCAATCTCCTTTCTTGAAATTCCGGGGTTAGATGAGAGAATTGCGATAATCATCCGTTCGGTCGGATTTTTTGAATGCAGGCGCAACATTCTCTCGCTGGACGAATCTGTTGAGGAGTTCCGGAAATATCCTTTGCCATTGGCGGATTTCACATCAACGATGAGATGGTAATCCAGGAGTTTGTTGAGGTGATAGGCGACATTCTTGTTGGTCAGGTTTGTCATCCTTTCGATCTCTGATGGATTAATCCCAGGATTTTCCCGGATTGTACGATATATCAAATTTCTCGATGCATTGACAAGGAGTTCTTTTCGATGTAATTTTACGAGTCCGGAGATCAACGGCAGGTTGCCCGGCACAAATAGTCTGAGCAGGTATGCCTGGAGGGTGCAGGTCCCGGCAATTGCCAGGACCAAGAGAACTGCAAGAGGGAGATCCGAATATGCTATCGGTTGAGGTTCGGGTTCACCGGCGAATGGACTGGTGGAGGATGCGGGAATGAAATCCCGGGAAGTATCGTCCGGTGAAAGGCTATATGCCGGGCGGACTTCATAACCCCCGGTCTCGATCGCCATGACCGGGAGTACCAGGACAAATGCCAGCACCAGGAACGCGAGAGTCCTTGTATTTCCTGCCAGATTCTTCACCCCCATCAATAAAACAATAACCTGAATGCCTGGGGTTTCCCGTACGCGGTGTGTTCTGCTTCCGTGACTGCATACCAGTCCCCACCGGTAAGACCCCCATTCCGGAAAATCCGAAGAAAAATCCTGCCATCTTCTGTTCCATCGGAGGAATCGTAATACGGTCCCATCATGCCGTCGGGACCAAATATCATGATTTTCAACGAACTTTCCGTATCGATCCAGTTCAGGTCGCAGGTGATATTCCTGATACCTTCGGGCACGTTCCTGTGAAATGACACCGGCTCCCCTTCCCTGACGTGCCATTTCAGGTACTCCATTATCCTGTACCCGTTCCCCCCGATAATGGCGTTTTGGATACCGTACCGCTCCCGTTCGGTCCTGTTCAATGCACTCAGGTTAAGGGGGCCGCTTTCTTCCCAGATATCCGCGCCGTAGGGTAATGACGGATTATCGCTACCCCAGTAGACAATCTGGTTGCTGAATACATCGAAATCTTCTTTCGACAACTGAAGCCGCAGGGTCTCAAGCTCTTCGGGATACACGATCGCCATGAATTCCCCCTCAGTCATGTTCGTTCCGTGCAGTTGTTGGATCAAGTCTAACTGTTTATCGCGGGACGGATCGTTTTTTTCTCCGGCAGCGGCAGCACCGGAGATCATGATGCTGATCGCTAACAGGAAGAGAAACACTCTTGCAGCCTGACGATATATTACCTTCAATGAGAAGACTCCCTGCGTTGTTGTATTTTATTAAATTGATGGAGTAATAAAAACCATATTCATGTTGTTCTATATACGTTTTGTTCCGAAAGCGTCTACGCTTAGCATTACCAGATGTAATATCTGATTTGACCGGTTATTGCCGGAAGTGCAGAGAAAAGAAAAAATGGGGGGGTTGTTTCAGGAGCTCATGATCTCCCGGGGCTGGATCAAAATGGCCACAATTGTCCCGTCGACCATGTGTATCCGCTTGTGGTCGGGTTTGTTGACTCGCCTTTGAGTTTGGACTGGTACAATACACCATTCTGGGGATTGTTATATTGACTTCCAATGGTATGCCAGTTATCTCCGTCACTTCCCCAGTATTGCTGGTTATAATCAACCATGCCTCCGTCGCCATACAACTCGGTCCTTAACAATAATGTTGACTCGTATCCTCCTCCACCAACGGATCCTTTCCCCCCATGGGTGATCGAAGAACCGGATCTCCAGAGAGCATTGGCGGACAATACCATCACGGCCATGGGGGCCTTCGCTGTGCGTTGAGTTATCAGGGTACAGAGCTTGTCCAGCATGGCTGTCTTCTCAGAATCCGAACCCTGTATTACATAACCGCTCGGATCGGTCTTCAGGTCTTCGAGTCCGAATTTCTGCTTCTCTTCGGAGCTTATCTCTCTGAGGTTCACCGGGCCCCTCTCGTCCCAGACAGATGCCCCATAAGGAAGTTCGGGGTGGTCATCTCCCCAATAAACAACCATGTTGGAGAATTCCATATACTGCTCTTCGGGAAGATTCTTCTTCATTTCTGCAAGCTGATCAGGAAATACTTTCCCCCAGAATTCCCCGTAGGTCAGTTTCGTTCCGTACATCTCCTTGATCATCTCAAGCTGCTTCTCATCAGCGTGTGCCGAGATGGAATAGGCGCTGGCAATGCCGGACCCTGCCAAAACCAGGAGCAGGAGGCCGGCAATTACCACGAGCTTTATCTTGTTGGTATGTGTCATAGAGCATTCCTTCCTGTTTTCCGCTCTTCCGTGAACATGGGGCGATCGCTCATCGCGTCCCGCATTCCCGTGAGAGGAAAACCATTCATGGTCTGTTTCACCATGCGTGTTCTTCTGTCGATTCCCTGTGAACCGGCTCACCGGGGAGATTAATCCAGAGACTGGTACCAGGATACTTTCGTTCGGGGTCTGCACGACAAATCATCGCTCGTGCCCGCGTTGAGGGTCCACGTTGTTTAATAAGAAATAATATAAAATAATCATTATTCCGAAAGTGTCTACACATTTTTTTGGATATGTGCGTATGTAGACACATTCGGAATAAACGCTAAATAACGTCCAGACATGTGATCAATATGATTGTCCGGAATAATATCCCCTGGTCCGAACACCGGCATCAGAATTCCACAAAATTATCTGTATCATTTTTTTTCGTTGCCGTGATCGTTATCCTGCTCCTGGCACTGCCTGTCTCTGCGGCCGCAGAAGACCGGGTTATGGTCAATTATACGTTTATCGATGAAAACAGCGTCACCCCCCGGGATTTTACTGGGCTGAAGGAGTCCCACTTTGGCCTGAGCAATGGCGTAGTTGCCTATCACAAGGGCCAGACGATTTATACCTGGGACAGCAGGACCAAAGAGACAAGGACACTGGAGATCCCTCCCGTGTCAAATTATCATACAAAGATACAAACCCTCGATATCACAGAGGGAAAAGTGTATTATGTGTTCCATAAAAACAAGGTACGGGCACTCCGCGGATCGGAGGGCGGATTGTATGTTTTTGACGGCAAGAACAATACCCTGATTACACCATTCTCTCACCATGATATCCTCAGCCTTATTGCTGACAATAACCGCATCCTGTTCCTCGATGCAACGAATTATCAGAAGCCCCTGGACGTCATGAAGACGAAAGTATCGGGTGCTGAGTTACTGGTCTATTCCCCGGATCGTGGCGATATCACGAAGATCGATAATCTCTCCGATATAGACGATCCGAGCGGATTTGGCGGCAATACTATTGTCACGGCAACCTACAGCATCGGCTGGGGGAGTTCGTATGAAGTTATCCGGCGTCATCCGGGCGACGGCCTGGCCCTGTTCACCCTGGCCGGATCCCCCGGCAACCTTTCAGTTACACAGATCAGCATCCCCTCCGGGACTAATATCGGATCTTCCGGGGGGATTGTGGGATTTGACCCGGACTGTTTCTCGGAGGATTATTTTGTATGGAAAAAAACCACCGGCATAAGGACTCCCGCGTATCATAGTGTCCTCTATCTTACCGATCTCAGGACCCTGAAGAATGTAGTATTAGCCGAAACTGATGGGGCTTTCAGTGATTATCTCTATGCAGTAGATGGCGATTACGTAATCTATGGCCGGACCCTGTACCATATCCCGACCGGGACGAAAACAGAACTTTCGTTCAACGGCGAACTGGACAAACTGTTTGATGCCGGGCTTGGTGAATTATTGAACAACAAGACATTGGAGATCGACATCATCCGGTTCAATGACGAGGGGCTCCTGATCCGGACCTACCCGAAAGTAGAGGATGCCGGGTATTCAGGGAAATCCCAGCTCTTCTTTGCGGATCTGGGGCCGGTAATCCATGCGGGTGAACATGTTCAGCCGGTGACCCTGTCTCCGGTTATTCCGACAACACAACAGGGGGAAACGACTCCTGCGCCGGTCTCTCTTCTCATACCCGGCTTTGCACTCGTTGTGATCGGGATGATCGTGCTGATGAGGAAAAGGAGGGAGTGAGCGTATCCGCTGATGGATCTCGTAAGTTATTTTTCGAGGAATCATATCCCTTTCTGGTTCATTTCACGTACCCATGCCCAGAAAAAACAGAGATCGGCCAACCGGGAGGTCCTATATTGACATTTTTTCAGGGCAAATGTGCGTCCGGATGGGGGAAATAATCGTGTAAATGGCGTCTTTTTAAAACACTGTACTGTAATTCGCAAAAAAGTGCGATCCTCCAAAAGTCGGTTTTTCAAAATAGGCTCCGATTCGAAAAAGGAGCGATTTTCGGGGAGATTGGTTTTTGGGAGGTTGTTCTCGGAAAGAGTGCCTGATAAAGGGGATGTTCGACAGACGTACTACCTGGAACCATACGAATGCAGGATGTTGATAACTCGGAAGAAAGGCGAAGTATTTTCACAACGGTATCCCACTAAAGAGTATGGCAGAGCTGGATCCATTTTTTCATAAAATAAATTCCTGGTCCTTCACCAGACACCGGGTCTGGAACCGTTGCCAGCGCCAATATTATTTTGAATACATTGCCCCTTACGTGAAGACGAGTCCGGTCGTTCCCCCGGAAAAAATCCGGTGGCTCAAGAATTTCACATCAAAGTTTGTTGTCCAGGGCCAGCTCATCCACGATATCATCGACCAGCAGATCCAGCTCCATTGCGAAGAGCGGCCGATGGAACCGGAAGAGGCGATGAACGCGTTTGTGAAAAAAGTTACAGCGTTCAAAAATATCGGTGGCGAGACCTTCACCGAGTACCACAACGGGGAAAAAAATCCTGCTTCGTTCTTCGCTTCCATGGAAACAAATGGAATCACCTGCCTGCATACATTCTTTGGCAAATGGTCGGAGTATGCGAAACGGGAATGCCTGCGCCACGAGGAGTTCGATCATTTCACCACCAGCAATGTGGGCGTGACGGTCAAGGTGGACTTTATTGGGAAGATGGCGGACGGGACGCTTGTCCTCACGGACTGGAAGACGGGGCGGGACGATGACGAGTACGAGTCGGAACTCCAGATGGCTGCGTATGTTCTCTGGGCACGCAATCATTACATGAAAAGTACCGATGAGATTGCGACCGAGCTGGTTTTCCTGAAGACCGGCGCCGTTAAGCCGTACTCGTTCTACCCGGAAGAGTTGCAGGACAAGGAAGTATTGATCCAGGGGGAGTTTGCGGCGATGAATGCGTCATACGAGTACGGGGATTTCCCGGCAAGTCCTTCTGCACGGGAATGCATGAGTTGTAAATTTGCGGAAGTTTGTCCGGAATCTGTAACCGGATGATCATACGATCAATACCGTGAGCCTTATCTCACTTTCACACTCCTCTCCTTTTCTTTATCTGCATTATAAATGCAGGATTATATTGAATCCGGCTTGTCGTCGTCGGATTTTTGGGGATTGAAACGATGGCAACGATTACTGTACTGGACCGGGATGTTGCTGTAATCTCCCGGAATAATGAGGATTATATCTGTATTACCGATATTGCACGATATAAAAACCCGGACGCTATGGATGATTTAATTCGCAGCTGGATCCGGAACCGCAATACGATCGAGTTTCTCGGCATCTGGGAGCAACTGAATAATCCGGATTTTAATCCCGTCGAATTCGACGGGTTTAGAAAACTGGCCGGCCTCAACAGTTTTACCCTTACGCCCCGTCAGTGGATCGAGAAGACCCGCGCCCGGGGGATCGTCTCGAAATCCGGAAGATACGGCGGAACGTTCGCCCACAAGGATATCGCGTTCGAGTTTGCTTCATGGATCTCCGTTGAATTCAAACTGTATCTCATCAAGGAATTCCAGCGCCTCAAGGAGGATGAACGAAAACAACTCGGCTGGGACATCCGGCGTAACCTTGCGAAGATCAATTACCGGATCCACACAGATGCTGTGCGCGAAAACCTTATCCCGCCCGAACTGACCAAACCGCAGATCAATGCCATTTATGCGTCGGAAGCCGATGTCCTCAACATGGCCCTGTTCGGCATGAGCGCCAAGGAATGGCGGGAGAACAATCCGAAGAAGAACGGCAATATCCGGGATTATGCAGATATTTCCCAGCTGGTCTGCCTCTCAAACCTTGAGAACCTCAACGCCCATTTCATTGGTGATAATCTTCCGCAACCGGACCGGCTGGAAAAACTCAATCGTATTGCCATCCACCAGATGACACTGCTTTCGCAGGATTCCACGATCCGTATGATCAGCGGGGACAGGGAGATCTAAGTTAGGTCGCTGGTGAGTTCTGACTATTAAAAAAAGAAGGGAAGTGATCACTCTTCGAATCTGATTATTGGATTATTCCCTGTTTCTTCAATGCGAAATAACACCGTGCACATGCCTCGACATCAGCCCCGGCATTGGGCTGTCAGTAAATCCCTCGCCGAACAACTGTATGTGCAGCTCGTTTAAGGTCGGCCACTTGTATCCCCGGCCCGACTTTGCCGGCAGTTTGCAGAACTCCACAATCTCCCGGGGTTTCATCGTGCAGCACGGTTCCTTCTTCAGCAGGCCGGTCTCCATTTTGCATCGCGTGAACTCGGTACCAACGATCGGCAGGTCATAATCCAGGTTATGGGCGATGATCCTAGTCGCTTTCATGACATCGGCATTGAACTGCGGGAGGACTTTGTAGAGTGACGTGCCCTCGGCCCGGGCCCGTTCGGTCGTGATGCCATGGATCCGGGCAGCGTCCATGGGGATGGAAAAGTCCGTCGGGTAGATGATGAAACTGTTCTGGCTTTGCCGGGTGCCTTCGGTGTCGTATAATGACCAGGCCAGCTGGACAACCCGTGGCCATTTCTTTACCGGATCGATCTCGAAGTTTTTCGGGAGGCCGGTGGTTTCAGTGTCGAAGAAGAGGAGCATCAGATCCGTTTTTGTATGGCTGGTATTTGGGATTGGTGGTTCGGAGGGGATTGCTACGAGCCGATAATTAACGGGGAGTAGTGGTAAAAAAAGATCTGGATATTGTATGAAACGGGTTGAAATCAGCAGACCCGGTACATGGTTAAAATCGCGCTCGTTCCGGATAACGAGAGTTGCGTCGAGCGATAAAGCCGAGGCTGCGATAACGGCATCGGATAGATGGACCTGTATGTGCGTCTTTTCGAGGATAGCATTAAAAATGTATATTTGTAGAGATTTTTGAGATTAAGTCTTAAAATGATATGAAACCAATTGAATAAAAAATACAAGAAGAAATGAAATCACGTAAATATTAAAAAAATAATACTCGCATCTGGCGAGATTACATGGGAACAGAAGTCGACTGGGCGGAACAAAATTTTCTTTATTTAAATCGCGAATTCACAAAAATTGAAAGTGGAATGGAAGATGAGTTACGAAGAAAAATTGAACCTTGGCTTTCTGCAATTTTTCAAAGTGAACATCTGTCGTTATTAGTAGGGACGGGATTATCAATCGCAACCACAAGGATTGCCAAATCGAATCCTCCTTCAATGAACAGAATCCCCTTTACGATTTTTAATACAGAGATTGATACCTGGTCAAAATCACAAGCAACGGCATTGGAACGAGGTGAGCCAAATTTTGAGGATGATTTACGCTCCGCTCTAGAATTACTTCAAGGATTGAAAATTCTCAAACATAAAGATGTAAAAAAACTAGAAAACGAAACTGATGAGATCATCAAGAATTTTGTGAAAGGGATATTGAAAACTGAACATGATTTTATGAATAAATCTGAAGAAGATCGTGAAAAAGCCTTAATGTACTTAAAATCGTTTTTGATCAGTTTCGCGAGCAGAACTGCTACACGCGACCGTCTCAATATCTTCACTACAAATTATGATCGATTTATCGAATATGGGTGTGATCTAGCAGGGATAATTATTCTCGACCGTTTTATCGGAAAAATTTCACCAGTATTCCGTAGCACTAAAATCGAACTTGATTGTCATTACAATCCCCCAGGAATCCGTGGAGAGCCCCGATATGTTGAAGGAGTTGCTAGATTAACAAAAATCCATGGATCTATCGATTGGAGATTCTCAGAAAGAAAAATTGTAAGAGATCCGGTCGCATTCGGGACAAAAGAATATTCCGAAGAATCGTTGAAGGAAAAAATTGTAATATATCCAAATTCGGCGAAAGGCATTGACACAACATATTATCCGTACTCTGAGTTATTCCGTGATTTTTCATCAGCGGTCTGTAGGCCAAACTCAACAATTGTGACATATGGATACGGATTCGGCGATTCACATATTAATCGGATTCTTGAAGATATGCTGACGATCCCGTCAACTCATATTGTGATCGTTTCATTTGATAGTGCTCAAGGAAGAATTAAAAAATTCTTTGAAAAGTCGAATCCAGCACAGTTCACTTTGTTAATTGGTTCTCAATTAGCAGATTTAGAGAAGTTAGTTGATAATTACCTGCCCAAAGCAGCAATTGACCGTATTACGGAAAGACAACAAAGGTTGATGGAACGAAGAGGAATCCATCAACAAAGTAGAGATATGCCACAAACGGAGAGAGTGGAATGAATGACGAATGTTCTTTCGATTCACTCCGAAATCTCTCAATAGGAACAGTCCAATCTGTTTCACCAAGAGAATGGAGGGTGACGCTCGATCATGATGCCCCGCACAGTACGGCGATAAATACCGGAACTCCTACTCTTTTTCCTAAAATTAATGGTTATGTCTTAATCCCGAATGAATCAGGTGCGTTAATAGGAGTTATATCTTGGATCGGTATTGAAAATGCACAATACCCGAAGAGACAGGGATTCAAAGATTTCGATCTAATAGATCTGCCTTTTCCGCAACGGATAATGTCCATCTCCCCCTTGGGGGAACTTCGATTTCAGAAAGGGAAATATTCCATCGAACGTGGAGTGTTTAATTATCCCTCTGTTGGGGATATTGTCATTCTCCCAACGAAAGAACAACTCCAAGCGATTGTTGAGAATAAAGATGATGAATCATGTTTTCAAATTGGAATAGCTCCAGCAGCGGCGAATGCTCCGGTTTTTGTAAATCCCAATAAGTTATTTGGGCGTCATTTAGCGGTATTAGGCAATACTGGAAGTGGGAAATCATCCTCTGTTTGTGGAATTATTCGATGGTCAATAAAACATGCCCAGGAAAAGATATCAGATGGAAAAATTAACGCCCGTTTCATTATTCTCGATCCAAATGGGGAATATAAAGATGCCTTTGATGATTTCTCCAAAGTCAGAAAATTTAGAGTCCAAATTGATGAAGAAAAAGATGATTTTAAACAGTTACGTGTTCCCGCATGGTTATGGAATAGTTTTGAATGGGATTCGATATCAGAAGCGAGTGCGAAAGCTCAAAGACCATTTTTAAGACAAGCGCTACGAGAATTGAAATGTGGATCACAGCTTCAGTTAAAAACACGTCACTTAGGTATAAATTATTCAAGTTTATTAAAAAAAATTGAGGGGATTTTAGCATCAGGTATATTGTCGGTTAAAGAATTTCCCGGAAAAAATAATTTTGGAACTCTTCTTTTAAGTACATGTGAAGACTTGGAAAAACAATCTCACACCTGCCTTGCTATTCACAATGAACCAATTAAAATTTTGTTGGGAGAACTAGATCAAATTGAAAAGAAACGATTTAGTCACGAGTATCAAGGACGTGGTGGAAATATAGTCCGTGAATATTTTCCGTTCAGTGAAGAAGACCTTGAATTATCAATAAAAGCAATTAACAGCTTTTTGTTATCGATAGGATGGGAGATTATACCTCTTGGCCCAGATGAAGATTCTCCAATTCCTTACAATGTTCAAGATTTGCCGAATTATATCGAACGCATTTCTCAAGAACGAAAAGCGGAACAGTATCTTGATTTTTTGATAATGCGTATTCGAACAATGCTCTCAGATAATCGAATGGCCTCGATTATTGGCTTCGAAAAAGGAGATAACTTACAGAACTGGTTAGAAGACTATATTGGCGGAAGTAATGCAGAAAATGGAGAAATTGTAATCATCGATTTATCGCTTGTTCCATCTGATGTAATTCATTTAGTTGTGGCAGTAATATCTAGAATTATTTTTGAAGCCCTCCAACGTTACCGAAGAATGATTGGTGACACATTACCGACAATTATGGTTTTAGATGAGGCACATGTTTTTATTCGACAAGTTCCGTTTTCCGAAAATGAATATTCCACAGATAGTATGTGTCGTAAAACATTTGAACGGATTGCGCGGGAAGGTAGAAAATTTGGCCTAGGATTACTTCTGTGTTCACAAAGACCTGCTGAATTATCTTCTACAGTTTTATCTCAGTGCAATACATTTTTACTTCACAGAATCGTGAATGACAAAGATCAAGACCTTGTCAGTAAATTCGTTCCAGATAATTTAGGGAACTTATTACGAGAACTTCCAATTTTACCTACTCGAAAAGGAATCCTTCTTGGATATGCAGCACCGATCCCAATTCTTGTCGAAATTAATGAACTGGAAGAAAAATGCCGCCCGAAGTCATCAGACCCATCCTTCTGGAATGTATGGACACATAAAGAAAAACGTAATGTTTCTTGGGATATTATCGCCCAAGAATGGCAAAAATCAAGTGAGGGGGATATCCACCCACCCACTCAATCTTCACAGACTAAGAAACCCTAAATTCATCTCATTTTCTAAATAAATTGAAGAGTGTTTTAAAATTTTACACGTCCCCTAAACTTTACCTCTTCCAAAACATCCCCAACTCCGTAAAATGTACTACCGCCGTTACCGTTCCTCGTATGATCTGACAGGCAGCCTCCACATAAACCGCAATCGAAAAAGCATACCCCTCCGCAACCGCTGCATAATCGGCAGATGTTTCTGACTTATAATCGATCACAACCCACGATCCATCCTCCATCTCACACAACCGGTCGATCTTCCCGGTAACCGGCCCGCCATCAACCGTCACAACAAACGGCACCTCGCAATACGACCGCTTCACCCGCTTCATCAAATCAGAATTGAGAAACGCCGACAGGATCTCCTCACACTGCCGGACATGCTCCTCCGAGTACTCGCCATACTCGCGCAAAACCGTCGCAGCATCCCGGCCCCGGAGCACTTCGTGGATGATCGTTCCCTTCTTTGCGCCTTCGACCCCCGGCAGGTACTTTGATGCGACTTTTTCATGAGGTTCCGGGATTTTTGTTTCTGCCTTCTCCAGTTCGGAAACCGACACCGGCCGGATCCGTCGCTTCCCTACCTTGTACTCCGGTGGCTGCCAGCTCCCGCACATCCCCGCACATTCCTTCGGCACAATAATCAGTTCCGGTTCCACCCGCCCGATTTCGGCCGGGATCGAATCGGAATCGGAGACGATCGATAACCTGATCGATCCGGTCCCGTCCGGCAGTTCGAGATCAAGCCCGCCGGTCGCGATGGCATCCCCGGTCACGCCAAACGCCGTGAAGATCCATTCGATCCGGGACCGGGAAAGATCGTACGACAACCCGGAATCCTCCGGCATGGTCCCGCTCATGATGAGATGGTCGCGGGCCCGGGTGAGGGCAACGTACAGCAGACGCTTCCGTTCGGCCCGCTCCTTCTGCTTCTGCTGCTCGCGCAATGCAAGGAAGACCGGACTCTCGGTCATCTCGAAATTCTCCCGGGGATTCGGGACCTTCACGCCCACCATCAGCGGGTTGTCGCCGATCAGGATCGGCGAAGTAGTGTTCGGGAAGCTCATGCCCATGTCCGGCACGAAGACAATGGGGAACTCCAGCCCCTTTGCCGCATGCACGGTCATGATGTTGACAGCATTCTCGGCAAGGGCATCGAGATGGGCCTCGCCTTCCCGTTCGTCATCCTCCATCGCGAGCCGGAGATCCGTCGTGAAGTCGGCAAGCGAATAATTCCCGGCCTCCTCTCTGGCCCGGGCCATGGCAACCAGTTTCTCGATGTTGGCAAGGATCTGTTCGCCGGCCGGGAGCGCTGCATAGACCGTGTAAACACCGGACTCCGACAAAATCCGGCGCAGCAGGGAGACCAGGCCGGTCCGGCCGGCATATGTCTGCCAGGATGCGAGAAGATCGCGGGCACGGGTTGCCGGCCCAGGGCCGGTCCTCCTCGCGTACTTCCCGAGTTTGTCCCAGAGCGTCCGGCCGTTCTCCTGCGCAATGTGGAAAAGTTCCGTATCCGGCAGGCCGAAGTATGGGGACCGGAGAATGCCGGCAAGGCTGACATTGTCATGCCGGTATTCAAGGAACGAGAGGATGTTCGTAAGATCGTACACTTCCTGCCGGTGGTAAAACCCGGTCCCCCCGTGGACATAGAAGGGAATGCCGTACTCGCCCAGCGCGGAAATGTATTGCGGGAGGTTGGTCCGCTGTTCGAGCAGGATCGCGATATCACCATACCGGGCCGGGCGCCGGGCAAACGAATGGTCCGGCTGTTCCTCGTACACCGTAAGGG
Source organism: Methanoregula formicica SMSP (assembly GCF_000327485.1). Classification (NCBI taxonomy): domain Archaea; kingdom Methanobacteriati; phylum Methanobacteriota; class Methanomicrobia; order Methanomicrobiales; family Methanoregulaceae; genus Methanoregula; species Methanoregula formicica. The sequence continues at coordinate 1,859,582 of NC_019943.1, read as the reverse complement.
GTCGCGAATGGATCGCGGACTGGATCCGCCGGGCAACCATCGCAGCCTCGTTCCGTTTGGTGCCGGCAGCATCGCTTCCTTTCGGCGGCAGGAGGAGTTCAACGGAACCGGTGTGATCCGCACGGTTTCCGGATATTCTGACCGGCTCGTACCCGAACTCCCACGGTTTTTCTGCGGATGCAAGGAGCCGGGAGAAGAGGAAATTCGCAAGGCCGATCACCTCTTTCGTGCTCCGGAAACTGGTATCGAGATCGATCTTCCTTCCCGTGCATGCCTTGGTGATGATCTCCTGTGCCTCCTTGAACCGGGTCACATCTGCATCGCGGAAGAGATAGATCGACTGTTTGGGATCCCCGACAATGAAGAGACAATCCGTGGAAGGGGACGGCGTCCCGATAATAGAGAGGATGATATCGAACTGCGTCAGGTCCGTGTCCTGGAACTCGTCAACAAGGATGTACCGGAACCGGGGCATGAAGTGCGTGGTCACAAGATCGCGCTGCTCAAGAAAAAGCCGGCGGGCATGGAGGATCAGGTCCGAAAAGTCCAGGCCCCCAAGAGAACCCTTGCCGGTCCCTACCAGTTCCAGGTACCGGGAGAACACAAAGGACAGGTCGTGCAGGAACCGGATCGACCCGGTGATCACCGGGTCGGAGGGATCCACCGTCATCCGGAAGAGGGAAATTTTCTGTACGAGAATGTCGTTCAGGCTCTTGCGTGAACTCTTGAACTCAGCAAGATCATTGCCCCTCCAGTTCTTTTTGCTCCCGATATTCCCAAGTCTCTTCCGTTCCAGCTCAAGAGCAGCCGAACAGAATTTTCCTGAATCTTCAGGATCAGAAAGTCGGGAAAGGAGGGGCTGGATCTCCCCCAGGAACTGTGCAGCCTTGTCATCAACACCTGCATACGCGGATGCAAACCCCAGCAGGGTACGAACACATGAGGAGAACGAGGGATCGTTCCGGAGTGCTGCAATCTCCTCGTCCCGGAATTCGGATACTTCTCTCGTCCAGGTTTCCAGCACCTGCGTCTCATCAGCATCAAGAGCCGCAAAGAACTGTGCATAGCGCTCCCGCCGCTCGTAGAGTGCAGAGAGGATCTTCCGGAGGTTGGTCTGGTCCGTGATGGAGAGGACATGCACGAGCGCCTCGTTGACCGGTCCATCCTGCGGGGAGTGAATGAGTTCATCGAATGCCTGGTTGCGGATGCGGCCGGCCTGCTGCTCGTCCAGCACGACAAAGCCGGGTTCCAAGCCGGCTTCGATCGGGAATTCCCGGAGCACCTGCGCACAGAACGAGTGGAACGTCTGGACCGGCGCAATCATGAAATCCTCAGCGGCCTTCTCCCACCGCGGGCCTTCGTGCCGGAGAATCTCGGCCCGGATCCGCTCTTTCATCTCGGCCGCGGCTTTATCGGTGAACGTCAGCGCAAGGATCTGGGGCACGGTGACGGGCCGGGTTTTGAGCAGGTCGATATATTTCTGCACAAGCACGTAGGTCTTACCGGTCCCGGCGCCGGCCGTGACCACCATGCTCCGGTCGTGGGTTGTGATCGCTTCGCCCTGTCGTGGTGTCGCTGCCATATCAGGTCTCCTCCCCCGACTGGAATACCCGGTACGGATCGAAGCGGCAGATCTGTCTGAATTCACAATACGTATTCGGGCATTCCTCTTCGGCCGGTAGCGGGAACCGGCCGTTCCGGATCCCCTCGATATAGGCAAAGGCGCAGTCGCGGGAGTGCCGGATCGTGCCGGCAAAATCCGCGGATGGACGGACACGGGAGATCATCAGGTCTTTTGCAACCGGGTCCGCGAGCACGAGGCTCCGGGCGATCTCGCGCCGTATCTTGTAGTATCCCCCGCCAACGCCGTGATTGCCGGAGATCTTCTCGAAAGCCAGAAGATAGAGCGGCAGCTGCAGGGCAGTCCCGGCCTCGATCTCTTTTGCTTTGGGATGCTGCAGGCCGGACTTGTAATCATAGATCACGAACTGCCCGTCGGGGGTGAGATCGACCCGGTCGATCCGGCCCCGGATGAACATCTTCTGTCCGCCATCCTGCGAAACAAGTTCAACCGGTTCCGGAACAGATGATGGATCATCCGATTCACCCGCCTCCATGCCAAAGGAGAATTCGAATCGCGAGGGAATGAGCGGTGAATTCTCTTCACCCGCTTCATGGATCAAAAATCTCTCAAAGTATCCGGGCCCGGTATGGTTGTCCCCGAGCATCAGGATCCGGGTCGCGTCCCAGAGCGGGCTCTGGAAGGAATACTGTGCCAGTTCTTCCGATGCGATCTTCAGGATCATCTCCGTGGCATCGTTCAGAGAAGCGAGACTGACCTTGTTGTGACCGGCAGAGCGCCACTGCCGGTAAAAGGCACTCAGGATATCGTGGATGGCAGTTCCGCGATCGCTGGCCGAGAGGTTCGACTCCACTTCCGGTAATTCTTTGAGATTGATCACCCGGCCCAGGAAGTAGGCAAAGGGGCAGTTGGCATAAGTCTCAAGGCTTGTCGGGGAATACACGTGATCCGGCCCATAGCGGCCGGCAAGTGCTTCCTGAATTGTCTCATCTCCGGACAGGATGCCATCATACGAGGAATCACACGAGCCGGTCCGGTGATAGCGTTCCATGTTAATGCGTTCGGCAAGATCGCTGATTGGATGAGAGCTAGGTATTGTTCCCCTTGCTTCGCAGATTCGGCCATCCTGGATGGCCGTTCCAGCATTGATCGCACTACAGCGAAGGGAGGCAGAGCAAATATCCACTGGAATTTCCGGCCAGGGAAGATCCCCGGATCTCATGCGGACCCGCTCAAAAAACGCTGACGTAAGGAGCGTTTTCTCTCCATCGGCCAGCGGAGCGCTCAGGTACACGGCTTTCTGTGCGGACAGCAGCGATGCGATAAAATAATACTGCTCTTCTCTGAGGATTTCTGAAAGAGACCGGGTCCCCATCCGGGCATTTTCCAGGGTGTTCATAAATGGGAGGCGTGTTGTCAGCCGGGGGACAACTCCTTCAACAAGACCCCCGATGAATACCACCGGGTAATTCATGTGCTGGGACTCCCAGAGACCCAGTACGGTTACCCCGTCGGCATCCTCAAGTCCGCTCTCATCCGGATCCTCTGCCAGGGATGTTATCATCCGTGCGAATTTCTTCCCGTCGACGGGTGCATTATCCGGGTGCCAGGAGGCATGTTCCAGTGCGGTGAGGAGTTTGCAGAATTTTTCATAAATCTGGATCTCCCGCTCTTTAAGGGCAGCATCCGGTGCGAAAAAGATCTGCGGGAGATCCCATGACGTGAGGAATTCACGGAATGCCCTGATGTGGCTCTGGAGGGATGTGCCATGGCTGATTGCATCAAGATCGTTCTGGAGAATCCGGATTCCTTCCCGGACCCGGTCAACCGTATGGACGCTGATACCCGGGAAATTCTTTGCCTTGTTTGGATCGGCAAGTTCCGTACGCAGCCACTCCAGTTGTCTGCTCCAGGAAGGATGAGGGCCATCAATCCGGGCATAGCGCGAGACAAGATCAACTTCGGACGCATCCAGAGAGGAGGTACTGCCCGGGACATTTCCCCGACGGAAATAGGGACTGCCAATGATCCGGATCATGGTTTCCCGGGTATACCCGCCAGGAGAGAGATCGACAAGATTCGTAAGGAACTGGATGAGGGGGGAAGCGGAGAGCGGCGGGCCGATCCGGCAATTCCATGCAATCCCATAATCCCCGAATATTTCCTCGATGAGCGCACGATTGTCACGCAGGTCGTAAAAAACCACGGCAATATCGGAAAGGGGCATGCCTTCCCGGTTAAGGCGACAGATCTCCGATGCAATGCCGGAAATCTCTGCATATCGTGAGGAAAATGTCCGGGTGTGGAAAAAATCCCCCGCATCGAGAGCGTCCGTTTCCGAGAACAGTCCTGTTATCCGGGACCGGAGGGATGCGGGATCGAAACCGGGCTGTTTTCCGGACCGGGGCCGGCCCCGGAAAACATTCTGATCGATTCCCTCAGGGACAAAGACAAAGGATTTCCCGGCATGTTCGGCTATCGTGTCAACAAGATCCTGTTCGAGGGTCTGGAGATCGTGAAACCCGTACATAACTACGGTTCCTAATCCTGATTCACCGGAACGGTTCAGGTGGTCGATTGTCCATTCGAGAAGAGTATGACTGTCATAAAGATCGGTTTCCCGCAGGTGTCTGGTGTATTCAGTAATAATTGCATCCAGTTGCCGGCTCTTCTCGCTCTCAAGTTCGAGAAGGCATTCCGGGAATACAATCTTTCGCAACCGGATGACTTTCATTAATTCCCTGAGATCCCTGACCGTGCCCGTTGACACATGACCCCGCCGGACAAAGAACCGGAGATCACCGGCATTATCCTCAAGGATCTGTGAGAGCAGCATCTTCGATTCATTCTCCGGGATGATCCGCTCGGTGGTCCGGTGTTCCTCCAGCTGTATCGCACAAAATCCCTCAGGAGTACAGATGCGTGAGGAAAGAAAGGGGATAGTATCAGCCATCAGTCGCTGCTTGACTTCAGAGACCAGCCGCTCTGTAGGAAGAATGAGCCAGGTGGAAAAGGGATCCTCCTTTGCAGCAGTAACAAACCGGGAGATGAACGTGGACAGACAATCCCCGGGAAGCCCGGATTCGTAAGCAATATCCGGAATCAGGTTGCCCGAAGGGGTCTGTGCTGGCATGATAGGTGATTACTCTGCGCACAAGAAAAATGCAGGGATTTATTCCAGGAACTTGTTGAGGGGGATCGTCTCGATCTTCTCTTTTGTCACGGCCGTAACATCGATCTCCCGGGCTTCCGCCTCCTTGGTGATGGCTTTGACATCGTGCTCAAGTTCCTTGATCGGGATAAGTTTCTTGCGTTTCTCCATCGGGGGATTCATCTTCTCGGCTTTTTCATAGTCCACAACTTTCTTGAGGATATCCTCAGGGAGCGATTCGCAGCTCTTGAGAAGTGCGAGGAATTCGTTAAAGAAGTACGTGTCAATCTGCATCCGGCGTTTAGTTGCATGGGCGAACTTGCCGATCACATGACAAATTTTTTCCCGGTCTTCAGGACTTAACTGATCAACAAACTGGTAATCCTCGATCTTTTTGAGGGCGAGAATGATCGGTTCAAGGCTGTCGTGCGTGACAACATAGACCTGGTACTCTGCCATGTCAAGATGGACTTCGTCGAGATAATCCAGGGTATTTGCAGGAACGACAAGGAAAATATCTTTTTTGACATTATCCTCCTTGGTGTATTTTTTTACAGCCTCGGCCTGTGTCTTAATGTATTGACGGAAATTGCCAAGTTCATCGGAATTTTTCGGGCTCTTTGCATCGAAGATAACGTACTGATCGGCAATGAGCAGCGCATTGTCCGGTTTCTTTCCGGATAGTGGAAATTTTTCCTTATCGCAGTACTCTAGGGTATGCCGCTGGCAGATAGAACGCAGGGTCTGTTCAACTGCCTCCTCATGTCTCCTCCATGTCTGTTCCATCTCAGAGAATTCGGCACGGATCGCGTCATCCCGTTCAGCCTGAACACGGAGACGGTCATCCTCAAGCTGCTTCTTTAACGCCATCAGTTCGGTGATCCGGGCGTCATGCGCACGGACACGCTCTTCCTCATTCTGGCGTAATTGTGAAAGTGTCTTCTGCGATTCTGTGTACTGAAGATTCACCTGATCATACCGGGCTGTCAGACCGGCAAAGTCAGCGTTCAGTTTCTGGATAATCTCCCGGTTTTTCCGGTCGGATTCAACAAATCCCCCGGCTTCGTTCTCTCTTTCATTGATCTTCCGCAGCAACTCTTCGTTCCTGGATTTAAGATTGATAACTTCCCCCTTCAGCTGATCAATTATTGCATCATTGTTTGCCTGTGTTTCGGCAAGGGTTGCAGACAGTGTTGCCCGCTCCCTCTCCTTTTCTGTAATCCGCAAATTGAGCGATTGCACGTATGTCTGCTCTGAAGAGAGATCCTGCTTCAACTGGGTTGTCTGCTGTATCTGATACTCCAGATTCTGTACGTTCTCCCGATTCTTTGAAACAAGGGTGGCAATTTCCTTTTCTTTTTCAACAACAAGTCCCTGCAGCTGCTGGTATTCAGAAAACGCATCATAACCCTGTGACACAATACCCTGCCAGGAAAAGAGCCGTTCAAAGAACCCGGCATTCTTGACACGATCAAAGAATCTTCGAAGGTTTTCAAAAGATGAACTATCCATGGATGTGCACCGGTTTTTCTCAGCGATTGTTGAGATGTAGGCGAATAAACCTTATTAAATGCCGGACAGCGGGGTGAAAATAATGCCATTCAGATCATCGGGGACCGCCGAGATCCAGGGTGAATTCGCAAACACGCTCGTTGTCGAGATGGGCACCGACAGCGCGAGCCGGGTGCGGGAAGCGGAGTGATGCCGGCGCTCCGGGAAAAGCGAGTGTCCCAAGGATCGTTACGCGCAATCGCACAGTATCGTGAACGTGAGCCGTCGCGTTCAGAACGCCGTCCACAATAACCCGGCCGCGAATGCCTGCCGGTAATCGTCGGGAGAAAAACCAGGACTCTTCTCTTCAAGTGCACGGAGGGCCGCATCCCCGGCTCCGCTGCCGCTCCCGTATGCCCCGTCCCGGAAGGCATCGCAAATCTCATACGCATCCCGCGAGAGTTTCCGGGCCCGGCTCACCGCGTCCCGGCAGAGTCCGGGGGAAGCCGAAGGGACCTGCCCGCAGAGACGCCGGATGAGCACGGTATCGTCTGCGCCCTCTTCCGCCGGCCCGCCCTGCGACAGGACAATGCTGACGGCTGCCGACAGCAGGGCAGGGTCCGGCACACCATCACCGGGCGGATACATCGTCATCAGGCAGCCGGTGCCGGGGTATTTGCCGACCCCTTGATCCAGTCTGCCATGTTGTTCCATTCAGCATCCTGGCTCTTTGCGAAATAGATCTCCACAAGCCCCTTCTCTTCGAGTTTCTTCAGTGCCGGCAGCTCGATCGTGTAGAAGATCCGGTTGGCTTTCGCGCCCCCGACAAAGCACCAGATCTTCACGGGCTTTCCAGTGGCTTTTGCAACCGGTTCTGCCATCATCGCAAACCTCTCCGAGTACCCGGCCCAGATCGCATTGGCCTGTTCAAACGTGACCGGGTACGGGTCGCGGTACGACTCGCCGAAGATCAAAACGCTCCCGTTCACCGGGAATGCCCGCTCGTACCAGTGCTCGTTCATCATCCGCTCCCACGAGGGGTACGGGTAGTAGCCGTTGATGCCCATTGCCCAGATCGCCCGGTTCGGGGGATTTTCCCTGGCAGCGGGACCTTCGTTCACGGTGTCCAGCAGGCGCAGGAGGCTCCCGTGGTTTCCTTTTGCCGAGTAAAAGCCCATGTGGACCTGCGTGCCCGGCGTTGCGAGCAGCGGTTCGTAGGCAACCGCCTCGGAAAAGATCTGTTGCGTGTAGGCCGGGTCGCGGACCTGCCGGAGTTTCTCTACCGGGTCAACGAATACCGGCTCGTGCGACGAGGCGGCCGGGCAGCTGGCGGGTGCAGTGGAGGATGCCCCCGAAAGCAGGAACGATGCGGCAAGGATGCAGGCGAGAAAGACGATCCCGGCAAGCAGGAGGATGCGGGGATTTTCAAGCGGGCTGTCGGGCGATGGTGCCATGATACAATCTCGCCGTTCAACCGTAAAAAAAGGCTTGATTTGGTGCCCGTGCCGGGAACACACCGGTACGCAAAAAGAGACGGTTTCCCGGGCCCTGCCGTTATACCGGGGCGCGGGCCGGCCCCGTATAGATTCCCGAGCCCAGCCACCAGGTATCGTCCACCTTCTTCACGTACCCGAGTTTCTCCTCGATTGTCCCGTTGCGGGCGGGGTTGCTGTACGGGAACCGCACGAAGCCGGAGCCGTTCTTTGCGGCGTTGATGAACTTATATGAATACAGGTTACCATACGCATCGCGTTCATTGGTACGGTTAGTGCCGATCAGTCCCGGGCTGAACGGGTGGGCAAGGACAACGTCGTCAAAGTCGTACGCATAGATGTAGAGTTCGCCCCGCACAAAGGAACCGTTCGGGTTGGAAAACTCCGCGAGCGCGTGTTCTTTCCCGTGGACCTGCGCATACCGGACCGCTTCATCGACGAATGCGACAAGGGTCTCGTTGGAAATGACGGCAGACTCCGGGCCGGAGACTGCGGCAGGGGGTCCGGCGGGATGGGCCTGCATACAGCCGGCAGAAAGGAGCAGGAGAGCAACAAGAACAGAAGGGACGAGGGCAGGGGACCAGCGGGACATGGTGAAAGGTGCGTTTTCCGGGTAAAAAAAGCGTACGCAAACACCCTTCTCGCGGGGGCCCTGCAGGACGGGTCGGGGATGCCTGCATGAAACCGCAGGATATCGCGTACAACCGTTCTGTCTGTCAGGCATGCCGGAACGGTTGTTCCTCTTCCGCACATTCCAGTAGTTTAATGTATCGAAATGTCGAAACACTTCTTACGAAGGAAAATCAGATAATTCCCTGAAACGTGAGGTTGCTCTTCCGGTATGACCAAACCCCCGCAGCGATCCGGTGACAATAAGCGGAAGGATCAGGGCAAACCCGCCCCGGTCGTATATACCGCTGAGGATGTAGAACGGATCCGGAGGGAGTACGATGCGAAATTCTCGGAACTGGAGCACCGGATCTTAAAGACCATCGAGAAAGCGGTGACTCCAAAACCCGGCGAAGGAACACCGCTCCGCATGACCATGCCGCACTCCAGCCTCTCCTGGATCGAGAAGGCCACGCCCCGGCAGCTGATTGAGTTGTTCGGATCCTCTTTTACCGACGGCCCGAAAAGACCCGATCCGGGGACCCTGTTCATGGCATGGGGGGCCCTCTTCTCCAGCCTCTTTTTGTCCAGTTCGGACCTCCAGAACGATATCGATACGATCAGCCGGGAAGACCGCGAGCTGTTGAGCCGGGTTATCCACGAGGACTGCACCCGGCGCGGGGGAAAGTTTGTCTTCACCATTCTCCAGAAGGGGGCAAACCTTGACCGTGCAGCACTGGTCGTCATTGCTAACCTCAACGACCTTGCCGCGGTCTCGCAGGACGGGGAGCCGGCAATCATCCTTCTTGTCAAGACCTGCGACAAGAGTATCCGCCCGCTGCTTATCAAAAAGGCCGGGAAACGACTGCTCGCCGGGGTGAATGACCGGGACGGGATACCGGTCCTCTTCACGGTCTTTGGCCTCGGTGACCTCAACGTGTACGACATCGAGGCTGTCGAGAACGTCTTCACAAAGGAGGAGCTCAAAAAAGTTGTCCCGAAGACCGGCCTCGGGAGGAGTGCCTTTGACGCCTACACGGAGATTGCGACGCGGCTTAAGGAGAGCCTGGCCCACCAGAGGAAGTCGTTCATGAACGCCCGGGCCGGCGCAGCGGCAGAAACAGGAAACGGGAAAGCCGGCGACGACGCGTCCGCGTCGATGGACGGGAATGGGCACGAGACAGACGAATCCAGGGAGACGTGCGACACGTCCATCCTTATTCTTGTCGTGGACGACAGCAGGGTCCTCCGCAGCCTCCTGATCCAGCACCTGAAGAACCTCGGGTATGAAAACATCATCGAGGCACAGACCGGTGATGAGGCCGTGGTTGTTGCTGCGGAAAAACACCCGTATCTCGTGTTCATGGACATCAACATGCCCGGGAAACGGGACGGGATCGCTGCCGCAGCCGAGATCCGGAAGACGACGGATGCGCGGGTAATCTTCCTCACCAGCTGCTGCAACAAGGAGACCATCGACCGGGCACGGGATATTGATCCGGAGGGCTACATCTTAAAACCGTTCAGCGAACGGAACATCCGCGTTGCCCTGCGACTGCTGATCTGAAGGCGCCGCATCAGCGGGACATACCCGGTAAGCTAATCCCTTTGAGCCTCATACACGGGGACGAGCATCCGGAATATGCCCGTTTTTCTTTCACCCTGCGTTCCCACCCCCTTATATCCCATTACATGCCAAACTAGGATTCAACGGATGAAGGACGAGTACGCGGGTGCAGTGAACGAGGCGGCAGGCCGGATCCGGGCCAGGGTCCCGGGCGATCTCATCGGGAAATTCCGGCAGATCTGCGGCATCACAAAAGACGATTTTATCTCCTGCACACCCCGTTCCTGCGGCGAGGTCTGCGCTGTTGACGGCTCCAATGTCATGCTCTTATGAGTCCGGCAGCATGTCCCTTGCGGTTGTCCGGGCTGCAGAGACAACATTCCGGGACATGGAACGCACGAGACGCTCCGTCACGCCCCTGCATTTCTCCCTCATCGGCCCGGAAGAGGAGAACCCGGACTTTCCCGTGCTCTACGTGGACTGCTTCGGCCAGCCGCCGGGAAAGCCGCTAAAAAATGAGGACCGTGCACGGGCAGCAGAGGTTCTCCGGGACACGGTCGAGTACTGGGTCACGGAGACGATGGCACGGGAGCTGGGGGCAGGCGCCCTCCTCCTCCGTGACGGGCTGGAACGAAACGGGCGTCCGCACCGCCCTTACTGATATCCGGACCGGGGCAATGCCCTGGATCACCGGTGCGAGCGGCGGGCTGGAGTATGACGTAGTGCTGGGTGTTGACCCGGTTATCACGTGGTACTCCCACTGGACCGTGGACAACGGGACGTTTGCGACCATCAAAACCATCAGTTCGGAGAACCTCACGGCAGGATCCAAGAGCGATCAGGAATCCGCGGGAGGGACCCGGGCATCCGAAGCGCTCATGTCGTTATCATCGCATTCCGCTCCCTATTCTGCAACCCGTGAAAGGACGGGATTCAGGGCCGTGATCGTCGGCCCGTCGCAGGGGTGGAGAAATTACCGGCACCAGTCCGATGCCCTCAGTATCTATACTCTGCTCCGGAAGAACGGGGTTGCCGACGAGGATATCATTCTCATGACGTTTGACGATATCCCCACATCCCCGGAAAATCCCCTGAGGGGAGATATCCACAATGTTCCCCGGGGGGAAAATGTCCGCGCAGGAGCGCAGGTGGATTATGCCGGTCCGGCGGTTACCGCAGAGACGTTAAAGAATGTCATGACCGGCAACAGGACTGCATCCACGCCGGTCGTACTGGAGAGCGATGCCGGCACGGACGTGTTTGTGTACATCGCCAGCCACGGGTCGCCGGGCGAGGTTGTATTTGGGTACGGGAACGGGTTTTTCACCACGGACGACTTCACCAGGGTCACCGATGCAATGGCGCGGGACCGCCGGTACCGGCAGATGGTCTTCTTCATTGACACCTGCTTTGGGGAGAGCATCGCTACCGGCGCAACTGCACCGGGCATCTACTACCTGACGGGTGCTGCAAAGAACGAGCCGTCGCTCGGGGCAGTCTACGATATGGAGATCAAACAGTGGCTGTCTGACGAGTTTACGTCCAGCGTTCTTTCAGCAATCAGGGCAAATCCCGATATTACGTTCCGGGAACTGTACCCTGCCACGTACAAGTCTGTCACCGGATCGCATGTCCGCATGGTCGACACCGGGCAGTTTGATCTCGACTCACCGGTCATGGCCTATCTCTCGCCATGAACCCGGGGCGTAAAAAATGCCTCTGGAGAAAGCATACCGGCAGGTTTTGGAGCACCCCGCGGCGGCCTCAATTACCTTATATGAAAACAACTCTGTATCGGATTATCCATTTCAGGTAATACAGAGGCATCACATGCGCCCCCGAGTCGAAGAACGCATCCGCGTTCTTCTCATCCTCCTGGTTTTTCAAACCCGTCGGAGGCGCAAGGGGGGAACTATCTGGAAGGAGTTTTTCTCCAGAGCGCGCTATGATGCGAAGCAACATAGAAAGCTGATGAAAATCCCGGGGATTTTCACACCAGCATCTTTTTTGAATGCGGTGAAAAAAGGATCGGCCCGACTCCCGTATGCCTGTGGATCCGGGATCGGGCACCGGTTCGATCAGGAGACCCGGCTCAGCGCACCCGTGCCAAGGTCATAGTAGAGGCCGTGGACTGCCACGCGGTTCTCTGCAACGGCCTTCTTTAAGAGCGGGTACGTGAACAGGTGCTCGATCTGGAGCCGGACATTCTCCTGCTCGATCATCCGGTACCGCTTTTCCTGCTCCGCAGGTGTGTGCGGCATCTCGATCTTTGAGTCAATCCGGTCTTTTGCTTCGCGCGCATTGTTCAGCCAGAGCGGGATATACGCATCCGTGCTCTCCTTGTCGAGCGCCCGGATTGCACCGCAGTTCGAGTGCCCGCAGATCACGACGTCTTTCACCTTCAGGTGCATGACCGCGTATTCAAGCACGGTTGCAAAGTTCCAGTCATGGACCGGCACGATGTTGCCGATATTTCGCTGGATAAAGAGTTCGCCGGCCCGGGCCTGCGTGATGTGCCCGGTCTGGAGCCGGGAGTCCGAGCATCCGATCCAGAGGGTCTCCGGGTGCTGGCTGCCAGCCAGTTCCTTGTAATAGTCAATGTTCGGGGTGAAATCAGATTCCCGAAACCTCAGGTTCCCTAGTAATAATTTGTCAATCGCCATACACACACCTCTGACAGTGTACATAAACCGGAACACGGGCCGGCGTATGATGTATTGATACTTGTCCGGAATATGAAAGAAGGTTACGGTCTGTAATGCGCGGGGGAAGAGTCTTGATGTGAACTCGGAGCGTGATAGGGGATGCGACAGGATACAGGGCCCGTAGCAGGAGATGAACACGATGTGTTCTCCGACCAAAAAATCAGAAGATCCAAAGAAATACCGTATCCTCCTGCCATCAGCCTTATTGTCATGGAAAAACAACATGTAAAGAACAACGGGCAGAAATACCGGCCCTAAAAGAGTCCCAGACCATGCCAACGATCACCGCACCTGCCGAGTCTGATCGCTATAACGAAGACTTAACCCTCCTCACGCTCTATTCCCTTGCCGGCGAGGAGAGCAGCGGATTTCTTGCCATCCGCCCGCACTTCATCCGTCATCTCGGAAAGGTCATCTTCTCGGAGAAGACCATGCCGTCTGCGGAACGGATGGTCGAGGCTGTCACGGTCCGGGAACTCACGTCGGCAGAGATGGTCCGGGCGGAACGCGAACTCTGGATCCACTACCACCAGCAGAAGGCTGATCCATTGCACGACCGGCTCTTCGCGGTCTTCTCGGGCCAGCGGATTATCGGTGTTGCCCGGTGCTCCCGGCACGAGGATGGCCTTGAAGTGGATGCGGTCTATGTCCTGGAAGAATACCGGCTGCGGGGATTTGCCCGTTCGGTCATGATCCTCCTCATCGAGGAATGCGGGAGGAACGAGACGCTGTACATGCACTCAAAGACCGAGCTCGTCAATTTCTATGGCAGCCTCGGTTTCCGCCTCATCCCCGAAGCGGATCTCCCGACAAGCATCCGCGATCGCTTCGATTTCGTTTTTGGGGACCTCGATAGTATCCAGGTCACACCCATGCGGCGGGAACCGGGAGAGCCTGATACGGTTCCCGCCACTCCCTGACGTTCCCCACGACAACGTTTTCTGGTTTTACGAGGACGGGAAGGCAGGGGTGTCCTTCGTATAATCACGCCTGCTGGATGATGAACTGGCCTTTCCGCAGGTGGGTGACATCCTCAATGGTCTCCATCGCCCCGGTGACCGTTCCCGTGGTATCCCGGATCAGCGAGGCCGTGACGCGGAGCCATCGTCCCCCGCCATGCATGTCCGGGAAGAAGTCCGTGCACTCGAATTTGCCATCAGTCCCGTCACTGCGCGAACACATGCCGCTGAACTGGCGGGCGATCATTTCCACGTTGCCATCCACCACGAAGTCGATCAGGCACGCCCGGGGCAGGGAGTAGAATGCCTTCCAGTGATCGCTTGTACCCACGACATCTTCGGCCCTGACATTAGTGAGGATCTCAAGAGCCCGGTCCCAGTACACAACCTTGTGGTTTTTGTCGATGAAGAACCGGGGAGTTGTCGGGATCTGGAAGAGCGTCCGGAGGAGCCGGTCGCGCTCCTCGGAAGCGCGGCGGGCGATCGTGCGTTCTGTGGTATCTTCAAGGATAAGGGTTATCCCTGAGGACCCGTTCTCCAGGGTTGTCGGGATGAACCGTCCCTCAAAGAAGACTTCTCTCCCGTTACGGACTGCCGTGATCTCCTTTTTCCACAGGGGCCCGCCGGCAAGGAGGGCAACTATTTCGCGCTCGTCTTCCTGCGAGAGCAGGGGGAACGGGAGGGCGCTGAGCCGGGTATGGAGGACTGTTTCCCGTGTGACACCGGCGAACATGCAGAACGAACCGCTGGCCTGGATGATCCGAAGGTCCTTGTCAAGGACGATAATGAGTTCCTTTGCATGGTTGAGCAGGTCCGAGACCGGGACCCGGTGGGAGAGGGTATAGAGTTTGGCGTTTCCGACATGGCGGACGTCAAGCTGCCCGGCAGTTGTCATGACCTCGGCATATTTTGCCACGGAGTTGCGGCTCATGTTCACGGCAGTGGAGATCTCCTTGATGCTCATGCCGAGGGGATGCTCTTTTAACACTGCACGGATCCGTGCGGCTTCGTCGGTACTCTGAATGTCTCCCATCATGTCTCTCCCCTGCACAGACCGGCTGCTATCGTGAAAGATATGTAATAACGCTTATTTAGTGGCTGTGATATACATAGATATCGTGCATAGTGTTTGTGCACTAGCGCACAGCATACCGGTCAGATGGGCAGTACCTGCCTTTTTCATGGATGATATACACACCTCTGAACCATATCACCAGGTACCAGGACTGATCCCATCACTCTTTCTCACCATTCCTTTTTCGCCGTTACAGAGCTGATACGGAAGGTGTGTCCTTTCCGTTACTCCCCGCCCAGGCGCCGCGCAAAGGGGCGGAGCCCGTCCAGGCCCGCCTGGATCTCCTTGTCTGTGCTGCCAAGAGCGATCACGTAGAGCAGGATCAGGGCATTTTCCAGCTGGCGATTGTACATCCTTTCCTTGTCCGTATTGTCAGGCAGGGGAGAGAAAAGCAGGTGCTGTTGTTCAGCAGAAAAGATTGAAAATTCATCAGGAACGAGCCCCTTTTCTCCCATCCGGCCTGCCTGAAAGGATACGATCGCAAATGCCCGCTCCACCAGTCCGGGAGCGGTCCCGTCGGCCAGTTCCGGCACGCCCGAAGCAAGCCTGCAGGACTCTTCGTATTCCCCCTCGGCAAACCGGATGAAAACCCTGCCCGCTGCACGCGCAAGAGCGGGGGAAACCGCGGGCATCTCCGTAAGAATACGGCGCTGGTACTTTCCCAGCGGCTCATCGGGAGAGAGTGGCGCGGGTCCGGACATCTCCTCGCTGAAACGGCGTTTCAGTCGTATAAGGAGGATCGTCAGTCCGGCTGCATAGAGGAGCTGGAGTACGGCCCCGGCTCCCGCCTCGATAGGCGTGGCCAGGAAAACGATGCCGTAGATCGGGGTCGAGAGCGCAACGATATCCTTCCGCGGCCGGATCCAGGCAAGGTAGGCAAGGATGAACGAACTGATCGTGCAGCCGATCGAAACATACTGGAAATCAACCGGGTATCCTGCACTCCAGAGGATGAGTCCCGCACCGGTTACGCCAAACGCAATGAGCGGCACGGCCGCTTCGCAATATCGTCCTGCTCCCTGAGAGGGAGCCCCTGCAGAATCTGTCGTAGACATGGAAAAGTCCCCTGGCTGCCTGACAATCCCGGATTTTTCTAATTCTCCGGTTTCTTTCCCGTCTTCCTGATGGAAACACAGTTGATGATGGGATCACCTGTGACGATATACCGCCGTATGACCTGTCCGAGAACCTCGACAATATCATTGACCTTGATATCTTCTTCGGGATTCGTGAACATCTTGACCGGTATGGCACCGGTACGGTCGGCAACCGAATACTGCGGCCGGTTCAGGAACTGGAAGCGGGCATGCTCAACAACACCCTCGATCCGGACAATCTTGCCGATCATGCTCTCGTTGATGAGTCTTATGCGGACAGTTTTTGCCTGCCGTTCGTATTCCGGCCTGAGATCAGCATACTGCCGCTGGCTCATGTAGTTGAGCGCAACGGGGAGGATAATCAGCATAAAAAGGACCGGTGCAAGCCAGATCAGTTGCGACCTGACGACCGGACTGTATATTGAGGCGATTATTACGAGTATAGTAAAGATTACAAAGACCGCAATTGCGAGAATTGAGACCTTTACATCAACATTTCCGATCTTCATCGAAAAATGTTATGATTAAGGATCTACTTCAGCGCTGCGATCTCTTTCCGGAATGCAACCCAGTAGATCACACCAACGAAGAGCAGGCCTCCGACGATGTTACCGAGTGTAACCGGTATGACGTTCGCTGTCCACATCGTGACCCAGTTGACACTGGCAACGATCTTGGTGGGATCTGTAACAAAACCCTGCGCGAAGATACCCGCGGGGATAAAGTACATGTTCGCGACCGAGTGTTCGAAGCCGCTGGCAACGAAGGCCATGATCGGGAACCAGATACCGAAGAACTTGCCGACCGCATCATCTGCACAGATACCGAGCAGGATGGCGAGGTTGACCAGCCAGTTGCACGCAATGCCCTTGAGGAACGCAGACCAGAAGCCCATAAGGCCAACATACGCGGTCTTGGCCTTGGCAATCGCAATGGCCCGAGTACCGAAGGCTGTCAGGGTACCGACACCTGCTGCATCGAAGCTGACGAACGGCCCGTTTGCCATGATGTAGGCAAAGACAACCGATCCGATGAAGTTCCCGATGTATACCCAGAGCCAAAGGTTCAGGACCTGTGTCCAGGTGACCTTGTGGATGAACGCGGCCATTGGGGCGAGCATTGCGTCGCCCGTGAAGAGCTCAGCACCGGTAAGCACGGTGATAATAAGCCCAACAGGGAACACAGCACCCAGGATTAACTGGGCAAAACCGGCACTTGCCGTGCCGAATGCAAGCGTTGGGTCGCTTGCCTGAATACCGGTTGAACAGACCGTCGCAAGAGCAGCACCCATGGCGATGTACGCACCGGACATGAATCCACGGAGGACCATGTTCCAGGCCGGCAGGCCAACTTTGTACTTCCCGGCATCTCCGGCCTTGGCCGTGATAGCTACCGGTGGATGAAACACCATTTTTTTACACACCTCTGAATCAATCACCTATACCAGCAACTGACATTACGGGTCTCGTATAGGTTAAACAGAATCTCGGGTATGTTGTTATTAATAATTTTCGAATTGTTCGCCGGAATCCGACAGCATTTCCGGCGCAGCTCAGGGAATTCATGTCTGCAAGGAATAACAACCGCACATTACTCGTGGGAAAAAGTAACCATCTTTGATTAATCATGTTCCGGAATTGGCGTGTGTTTTTTTGTGACCTTCAGAGGAAAAATTCCCATTTCGCGCATTCCGCGCGCTTTAAATCGTGAATAGGGAATAAAGGTGTCAACAATTGCCGGTAACGCCAAGCATTGCTGCTTTTCACGGGTTGTTTGCACAGCGCTGTGAGGAGCGGCGCTGTCACAGCAATAAAATTCAAACCAGAACAGGGAGAAGATAGTATCACTCATCCGGTCACGGGAACCTTACCATGAAGTGCTCAGCGATAACCGGGGATATCTTTGCCAACCATGACTGCAAAGGGCACAAGGAATGCCATGACCGGCTGGTCAGTATCCTTGAACGCCTGCCAAAAGGTCTCTCCATCTACCCCCCGGTTCCCGCTACCTTTGAGGAACTTCAGCGGGTGCATGTTCCCGGGTACCTCACCTGGCTTGAGCGGCAGTGCGTGAAACACGTTGACTTCTGTACGCTCGACGAGTACATCTACACCGGCGGGTATTTCGAGAACAACCAGATCAAGCAGGGATACCTTGACCAGAACACGTACATCAATCCCTGTTCCTATGAAGTGGCCACCTACGCGGTCGGGTCCGCCATTGCTGCTGTGGACCGGTCGTTTGACGGGGAGTGCTGTTTTGCTCTCGTGCGCCCCCCGGGCCATCACGCAGAGGCGGACCGGGCAATGGGGTTCTGCCTCCTGAATAACGCCGCGGTGGCTGCCGCCCATGCGCTGCAGCAGGTCGACCGCGTTGCGATCATCGACTGGGATGCCCACCACGGCAACGGAACGCAGAGTATTTTTTACTCCAGCAACAGGGTGCTCTACTGTTCAACACACGAGATGGACAATTTTCCTCATACCGGGACCTTGCAGGAGATTGGCAGTAACGAGGGCCTGGGCTTCAATGTCAATGCCCCTCTTGTCCACAAGTCCGGTATCGCCGATTATTACGCGGTCTTCATGGAAGTGATCCTCCCGGCTGTGGAGCGTTTCCGCCCCGACCTTGTCATCGTGTCCGCGGGACAGGACACCCTGTCCGATGACCCGCAGGAGAGCATGCTCCTTAAGCCTGCAGATATCGGGACGCTCGCAGCACTGGTCCGCGACGGGAGGGATTGTCCCCTGGCGTTCGTGCTCGAAGGGGGCTACGGCCCGTCCCAGCCCGAGGCGATCCGCTCGGTATTCGACACACTGGGATCGACAAATCCGGCCCGGGTCCCGGAGGAGCCGGTCAAAAAGGCCAACCGGAAGACTATTGATCTCTTAAAAAAGCTCCACAACCTCCCGTGAACCCGTCGGGGCGGGCAGACCGTGAATGCCACGGTTACATGAGAACAGGAAACGCGCATCCCGGCAAAAAACCGTTAAACAGATGAAGGGAACGGGACAATGAAGACTATGGACCGGAAATTCCTGTTCCTGGCCGGTGCCGGGATCATCCTTACGATAGTCGCATCCCTCATCAGTATCTATGCTGGCGGTGTTGTCCTTGTCCTTGTTGCAGTCATTGCCATGTCGCTCTTCATCATGCAGGATACAAAGAACCTGCCCGATGTTGTCGTTGAGCTGAAGGAAAATGCAAAAGGGATCATTATCCGGAATTCCGGCAATGCCGATGCTGTGAACGTCCACGTTTCTCTTGTCCCGGTCAATATTGAGTATAGCATCCAGGCGCTTGCCGCCGATCAGGTCAACGAGTACCCGCTGGAGACGATGCTTTCGGAGGCAAAGGCTGTTGCAACATTCGAGAACGTGATGGGGAGCACCTTCTCACGGACCTATGACCTCTCGGCACGGGGTTCGTACGATCCCCTCAAACCAGTGATCCCGCTCTTCCGTCACAAGTAGCCGGGACGATCCGCGACACTTTTTTGAATATCCCTCCGGTCAGAGCCCGGCTTTCCTCCGCATGGGGAGCACCTCGGCCCCCTCGAGATTGCCGGCAGCCCACGTGTATCGTTCGCGGATTTTTTGGGGGAGCAGGATTTCGGATATGGGCTCAAAGCCGTACTGGTGGTAGAATCCCTCAAGATGGCGGACCGCGTACATGAAGAGGTCGTCATTATGGCAGGCCTCCACCAGTGAGCCAACGGCAATGCGGGAGTATCCGTTCTTCCGGAATTTTGCCGGGGTAAAGACACCGTCCACCTCAAGCCCGTCCGGGTGCCGCCGGCAGCGGGCAACGGAGACCAGTTCACCGGACTGGTATACGCCGAAAATACGGTCCACCGCGGGATCGCCGCTGGTATCATGGTACTCCTTCCAGACCTCATCCGCGAGAGGGAATTCATCTGCGTGTAATTCCCGTCCCACCGGGCCCCCCTTCTCCTCCATAATGGGAGAGGTGTGCCGCTGGTGGGGGACCGCGATCCTGGTGGCAGAGTTCTCTATCCGGTACCCTTCGGAGGGGACCAGGATCTCAAATCGCGCACCTTTGCGATATTCGCCCGTCTCGCGAAGGGTCATGCCGGTCAGGGAGACGATCTCCGCGGCAAGGAAAAGCCCCCTGCCGTAACTGTCCTCCCGCTGCACGAACAGGGCGTCTTTCTCATGCTCCGGAATGCCCGTCCCGTTGTCCTCGATGATGATGGCGCAGCCGTCTGACCGGAGCTGGTACGTGATGACGATCTTTGTTGCACGCGTGGACTCCTGGAGCGAGTTATGGAGGATGTGGTAGAAGACCGTGGGCAGGTGCGGGTCCGAGAAGACACAGAGCCGGTCGGTCCATGCATGGAATGTCACGTTCCTGAACTCAAGGCGGTCTTCAGCCGCGGCAATCGCATTCTGCACGGCGATCCATGACGGGGGAGTACCGCCGATGTCGCGGAACTCGCGGGAGATGTCGATCTGCCGTGTTATCCCGTCAGCAGCTACCTTGAGTTCACCAATGTACGCGATGACCTCGGGGTTTGAAAACTTCATAACGCCAAACCGGAGCTGGCCGTAGAGGACAGCAAGCTTCCGGGAAATATCGTGCCGCAGGATGCCGGCAAGCGTATTGAGACGGTGGCTGGTTTTCTCCAGCGCGGATGCAGTCATGACCCGGTCGGTGATGTCCCTGATAGACTCAATGGCCCCGGCAACGTTTCCGTTTGCATCCAGGAGCGGCGAGGCGGAGAAACGGAGGTGCATGCCCCGGTCGCCCTGCATGTGCGGGAGAAATATCTCTGAGACCAGTGTCCCGGATTCGTTTCTTACCTGGGGATATTTTTTCGGGATGTCGCTTCCGTCACCGATGATCAGCCCGGCGAGCATCGGACGGCGATCGCCATAAAACGCAAGCGCGTACTCGTGATTGCCGCGGTTGAGCATCGAGGCTTTCGGCTGTCCCGTCATAAGCTCCAGTGCACGGTTCCAGGCAATGATCTTCCCCTCCTTGTCGATGGCAAAGGTAGCATCGGGCAAAAACTCGATGATGTCCTGGAGCTGCTTTTCAGACTGTGCCAGGTTCCACGACAGGAGCGAGACAACACACCCGACAAGCACGAGGATCGCGCATCGCGTGATGGTGGCGAGGCCGAGCACGAGATCGAGCGGGGCAAAGAGAATTACCTGCAGGGCAAAGAGAGCTGCGACCAGGAGGGAGAAAGAAAGGCCCCGACGGGGATACCAGTAGGAGGCAAGGATGATGGGGAAGTAGAGCAGGTGGGAGAGGACTGCCGTGAGTCCGGCAAGGATACCAAAGAGGTTTACGGCAAGGGTGCATGCAGTGACTGTCGAGAGCAGGAGGATACGGTTTTTCTGGGTGGGATGGGAGATAACGGACAGGTAGGGGATGTTCATGGCAGGGCGTCCTTGATACTCAACTCAGATGCTGGTTCAGATGCAAACGGGCAGACAGTTTTTTTTTCTTGCGGATGCAGCCCCCGTGGGAGGGATTATGCGGATGCGGGATCATGGTTGCGGATGGTTTGTTCCGGGCAGCGGATCTCGAAGCGGGCCCCGGAGCCGCTGGTCCCGGTCTCGTGCAGGGTGATCCCGGTGATGGCCAGGATCTCCCGGGCCAGAAAGAGACCAAGACCCATGGTCATACCGTGTTCGTAGGTGAATATCGACTCCTTTCGCCCATCGGGGATCCCGATGCCATCGTCTTCGCAGACGATTGTTGATCCGGCAGCCGTCTTTTCCAGGCTGACACGGAGCATCGTCACCTTCTCACCATATTTCACCGAATTCTCCATCAGGTTGGAGAATACCTTGCCGATGAGTGGATCGGCATAAATCTCGGTTCCGGCGGGAATTTCGTTTCTGACCTTCAGGTTACCGGGGACTTTCTCTTCGGCTGCGGCATCGACAAGGGAACGGACATCCTGCCACTGGGGTGACTTGACCCCGACTTTCTGGTAGTCCCCGGTGAATTTTATGGAGTTGAGGGTACGGGTTCCGATCTGGGCTGCGGCGGAGACATATTCCCATGCCTTTGATGCGTCGGTATCTTTCAGCCTGAGTGCATATTCGAGGGATTCGTTCTGGGTTGTGAGCTGGTTTACCACGTCATGCCGGGTGATACTTGCCATCAGGTTCAGCTTCTTGTTGGCCTCATCGAGTGCTTTTTCAACCCTCCTCCGCTCGCTGTTCTCTGACTCAAGCCGGCCATTTGACTGCCTCAGGTCATCGATAGCACCATGGAGTTGTTCGTTCATGGCATTGAGCTGCTCGCGTGCCTCTTCAAGTTCAGTGTTTCGATGGACCGCGACTTCATAGGTGGAGAGCAGGATCCGGATGATCCGGAGCCTGCTCGCCGTGATCCTGTGGGTCTTTCCTGCAAGGGAGATGTCGAGGGGGGACGGGACTCCTTCCGGATCCGGCTGGTCGATCGCTTCAAGGATGCCGGTAATCCGGGCCCGGATATAGTCCGGGTCATAGGGTTTGACAATGAAATCATCAGCCCCACATTCGAGGCCGCGGATCACGTCAGCAGGATCGAAGAGCTGGGAGACGAGGATGACCGGGATCCCGCGGGTCTTGTCATCCTGCCTGATTCTTGTGCAGAGTTCATACCCGTCCATCTCGGGCATAACGATATCCGAGAGGATCATGGTGGGAAGGAAGCTTGTGACACTCTCAAGTGCGTCCCTGCCATTCTCGGCCAGCAGGACGCGGTAGCCCTCAGTTTCAAGGATGTGGCGGAGGTATTCTGCCTGGGTGCGGCTGTCTTCCACGATCAGGATCTTTACGATTTTTTTGGCAATCTGTTCCATGATTCAGCGTCCTGCTCCTCAACGACCCTGCGGCCTTTTTGTCCTGATCAGGTTCCTGACAACGGCAAGCAGGGCACTTCTCTCAAAACTGCTTTTGACGATATACGCATCTGCACCGACGGCAACCCCGTGGTTCTGGTCCTCAGCTGAATCCAGCGAGGTCACCAGGACAACCGGAAGGGACTGGAGTTTTGGATCGCTCCGTATCTTCTCGGTCAGCACAAACCCGTTCATGCGGGGCATGTCAACATCCGATACGACAATATCGACCTGATGCTCTTTAAGAATTGCGAAAGCCACCATTCCGTCAGTGGCTGTCATCACCCGGTACCCCTCGCGCTCCAGGAGCATCTGGAGGAACGCCCGCGAGGTCACGGAGTCTTCGACAACAAGGACAACCGGTGCGGGAGCGCCTTTTTGCACCGGGGCTGCCCCGCGGGTGCTGATCCTGAGCGATTCCTGGATCAGTTCGGGAGGATCGAGCACAAGCGCAAGCGTCCCGTCGCCAAGGATCGCCGCTCCGGCAATCCGGCGTATCCGCCGGAGCTGGCTTCCAAGCGGCCGGACAACAATCTCCTGGACATGCACGATCTCGTCCACCTGGCACGCGACCTGGCCGGCACCGTATGCGATAACGATAAGGGAGACCGGGGCATCTTTCCCGGGTGGCAGGCTGGATGTCGGGACATTCAGGATGTCGGACAGTTTTACGATGCCGATGGTCTGATCGTCTACCCGGATGTACGGGCGCCTGCTACGGGTGAAGATGGTATCGGGCTTTATCCTTAAGACCTGCCGTACCTGCTGCATGGGGATGACATAGACCTGGCTCCCGGACCGGACCACGACGCCACGGAAGGTCACCAGGCGGACCGGGACCCGCAGGGTGATCGTTGTTCCCTTCCCGTGCTCGGATGCGATGGTTACGTAACCTCCGAGGCGGGTGATGGTATCTTCCACAATGGCAAGACCGAGTCCCCTTCCGGAGACCTCCGTAATGATGGGGCTGGTCGAGAAGCCGGACCGAAAGATGAGCCAGACCGCTTCGGCATCGGTAAGCCGTGCCTCTTCCTGTTCCGTGATAAGACCGATCCTGACCGCAGCTTTTCTGATCTCGCTGCCATCAATACCTTTCCCGTTATCGGATACCTCGATATCAACTTTTCCGCCGGAGACAAGGACAACGCGGATACGTACTGTTCCCCGTACAGGTTTATTGCGCGGGGCCCGCAAATCCGGGTATTCGATCCCGTGATCGATACTGTTGTAGATCAGGTGCATCAGGGGATCCTTGAGACTGTCAAGGATACGGCGGTCCACCTCTATCTCCCCGCCTTCGATCACCAGCT
This sequence comes from Methanoregula formicica SMSP, assembly GCF_000327485.1. Lineage (NCBI taxonomy): Archaea > Methanobacteriati > Methanobacteriota > Methanomicrobia > Methanomicrobiales > Methanoregulaceae > Methanoregula > Methanoregula formicica. The sequence goes on along the minus strand of NC_019943.1, from coordinate 1,835,678 downwards.
CAACCTGCTTTCCGGTAGTACGGGAATATTCTCTCACGAGACCATGGAACGGTGCAAGAACGCTTGAAACCGGCAGGAGGACGGCATCATGGATGAGTTCGGAGATCTCCGATGTGCTGGCTTCGAGCGCAGCCCGGTCCCGGTCGGTTGCGCGAATAAATTCGGCAAGATCATGCTGGAGGTAGGTGACGAACTCGCGGTCATAATCCAGGAATTCCACCAGCCGCTGGAGCGGCAGGACGAGATCTGCCGGGAGGTCTGCCTTGCCGGAGCCGAACGACCGCTCGCGGATACGGTGGATATCCGTGGATATGGCTGCCTGGTTCCATCGCCAGATGGTGAACCGTGCCAGCCACTCCTCAAGTTCCCGCATGCGGTGCGTCAGGAAAAGGCGGGTTGTGAGAAGATCGTCCGAACCCGCGATGAGCCGGTCAAGCTTATGTGCCGCAATCCGTACCGTTGCCCCATCCCCTTCTGGTCTGCCCGCGGTTACGGGAAGCACAGGAGGTTTCCGGGTTTCTCCACGATCCTTTTCCAATAATGGGGATGTAACCCCCGGCTTACCCTTAGTGGATCGCGCAGGTATATCCCCCGGGTGTTTTTCCTGTTCGTGTTTCCCGTGAGTCCTGGAATCGCCGGGAGATGATTCTTTCCGGGAAAGAGACCGGAGCGACGAGACAATATCGGTTACCGGGGTAACGGGCTGCCCGCCTCCATCCAGAAGGCACTGGATCACCCTCACTGCCTGGTGGAAGATATCGAAATCATCTGAATCGGGGACATAGGTCCCTTTTTTCATGCGGGAGAAGATATTCTCCAGATTCTGGCAGACGGATTCGATCTCCTTCTGCCCCACCGCCCGTGCCGCACCCTTGAGGCTGTGGGTTGTCCGGTAAATCCGTTCGACCGATGCACTTTCCGGTACGGGTGGCGTTTTTTCCAGCTCAAGGAGTATTGCGACGATAACGTCCAGGTGTTCCCGTGCCTCTTCGCGGAACGTGGCAAGGAGTTTTTTCGTGAATTCAGCATCCGTTCCTTTCATGGAAGGTGCACTTCAGACATGGTACTGGACGGTGAGTTTCTTTAACCGGAGACCCAGCTCGTGGAGGTCTTCTGCCGTTTTCTCTGCTTTCCGGGTGATCTCGAGGTTCTTCTGGGCTGCGTCCCGGATCTTCTCCATGGCAAGGGATATCTGGTCCATGCCGGTCGCCTGTTCATGGATAGATGAGGCGATATCAATGGCCTGCCGTGACGATTCGGCGGTTGACCGCGTGAGGACCTCGATTGCTTCACGGGCATCGCTTGTCAGCCGGACGGCATCGGCTACGGACTTCGTCCCCCGTTCGGTCGATATCACGGTCGATGAAACGCCCCGCTGGATATCTGTTAAGATGGTACGGATATTCGAGGTCGCCTGCTTTGACTGCTCGGCAAGGTTATGGATTTCGTGGGCGACCACGGCAAAGCCTTTCCCGAGTTCTCCGGCCTTTGCCGCTTCAATCGATGCGTTGACGGCAAGCAGGTTGGACTGCTCCGAGATGTCCGTGACGGTTGCGATGATCTCGCCGATTGCCTGGCTCTGCTCGGAGAGCTTGATAACGTTCATGCCGATAACGTCCATCTGGCGCTGGATATGGTTCATACCGTCGAGGATCTCCTGGACCGATTTCTGCCCGTCGCCGGAGACGTTCAGCGCGTTCATGGCCTTTTCAGAGACCTCTTTTGTCTTCTGGTTCATCAGGTCGGTCTTGGTCCGCACGCTCTCGACCGTATCTGAGGTCTCGTTCACCGTAGATGCGGTCTGTGAACTGGTCGAGGAGAGCTGGGTCGTCACGGTCAGCAGTTCGCTCGAAGCCGAGGAGAGAACCGATATTCCTTCGTACAGCTCTTCGTTGATCAGTTTCATGAGCCGCTGCAGCTCGATACCGATGGTGTTGAGGGCATCGCGGTACGCGACGAATTCGCCGGCAACCGGGATCTTCTCATCGAACCGTGCCGTGAAATCACCGGATGCATAGAAGCGCGCAAGGCGCATGGCCTCGTTGACCGGCTCCGTGATCGTCTCGAGCGTCTTGTTGAAACCGGCAATGATCATCCGGTACCCGCCGCGGAATGCCTTCTCGTCACCGCGGACAGAGAGGTCGCCGGCCCGGGCAGCATCGGTCAGCTTGATCGTCTCCTTGTGCAGGTGGTCCAGCGAATCGACCATCATCCTGAGGGCGGGGCGAATCTCATCCCTGTCGTCCACCGGCTCCGAGAACTGCTCGATGTACTCCCCGTTTGCGATCTTCTTGATATCCCCGACAACGTTCGTCTGGAGATCATCGGCAAACTCATCCATGGTTGCAGACATCATGCCGATCTCGTCCTTGCGCTTCAGGTTCAGCCGGGCCGAGAGATGGCCGTTCCTGAGTTCCCGGATCATCAGGACAACCTGCTGGAGGGGTTCAGAGATGGATTTCCCAAAGAGAACCGCGACAGCCGCGCCAATACCCATGGATGCGAGGACCAGGGCGAAGATGGTGTTCCGGATGGTATCGATCGGGCCGCTGAAGTCAGCAAGTTCTGCACGGGAGACAATATACCAGTCCAGCGGTTCGTAATACGTGTAGGCATCGATGACCTGCGTCCCGTCCACATCGTGAGGAATCGCCCCTTCTTTTTTGACGAACATCTCCTGAACATATGCCCTGTCCGCCCAGTTCTGGGCTTCGGCATTCGGGTGAACGAGGACGGTTCCGGTACTGTCGATCACGTACATGTACCCGTGCTCCCCGACAACCGTGTCGCGGATACTCTTCTTGACCACATCAAGTGTCTGACCGGCTTCGGTACCTACGAAAAGGACACCGATGATCTTTCCATTTGGATCCTTGATCGGTTCATATGCAGTGACATAGTCCTTGCCAAACAGGTCCCTCCTGCCATAGTAGGTCTCGCCCTTTTCTACCGCAACCTCATAGACATTGTCGGTCAGGTGAGTGCCAACGGCACGCTGGCCATTGTAGTCCAGCACGTTGGTCGAGATACGCGCTGCATAACTGTTATTATACACCTGAAAGACGGTCGCCGCCCCGCCCACCATCGACTGGACCTTGTCAACGATCTCGAAGTTGTCATTCACAACATATTGCGTGCCGTCGTTGCTGACAAGAGTCATCTGGTCGTTGATGATCTGCGGGGTGCCTTTCCCGTAAAAGTTCTGCTTTGCAACATTCAGATCGCTGTTGACCTTGTTGCGCGTGAGCTTGTACACATCGTTGGTCCAGCCCTTCATGTCCTGGACCTGTGTCTCCAGGAGCGACTGCGTCTGTTCGCTGATGACGCTGCTTGATGTCGTGTAAGCGACAATACCGAGGAGCAGCGTCGGTATGATGGCAAGGAACAGGCAGATGACCAGGATCTTTGTCCCGACTTTCATGTTTGAGAAGAATTCAAGCATAAATTTGTCTCCGGAACGTTCCAGGAATTCCCTGATTGTATATCCTGACCGCATGTTGCATAAACGTAGTGATTCTCACCTGCAACACTACGACCGGACCGCCCCGCGATAACCAGCAGCGATATCGTGCACAAATGGTATCATGCCTCATCGATGATCATTGACGGGTCGGAAAAGAGCGCGCGGGTATCGAGAACAACTAGGGGTCCCTCGGCCACTCCCTTTACATACTTGTTTGTAGTGATGGGAACATGGGGATTTTCCGTGGAGATGCGGTCCAGTTCGATGGTGCCAATACCGGTGATGTGGTCTGCAAGGATCCCAAAGGTCAGCGTCCGGTCGGTTAAGACAATCACCCGGTTCAGGTCGGTAAGCCCTGTCTCGGGAATGGCAAGCAGGACGCGGAGGTCGATAAGGGAGATGATCTCGCCCCGCACAACGCAGATCCCCGAGATGAAATCCGGGGTCCCGGGGACCGGTGTGATCTCCCCGGTAAGGATAACTTCCCTGATATTTCCCATCTCGATCGCATACTCACGGTAGGCGAGACGGAACTTGAGGACTTCAGCAGTCTTCGTTTCAGCCAAAGGTTCTTCCGGGCGGGCAATCCTTGCTGCACGTTCGGCCAGCACCGCGTTGATATACGCATCGTCATCATCCGGTCCTGCCAAAGTCTTCCTGCCGCTGTCCTGTCGCACCGTATCGCAGGCCGGCACCATACTGTCATCGGTACTGTCAGACATAATCCCCCCGGATGCGATCAGTCCGGAAAGATCGTAAATGACCAGGAGCCCTTCTGCGGTTTTTAAGACACCGGATCCTTCAGGAAATGTCTGCTGGGGCATTCCCTTCGCATCCCGGGGAAGAGGGATATCGCGGACACCGGAGGTTGCATCGACCCAGAGTGCCAGGTCCTGGCTTCCGGCCCGGGCAATGATGAGCATATCCGTCAGCCCGGGACCTGCATCCTTCAGTCCGAACAAGCTTCTCATTGAGACTACGGAGAGGGTCCTGCCATGGAGATTGATGGTCCCTGCATCCCAGGGTGGGCCACCCGCCTTTCTCTTCTTCGGCGTGACCATACGGATGACCCGCACGGTCTCCTCCAGGGGTAGAGCACCTCTGACAGATCCGACAGAGAACAGGAGCAGCTGGGCCATGGTCATCACGCAATGATCCAGCATTGGCACTGCTGGCTAAAAAGAATGATGGATTGCGCTCGTTACGGGAGTGGGGGTAAAAAGGAAGTTAGTAAAGTGGTTGTATTCGTGAGAGTGCGCCGGGAACAGTCTTTGAGAACGAGGAGACAGCTCCTACGGCAGGCTGCAGGTTGAAGGTAATCTTCTGGTTTACGCTTGCCGAATCCGGCATCCCGATACTGAGGATCCAGATCTCGTTTGGTTCAAGCAGGCTGTTAGGAGTTCCTACTTCATTGATCTTCTGGGAGACGCACCACTGGATATCATTGTCTGTTGCCGCATTCGCTGAGAGAATGGTTCCGCAGTCCGATGGAATCATAGTGATACTTGCATTCCTTCCACCGTGGGTGTCTGAATAGGAGATGACCATCTGGTTGAGGTCCATCGGCGTTCCCCCGGCCATGAGTATGATGCTTGCATTAATGTAGGTCAGACGTGTGGGATCTTCCCCCAAGGCTACTCCCATCACACTACCGGCAATCTCCACGCTTGAGCTGGCCTGGGCAACACCGGTATGCACTGTCGCCTGGGCGGTCTGGGTTGTATAGAAACCTGCCCCGAGCACCACATAGGAGAATACTGCCGCGACAACGACAAAAGCAATGAGAACAATCGCGGCCTCAAGGCCGGTAAATGCGGTTTCAACAGACTGCGGCAGTTTCATGAATTCACCTGTGGCTCCGTCGTAATTCTATGGGGGTAATATGCTCTGTTAACTTTGCTCTGATCCTATATATATACGCAATCACTTTTACGCCGATGATCTCTGCCCGGAAAATCTGGTGCACGTGAACGAAAATCGTATGGAAAAATGGACAATTATGAAAAACTGTTTTTGTAAAAGAGATACGTTACTAATATTTTACTATCAGTATTTTTTGACGGGAGATCCCGCGCATGCCATTGCAGGACCGGGTGCGTTTCGAGTAACAGGGAACATTGCCGGGATAGTGGGACAGTCACTACCCTGGTGATCAATCGGAATCCCACGGTACAATGCCGTTTGCAGAATCCCCGGGTCCGGTAACTCACCTGTCTCCGTGATTGGGTTCCCGCACCTCAAGGGGGGTGGCATCATACGGGCAGTACCGTTCATTACCGGAAGTCTCCCAGCCACAGGCAGGACAGCGCCGGATGGACGTTTTCCTGCCAAGGAACGGGAGAAGCGGGACAAAGAGGAAGAGGAAGAACAAAGGAAGTCCCCAGTACCACATCAGGAACGTGACTGCAAGCGAGCCGATAAGGAGAATGAGACTTGCCCTCCCTGCATTCATGCTCTGCCGACCTCTCAATTGCGTGGTGTTTTGTCCCGGAGTGCTCTCTCCCGTACCGCGAATGCCGGCAGTGCATCAGCCACCGGCCCCAGTTCGCGGTTCAGGTCCCGTCCCCCAAGTTCCCGGGAAAAGAGCTTTGCCCCGATACCGGCAACAAGAATCTCCTGTGAGTCGTGGCACCTGGCACAGGCCCGGACAGCATCGCAGACAGCCGTCTTCTGCCGCTCATGCGCCTGACGGGCAATCTGCATTGCGCCCTCTTCACCAATCTCGTCAAGATCTGCGCAGACTACGCGTGCCAGTCTCCTGAGCGCAGCGGTCCGGGTTTTCTCCTTATGGTCCGGTGTGTCACAGGTGTATTCATCAGGAGTGATATGCCCCAGCACGAGATGGGCATCGGCGCTTGTTGCAAAATACTCTGAACTGATCGGGGTATGAATCCCATTGCTGTCGACAGATTGCAGGATGGCCGCAATGTTGGTCCGCAGCATTCCGGTATAGAGCAGGAAACCCTTCTGGAGCCGGTTCAGGTCAGTGAGCCCGAGCAGCCCTTCGAAGTTCCCGAGCGGAATGATGTCCGCTGTTGTGCTGCCAATGTCCAGCAGGATGGCACCAGGATACCGTTCCCTGAGATAATCAGCCGATGCAAGCCAGTTCGCCGCCGCAAGCTGCGGGACCGGCCGTTCATGGAATCTTGCATCTGTACCATAGAACCGGGCGCCCGGGAACGCTTTCTGCACTTCGCCCACAATAAAGGAGATACCCTGCAGTTTATTCTCAAAGCAGTCCGCAAGCTCCCCGCTCATGACAACTGCCGCACTGTTTTCACTGTGCTTCACATATGGTTTAAGAGTATCGGCTATCGGCGCTTTTTCCCAGAGCGGGCAGTAATGGATGTGGATGCCAGCCTCATCCACCACCTTCAGGTTGGCTCCGCCGACATCGATACCGATCATAGCCGGGTGACCTTCCCGTTGCAATCGAACCTGGCCCTGCCGTTGAAATGAACGGCATCAGGTCCATTCCCTTTTGATGCAGACACAAGGATGCCGGCAATCTCCTCCGCCATGCATGCAGCGATACCGGTAATACTTGTGGTGATCCGCGGATTGACATCAACGACCCAAACCTTGTCGGCAACAACCACGTCAACACCGCAGTATCCCTGGCAGCCAAGAACGGTCGCCGCTTTTACCGCGGTGTCAACGATCTCCTTTTCCCGGGTGGGATGGACCGGTGTCTCCCCGCCAAGGTACTGGAATGTACCGTCAGGACCTACTGCAATCTCCTGCCGGTTGACAGCAAGGACCACCGGCGGTTTTCCCGAATAGTATGCGCAGGCATCCCCGATCACCCGGTTGATGACCATGCTGACCGAGTAGTTCTCCCCCTCGATATATTCTTGTGCAAACTCGCCCTCCGGGGGAGGATCCAATGAGAGCCGTACCCCCTGCGAACCGCATCCTTTGATGGGTTTGATCACGCGTTTTCCGGAACCGGGAACCGCGGGAACCGGCACACCGTTCTCTGCAAGGATCCTGCCGGACGATACTTTGTTTGCGCAGAGCGCAACAGCCATGAACCCGCAGCCAAGGTTATGGGTTGCCTGCTCCAGCAGGAACGTGTATTTCGAAAGGAGGTGATCGGGAGCAATCACAAGGCCCATGTCGCAGCCGGGAGCAAGGCGCGCGATCTCTTCCCCGAAGTCACCCGGGCCGGGAAGGACAACGCCATGCCCGCATCGCTCAAAACTCGACTTCAGTACCGAGAGCATTGCAGCGCCTTCATGGGCAAGTGCAGGTTCGTGGGCTACCGTATATTCGGCAAGGAGGACCTTCATCCCTCAATTCTTTGCGCTGCAATGAAATTACCCTATCCGATCGGTGAGGTATTTCTGCTTTGCCGGAAACATGAATGCGATGAAACCCTCGATCCTGCTGACCAATGATGACGGCGTGAGCTCCATCGGGCTCTGGGCCGCTTATGATGCCCTTCGACCCATCGCGGATGTCACGGTGGTGGCACCTGCGACCCAGCAGAGTGCCGTCGGCAGGTCAATTTCCATCTTCGAGCCGCTGCGGGCAACGCAGGTCGTGATCAACGGTGAATCCGCCTGGGCCGTTGCCGGCAAGCCTACGGATGCCGTAATCATCGGCCTGTACTCGCTGAAACTGAACCCGACCGTCGTTGTCAGCGGGATCAACATCGGGGAGAACCTCTCGACAGAATCCATTATGACCTCCGGGACCGTCGGAGCTGCGCTCGAAGCTTCCAACCAGGGTACCAAGGGGATTGCATTCTCCCTCCAGGTGGAAGACCAGGGGGACAAGTTCGACGATCCCCGCACCCATGGCCAGAGTTTTGCTGAGGCCAAAAAGGTTGTGCGCGATGTCGTCTCCCGCGTACTCGCATCCGGGTTCCCTCCCGGTGCCGATGTTATCAACGTGAATATCCCGTCAAATGTGACGGGAGGCTATGAGGTGACACACCTTGCCGGCAAGCTTTTCCATACCGGTGTCGAAAAACGTCTCGACCCGCGAGGGAGGCCCTACTTCTGGATCAACGGGCCGCTGGTGGAAGATGCCGGGGAGGGGACTGATGTCCACGCGGTCCGGAAGGGGAATGTTTCAATAACTCCTATCACCCTTGACTGCACGGCCTACGGAACGCAGGACGCAATCCGCAAGGTCTTCCTCCCGTAACCCCCACGTTTCTCCTGGCCCGGCCTGCCACAGAATCACCAGTTTTAATTATCTACCCACTGATACGTATCACTGACATGGACGAGAAGGCACGTGCACTCGCGGCGGCAAAGTCCGCGGCGGGATTCCAGGCAGCGGATATGGTGGAAGACGGTATGGTCATCGGTCTTGGGACCGGATCTACCGTGTATTACATGATCGAACGGCTCTCTGCGCGCGTCCGCGAGGGCCTGCACGTGACCGGCGTCCCGACATCGTTCCAGACTGCCATGAGGGCGCGTGAATATGCTATCCCTCTCACGACGCTTGACGACCACCCGATCATTGATATGGCCATTGATGGAGCGGACGAGGTTGACCCGCACCTTAATCTCATCAAGGGCCGGGGGGCTGCCATGACGCGGGAGAAATGCGTTGCAGCAGCAGCATTCCAGTTCATCGTTGTCGTGGACGAGGCAAAGGTCGTTTCCCGCTTCGCTGCCCCGGTCCCCGTGGAAATCCTGCCGTTTGCGGTAACTCCGGCCATGGCCCAGCTCCGCGGACTCGGGTGCCGCCCGGTGATCCGCGAGGGAGTGAAAAAGGACGGCCCGGTCATCACGGACAACGGAAACTTCATCGTTGACTGTACGTTTCCGTCCATAGCCGATCCAGCAGGGCTCGAAAAGGCGATGGCAGAGATCCCCGGCGTAGTCGAGAGCGGCCTTTTCTGCGGTTACGCAAATAAGATCACCGTGATCGTGGGAAATGAAAAAGGGATTAAAAAGATTACTTCAGCGGATATAGTGCCGTAATTTCTGGACAAGTGCCAGCTGGTTGTTGGCTTCCTTCTTCTTCTCTTTCTCGATGCTGTCCATGATCTCCTGAATGGGTTTTGACAGCTCGTAGATCTTTACCGGGCGGCCTTTGCTCTCGGCCTTGCTCTCGCGGCTGGTGATCCAGTCCTGCTCCATCAGGTAGCGCATCGCAATGCTGACCTCGGGCTGCCGCAGGTCGGTCCCGCGCTCGATGGCCCGGGAGGTTGCCTCGGGAGTGTTGGCAAGGAATACCAGCACCTTGGCAACGTTCCGCTTCGTTCCAATCTCGATGAGGAGGTTTGCAAATTCCTCTTCCTTCTCGGTAAAGTACATAACATTCTCAGTTCTCATGCATCACATCCATCAGATTTTGATCTTACACTTAATAATTATCTAAATTAGGATATATAGGCTCTGTTATTGGCAGGCAACCAGTGTGAACTTTTTATATTATGAGAAACCGGTCTTTCAGGTTTTTTGACCGGACTTATCCCCGATCATCCACAACCGGTGGTGCTTAAAAAAACACAAATCATTGACTTTTCAAAAAAGATAACAAGATTACAGGAGCCCGAGGCTTCGCAGGTCCGAGAGGATCTTGACAACAGCCTTCTTGGCATCTTCCGGTTCCTTGCCACCGGTGATGATCAGTTTGCCTGACCCGAAAAGGAGGACGACGACTTTCGGGTTGTCAAGGCGGTATACGAGCCCGGGGAACTGCTCGGGTTCGTACTCGATCCGGTCGAGGTTGAACCCTACCGCGATCTTGTTGAGGTTTATGGCCGTGGCAAGATCGGCCGATGTGACAATATTCTGGATCTTGTAGTTCAGCTTCTTGGGGATATCGATATCGAGTTTGCGCAGGAGGTTCCCGAGAATATTGAGCCCTTTGCTTAAGCTGTCAATGCTCTTTGCTCCGGTAAGCACAACCTTGCCGGACCCGAAGACCAGTGCGGCTATCTTCGGGTCCTGCATCCGGAGAACTACGCCCGGGAACCGCTTCTTGTTGTATTCGGCATCCTTGATCCTGGAAGCAAGAGCGGGGAGATCAAGATAGTCGGTCACCTTTGCTGAGGCAACGATGTTCTCGATCTTGAGGGAGTCTTCTGGCCGTACCTTCATATTTATAAATGCCACAAAACAGTATTTAAAAAATTGGGTTCATATCCCGGGAAAATTATTCATCCAGCGTAGATATGTCACCGGGGTCCATCCCCATCTCTTTTGCCTTGAGGACGCGGCGCATGATCTTGCCGCTCCGGGTCCTGGGGAGCGAGGTGACGAAATCTATCTCTGAGGGCATGGCAATAGGGCCAAGCGTGATGCGGACATGGTACAGGAGTTCATTCTTCAACCGGTCGCTTGCCGTATGGCCCTGGCGGAGGATGACAAACGCCTTGATGATATTGCCCTTGACCGGGTCCGGCTTACCGATAACCGCGGATTCGGCAACGGCCTGGTGGGAGACCAGCGCGCTCTCGACTTCGGCGGTACCGATATTATGGCCGGCAACAACGATAAGGTCGTCAGACCTCCCGAGCACCATGATATACCCGTTCTTGTTCTTCACGGCAAGGTCCCCGACCGCATAGTATCCGGGGATCGTGTGCCAGTACTTGAGATACCGCTCCTCATCATTGTATACCGAGCGCATCATCGAGGGCCACGGCTCTTTTATTGCAAGGAACCCACCGGTACCCGGGGGCACCGGTTTTCCATCCTTGTCCACGACATCTGCCACAACGCCGGGGATTGGCTTGCCGGCAAACCCGGGCATCATCGGTTCGCCCACCGTTGTCGTGACCATATGCATGCCGGTCTCGGTCTGCCACCAGGTATCGATGAGCGGGCACTTGCCTTTCCCGGCAACACGGTAGAACCACTCAAATGCTTCGGGGTTGAGCGGCTCCCCGACAGAAGCAAGGATGCGGAGTGAGCTGAGGTTGGACTTGTCCGGCCATTCCTCGCCCAGTTTCATGAACATCCGGATCGCTGTCGGCGCCGTGTAAAAGATAGTGACGCCGAACTCCTCGATCATGCGCCAGTACACGCCGGGGTCCGGAAAGTCCGGGGTGCTCTCTGTGACAACCAGGGTTGCCCCGAGTGAGAGCGGGCCGTAGACAACATAGGAATGCCCGGTGATCCAGCCCGGGTCGGCTGTACACCAGTACACGTCATTGTCCTTGATGTCGAGGACATTCTTGCTGGTGTAGTGGGCACCGACCATGTAACCTCCGCAGGTGTGGACAATCCCTTTTGGCGCCCCGGTGGATCCGCTCGTGTACAGGATGAAGAGCGGGTCTTCTGCGTCCATGATCTCGGGCTCGCACTCCGGCCGCACATCCTTGATCATGTCATAGAAATCGATCTCCATCTCGCTGTGGATCTCCACGGGCTGGTGGAGCTCGCGGCGGAGGACGACGACATACTCCACCGTGGGGGCGTTGATAATGGCCTCCTCAATGATGTGCTTTAGGGGAATTGTCTTGCCGCGGCGGAATGTTGCATCGGCAGTGATAACGACCTTTGCTCCGGCACCGGTGATCCGGCTGTTGAGCGCTGCTGCCCCGAAACCCCCGAAGACTACGCTGTGGACCGCGCCGATGCGTGCGCAGGCAAGCATCGAGATGATCTGCTCCGGCACAATGGGCATGTAGATGCAGACGCGATCGCCTTTCTTCACGCCGAGTTTCTTTAAGCCGTTTGCGACCTTCAGCACCTCGCGGAAGAGCTGGCGGTAGGTATAGATCCGCTCGGTATCGTCTTCGCCCCGCCAGATGAGCGCCACCTTGTTCTTGCGGGAACTCATCACGTGGCGGTCAAGGCAGTTGTAGGTGATATTGGTCTTTCCGCCGATGAACCACCGGGCGTACGGGTAGTTCCACTCCTTCACTTTCTTGTAGGGCGTGAACCAGTAGAGTTCCTTTGCGGCCCTGTCCCAGAATGCGTCAGGGTCCTTGAGGAACGCATCGTACGCTTTTGTGTAGTCACCTATCCAGCTGTTCTGCTTGCAGGAGTGATCGGGCGTGTACGTCTTCTCGCTCAGTACGACATCGAATTGTTCTGCCATGAAAAACCCCGATTTTACACTATTAATAATGAGTGATACAAAATAAAGGCTGTCGTTTTCGTTTGGGGGAAAAAAGCCCGGTTTGCTGTTTAATGCTTATTATAAACGCTATTTCTATTTAATGCGGCGCTTATCCGGTATTTTCTGAATCCGGGCTTAATTTATTGTTTTTCCGGGCCGGTTTTGCGCGCGGCATCCTGCCGGTTGCCAATCGCCGCGAATCCGGGCCTGTTTCTCCTGTAGTTTCCCATACCTTTAAAACAGGCCTGTTCCGATTTCTATCCGTTACTGTGAACGACGGTACTGCAATGGGCACCGATTCAGGGATCCTCCTCATTCACCCGCCCGGGCAGGCGGTTCCGGTTATCATAGAACCAGAATAGTGGAAAAGTTTGTGGTGATGTCAATGGAAAGGACCATGTTATCGGAATCCGAGGGTTATGATCTCCTCAAGGGATATGGAGTACCGGTACCCCAGTACCGGATTGTGATGACCCCCCACGATGCCGCGGACGCTGCCGAGACCATCGGCTTCCCGGTCGTGATGAAGATCATTTCCCCGCAGATCGTCCATAAGAGCGACGCGGGCGGCGTTGTCGTCGGTGTCGGCAGCCGCGAGGCTGCTGTCGCAGCGTTCGAGAAGATCATCAGCGGTGCAAAGAAATACAACAACGATGCCGAGATCAAGGGCGTCATTGTCGAGCAGCAGGCCGAGCCCGGCCTCGAACTCATCATCGGCGGGAAGACCGACCCGGCATTCGGCAAGGTCCTGACCTTCGGCATGGGCGGGACACTGGTCGAGCTGATGAAGGATATCACGCTCCGGATCCTCCCGCTTGATGAAGAAACGGTCCGCCAGATGGTCAAAGAGATCAACGGCTACCCGCTCATCACCGGATACCGCGGGATGAAACCAAAGGACGAGGAAGCACTTGTCTCCACGCTGATGGCAGTCAACCGCTTCTTCCTCGAAAACGAGAATGTTGTCGAGTTCGACATCAACCCGCTCCGGCTCTACGAGCAGGGCGCGCTCGCTGTCGACGCCCGCGTCATCGTCACCGATGGCCCCGTACAAGAAGAGGCCCGGCCCGAGCGCCCTCCCGTACCCATGGAATATTTCAACCCCCGCTCGATCGCGGTTGTCGGTGCATCGCAGGACTCCACCAAGATGGGGTACGCCGTCATGCATAACCTCCTCCACTTCCCTGGCCAGTTGTACCCCGTAAACAACAAGCGCTCCGAGATCCAGGGACTCAAGGCCTACCCGAATATCACCGCAATCCCCGCCCCAATCGACCTTGCGGTCATTACCGTCCCGGCAATCCACGTCCCCCGCGTCATCGAGGAATGCGGAGCAAAGGGTGTCCCGATGGCTGTCATCATCACGGCCGGGTTCAAGGAGATGGGCGAGCACGGCAAGGCACTTGAGGACCGGATCGTCTCCATTGCCCGGAACCACGGCACCCGGCTTATCGGCCCGAACTGCCTTGGGATGATCATCCCCCCGCGGGGCATCGACACCACGTACGTCCACCAGTCCCCGCGGCCCGGCAACATCGCCTTCATCTCGCAGAGCGGCGCGATCATCAATACCGTTGTCGACTGGAGCCTGTCCAAGAACATCGGCTTCTCCGCGGTCATCAGCGTCGGCAACCAGGCCGACCTCGACTTCCTCGATTACATCCGGTTTGTCGGCAAGGACGAGAAGACGCGTGCCATCATCCTCTACATCGAACAGGTCACGGACGGCAAGGCATTCATGGAAGTCGCCGCAGAGGTCGCAAAGTGCAAGCCCATCATCGCCATCAAGTCCGGCTCGTCCAGCAGGGGTCAGGCAGCGGCATCCTCCCACACCGGCTCGCTCTCCGGCTCCTATGACGTGTATATGGAAGCGTTCCGGAAGTCCGGTATCATCGCCGTCCACACCCTGACCGGCGCGTTCCTCGCCGCCCAGATGCTCGCCCACCGGAAACGGTATCCGAAGGGCAAGCGTGCCGTAGTCATCACGAACGCCGGTGGCTTCGCGGTCCTGTCATCGGACTATGCGGAACGCTATGGTGTCGAGATGGTTGACCTGCCCAAGGAAGTCATCGACGAGATGAACGAGTTCCTGCCCGAGTTCTGGAACAAGGGTAACCCGATCGACCTCCTCGGCGATGCAAACGAGAAGCGCTTTGAGAAGACCTTTTCGGTGCTCGCAAAGCATGCAGACCTCTGGGATATCGCGTTTATCGTCGGCTTCCCCAACCTTGTCCTGAACTCCGAGCAGATGGCCCGCCAGATCCTCAAGTTCTCTGCAGCAACCGAGAACCGGCTCGTGGCAACGCTCCTTGGTGGCGCATCGATGGACGTGGGCCGCGAGATGTTAAAGGAGCACGATATCCCCAGTTTCGAGGAGCTGGACTATACCTACCGCGTCATGGGACGCGTGCTCTGGCAGAAGTTCCGGGTCAAGGCGCCGGGACTTTTATAACTACGCGTAAAAAAGACGGCCGGTGTTGAGGTTTCACCACCGGTACTTTCTTCTTCTTTTATCCTTCTCCTCAAACGAGACGATGAAGTAACTGTGGATCTTGTTCTCATCGTCCAGCAGGATCTCAAGATACAGTTCCATCATCCGGTGCTCGAATGCAACTGCAATCTGGTCGGCGCCGAGCTCGACAAACCCCAGCGCATGCAGCTCTTTCTCGACTTTGCTCACCGGGTATCTCCGGTTGGTGGAGATGAGACGCTCCACGTGCCGCTTCATCCGTAACTGCCAGCCTGCATTGACCATACCAGTTCTCCTCAATCCGGTAATGGATGGTGGTTCCTGATTAAGATATGGAAGATGGCAGGATTGAAAAAAAGAAAGGGATGATCGTGTTACTTCTTTGCGTATTTCTTCCCGGCCGAGAACGCCTTCTCGAGCTGGGGGCCGACACCGAAGTACAGGGACTGGGCATAGACGATAGGATCGATCTTCGCCAGGTCCGGTTTTCCATCTGTGACGCATGATTTGTTCGCATGGATCTCAACAATCTCACCGATATAGAGCAGGTGGCTCCCGCAGTCAACGGATTTGAACAGTTTGCACTCGATGTTGACCGGGCACTCCTGTGCCATCGGAGCGGTCTTCGCCGTTCCATAGAAGGACGTATAGATCTTTGACTTGTCTTCCTTCTCTCCGGAAACGATACCGCAGTAATCGGCTGCGACCACGTCCTTTGCCGCAGGGACGTTCAGGCTGAAGGTCTTGTTCTTCTCGATCCCCTTGGCGGTGTGCCGGACATGGTTGATGGCAACGCAGACCATCGGCGGTGCCATGCAGGCGACTGTTGCCCACGCGGCGGTCATGTAGTTGGGTTTTCCATTGACGTTTGCGCCCACGAGCAGGGTGGGCATGACACTCATGTACGGCATCGGGCCGAGCGTGACTTTTTCCATGGTAAATCCCGGATGTGGTTGGCAGGGCGGGGGAATAAGCATATCCTTTCCTTCTGGCCCCTGTCGGATGCTGGAAAAATTGTAAAGTATATTTTTCAAAAAGGAATCCGTTTTATACTTATCAACATAACCCTGATGCAGGCCCCTGTCGGTACAGGGACAAAAAATGCGTGGAGCGATGATCCGATCACTGACAGGAACCACCTTGCGGATCCTGTACGGCTCCCGAATCAATGCAGAAACCATTTAACGGAATGTATAAAAACATCATGATACGGGACTCTGCGGGGTGGATACCGTACACTCCAATAACCTCCGCGGAGGACAACGGGCATGAACTGCCCGGGATGCACATAGCCCTGCTCCCGTTCATGTGGCATAAACGGGCCCCGAAAAACGGCCCAAAGAATCAGACAGACACGTGATACCATGAATGCAGAGATTGTCCAGTTGACAAACGAAGCAAAGGCTCATGCCGCAACGCTGGATGCGATCCGGAACGAGATGAAGACGGTCATCGTCGGGCAGAACGCGGTCATCGACCGGCTGCTGATGGCGGTGTGCGCCGACGGCCATGTCCTCCTGGAGGGCGTGCCGGGCATAGCAAAGACCCTGACCATCCGCACGCTCTCGCAGTGCGTTGACTGCAGTTTCACGAGGCTCCAGTTCACCCCCGACCTTCTCCCCGCCGATATCATGGGGACGAAGATCTACAACCAGAAGGACGGGAGTTTCTCGACCGTGAAAGGCCCCGTCTTCTCGCACTTCATCCTGGCCGACGAGATCAACCGTGCGCCACCCAAGGTCCAGTCGGCGCTGCTTGAAGCCATGCAGGAGAAGCAGGTCACCATCCAGGGAGACACGCACGTGCTTGCCCGTCCCTTCTTCGTGCTCGCCACCCAGAACCCGATCGAGTCCGAGGGGACCTATCCCCTCCCCGAGGCGCAGGTCGACCGGTTCATGTTCAAGGTCTTAATGACCTACCCGGAGATGAGCGACGAGGTGACGATCCTTGACCGGTTTACCGAAGGGATCACCCGGGACCCCAAGAAGGTAATCTCGTCGCAGGAGATCCTGAAGATACAGGAGTTCACCCGGAAGGTGTACGCCGATGCTGCCATCAAGCGGTACGTCAGCGCCATCGTGGACGCGACCCGGAAGCCAGCCGACTACAAACTCAGCGAAGCCCGGTGCATCGCGCTCGGCGCCTCCCCGCGTGCATCGATCTTCCTGATCCTGGGCGGCAAAGCCCATGCCCTGCTCGCGGGCCGGGGCTATGTCATCCCCGAGGACATCAAGGCTGTTGCCCACGACGTCCTGCGCCACCGGATCATCCTCAACTACGAAGGCGAGGCCGATGGCATCACCACCGACACGATCATCGACCGCATCCTTTCTGTGGTGAAGGTCCCATGACAGCAACCGTCCTGCTGACAAACAGAGGCTGTACGACACGTCCACGAACCCATACCCGATCGGGAGGGGATGGCATATGGAAGACCGGAACGAACTGATCCGCCAGATCAAAAAGATCGAACTGAAGACCGGCATCCTGGTCGAGGGCCTCCAGTACGGACTCCACCACTCGGTCTTCCGGGGCCGGGGGATCGAGTTTGCCGAGATCCGGGAGTACGTGCCCGGCGACGACATACGCTCGATTGACTGGAAAGTGACCGCCCGGTACAACCATCCGTTCGTCAAGGAGTACACCGAGGAGCGCGACCAGACCTTCTACTTCATGGCCGACATCTCCGGTTCCGGCTCCTTTGGCTCGGAGACAACCAAGCAGAAGAAGATCCTCGAACTCGTGGCAAGCCTCGGCTTTGCAGCACTCAGAAACAACGACCGGGTCGGCCTCCTGCTCTTCTCGGACCGGGTAGAGAAGTTCATCCCGGCCCACCGGGGAAAGAAGCACCTTGCCGGGATCCTCAACACAATGATCGACCACAAGCCGGTCTCGGACAGGACCGACCTCGGGGTTGCCGCCCGCTTCCTCGCAAAGGTGCTCTCCCGAAAGAGTTCGGTCATCATCCTGTCGGACTTCATCTCGCCCGATTTCATGCGGCCCCTCCGGATCCTGCGCCAGCGCCACGAAGTGATCGCGCTCCGGGTCCGGGACGAACGCGAGCGCGAGCTGCCGGACGTGGGGCTCATCGAGCTCGAAGACCCCGAGACCGGCGAACAGGTGCTTGTCGACACCTCGGACCGTGAGTTCCGCGAGCATTACCGGGCCCTGGTTGGCGAGGCCGAGACAACCCTGCACCACGAGCTTGCGCGGCACCGCATCCACGAGATCGCGCTCTCGACAGACGAGCCGTACGAAGTCCCATTGAAGCGGTTCTTCTCCGGCATCGCGGGAAGGAGGGATCACTATGCCGGGATTTTATGATCCGGTCTGGCTCCTCGGCCTCTTCCTCATCCCGGTCCTTGTGGGAATCTACTTCTGGATCCTGCGGCAGAAGAAGACGGAGGCGATCCGGTTCTCCCGGCTCGCGTTCGTGAAATCGACGCTGGGGGATGCGAAGAAATCGAGGCGGACCCACCTCCTCTTTGCAATCGCCCTCGCCGCTATCGCTTTGCTCATCATCGGCCTTGCCGACCCGCACATCCCGCTCGAACAGACGCGGGAAGGAGTGAACGTTGTCCTTGCCATCGATGACTCCGGCAGCATGCAGGCAACGGACTACCGGCCCTCCCGCATCGAGGCGGCCAAGAGCGCCGCAGACACGCTCCTGAAAAATCTCGACACCAAGGACTATGCCGGGGTGGTCATCTTCGAATCCGGCGCATCGACTGTCGCCTACCTGAGCCCGGACAAGGACCGGGTCCGCGAGAAACTTGGCGCGGTCTCCGCACGGTCCGGGCAGACCGCGATCGGCGACGGCCTTGCACTCGCGATCGATATGGCAAAGTCCATCCCCAACCGGAAGGCCGTGGTCATCCTCCTCTCGGACGGGGTGAACAATGCCGGCGTCATCTCGCCCGACGAAGCAGTAACGTTTGCCAAATCCTCCGGCATCCAGGTCTACACGGTCGGCATGGGCTCGTCCCAGAACGTGGTTTTGGGCTATGACTGGCTCGGCAACCCGCAGTACGCGCAGCTGGACGAGGCCACCCTCCAGTCCATTGCCTCGCAGACCGGCGGGAAGTACTTCAAGTCCGTGGATGATCAGACCTTGCAGGAAATCTACGCGAGCCTGAACCAGCAGATCACCCGCGAGAAGGAAGAAACAAGCATCAAGAACATCTTCATCTCCGGGGCCCTGATCCTTCTCGTCCTCGAACTCTGGCTGCGCTACGGAAGGGGGCGAATCATCCAATGAAGTTCTCCCCCCTCGTCCTCCTGCTCGCGGCTGCAGCACTGCTGGTGCTTCCGGTTACTGCCGGTGAAATTGCTTTCACGGCAGAGAGCAGCGATTATTATATTCCGCTCGGAGAACCGGCCGCCATTCCGATCACGGTGACCAGCAGCTTTGACCACGATATTGACGGCACCATCCAGTTCACGACTGTCGAGCAGCTCCAGAACAGCGGTACCGTGATGTACAGTACCAAGAACCGCGTCTATTCGGACACGGTATCCCCGGGCACATCGCAGATCATGCTCGACGGGGGTACGTCATCGGTCGAGAAGAGCCTGAAGGTGCAGGTCACGTATGATTATACGGACAGTTCTCCGGTCCAGGTCATCCTCCCGGAGATCGTCATCCATTTCGTATCGCAGGTCCCGCAACAGTCCGCCCCACAGGCCCCGGTCACCAGCACGAGCGGCCCGGGCACCGGCATGGTGCCATCGGGAAGCTCGGTCCAGATCGTCCAGCAGTCCGTCTCGGTCCAGCAGCAGGCAGGACGTGACGGAACGATCCAGCAGGCGCTCTCAAACGGCCAGCAGGCAGAGGACACGAACGTTCTCAAAGAGCAGCTCCGGCGTGAAGCACAGAAGGCAGAGCAGGACACGGCTGCATTTGAACGTGCGCTGGACCGTGACCCCCTGCTCGTCTCGGTCAACGAGACCCTTTCTGCGGACGGCTTTACCCGGCAGTCCCTCTCATCGAACCCATCCTCCGGCACTTCCGGCTCGTTCTCGATGGAATACCGGAATGCTGCGGGAGAGAGCGTCTCGGTTAGCGGTTCGATGGAGAACGGAAACATCCCCTCCGTGAAGGAACACTCAAAAGCCCCGGTCAACGTGACGGCGCCGCTTGCATCCAATGCAACGTTCAGGGCAATGGAACAGCAGCTCCAGGAACGGGGTTACCAGCGGAACAGCACGGCCCTCGAACTCTCCTTATCCGGTGCAATGGTCAACCTCACGTTCCAGGGCCCGCAGGGGAAGCAGGCGTTCATCAATGCCACGACCAGCAACGGGAACGTGACGCAGCTCAGCCTTGAAACCGAGAAGGAGGGGCCGTTCGACTACCTGCCCATCGTAGCGGGTCTCGTGATCGGCGCGGTAGCCCTTGTTGCAGCCCGGGTCCTGTACCGGAAACACCGTAACCGCCCGCTGCCCGCCCGTCTCGCTGTGACCAGCAAGGACCTGTACGAGGAGCCGTTCAACCACCGCAAGGCCGCACGCGATCTCCTGGCACAAGCCGAATCTGCCTATGGTAAGGGCCAGCCCTCCGATGCCTGCGGCCTTGCCGGGCAGGCGCTCCGCCTCTTCCTCTCGTGCGAGAACGGCGTGAGGCGCGAGCTCACGAACGCCGAGCTGGTCGCGCTGCTGCGGACCAAGGGTCGGGACACCCGGGCCGTTGAGGACGTGCTTTCGCAGTGTGCCGACGTGGAGTTCGCGCGAGGTGTGGTGGATGAACGGGAGTTCTCTCGCATCATAGCGGATATCCGCGATGTCATCGATCGCTCGCCATTACATTAGGCAAAAAAGTGTCGGGAAAAAATCTTTTTTTGACTCTCCCGTTACGTATCCCGCAGTTCCTTCCAGAGGTCCAGTTCAAGGCAGCTGTCCTTCACGTTTTCCTCCATCTCCTGGTAGAGCGCAAACGGCACCGAGAAGGTGAGTACATCCTTGCCGAGCGTGGGACGGACCGCCTTCCGCGCCGAGAGATCGGTGAGGCCGACAACGGCCCGGGGTGTTTCTGAATCCCCTTCCGCATACGTACAGACTCCCATGGCCTGGCAGCCGGCAGCGCCCGCCGCTACGATGATGCCGTTCCGGACATTCCCGGTCACGAAGTTTGCGAGCGTCGAGAGCGCTGCGATCCGGTCGGCGTTGGCAACGAAGACGATGCTTTTGATCTCTTCGTTCGGGTCTGCCTGCGTGACCGGCTTCATGACAACATACCGGTCCTTTGCATCGTACTCCGGCAGGTTCTTCAGCCACTTCTTTACGACTGAGGGGTTCTTTAAGAAGCGCTCCCCTTCCGTGAGCATCTTCTTGTGGTGGCCGTCGAAGCTCCGGTCGATGATCTCCTGGTAGGCTTTCTTGTCTCTGGCCCCTTCGATGCCGTTCGAGAGGAACGAGCAGAACCCTTCCTCGCTCCGGGACGCGTGCTTATCGAACGGCCTTCCGAACCCGAGGCCCATACAGCCGCCGGCGCAGGTCGTGGTATCGCGGGAGAAGACCGCTGTCTTCCCGTCCGTTGCCACTTTGGCAAAGAACCACATGACGCAGCCCCACGTGCCGGGCCGGAACTCAAGAGCTTTCTCCGGTTTCTTGTCAGTCCATACAATGGCGACCGGGTGCGTATTTATCCCGGCCGCCCGGGCAATCTGGCTTGGGTGCAACATGGCAGGATCCTCGGTGACAGGCAGGGCCTCCGTATTCGGAATGCCGGTGATCAACCCATCAGGTAATCGTTGGATCCGCCCTGAGCCGATAAATAATTACTGGATTGAACCCGGATCGCCCGCATTAACATGCAGGATGATCCGTTTCAGGTCCATCGTTTTCCACTGTTTGATTTTCGCTCATTCCACAGTGCGGCCGCAAGGCCGGCCGCGAGTATTGCCGTGAACAGGACAAAGAGAGGGAAGATCCGCTCCGTATGTGCGGTCTCGGTCACCGGATAGGATCGCGTGATCCCCACCAGGGTAAACCCCCCGTCAGGTGTAGCCACGAGGCCCCGGGCAGTCTCCTGCGACCAGCCGCCGTAGGTTGCTGTCCAGAGCTCGGTACCGGACGGATCGAAGCGGACGAGCCAGATGTCCTCGCCCTTGTCGCCCGTCATGGCATACCCGCCATCTGGAGTCTCGACTGCCATCTGCGAGCCCTTCAGGCCGAGGGTCCCGAAATTGAACACATGGTGCCAGAGGACCGTACCCTGTCGATCGGTCTTGACGATCCACGGGCCGACAAGGGCATCCCCCCGGATCGCATACCCGGCCACCAGGAACCCGCCATCCGATGTGGCAAGGACCTGCCGCGGCTCGACCTGCGTATCTTCGGTCAGAGGCTTTGACCATATCCCGGATCCGTCTTCCCCGAGCCGGAGAAGGGTGGCCGAGCTCTTGTAGGTTGCCTGGTCGCCCCCGTTTGTCGATGCCAGTACGGCAACATATCCCCCTCCCGGCACCCGGTCGACCCACGGGATACCATCCTGTCCGCCATCCCCGTACGTCCGTTTCCAGAAGACCGTCCCGTCCGGTCCGGTCTTTACGATGACACCGTCCGGCGAACGGTGTTCAGCCGAGTGGAAACTACCTGAGACAACATAATTGCCATCCGGTGACTGGATGACATGCGCGCCGTTCCCCCGCGGAATAGCAGAAATGTCATTGTCGTATTGGCGCGACCCTGCGGCATCGGTCCGGACGACCCACATCGTCTGTGACTCCCATCCCGACGTGTCGTGGGCTCCCGCAAGGATGAACCCTCCATTCGGCTCCTGCTCCATCGAGTGGATCTCGGCAAGCCCGTCCGATCCGAGCACGACTTGCCCGGTCTGGCGTCCGCTCCCGTCAAAGAGGGTCAGCATGGCATCGGAATGCATTCCGTTGATGACAGCCGACCCGGCCACGGCATATCCCCCGCCATTGGTCATAACAAGGGCAAAGGATTCCTGCATCCGGCCATCGCCAAACGTCGTGTTCCAGAGCTCCTTCCCCTTGCTGTCAGTCCTGACAAGCCAGCCTGATGGTATGAACGGCTCCTGGTAGGTCGACACCGGAACTGAACCAGACTCTGCCGCAGTTCTTTTCACGGCCGGCTCCATGCCGTACAGGTGCCGGTTAGTTGTGTAACCGTCGGCTGCAATTTCGAGAGCCCATGCCCCCCGGAGATTTCCGGCGCCGGTAAGGGCCAGCGATCCGTCACCAGACCGGGACAATCTCCAGCTCCCCGCCATGAGGTTTGGTTCAATGCCGGTATAGGTCTTGTCCGACAGGACCGCGCCGGCATTGTCCAGAGTGAGCAGGTGAATCTCATACTCATCCGCTGTCACGACTTCCCCGACAAGGAACGTGTCGTCCGGACCAGGAGTGATTACCATGCCGCGCTCGATCCCCTTGCCGGCAATCTTTCGGTTCCATATCTCGTTCCCATCCGCATCGGTCTTCACGACCCAGAAGTCGTCAATGGTCAGGCCCGGGGAGAACGAGGATCCGGTAAAGACGATCTCGTCCTGGCGGGTGACCATGACAGACCGGATCTCATCGCTCCCGCTTCCCCCGAATGTCTTCTCCCAGATCGTGTTCCCGGCCGAATCGGTCCGGACAAGAAGGCCCTCCTCAAGCTTGTCCGAATTTGTCATCCGGACGCCGGCCAGTACAAGTCCGCCCTTCGGGAATTCAGCAACAGCAGTTGCATAATCCAGCACCTCGCCGCCATATGTCCGGTTCCAGAGCTCGGTACCGTCCGGGCTGAGCATGACCAGCCATGCCCCCTGCCCTCTGCCGCTGAAGGCATCGGACGTGCCGGCAAGGGCATACTCCCCACCCTTCATCTCGATGGCTGTATTGAAGTCGGACATCCTCCCCCCAAATGTCTGGTTCCAGATCTCCCGGCCTTCCGCGTCCGTCCGGACAACCCATGAGCCCTGGCCAAACGATTGCGTCTGTCCGAAGATGAGAAAACCGCCATCGGAGAGTTGCGTGATCCCCCGGACCTTTTCATCCTGCGTGCCACCGAACCATCGGCTCCAGACAAGCGAGTCGCTCCGGTCCCTCCGTTCGAGGACGATATCTTTGCCGAATCCGGCCTGATCTTCCCTGGGTTCGGCGTTTTTGACAAGGACGAACCCGCCGTCATCCATCCGGATTGCGTCCCGGTACTCCTGCGAAGGGCTCTCTTCGGCAAGGACCGGCCCGGCGCACAAAGAGAGCAGGCCCAGCACCAGGATCGCACCTGCGATGTACGGTTTGATCATGGCAACTCCTCTACAACCGGGACCGGTCCTGCATGGTCGAGCCGGGCAACGAGATAGTTCCCGGCAGCAAATGCAAGCGCTGCAAGGATGATCCCTCCTTCGGCAAAGGTCAGGATTGTGATCGGGTCGGACGTGAGCCGGTCGCCCAGGTCCAGGAGGACCGCGATGGCGGAAAGGGCAAGGTCGGCTGCTGCTGTACCGGTAAAGAGGATGACGGGCTGCCAGGTCTTCGGGATCGTTCTGGAGAAGTACACGAATGGGATGATTGCCGCCAGGGCCATGACGATTGTCGGGATGATGAAAAGACCTACCATCCTTTCAATATCGGGGATTCCCATGAGGAAGCTGCCGCCGGTCCCCACAACAACCATCGCACCCAGCGCCAGCAGTATGGGCACAAGCCTCCCGGAACACTTTGAGCAAAGCGTTGCAAGGTACACCGCCAGCCCCCCGACTGCCGCGGCGGGCAGGGTGACGAGAAGTCCAATGACAACAGCGGCATGGATGCCCCGCTTAGAGCGGTGGCCCGCAGCCAGGGTAGCGGCATAGCGGATGAAGATATACATCCCGAAGACCGCGGACGCTGCAACAAAGATCAGCAGCACTTCTCCGAACTTGCTGATGAGATCATAGTACGGCATCGAGTAAATTGCGGTTGACCTCCCATTCGGCGGCCCGAAGGCGACGAGGAAATTTTTCACGAAGTCGACCCCGATTGCGATCGTCCCGGCAACAAATACCCCGGCCCACGCCCGTTTCAGGCCAAGGTGATCCCGAATGAGCAGGAACGAAACGATGACACCGGTCCCGAGGATGAGGGCCAGAGGGATCATATCGATGAGGCTGAAGAGCGGGCCGAGCAGCATCAGTTCGTTTGCCCCAAGCGACTGGTACGCGAACACGTGGAACGAGCGTTCCCCGACAATGAAAAGGATGCCCACCGCGAGGACAAGGGCGATCTGGACCCGCCGGCTTCTGATCCGGTCGAGCAGGCAGAAGAGCAGGACCGCAAACCCCGCAGCGAGTGCCGACGGGATAAGTATGTACAAAGCGAGCGCCAGGAGGGCAAACAGGAGCAACGGGTCAGGGTAAGGGAAATTCATGGAATCACCGGAGAAGTATCGCTGAGGGAAAGCTCTGCCCGCGTAGTGTCACCCGTGAGACGAAGAGGAGTTCCGCCGGGAGTGAGGATGCAGGATATGCTGTGAAATATACGTTTTGCAATAATGCTTTTAAATTATACTGATTTGATTCTCACCAAAATTCATTCCTGCACGGATTCCGATGAAGATGGTCATAAGGATGAGCGACCCAGATCTTTTCCATGCAGGATCATTCTTCCGGCCGGTCGGCCCCCGCCCGGCTTATTCTGGCTCTGATCGCCCTGACCCTTGCCGGCATCATTCTTGCCGGGGCCTTCATCATGACATCCGCCACACCGGCATCACCCGTTGTCTGTTATCACTCTGCTGACGATTGTATCAAGACCTGCACGGACCAGGGATGGAAGACCGGGCAGGGCGGCTCGTGCGAGACCGCGTGCGCCGGCTGGGAAGAGGCGAAGTGTCCCGCCCGGGATACAACCCAAGCGGCAGTCGCAGGTTACACCCAGTGCACAAGCGGGTGCGTCCGCACTAACGTCGTGTACATCTCACCCACCGGCCCGCAGAACCCGGGCGATGATGTATTCATGCAGGAGTGCCGCGAGAAATCTCTGCAAAAATAATCTTTGTTCCTTTTTTAGCGGCGGAGTACTTGCGCCAGCATCCGGATTTTCATGAGCAGCCGGACAATCTCAAGATAGAGCCAGACCAGCGTGACGAGCAGGGTGAACGCGGCGTACCATTCGTGGCGTTTCGGGAGCCCGTTTGTTACGCCCTGCTCAATGTAGTCGAAGTCAAGGACAAGACTGAGCGAGGCAACGAAAACGATAATGACCGAGATGACGATTCCCGGCCAGCCCCCTTCGTTCACGAACCCGAGCGGCAGGCCGAAAAAGGCCAGTACGATCGCGGCAAGGTAGAAGAGGATGATCGCTCCCATTGCCCCGACCACGATGAGCCGGAACTTTTCCGTTACCCGGATGAGCCGGGCGCGGAAGATCAGGAGGAGCAGGACGAAAACTGCAAAGGTCAGCGCAACCGCCTGCGCAACAATGCCGGGATACAGCGCCTCCGCTGCCCCGGAGAAGGCGCCAAGGAAGATCCCTTCAAAGACTGCAAAGACCGGGCCGGTGACCGGCGACCATGCGGTATAGAACGATGTCACGAACCCGATAACGAACGCAGCCACCACCGACACGAGAATGACCGGGATGGCATCGGCCGGGAGGAACTTCCACGCTGCAACCGCAGACACCATCGCGATGGCGAGCAGGACAAGAGTCTTGTCGATCGTTCCCCTGATGGTCATCGGCTTTGCACCGGCCCGGTCCTCCCCGGGGCCGAAGAGTTCGTCGCGGAGTGCGGGATTGGCGGATCGGTCCATGGTTGCTTTCCTGACAGGGTGACCGTGGTTACGGGCAGTTGTGCTCCGGTGTCACCGTATGATAAAGGAGATTTTTGTGCATAAAAATTATTAAAGTTAGTGAATTAATCTCCGGGGCCGGTTTCCTGTCAGAGAATATAAAAAAATGGTGATGCTATCCCGTCGGCACTTTTATCTGCAACGGGGAATGTCCCTGAAGTTCCGCTTCGGCCGGAGGCCGGGCTCGATGAAATCTTCCCTGAGGTACTCGGGTGCCGGGAAAAATTATTTCACGAGGGCCCGGCCCAGATCCTTTGCTTTCTGCAACGTCTCCGGGAACTGTGCAATATCTTCCGGCAGGAGGCAGTGGTTCTGGCAGATGAATCCCCCGTCCGAAAAACCGAGGAAGCCAAAGACGAACTTGACGTAATCGTTGACCGGCTTCATGGCTTCGGGCTCCATTCCGCCGCACGTGAGTGCAACCGCGAGCTTCTTTCCCTTCGGGAAATCCGTGGTGAAGTCCGCCTTGATCAGGGCATAGAGCCGGTCGATGAACGGGTACGCCTGGGCGTTCAGCCGGCCCCAGTAGATCGGGGAACCCAGCACAACGGCATCCGCGTTTTCCAGTTTTTCGCAGAGTCCGGCCATATCGTCTTCGATGATGCAACCGTCCTCGGTCTTGCACTTGTTGCAGCCAATGCATGGCTGGATGTTCATCATGCAGAGCCGCACGATCTCTGTCTTCGCCCCGGCGTCCTTTGCGCCGGCAAGGATATTCTCGACAAGCGTCTGGCTGTTTGCACCCCTCCGGGGGCTTGTTACAATTCCGAGGACTTTCATGATCGCTCTAGACAGGTGTTTTTGCGCGAAGAGTAATAAAAGGAAGAGGGCCGGTACCACAGGAAACCGCACCAACGGTCTTGTGGCGCTGCATGGCCTCCGCGCAATCCGCTACCGTTTCCGGCAGGTCAGTGCTGCTGCCGCGAGACATCCATGTCGATCGGGATCTGCAGTTCGGTGAGGAGCTCGCTCTCCGCGACAACGTTCGGGTCCGTGAGATACATTTCCCGGCAGATGCCGCTTGTCACGAATCCCTTCTCCTCCGCGTATGCCCCGATCCGGCTCCAGGCTGCCTGGAGATTGGCGTAGGTGCCCTTGTGGATGAGGGAGAGGCACTTTCCGCCTGGCAGGGTCCGGACTTCCATGTCCGGGTCCGTGAGCACGATCCGCCCGGTGATGGGGGCGGCGCACTCCATTGTCGCATCCTTCTCCCGGTACTCGTTGTCGTGATACAGGGTCATGAAGGGCCCGGTCACTTTCAGGTTGTTTCTCTGGTTCTCTTCGGAAAAGATCTGGTCGCAGAGTGCCGGCATGAGCCGCGAGATGGTTTCGCCGTACGGGCCGGTTCCCTTCTTTCCCACGATCCGCTGGGGCGGGATTTCCTTGACAAGAGGTTCGTTCAGTGACATGTAGATCAACTCTAATGAGGCGTCTTCGTCTGCGAGGATCGCCTCGATCTGCTGTAACCGGCTGACTTCGGACCGGATCTCCTGCCGTCTCCTTGCAAAGAGCGTACGGATGATCTCCGTGTCATGCCCCTCTTTTGCGGAGAGGAGATCGCCGATCTCGGCCGGGGAGAACCCGAGCGTGCAGAGCGTCTTGATCGAGACGCCCCGGGAGATCTGGGCCATCGTGTAATACCGGTAGCCGGTGCAGAGGTCTTTTACCTGCGGCACGAGCAGGCCCCGCTCATCATAAAAGCGCAGCGCTTTCTGGCTGAGCCGGGTAATGAGCGAGAACCGGCCGATGGGGATCTGGTCGCCTGCCATTGTTACACTAACCTGTGCGCTGCTAGAGCAAATAGGATGCCGGAGTCTCCTGTGGGGGAAGGTTTCGGAGAGGGGGAATCCATCACAGATAATTTCCCGACAACCGGACGTGTGAATCCTGTTGCAATACACGTCAGTCCGGTGTCATGGATTGATCAAAAGGAGAGCCAAAAAATGATGAACTTTTTATTCCTGTACGATAGTAACACCGGTCTTCCGGAAGTGCCGGTCGAAGGTATAGATCTCATCGATGCCGAGGCGTTCCATGATGATAAGGGCGAGCGCATCGTTGATGCTGATAGAGTATTTCTTTGAAAGACCGATGCTCTCGCGGTAATCGTCAGCGGAAACCGGCTCGATGGATAGTGAGGATTTTATCAGGAGCGCCGAAATAAGGTCGCAGGCAAACGGCAGCGTGGCAGCATCTTCGAGTACATTGGCCACTTCGCTCAGATGGACCGTGGTTGTTATGACCGGCTCGCCATCGTTCACCCGCAAAAAGATCTCACGTGCCGCTTTTTTCTTCTGTTGTACCGCATCCGGCAGAGAACCCTTCGGCTTCAGGACTGCGTAGATGAAGACGTTGGCGTCAATGAACCGCATCTCTCCTCAGGCCCTTGCGGAGCTTATGGTAATTGTCAAAGTGCTCCGCTTCGACTTCCACGGCATCCACAAACCGCGAAAGGTCTGCATCCGCAGGCCGGATCTCGAGACGGTCGTCCTCGTCAACGACAACAACCGAACTGGTCCGGAGCCGGGCCCGCCATGCTTTCGGGAGGATGATCCTTCCCTGGGCATCAACCGGTTTGATCTCCACTTTTGGCATGATTCACCAGAAATTAATTGTTTCACCAGATAATAAAACAATTGCCATTTTTTGAATACCCATGGCGCGAATGTATCGTATCCTTGATCATCAGCGAGGAAATATCTCCCGCCTCTCACACCGGCCCGGCCCACGGTTCGTGGAAGAACCGGTCCCGGTCCGCAACTACGATTACCGCCGCAACCGCGAGCAGCAGCACCGTGACGATGCACTTGGTGAACTGCTCTGCCGGGATATAACTCAACGCGACATTTGCGGAAAGGTGGAAGAGGAAGCAGGCAACGATGCTCCGGTTGTTCCGGTAGAAGAGCCCGTTGACGATGAATGCCATTGCAAGGACGGCAATAAAGAAATTTGCCGTGTACAGCCCGCTCGAAAGCAGGCTGTTGTGGTAGAACCCGGCAAGGAAAAAGAGCGGGATATGCCAGATTGCCCAGAGGAGGGCAAACCAGAGTGTTGCGATGAACAGCGTATACCGGCTCCGCAGGCTGTCCATCCCGTACCCCCGCCATCCCGCCTCTTCAAACGCCGGGGCAAGGAACAGTCCGACAAGGCCCTGGACGGTCAGAAAAACCGCCCCGAGCCGGATGGTGAACTGGTCCGGCGATTTCCCGAAGAGAAGGGAGATCCCGATCGCGACACATATAACAGCCGGGACCAGGAAGAGAATGATCGGCAGCGTCCGGATGTCGATCCTCCGCAGGCTGAACAACCGGTCCTTGTAATCGCGCCAGAGTTCCGGGCTCTTTGCCCGCCAGAACATGATGAGCGCAGCAACGAGCGGCCCGCAGAGTCCGGCAACCATCAGCAGGCCGAGTAGTTCTCCGGATCCGCCATGGTTGCTGAAGTACGCGGCCGCGAACCAGCATGCCCACGTGGCCGCATACGCGATGAGGAAGAAGAGAGCGGGGTGGTATTTATGCGGGGTGCCGGTCATCGGGATTACCTGCAGGGGAGTTGTGCAGGCATGGGGATAAGGGGATCGGGCAATCCTCGTCCCGCTTCCCGGATCCTTCAGGCTTTGTCAGGACAAATCCGTAGCGTGCAAACCTTTTAACATCGGGGGATTTCCCGTCCGGTGCCAGAGCCGGCAGGATGAAGCGGAAGAACCGGCTGCAATACTCTTCGTACCCGAACCCTTCGTCAGCGATTACCTGTTTCCACTTGTCTTCCATGGAGAGGATGCCCATGAAGGAGATCATCAGGTACATGGAGGTGAGGAACGGGTCGAGATCGGCCCGGATCGACCCGTCTTCGATGCCCTGCCGGACCGCGTCCCGCAGGACAAGCCGGCACGACCCGTACCCTTTCCCGATTTCTGCGGTGCACGGGTTTTCTTTCGAGAACCGTTCGGAGCCGTAGAAATGGATCATCCGGAGATATTCCGGGTGTTCCTCTGAGAACCGGTAATAGGCCTGGCCCATCAGGGCGACCTTGACAATGCCCGGCGCGTCCTTTGTCATGCACTCCGTGAATTTCTCCTTCAGGATCGCGATCCCCCGTAGCACGATAGCCGCGTAGAGCGTCTCCTTGTTCTCGAAATAGAGATAGATGGTCGCCTTGTTCAGCTCGACTTCGCGGGCAATCCCGTCCATCGAGACATCTTCGTAATTCTTCGCAAAGAAGAGCCGTTCGGCTGCATCGAGAATCCCGGTCCTCCGCTGCTCCTTCTCCCGCTGCCTCCGTTCGGATATCCCCATGGTTTCCTCTACAAGAAATATTCCGGCTCCTTTCGTTCGTTATACAATGTGTGCAGGCGCAACTGTGCGTCCTTCACGAGCCCGGGCCTCATTGACCGGGCATGCGACGGGCATTGCCGGATGCAGGAGCAGCAGGTGATGCAGAGCTTGGTATCGATCTTCTTGGCATCTGCCGGATCGATCGCACCGGCCGGGCAGCGTTCCGCACAGGTGCCGCACTGCGTGCATGCATCGCTGACTTCGATGAAGTCCACGGTCCAGAGCCGCGAGTCGCCGCGGTACGGGAATTCACCCGGGATTTTTGCTTCCGGAATCTCTGCGACCGCTGAGACGGCCTGCAGTTTTTCCCGGATTTTTCTGCCGAATGTTTCTGCAAGCTGGAGATCGTTTTGATCGGGACGGCCCTGTGCGGTCGGGACCGCAGGGTCCGAGAACGAGTGCTCGCCGATGAATGCACAGCCCGCGATCGCCCGGCACCCGGATTTTGTTACGATGGTTTTCAGTTCGAGCAGGGCGTCTTCGTATGTCCGGTTGCCGTACAGGACAACGCAGACCGCGGGGGTGTTGCGGGCAACGATTGCGTTGAGCCAGTCGCGGACAATGGCCGGGACCCGGCCCATGTACACCGGTACGCCGATGATGAGCAGTTCGGTTTCTGATGTCCGCAACGGCTGCACTCTCGCTGCCGGTTGTGTAATGTCGATCTCTTCCGTGGTGCCTGGGTTTACACCGCGGGCAATGGCCCGGACAACACTCTGCGTTGTGCCGGTGGGTGAGAAATATACGAGTTTTGCTGATTCGATGTTCATGTTCTTTCGTTTCCTGGATGTGCCGGACGGTGCCGGAAATTTTTTGGAATTTTTGAAAATTTTTTCATTCTGCCCCTGCCATGCCGGCTACAGGATCTTTTTCCCGGGCTCGGGGTCTGGCTTGACAATATACCCACCCGTGATCTTCACGAGCACCGCGGACTTTGGTGTGAACTTCGGAAAGCTTTCTTTCATCCACGCAATGTTTTCCCGGAAAATTTCGTCGTTTGTGTGGAGCGTGACAGTCCCCTTGATCTGGAATCCGCCCTTCTCTCCCCACCAGGACAACGCGATCTCCTTGTTCTCCTTCAGGTTCGCAAGCGTCTTGTTGAAGTACTGGTCCGAGATGAGCAGCGTTTCTTCGTCACGGACTTTGAACGCCGCGATCGGGACAACGTTGGGGATGCCGGACTTCGATGCGGTTGCAAGGAACGCGAGCTTCGCGGCCTGCAGGGATTCTTTGATCTCTCCTGTCAGTTGCACCATGGAATTTCCCGGCAGATCGTGTACTTGCGGTTATATTATAACTATCGGTTAGTGAGTAACTGTGAGTTGGGATACACTCCGTCCGGTGCCTGATTATCAGGACCGGTCGCCCTGTTTCCGACGGTGGATCCGAAAACGGCCATAGGCGTGGTCCGGCAGCGTTTGGCAGGGTGGATCGGGCGGGAACCCTTACCGGGAAAAAAAGGCCGCTGAAACGTGGCTGTTTATTCCCTCATCTCTCCGACGTGAAATTCAGGAAAATGCGTGAATTATTCCCTCATTTTGGGGAATTATTCCCTCTGGATTGGTACCTGAGGGGAAACGGAGCCTGTGGAGGGCCCGGATTTGCGCAGGTATCTATGGGGGGCAGGCCGGAGCAGTGGCCCGGGAATTCTTCGACGTGGGACTGGCTATAAAGCCAGGAGCAGAAGAAGGATCCGTATGATCCTTCGACGGAGAAAATCACTCTTCCGTCGGTACGGCCCTGCTCAAAACCCCCTCCCGGTTCGTTTCGCGTGCTCATGTCCAGAAAAAACAGCGATCCTTTGTACCAGAGCGACTATATTGACATTTTTCCGGGTGCACTTCGGCCCCTGTCAGGGAATTAAACGATAATTTTCAGGTATTTCAAAAACGGTGCATCGTAATTCGCGAAAAAGTGCGACCCTCCAAACGTCGGTTTTTCAAAATGAACCCGTATTCGAAAACGGAGCGATTTACGTAGAGATTATTCCCGCAGGGGATAATCTCTGGAGAAGAATGCCCAGGCAGGGCATTCTTGGACGGGAGGGTTCTGTTGCGTTGACGGTTGAAACAGCAAATCTTTCGAGAATAAATTCCGAAATCAACCGTAGTTGCAACAGAACCAGGCAGTATGCGCCGACCGGGACTCGAACCCGGGTTTAGGCGTTGGCAACGCCTAGTGATAACCACTACACTATCGGCGCAGTGTGCTCTACAATGTGGGTATTCATCTGATTTAAGTATATCGAACAAAGGGCGGACGACAACCGAACTGTGAGAAAAATATCGCGTCGGGTCTGTTCAAATGCTATAATAGAGCCACAAGCGCTATCGTCTAAAACAGGGATGTTTGTATTGACGAGACTGATCCCCTGTGCCTGCAATACGAACAAAAGCCGAATAGAATAATGGGGTGCTGGTACTGGATGACATGGTGAACATTCCCGAGAATGCCCGTGTTGAAGTAATAATCCGGGAAACGTTTTTGATATTTGTGAAAAAATTCGGAGAACCGGAAGCAGAAGAGGATGTGGATGCCCTTTTGGCAAGAAACCGGAGACCATCGATTGGCAGATGAAAATATTTCCGGCTTGAGAATTACCGTATGAAGAGTATGATTTCCAGCGAGTCATCAACCCGTACCATGTTGCTGCCGTAGTGCAGAAGCAGGATTATTTATTCAAACCGCAAGATAATATCCCGTAACGAATCCGGCCAGGGAGCCGGGAAAACACCATGACAAACGCCAGGCAGGCAAAAAAGAATACCGGGAAACGAAAGGCTTCCGGTATCGATGGCGATCTCGGAACAATCACCGCAGCCGTACTACGGGAGATTGAAGGTGTCGAAGCAATCTCCCTCTTCGGGAGCCTGGCCCGGGGGGATGCGGATACCGGAGCGATTATGCTATTGCAGCCGTTGTGGGCAGTGTGCCGGAGGCATATACCGAATCAGTCGCCGCAGTGAGACACGCCCTGCTCGGGAAGACCGGGCGGTCGGTTGACCTCATCATTCTTGGCCATGACGAGCTGAAGAGCGATTCACCAATCCTGTACGAGATCTCAAAGCACCACCGGCTCATTCATGGCAGGGACGTTTTGTCCCGGGCAGTTCCCGATGGCCGGAACGTCCGTCCAATTGTTATGGACAGCGCCACAATCGGTTACCATGTCTGATCTCCACGAAGCGCGGGCAGTCCGGTGCTTTGCCGATGCGCTGTTCGACCGCGACACCATCGGCCCGGCCGGCCCTTGGGAATCGGCTCTATCCGGTTGCGGTCTTCCATGCCCAACAGGTATGCGAGAAAGGCGCCAAAGGATGTCTTGCGCTCGTCTCCATTGTCGTAGCCCGCGATCACCCTGCATCGGATCTCTCCACTGCCCATGTCATTCCCGCATCCGGTGAACTGGACAACCGGTTCCGCACATTCCTCCCGGTCATGAGCCGGCTGGAGAGTTATTACATCCCGTCCCGCTAGGGCTTTGATACTGCCGGTCGTGTCCATTACCTGAAATATGATCCGGAAAGGTTACGGAACTGACCAAAACTGCGCTTGAGTTTCTTGAACTCAGTTTTGTATTCTTCGAAGCACAGACCGGAACGTCGCTTCCCCGTTCGCGCGAAGGACTGGAAACGTATTTCCTGAAAACATATTCTCCGTATATCCGCGGGCTTGAGTAGGGTGCGGGCGGGGATTGTATCATCTGTCAAACGAATTCCACAGGATTTTTCTCCAAGATCGCTCTATCTTATAGCAGATGATCCCTCTCTTTGTTGACTGCTCTGATCGTCGCATCGTCATCTTCGGAGGGGGGAATGTGGCTGCACGGAAGGCCGCGTATTTTTCCGGCAAATCGCACCTGACGGTCGTGAGCCGGTCATTTGTCTCCGCATTCGACAGCCTGCAGGCAACCCGGGTCGAGATCGACCTGGAGAAGACAAGCGACCTGAAACTGCTGGACCTGATACGGGACGCATTCCTTGTGATTGGAGCGTTGTCGGACCCGGAGATCAACAACCGGATCGGGCGGCTCTGCCGGGCAAAGGGGATCCTGTTCAACAACGCTGACGGGGAGAGCGGGGACGTTGTACTGCCGGCCGTGACGGGCGGCGACCACTACACGATCGCGATCAGCACGGACGGGGCGAGCCCTGCGGTCTCGCGGTTCATCCGCGAGCAGATCGAGGACGAGTTCCCGGCGCTGGACGCGATGATCGCGCTCCAGGAGCGGCTCCGCGGGGTGCTCAAGGAGAAAGAGCCGGACCAGGCAAAGCGGAATGCGGTGCTCCGGAACGTGCTCAACGATCACGCGATCTGGGAGCAGCTCTTCTCCGACCGCGGGGCTGCCTGGAAGGACGTGGAGCGGAGGTACCTGCATGGCTGAATGCCAGACGGCCCCGCTCGCGATCGCGGGCGTGAGCCACCACACCGCGAACGTGACCATGATCGAGGCGTTCCGTTTCGCGGATGAGCCCGCGTTCCTTGAAGCGGCACGCACCCGGTTCCCGGGTGTGATGCTCCTCCAGACCTGCAACCGTGTCGAGGTCCTGGTTGAAGGCGATGCAGCAGGGCTCCGGGCGTTCCTTGCAGAACAGGGGAGAAAGGACTTCTTCGTGCACGAGGGCCCGGGAGCCCTCCGCCACCTCTTTGCGCTTGCGTCCGGCATCGACTCGATGATCGTGGG
Organism: Methanoregula formicica SMSP; assembly: GCF_000327485.1. Lineage (NCBI taxonomy): Archaea > Methanobacteriati > Methanobacteriota > Methanomicrobia > Methanomicrobiales > Methanoregulaceae > Methanoregula > Methanoregula formicica. Next base: position 1,799,906 of record NC_019943.1, on the reverse strand, counting down.
CGAAGACCAGATCATCGGGCAGCTCAAAAAATCGCTCTCGGACGCACAGGAGACCGGTACCGCAAGCGAGTTCCTTGAGACCTGCATCAACAAGGCGGTCCACGTGGGCGTGGAAGTGCGGCGCCGGACGCTCATCAACCGGGGCTCGGTCTCGATTGGCTCTGCCGCCGTCACGCTTGCCGAAGCGGAGATCGGGTCCCTTGCGGGGAAGCACATCCTTGTTGTAGGCAGCGGGGAGATGGGACTCCTTGTGGCCCAGGCCCTTGCAGCCAAGCACCTCACGGCGATGTACGTTGCGAACCGGACCTACAAGCGGGCCGAGATCCTGGCCGGCAAGATCGGCGGCAAGGCCGTGAAGTTCAACGAGCTCTACCACTATATCACGCTCTCGGACGTGGTCATCTCCTGCACGGCAGCCCCGCACGCGATCATCCGCAGGGCCGAGCTCGCCCGGGCCATGAAAGACCGGTGCTGGCCGCCTGAAGGTCACCCCCGCCCCCTCATTCTCGTTGACATTGCCCAGCCCCGCGATGTGGAAGAAGGCGCCGGCACGATCGATGGCGTCAGGCTCTACACCATCGATGACCTGCGGTCGGTGAACGAGCAGACCATGAGCACGAGAAAAGCCGAGGCCGACCGGGCGCACGGCTTTGTCGAGGCCGAGCTCTCCCTCTTCCTCCGGCACCTGAACCGCAGGACCGCCGAGTGCTACCTTGCCTCGCTCCACACCTGGGCCGAAGAAGTCCGGGTGCGGGAACGCGAGCGAGCCCTCTCCCGGCTCGGTGCAGCGGACGAGAAGACCATATCAGTCATCGATGACCTGACCCGGGTCCTGACAAAGAAACTCTTAACCGATGCCACGTATTCCGTCCGCACCAGTGCCGAGGAGGGTGATGCAGCGGCTGCCGAAGCGCTCGTCAATGCCATCACAAAAGGCGACCGGATCGAAGGGAAGCCGGAGAAGGAATGACCGGGCAATATCCGTTCGCTCCGGAATTTTAAAATGTGTCCCTGTCCCGGGAGATCCCGGGAAAAGGAACATGCGGAAAAAATGGATTAACCGCTCGATTCATTCGTGGTTTTCATGAGCGTTCCGTTGACGATAAGCCCATCCGGACTCTCAGTAATAAACGACGGAAGATCGCTGGCCGACGTTTTTTCCATTGCTGATAAGGCAAGTGTCTGGGAATTTACCTGGATGATGGTCGGCGTCTGGTCCGTCCCGATACCGGACAGGGATCCATAACTCATTGACAGGCCCATCCAGTTCCTTACGACAACCGTTACCGTATTCATTCCCGGCGTCATCCCTCCCGTCAGTTCGATAATATTATGAACTGTTGCATGGTGGGGCTGGGCATCATAGGTTGCGCCGCTTGGCTGGATCTGAACGGTGAACCCGTCATCCGCCCGTATTCCCGTGAGCGCCCCGGGATCGCCGGATATGTAGACTCGCCCGTTGCCATCCCAGTTACACTGGGAGGTCATGGCGTCGGACTGCGGCCAGTTCTGCGGGTATTTGGTTGCGTCAAATGCAGTCCCCGCAGAGCAGAGTGCGACAATGGGCGGGAGGTTCTTGCTGAATGTTGCGGAGATGGTGTGATCGGCTGTTATTGAAGAGATCGTCTTACTGCTGACAGCTCCTATAGAAGACCCGTCGACTTTGACATCCTCGATCTCATATCCGGCAGCAGGCGTGACAGTGAATGTCAGCGAGCCGCCATAGGGAACGGTATTTTCCCCTGCCGGCGAGATGGATCCCCCGGTTCCTGCTGATGCCGTGACAGTGAGTGTCGGGGCTTTCCCTTCGGTCACATAATAGACGAGACCCCGGGTATTTTTCATGCTCTCGCTGATGCGGTTTTTCGTGATTCCGACAATTGCTGAATTGGTCGAGAAATCTGTATTGTGGGTATTCACGAAGTGCCAGTAGCACTGGTATACGAGCGGGTAGCTCATGCCCCAGGAATACACTGCATGGCTTTTTGCCGAGAATCCCGGTTCGATGATATCATACCGTTCTGTATTCCCGTCATAGAACATCCCCCAGTTCGATGAGACCATGCCCTCATATCTGTTGTGCAGTTCCTCGTAGTTCACGATCATCTGTGAATTCGGGAAGACAACCTGGGAAAATGGCGTATCAATATACTCTAGGGGGATCAGCTGCACCATGGGCGTGTGGAACGGGTTCCCTAGATCCGTCATGAAGTGGCTGGCATAGCCCATGTCCCTGAACGCTCCTTCATAATCATGGGATGAGAACTTGGACTTTGCTGAATTGGCATAATCCCTGAAGTTATCCGGAGCAATGCCGGCGCCGGTAATGGGAGGTGTAATGGAAATGGGAACATATCCATGGTTCATCTGGTGAACCGGAAATGAGTACCAGGAATCGGGCTGAATAGCTGCACCTGCCGCTATTGTTTTCAGATCATCAGGAATATTATCCGCATTTGAAAATGCGGTCAGCATAAACGTAGTATGGGTAGGTTCTGCAAACCACCTGACCGTAGCGGTTTCAGCCTGGACGTTTGCCATATCCTCAGCAATATACCGCTCGATCTCCTGGAATGTCCTGTTCTCCTGGGAAGTCATCGAGAACCTGTAGGGCGTTTTCCCGGGGACTAGTGTTGTGCCATTATCTGTTTTGATGAGCTTGACCGGGTATTTCATCCACGATTTCATCAGGAATAATGACCACTGGATTTTTTTCTTCGCGGTCACGTTTGCAGCTCTGACATAGGAAAGCAGTGCTTTTTGTTCGGTTTTCCCGGCTGCAAGGAAGACCCAGTGCGGGGTTGCGTTCATCAGCGATGCATCGATGGTCAGGTTCTCGATCATTGTATAGGAATCAGGAACCTTGATCGGACACCGGTGTTTCTGGTCGTACCCTTCGTGCGAAAAACGGGAGAATTTCTCTTGTGTCGCATCCAGATCGGCATTGAGTTCTTTTTCCTTACTATCCATGCGTTCTTCTGCTCCCATTACCGGGGATATTATCCCGACGATGAGCAGAATTACCATCAATCCTGTGAAGAAACACTGTTTTTTGTTCATGGTGGTGTTCACTTCCTCTATTCTGCAAGAAAAAAACAGGAAATAAATTTCCTCCGTTATGACCAGTCATATATTTTGCAGAATATGTTGTCTGGTGGAATTAATTAAAAAAATTTAAAGTATTTAGCCATTTCGATTTTATTCTAAAGCTAATAACAAATCGGAATTATTATTTACTCGGATAACAGACTTCAATTCCATTATGGGAGAACGGTTTGCCCAACTCATCATACAAGGCGTTCTTATTGCATTGCTTTTGCTTGCAGCCGGCTGTTCTTCCCATTCCGGACCCCACACGTTCTCCACCCACACCAGTTATATTCTTAATATCCGGACCACGGACCCGCTGACCAATGCGACGTTCTACCTTCCCCTGCCCGTGAAGAATGGTACTCCCAGGGTCGGAACGGTTGCTCTGACTCCGGGCAGCTTCGGGCAATTCGGCGGTTCAACGGATATTGTCCGATTGTCGACTGAGGAGATCGGGAATGTCACGCCCGTAACCGGCAATGAGTCGTCCTGGTATCTCCGTGTTCATGTCGATAATCTTCCAGCATCGGGCACACGAAAAACCCAGTTCCTTGTCGAAATCGACAACTTCACCTTTGTAAAAACCCCTCTGCTGTTTATCGATACGGTGTCTCCGGTCGGAAATGAAGCAGTGTTCCTGCCAGAACCGGTAGTGCCGGCATCACTCCCGGCAACAACCGGGGTCCGGGATTCGCAGTGGAAGAGATCCGCTGGAGTTGTTTCTGTTCGGGAAATCCCCTTTTATGCAGACTATTCCACCGTGCTATCAAACCAGGTGGAGATTTACTCTCTGGTGCTTGGTTCCAATGCCTGGAGAGAATGGGATGACTCCGGCGGATATAATAACTATCAGGACTCCTACGACTGGCACCATACCGGTGAGGCCCATGGCTGGCAGAATGCAACAGGTGAATTCATCTGCGCCAATGGAGTATACCCGAACCTCTCCCACCCGGTCTGGCAGGCAGTAATCAGCCCGACAGCCACGCAATGATCAACATGTGGAACCGCATCGTCTACGTCGCGGTCCCGGTCCTGCTCATCGGATTGCTGGTGCTCGCCGCCGGTTGCTCGGAATTTTCAATAGAGCCACGGATGTTCTCCACAAGTTTTTCCTATGATCTGGGAATTACCTCCACGGAACCACTGTCGAATGTGACCCTGTACCTGCCCCTCCCCGTAAAAAATGGAAAACCCATGGCTGGCCCTGTTATACTGACGCAGCAGTATTTTGAAAACGAGAATTTTTCTGTGGAACTTGTTCAGGCCCCTCCGGGGATTAACCTGAGTGGAATGTACCCGGTTGCGGACAACCAGCCGTGGTTCCTGAAGATCAAGGCAGCGCAGGTTTTCCCGGACAACCATAATGCAATATTCCGTGTCTCAGTTGACAATTTTACCAGAACTAATTCACCCCTTCAGTTCATCGAGACACGATATCCCCTTGACAATGAATCGGTATTCTTACCGAAACGCGATTTCCAGCCGCTCGTGCCCGCCCCGGCTGATTCGCTCTCACTCCATTCCTTACAATATTCTCCAATTCTCATCTCACAGGAGATTCCTATCTATATCGAGTATACAGCATCTCCGGCTGCCCGTGTTAAAGTCTCTTCCAGTATAAGGGGAGGCAATTTCTGGAAGGAGAGATACGATGAATCCGGATATAACTCATATTCCGATTATTATTCCTGGACTAACTGGGATGAATCCCAGGGATGGCAGACAGCCAAAGGGAAATTCGGGTATGCAGATGGACCCTACCCGAACCTCTCCCACCCGGTCTGGCAGGCGGTAATCAGCCCGACAGCCACGCAATGACCAGAATCGCGTGGACCACGGCAAGGATGATCGTTGCGGCCGCCATCCGCATATGCCACGCAAGCGGGATGTTGTGCTTCCCTTTCAGCACAAGGTCCCCAAAGAGTGCCGTGACAAGGAGACAGGAAAAAGAAATAATCCCGAATACAACGGCAAGGGGAATCCCGAACACCGTTGCGGAAGCCAGCAGCAATAACATTTCGCTTGCGTTATTATTCAGATACAATAATGCTTGCGGATTGATCCTGCCAGTGGGAAAAAATGGGTTTATGAGGTCTTCTGGTTCCGACTGGTCATCAGACCGGGAGGAAGAGAAAATCCCCTTTAGGGGATTTTAGAGTACGCTTTCTGTGCGATCGCGATCGCTTCCTTGTCATCGATTGTCGGCCCTGAGATCCGGATCACTTCGAGAATGTTTCCCTTGGTAAAAACAATCTCGACATAGTTCTGCCCGCAGGACCTTGTGCTTGGTTTCTCGTTCGAGACCGCGATATCGGTCAGCGGTCCGGAAGCGGGAACGGATGCCGGGATCGCGACCTGTTCTTTGTCTGGCATGTACCCGATAAATCCCCGGCTGTTCTCACCAAGACCGGTCACGGCAATATCGAAATATTCAAGATCGCTGCAGGACCGGTCAGCGCGGTTGATATACGCGATGACATCCGGCAAACTGCTCTCCTTGTAACCGGCAAGCGAATGGAGGATGACCGTGCCCGGGGCAGCGGACTTCGTGTACTCTGCAACATACCCGGCCTGCCAGCCAAGCGACTGCGCGAGAGGACTTACATCCGCGTCAGTCTTCACGTTGCTCATGGTCAGGACATAGCCTTCGGGAAGATCGGTGCGGTCGAGGGCAATTGAAGGGAGCGAGATCGCGGTTGCGGTAACGGGAGGTGGATTGGCCGTACTGGATGTACACCCCGCCACGGCAAGAACGCTGCAGAGGAGAAGGAAAAGAACAAGAACCTGAGCACTGCGCATTATCGATTATAAAACCGGGTGGAGGAAAAAGATGCCGATACCCTGCGAAACACCCGGACTATTTCTGCTCCTGCTCTTCCTGAGTGCCCCGGATGCAGTAGTAGGCTTTCTTCAGGCCGAGCTCCTTTGTTACCGGGCACGAGGGGCAGATACAGCCTTTCTTTTCAAAGACGCAGTCGGCACTCTTTCCCCCGATACAGAACAGCAGTTCCTCTCCTGCCCGCATGCATTCCGTGTAGCTCGGGCAGGGCCCGCAGATGCACTTCTTTTTGTTCTCGCCAGTTAGAGCCGGGTCTTTTCTGTCCATTTTCTCACCCCGCAATCAACAAGTAGATTATCCCCCTCTCCATGATAATTAAATCATGCCTGCCCCGCTGGTTGGAAGGAAGTTCGGGATCAACATCATTCCGGTTCCGGACAAGGAGGTCTGCAAAAAGATCCGGGTTCTCGGGCTTTCCGGGTCGAGCCGGCAACAGCCAGTCATGAGCAAGTCCGAGGCGCTTCTCGACAAGGCCCTCGCCCAGTACAGGGAATTCGGGTGCACGACCGAATTTATCCGGTTAAAGGACCTGAAGATCTACGAGTGCGAAGGGAATTACTCTGAAAACCCGGCCTACTGCACCTACCCCTGCCAGAGCTCAATGAAGTACGAGGACGATGAGATGCAGAAGGTATACGATGCGGTCCTTGCCTGCGACATCCTCATCCTCGCAACACCCATCCGCTGGAACAACCACTCATCCCTGATCCAGAAGTTCGTGGAACGGATGAACGCCATCGAGAACCAGTACTCGTGGTTTGGCAACCGGCTGATCCGGAACAAGGTCGCAGGACTCATCGTGATCGGTCACGTGGATGGCGTGCAGCACGTTGCCGGCAATCTCTTGAACTTCCTTTCCTGGGTGGGGTTCCACATCCCTGAAGTCGCGATAGCCTCGTGGGTTGGCGAGAACGACGAGGACACCACAAAGGACAAGGACCTGATCGACAACAACCGGTACACACAGGAGGACCTCTCCAACCTTGTGCTCTCCGCCCTCCGGCTCGCGTGCGCCCTGAAACAGCAGTGCGAAAACGAGCAGGAATGCGCCGGCCAGTGACCGGCGCGGTGACCGCCACGGATACTGCAACCATAAATACCATGGACCAAAAAAGTACTCACCAGAAGTAGTGCAGGTGGTGGCAAAAACGAGCATCTTTCCCAAACGCCGGATGCGGAGGACACGGTCCCGGAATATCCAGCCGCTCCTGCGCGAGATCACTCTCTCCAGAAATGACCTGATCGCACCCCTTTTTGTGGACGAGAACATTTCAGAGAAGAAACCCATTTCGGCCATGCCGGGACAGTTCCGGTACCCGGTGAGTGGCATCGCGGGCGAGGCAGCGGACCTCTGGAAGAAAGGGATCCGGGCCATCCTCCTCTTTGGCATCCCGAAGGAAAAAGACGCTGAGGCAAAGTCGGCGTACGACCCGCAGGGCGTTGTCCAGCAGGCAGTACGGAATGTCAAGGGGGCAGTGCCGGGCATGGTGGTCATCACCGACGTCTGCGCCTGCGAGTATACCGACCACGGCCACTGCGGGATCGTAGGCGAGACCCGGGGCGGGACGGACCTCTTAAACGACCCGTCGCTTGTGCTCATGAACCGGATCGCCCTCTCGCACGCGGAGGCGGGCGCGGATATCGTTGCCCCGTCCTGCATGCTGGACGGGATGGTCGGCTCGATCCGGACGGCGCTCGACGAGGCCGGGTACGACGAGGTCCTGATCATGTCGTATTCCACGAAGTTCGCCTCGGCCCTGTACGGCCCGTTCCGCGAGGCGGCCGACTCCGGCTTCTCCTTTGGGGACCGCTCGACCTACCAGATCCATCCCGCGAACAGCCGTGAGGCGCTGCTCGAGTCGCAGATGGATGTTGACGAAGGAGCAGACATCCTGATGGTCAAGCCGGCCGGGTTCTACCTGGACGTGCTCTCGGAGGTCGCGACCCTCGGCCTCCCGGTCGCTGCCTACCAGGTGAGCGGGGAATATTCCATGATAAGGGCCGCAGCACAGAACGGGTGGCTCAGGGAACGGGAGGCCATCATCGAGTCCCTCACCTGCATCAAGCGTGCGGGGGCCGACCTGATTATCACGTACTTTGCCGGTGAAGTTGCAGGGTGGCTCCATGAACACTGAAACAAACAAGAAGAGCAGCGAGCTCTTCGAAGAGGCAAAGATCCTGATGCCCGGCGGCGTCTCAAGCCCGGTAAGGGCGATCAAGCCGTACCCGTTCTACACCACCGGCGCGAAGGGAGCGCACCTGAGGACAGCGGACGGGATAACGCTCATCGACTGCTGCATGGCCTACGGTCCGCTCATTCTCGGCCACGCCCACCCGGAGATCGGCAGCGCCATCGAGGAGCAGCTGGAACGCGGCTGGCTCTACGGGACGCCGTCGCCGTTCGAGCCGGAGTTCGCAAAGATGATAACGGGCGACCACCCGGGCATGGACATGGTCCGGTTCGTTTCGAGCGGTTCGGAAGCAACCATGGCCGCGATCCGGCTCGCACGCGGGTTCACCGGGAAAAAGGACATCGTCAAGATCGAAGGCGGGTTCCACGGGGCGCACGACGCGGTGCTCGTCAAGGCCGGCTCGGGCGCAACAACGATGGGCGTCCCGGACTCGGCCGGCGTGCTTTCCGACCTCGTGGCCCACACCCGGCAGGTCCCCTACAATGATCCTGAGGCACTCGAAGCGGTGCTTGCAAAGAACAGCGATGTCGCAGCCCTCATCATCGAGCCGGTGCTCGGCAATATCGGGCCCGTCCTCCCGCAGGATGGCTATCTCAAGGAGATCCGGAAGATCACGAAGGCGCATGACGTGCTCCTCATCTTTGACGAAGTAATCACGGGATACCGCGTGGGTATCGGCGGGGCACAGAAGAAATTCGGGGTAAAGCCCGATCTCACCACGCTCGGCAAGATCATCGGCGGCGGTCTTCCCATCGGCGCCTTTGGCGGCCGGCGGGAGATCATGGAGCTCGTTGCACCGCAGGGGCCGGTGTACCAGGCGGGGACCTTCTCCGGCAACCCGCTCTCGCTCACCGCGGGCATTGCCACCCTCCGGTACCTGCACGAGAACGCGTCGCTGTATAAGAATCTCGAAGAGAAAGGCCGGGCTCTCGAAGAGGGAATCGGCGATATGGGGGGCGGCTGTTTTGTCCGCCTCGGCTCGATGTTCAAGTATTTCTTCCGGTCATCGCCCCCGAAAGACTATCGCGAGGTGAAGGAATGCGACACTGCGGCCTTCCCGGTCTTCTGGAAGAAGATGCTCGATACCAATATCTTCCTGCCGCCCTCGCAGTTCGAGACCAACTTCCTCTCCGAAGCGCATACCGATCACGATCTCGCCGCACTGGCACAGGCGTACCGGAAATGCCGATAAGGATAGGGACCCGGGGCAGCAAGCTCGCCCTTGTCCAGGCGGAGACAGTCATACAGAAACTCAGCGATCTTGGGATCGAATCCGAGAAGGTTATCATTAACACGCAGGGCGACACTACGACCCATGTCCCGCTCCACGAGATCGGCGGGCAGGGTGTCTTTGTCCGGGCACTGGACGACGCGATCCTCGCGGGAACCATCGACTGCGCCGTCCACAGCATGAAGGATATCCCGGCCATCCGCCCGAGCGGCCTTGTTACCGCCGCCATCCTGAAGCGCGACTCGCCGGCGGATTACCTTGCCCACAAGGGCGAATTTGCCCACGTGCGGGTCATCGGCACATCGAGCACGCGCCGGAAAGCACAGCTCCTCCGGCACGATCCAGGGATCACGATCCGGGATCTCCGCGGGAACGTGGATACCCGGATCCGGAAGATGGCAGCCGGCGAGTACGACGGCATCATGCTCGCCGAGGCAGGCCTCCAGCGGCTCGGCATTAAGATCGACGGCCAGCGGCTCCCTCCGGAAAAGTTCGTCCCGTCCCCCAACCAGGGGACGGTCGCTGTCGTGAGCAGGGCTGACCCCTCGCTCATGGAAGTGCTCTCGGCTCTCGACCACCCGGAGACCCGCACCGACATTGCCATCGAGCGGGCCGTAATGGAACAGCTCGGCGGCGGCTGCTTCACGCCGCTGGGAATCTTCTCCCGCGGCGGGCACCTCATCGCCGAGGTGCTCTCGCTGGACGGGGGCCGGGCCGAGCGGGTCGAGGTTGATGTAAAGGACATCGCCCAGGCACGGGAAGAGGGCGCGAAGCTGAAGGCAAAGGCCCAGGACCTGATAGACGAAGCGTACAAACGACTGGGGATTACCGGATGAAAGGAAAAGTTTACCTCGTAGGATCGGGACCGGGTGCAGAAGGACTTCTCACGCAGCGGGGCCGCGACGTGATTGACAGGGCCGAGGTCGTGCTCTTTGACCAGCTGCCGGGAGAGGAGATCCTCTCGACCCTCCCGGCCGGTGCAGAGAAGATCGACTGCGGCAAGTTCGGCGGGAAGCACAACCTTGAACAGGACGAGATCGAGGCGCTGATGGTGGACCGGGCGCAGAAAGGGAAACGCGTTGTCCGGCTCAAGGGCGGCGACCCCTTCCTCTTTGGGCGGGGCGGCGAAGAGCTCGAGACCGTCCGTGCCGCGGGGATCGAGGTCGAGATGGTGCCGGGGATTACAAGTGCCCTTGCTGTCCCTGCATCGGTCGGAATCCCGCTCACGCACCGGAAGTATGCAAGCCAGGTCACGATCCTGACCGGCAACGAGGACCCGACCAAGGCGGAACCGGCGCTCGACTGGGAGCTGCTGGCAAAGAGCCGGGGCACGATCGTTATCCTTATGGGTGTCGCGAACCTTGCAAAGATTGCGGCAGTGCTGGTGAAGAACGGGAAAGCGGCGGCAACACCGGTTGCCATCATCGAACGCGGCTTGCGGAAGGACCGCCGTGTCACGACCGGCACCCTTGAAACGATCGCGGGTGAGGCACAGAAAGCGGGCGTCAAACCCCCGGCGGTGATTGTCATTGGCGATGTCGTAAACCTGTACGACCCGGCAGAGCCGGACCTCGTTCCCTGGGGGGACTGACCAATCATGGAAATTATCACTACCATAGAAAAGATTGAGAAGGGTATCTACGCGGCCCTGATGGTGATGCTGGTCATCGTCCTTATCACTGCCATGATTGACCTTGCCATGCTCCTTTTTGGTGCGCTCCTCACAACCAGCCCCATCCTGATGGAGTCGTACGAGATGATCAATGTCCTTGGCGCCTTCCTGCTTGTCCTGATCGGTGTAGAACTCCTCGACACCATCAAGGCGTACTTCCGCGAGAACACCATCCATGTCGAGATTGTGATCCTGCTGGCCGTTATTGCCGTGGCGCGGAAGGTCATCCTGATGGACCCCTCGAACATGAACGGTTTTGAGTACGGTTTTGAGATGATGAGCATCGGTGTTATCATTGTCGGTCTCACTGCCGGATACTACCTCATCAAGAAGGCCGGGATAACGATTGGGCCGGGCGGCGTGAAGAAGGGCGGGGAGTGACCGTTTCTTCTGATATTGAATGCGTTTTTCTTAGTAGAAATCATCAAACGAAGAGATGGGGGCTGATGCCCCCATACCCCCCGGGGATGGTTGCCGCAAGGGGGGGACGATCATCAGAATAAGGTTTTCTTCATTATTTTTTCTTCATTATCACCGTAGGCCGTGTGGTTGGAAAAAAGAGAATAGGCTAAAAAAAGTGATGCAGATCCGTGCTCACGCCTTTCCTGTCCCTCTCTTCTCTATCGCCGCATCCTGCTCGTCGAAATACTTCTCCAGCATGACCAGCGATTCGAGGTCCACGTCAGCGAACGCGTCGGGTCCGAACTCGAACGGATTGTCCATGTCGTGGATGAGAAGGAGAAGCCCGATGAGCATCATCGTGATGACCGCAAAGATGATCGCGCCTTCGGCAAGCCCGTCCATCTTGATGAAGAGCAGGAGGAGGATAACACCGCCGGTGGCGATCTCGGCGAGCGCATAGGCTGCCGGGATGAAGTCCGTCCGGATGATCACTTCGATCCGGTTGCAGATGCGGTCGATAGCGCCCATCTCGTTCCGGAGTTTGGCAATCAGCGGCGGGGCGACGTTTGCATAGGCAAGCGCCCGGACATCGTTGTTCAGGAGATCCATGGCCCGGTTGACCTCTTCTATGCTGAACCGGTTTTCGAGCAGGCTGTCCCGGATTGTCCGGTGAACCCCCCGCAAATGCGCCCGGAATGTCTTTGTCATGGACTCGTCCGTGACCGGGAGTACGCGGCTGTCGTTGTACAGGGCCTTGAGCGAGGTGGCAAGTTCGCTTCCGACCTTCTCGCTCTCCTTGAAGTCGGTGAAGGTACCGGTAAAGATGATCGCAATCGTGAAAATGGCGCCCGTGATAAACGCACCCACAACGGGCGTGATCGGGATCACGTCCAGCCCGGCAAGATCGACTGCTGTCCGGACGATGAGGAGGGCGATCATCATGAGGATCGCCTTGAACATGATGCCCCATTTCTTTTTGATCTCTTGCTCCATTGGTACCCGGTACGCTGTCCGGGATTTTAAGATGGCGGTTCATTCCGGCCAACGACCGGTTACGAGTATGAACCGCGTTCAGGACGGTGTGTCCCGCCGTTTCCGGAGCGCCATCGCAGCAGCATATCCGGTCGAGAACGCGGCCTGGAGGTTGTAGCCCCCGGTGTCGCCGTCGATGTCGAGCACTTCGCCGGCAAAGAAGAGACCGGGGACGATCTTCGATTCCATGGTCTTCTGGTTCACGTGCTCCAGTGCAATGCCGCCCCGGGTTGCCATGGCAATGGAGAAGTCCCCGAGCCGGTCGACGACAAACGGGAACTCCGTGCACCGGGTGACGATTTCCTTTCTCTGCGCAGTAGTAAGGTGGGCGCAGGTGAGATCGTCCGGGACGCCCGACAGTTCCAGGATCTTCCGGAGCAGCCGGTCGGGCAGGTGAAGGCCGGCCATCGCGGTCCGGACAAGGCGCGTCCCCTGCGAGAGGAGGAGCCCGGCCAGGTCCCGCTCAAAGGCATCGCGGGGAATCTTCCCGGCAAACGATACCCGGAGCATGTCCCCGGCCGTAAAGTACCGCGATGCATCGAGGATGCCGGGGCCGGAGAGCCCCGTATGCGTGAAGAGGATGTCGCCAGAGAACGAACCGGTTTTCTTCCCGCCATGCCAGAGCGAGAAGGGGATGTCTTCAAACGGGATGCCGGCAAGAGCAGCGAACGGGTAGTCCTGCACCGAGACCGGCGTGAGTGCCGGGGAAAGGTCCGTCACCGGCTGGCCGAGCGCTGCCGCAATCCGTGCGCCGTCGCCCGTGGACCCGGTCTTCGGGTACGAGGCCCCGCCGGCTGTGATGACAACGGAACGTGCAGGGTATGCCCCGGTTCCGGTGGTAATGAGAAAACCGTCTGCGGTCTTCGCCACCGAATGCACCGGCTCCCCGCACCGGACCTCAACACCCCGCGTCCTGCATTCGCCGAGCAGCAGGGAAAGGACATCGGCAGCAGAACGGGTCTTCGGGAAGATTTTGCCGTTCTCCTCCTCCATCATGGCAAGCCCCCGGTCCGAGAAGAACCGGATCAGGTCCGTGTTGGAGAAGCCCATCAGCGCCGGTTTTACAAATTTCCCGTGATCGCCGTACCTCGTAAGGAAATCCCGGATCTCGCCCGCATGGGTGATATTGCACTGCCCGGTCCCCGAGAGCAGGAGCTTTTTTCCGGGCTGTTCGTTCTTCTCGAACAGCACAACGCGGCTTGATGGCGACGCGGCATGGATCGCGCAGAAGAGCCCGGCCGGCCCTCCCCCGATAACAGCAACATCGTACGGATCCATGCCTTTCAGCAGATCAATGTTCTTGTGGCACTTTTTAGTTTGTGCACGCTTATGGTATCGCAGGGGAATACCCTGCGCGCTCTGGCTCGGGAAGGCAGGAACCGTGGCCTGCCACCTGCAGAAACCTCCCGGTAATCATCATCATTTAACGGCCATCACCGCTAATTTCCGGATACTCATGATCGATGCACGCGAGAAGAAGACCATCCTCTTTGTGGCCGCACTCGCAAGTTTCCTCGTCCCCTTCACCGGCTCGTCTATAACCATTGCCCTTCCGGCCATGGCGGCGCAGTTCAACGCGGACGCGGTGATGCTGGGCTGGATCACCTCAGCGTACATCATTTCCGCCGCCATCTTCATCGTGCCGTTCGGGCGGTATGCCGATATTGTCGGGCGGAAGAAGATCTTCTTATCCGGTGTCATCATCTATACCGCCGCATCGCTTGCCTGCGTTTTTGCGCCGTCCGTGGGCTTCCTGATCGCATTGCGGTTCATCCAGGGGATCGGGGGCGCCATGCTCTTTGCCACCTCTCTTGCCATCGTCACCCAGGTCTACGGGACGGGCGAACGGGGATGGGCGCTTGGCGTCACCATCGCAACGGTCTATGCAGGGCTCTCGCTCGGCCCGTTTCTGGGCGGGGTCCTCACCGGTCTCTTCGGCTGGCCGTCCATCTTCCTCGTCAATGTTCCGCTCGGGCTTGTCACCATCGCGTTCACCCTCCGCGGCATCCGGCACGAGTGGGCCGATGCTGCCGGTGAGACGCTTGACCGGGCAGGTGCGGTCATCTATTGCATCATGCTCTTTACGTTTATCAACGGCATGCTCCTCCTGCCGGACCCCGCCAGCCTTGGGTGGATCGGTGCCGCGCTCGTATCCGGGGCAGTCTTTGTCTGGTGGGAGAAACGGGCAGGCCACCCGCTCATCGACTTTTCGGTCTTCTCCGGCAACCGGACATTCGTCTTCTCCAATATCGCCGCGATGATCAACTATGGCGCAACGTTCGGCGTGGGTGTCCTGCTCTCGCTCTATCTCCAGTATGTCCAGGGCTTCACGGCCGCATCTGCCGGCCTCATCCTCGTGGCACAACCCGTCATCCAGATGATCTTCTCACCCATTGCCGGTCGTCTCTCTGACCGTATCGAGCCCCGGATCGTCTCCACGGCCGGGATGGCAATCACGGCGCTCGGCCTCTCCTTCTGCATTCTCCTCTCACCGGAAACACCCCTCTGGGTCATTGTCGGCAGCCTGATGCTGATGGGGCTTGGCTATGGTCTCTTCTCCTCTCCGAACACCAATGCCATCATGAGCTCGGTGGAGAAGCGGCACCTGGCCATCGCCTCGGGCATGAACGCCACCATGCGCTCGATCGGCCAGCTTCTCTCCATGGCAATCGCGATGTTCTGCTTTGCCGTCTTCATCGGGTCGGAGACCATCACGCCCGCAGTCTACCCTGCGCTGATGACCAGCGTCACGGTGGCGTTTATCATCTTCACTGCCCTGTGCGTTGTCGGCATTGCGGCATCCTGGGTGCGGGGAACGATCCATACGGATTCGGACTAACGAACACTAAAATCGAGATCAGTGCACCGGGTGCTGCTGCTGCCTCTGCTTCAGGGCTGTAGTGTAATGGTGCCGAAGCTCTTCCTTCTCCTCGGCCGAAAAGTCCTTCTTCTTGTTTGCGTGGAGGTGCTTTTCCATCTGGCGGACAATGTGCTCTGCCTCGTGGTGGTCCTGGACTTCAAGGTACATCGGCGCCTTGCTCACCTCGTACGCGTGCCCGCAGGTGGGACAGAGTTTCCAGCGCTGGAAATTGTCCACGTACGTGAATGTCACGCACTGCGGGCAGCGTATGATGAGGTACATAATCAGATGGTGATGTACGCGACCATGATATATACATATCGGCATGGTGCGGGGGGGAGAGTTCATACATGGCCTCCCGCAGACAACCCGGACCTGCACCGGCAGGTTCAGCGGTCTGCCGATCCATTCCGAAACCCTGATATCGGCTGTTTGTCTCATAGAGATCTGCATGACTGAACCGATCCAGATCATCGGCGTGCAGGGCCTTCCCCTCATCAAAAAGGGCGACGATGTTGCAGCGCTCATCTGCGACCGCGTCCCGCTGGGCGAGGGCGACATCATCTGCATTGCCTCGACCATCTACTCAAAGGCGAAAGGGTATACCCGGCCCCTGTCGGAGATCACGCCCTCGGAGCGTGCGATCCGGCTGGGCGCTCTGAACGGCGAGGACCCGCGCTTCGTGCAGGCGGTCCTTGATGCGTCAACGGACATCATCATGGAGCACCCGTTCATCCTCTCCGAGCTCTCGTTCGGGCATATCGGTGTCCGGGCGGGCGTGGACCAGAGCAACATCGAGGATGGCATGGTGATCTTCCTCCCCCCCGACCCGATGAAGTCGGCCGACGAGGTCCGCGGGCGGATCCGGGAGATCACGGGAAAGAATACCGGCATCATCATCACCGACACCTGCGGCCGCTCGTTCCGGCGCGGCCAGACCGGCAATGCCATCGGGTGGAGCGGGATGCAGGCGATCCGCGACTTCCGGGGCGATACCGATCTCTTCGGCCACGTCCTCAAGATCACGGAAGAGGCGGTTGTGGACGAGATCGCGGGCTTCTCCAACTTCGTGATGGGCGAGAGCAACAACGGCGTCCCCGCGGTGGTCTTCAGGGGCTGCCCGAAATGGACGGGGCACGACAACCTGTACTTCTCGGGCGAAGAGGATATCACGCGGCGCGTGCTGAAAAAAGAGTGGTCGTAAACGAGGGTTATCCGGGGAACGCGATCTCGAGCGCCATGATGATGATGCCGATCGCAGCTGCGACAACCATCACGGTGATGGGGCTGATATGGATTGCCCGCCGGTCCTCGCTCTCGTAATAGTTGACCAGTCCCGCTGAGGAGAGTAATCTGCCACCTTGCTTCTTTGCCATGCAAATATATTTCATTTTTCGCTATATAAAAGAGAGAGACGCATGACAGACAAAAGCCCGCAGATCATCTCCGGACTGGCGCTGGTGGGAGAGGAGCTCGCGCCCCTGCATGCAGACATCATCGTCGAGCACGGGACGATCACGGCAATTGAGGAGAATCCCCGGGCCCCGCCGCTCTGGATCTGCCCGGCGCTTTTTAATGCCCACACGCACCTTGGCGATACTATTGCCATGGACTGCGGGGCAACCGGCGACCTTGTCTCGCTGGTCACCCCCCCGGACGGCCTGAAGCACCGGCTCCTCCGTGCTGCATCCCGTGACGATCTTGCTGCCGGTATGCGGGCAAGCATCGGGGAGATGATCGGAACCGGAACGGCGGGCTGTGCAGACTTCCGGGAAGGGGGGGAAGAGGGTGTTATCCTGCTGCGGGATGCCAGCAGGGATCTCCCGTTCCATGCCATGGCCTTTGGTCGGGACGGGGGCGAACGTGTTTCCGACGGCACCGGGATCAGCAGCGCCCGGGATGTCGCGGGTGTTGAACGGATTGTCGCGGAAGCGAGAAAGGCGGGGAAGAAGGTGGCGTTCCATGCCGGGGAACGGGATGCAGGGGACGTTGATGCTGCACTCTCATTTGACCCGGACTTCATTGTCCACGGCACCCACGCGACAAAGAAGCAGCTCCGGACCTGTGCGGAGAAGGGGATCCCGGTTGTCATCTGCCCGCGGTCCAACTGGACGCTGGGCGTGACAGATTCGGCAAAGAAACCCCCTGTCATGCTGATGCAGGAACTCGGCTGCACGATCTGGCTCGGGACGGACAATGTCATGTTCGTTCCCCCGGACCTGGGTGGCGAGATGGCGTTCGTCTCGACGCTTTACAAAACCGATCCCGCATCAATCCTGCGATCCGCCATTGCCGGATCGGTGCTGACCGGCTCTCAATTTTTCCTCAGCCCGGGTGCGCGGGCATGCCTGCGGATCATCGACCCGGAACAGAACGCGCTCAAATTCAGCCGCGATCCGGTTACATCCATGGTTAAACGGGCTCCGTTTTCCTGCCGCGGCACAAATGTTTTTAATTCGTAAATTCAATAAAACAGGCATGTTTGTTTTGGGTGATTCCGGTGTTTGCTAATATCCTTGTTGCATTAGACGGCTCACCGGCCGGGCAGAAGGCGCTCGACCGTGCTGTCGAAATGGCCCGGGCAGGAGAAACAAAACTGCACGCGGCCTATGTCGTTGAAACCGGCCTATTTTCTTCCCTTCCTACAGACAATACCGTCGAGATCATGTATAACGTCCTCCAGAAGGAGGGCGAAGCGGTGCTTGACAAGGCAAAGACCGATGCCGCGGCACACGGCATCACCCTCTCCACGCACCTCAAGTTCGGCCACGCGGGCAGCGAGGTCATCGCCCTTGCCGACAAGGTAAAGGCCGACCTCATCATTGTCGGCTCCCACGGCAAGAGCCAGACCGACCGGCTCCTCATCGGGAGCGTTTCCACGTTCATTGTCACCCACAGCAGGGTTTCTACCATGGTGGTGAGATCATAACGGACATGATTGTCAGAGACTACATGACATCGGACGTTGTCCACGTCGAGATCCCGGGCAACCGCGACGATGTCTTAAAGATCCTCAAGCGTACAGGAATTTCCGGCGTCCCGGTCATCAAGAACAAGAAGCTCGTCGGGATCATTACGAGAAAGGACCTCCTCAGTAAGCCCGAGGAGACCCAGCTCGGCCTCCTGATGACGGCAAAACCCGTCACCATCGGACCGGATATGGAGATGAAGGAAGCAGCCCGCATCCTTGTCACAAAGCATATCCGCCGGCTGCCGGTTGTCGAGGACAACCACCTTGTCGGCCTTCTCTCGGTTGCCGATGTGATCCACGCCCTTGCGCAGGTCAAGTGCCGCGAGGAGATCAAGGAGAAGTACACGAGCAAGTCGTTTGCGCTCTGGGAGGAGACCCCTCTGCCGGTCGTGGGCCGGGTCATGGAAATCTCCGGCGTTGACGCAATCCCGATCCTTGATGCCGAGAACCGGCTCAAGGGGATCATCTCCGAGCGTGACCTGATCCGGAACTCCAACATCGAGGACTCCGTCGGCGTCTCCGACTTCTCGAACGGGACTGACGACGACGAGTGGACCTGGGAGAGCATCCGGGACAACCACACCATCAGCTTTGGGATCTCCAAGGTCCAGCTGCCCAACCGCCCGGTCAAGCTTGCCATGGTAAAGAGTGTCGTTTCCGTGCCTCCGAACGCGGAAGTGAGCGAGTGTGCGCTGAAGATGCGGCGTTCCCGCGTAGACCAGTTGCCCGTCGTGAACGGCGACAAGAAACTGGTTGCCATGCTGTACGACCGGGAACTGATCCGGGCGTTCTGTAATGAAGATTCTGAATAAAAACCTTTATCTTTTCACGTAGCCCCAAGTACTTTCAAGCGCTTTTACACCATTTCAGCGTTTATATATTTTTGAGGTATCTCATATGCCTGAACAGTTACCGGAGTCCATGAAGGGGACGACCACGATCGGGATTGTCTTTGCCGACGGGGTGATTCTCGCAACCGAAAAACGGGCGACCATGGGCCTCATGATCGCCAGCAAGAAAGCCAAGAAAGTCTACCAGGTCGCAGACCGTATTGGTATGACCACGGCAGGGGGCGTTGGCGATGCCCAGCAGCTCGCCCGCATCCTGAACGTGGAGTGCAACCTCTACCAGATCCGCCGCTCGCGCCCGATTACCGTCGGGGCAACGGCAACGCTCCTCTCGAACTACCTGAACCAGAACCGTTACTTCCCGTATTACGTCCAGCTGTTAGTCGGCGGCGTTGACGAGAAAGGCCCGAGCGTCTATTCCGTGGACGCGATGGGCGGTGCGACAAAGGAAGAGGAGATCGTTGCCACCGGTTCCGGCTCGCCGATGGCTTATGGTGTCCTCGAGGACCGCTACAAGCCGGGAATGACCGAAGAGATGGCGATCGAGATCGCGGTGCGGGGCCTGAAGTCGGCCATGAAACGCGATGCCGGGTCCGGTGAAGGGATCCACGTCGTAGCCATTACCAAAGACAAATTCCAGACTCTTGGCGAGGATACGATAAAAAAATACCTTGCCAAGACATCAGCCTGAAACCTTTTTTGGGACGTTTAGTATATGCAGATTGAAGAGCGGCTAAAAGAACTCAAAGATAAGATCAATGAGAAGGTGCCCCGCGGCATCAATGTAACGCAGGTCGAGTTTGAAGGTCCGGAGCTGGTCATCTACACGGACGACCCCAAGCGGTTTGCCGATGAGGCCGACCTGATCCGGATCCTGGCCCGCGACCTGCGCAAGCGGATCGTGGTCAGGCCCACCATCCTTGAGGACCCCGAGAAGGCCCACGGCGAGATCAAATCCGTTGTCCCGGAGACAGCCGGCATCACCGATATCTTTTTTGATGCCGACACCGGCGAGGTGCTGATCGAGGCCGAGAAGCCGGGCGTTGTCATCGGCAAGAACGGGGCTACGCTGCGGGAGATCACCAAGCACATCGGCTGGACCCCGAAAGTCGTCCGGACTCCCCCCATCGAGAGCTCTACGGTCAAGCAGGTCCGGCAG
Source organism: Methanoregula formicica SMSP (assembly GCF_000327485.1). NCBI lineage: Archaea > Methanobacteriati > Methanobacteriota > Methanomicrobia > Methanomicrobiales > Methanoregulaceae > Methanoregula > Methanoregula formicica. Next base: position 1,779,607 of record NC_019943.1, on the reverse strand, counting down.
TACCTCCGCTCGGTCAACGAGGACCGGAAACAGTTCCTCCGGACCATCGGCCGGCGTATCCACCGCGACCTCCCGGCACGGGGCGACGAGACTGCACGCAAGGACCAGTGGGCCCGGGTCACTACGCTCGGCTGCTGCCGCGAGGTAGGCCGTGCCGCGTTCCTTCTTTCAACCCCCGACAGCAAGGTGCTGATCGATTGCGGGGAAAAGCCCGACAATGCCGGTGCAACCCCCTATATCTATGTCCCCGAGATCTACCCGCTCTCCTCGCTCGATGCCGTTGTCCTGACCCACGCCCACCTCGACCACTGCGCTCTCGTTCCGCTCCTCTACAAATACGGCTACGAGGGCCCGGTCTACTCCACGCCCCCGACCCGGGACCTCTCGGCCATGCTCCAGCTCGATTACCTTGACGTTATCAACAAGGAAGGCCGGAAAGTGCCCTACAGCTCAAACGAGGTCAAGACCTACATCAAGCATTCTGTCACCCTCAACTACGGCAGCGTGACGGACATTGCGCCGGACATCAAGCTCACGTTCCACAATGCCGGCCATATCCTCGGTTCGGCCATCGCCCACTTCCATCTCGGCGACGGTATGTACAACATCGCGTTCACGGGCGACTTCAACTATGCCAAAAGCCGGCTCTTCAACCCGGCCATCAACCAGTTCCCGCGCCTTGAGGCCCTCTTCATGGAAAGCACCTACGGCGGCAGCAACGATTTCCAGCAGGCCCGGGCTGATTGCGAAGGCATGCTTTATGACACCATCAACCGGGTGCTCCAGCGGGGTGGCAAGGTTATCATTCCGGCCTTTTCGGTCGGCCGTTCGCAGGAGGTCATGCTCGCTCTTGAGGAAGGCATGCGGACAAACAAGATCCCGAAAGTAAAGATTTATCTCGATGGCATGATCCGCGAGGCAACCGCGATCCACACCACCTATCCCGAGTATCTCAACACCGACCTGCGCAACCAGATCTTCCGCGAGGGCATGAACCCCTTCCTTGCCGAGTGCTTCCAGCAGGTTGACAGCCAGGACCTCCGCGAGAAAGTCATCGGTGGCGATCCCTGTGTCATCATCTCGACCAGCGGCATGCTCAACGGCGGCCCGGTCATGGAGTACCTCATGAACCTGGCCCAGGACGAGAAGAATGCGCTCGTCTTTGTCGGGTACCAGGCCGACGGGACGTACGGCCGCCGGATCCAGAAGGGCTGGCGCGAGGTCCCGATGGGCAGGAAAGGGACAATCACTATCAATCTCGAGATCGTCACGGTCGACGGCTTCTCCGGCCACTCCGACCGCCGGCAGCTGATGAACTACATCGGCCAGATCTCGCCCCGCCCGGAGAAGATCTTCTGCATCCACGGCGACGAGAACAACACCATCGATCTTGCCAGTTCCATCTACAAGCGCTACCACATCGAGACCCACTCTCCCATGAACCTCGAGACCTACCGCATGGTCTAAAAAAGGGGTTGTGCGGTGAGGGACAACGTCACTCTTTTCTTCGGTGTCTTCTCTGTCATGGCGTTATCCAACGCTATTGTCCCGGTCCTTCCCGCGTTTACCGGCAGCCCGTCCTGGACAGGGGCTGTCTATGCTGCATACTTCCTCGGGGCGTTCATCAGCACGCTGCCGGCCGGCATCCTCTCGGACCGGTTCGGCCCATCCGCCCTCATGCGCACCGGGCTTGCCCTGACCGTTGCCGGCGGGACCGTGCTCTTTCTTTCCGGTAGCGCTCCCGTGACCGTTGCCGGGCGTTTTGCAGAAGGCGTCGGCGCCGGACTTTTCATTGCCCCGGCTATGGCGGCGGTCAACCGGAGGGACGATCACGAGAAGATGAGCGGGTATTTCCTTGCCCTCCTCAACGCCGGCCTCGTCCTCGGGCTCATTGCGGCCGGCGTGCTCTCGACCCTGTCCGGCCTGCCGGCAACCGGCATCCTCCTCTTTTCTGCCCTCTCTGTCATTCCCCTGCTGGCCAGCCTCGCTTCCCGCGAGCGCCCCCTCTCCCCGGCCGGCCATGACCTTGTTCTCTCATGGGATATCTTCCTGAAATACCGGTGGGTGCTGTTTTCATCAGTTGTCCTTATCGGGGCAACCGGCGTTGCAACGGCACTCTTTCCCGATCACTCCTCCCTCACGGCCGATGCTGCAGGGTTCTGGATTGCCGGCATGAGCATCGCCACTATCGTCTCGGTGATGGTGGTATCCCGGTTCCCATTCAGGGAAACCAGGATGATCCGGATCTCGTCCCTGCTGATGGCCGGCGGGATGCTGCTCCTTGCATGGTCGCCGGCCGGTCTCCTGGTGCTCGGGGCGGTTGCCGGTCTCGTGATGATCGCCCAGATGGCACTCCTTGCCGGGGAACGGGAGCACCAGGGTATTGCCATGGGGCTCTTCTCCACGTCCAGTTATCTTGGCATGGCGCTGCTCCCGCTCCTTGCCGGTTTCGTCGCGGACCTGTCCGGGATTATTGCAGCGTTTGCGGTGACCGCAGTCTTGTCATGCACGGTTGCATTCGTGGTTGGCAGGAAATGATCACCGGCCAACCGTCCTCTGGAAAACAGCCCTCCACTCTCCTGAATCAATAGATTCATCAGCCTTCAGGGAAACATTCGTCATGAGAAAATGCGGTACACAATCCTGATCCTTTCACTCCTTGTTCTGCTCCTGTTCATGCCGGCAGTCCAGGCCGAGGACACGAACGAATGGACGGCCCTCGGGAACTCAGCGCTCGATGCCGGGAAATATTCCGATGCGCTTACGTACTTCAACAATGCCCTTGCCCAGGATGCGAAGCATGCCACCGCATTATCGGGGAAGGCCACCGCACTCAATGCGCTGGGAAATTTCACTGCAGCGCTCGAGGCAGCCGATGCAACGCTTGCCCTGCGTTCAAAAGACGAGCGTGCGATGACCGCACGGGCGCTTGCCCTCTACTGTCTCCAGCGGTGGAGCGAGGCTGTCACGGCCTATGACGCCATGTTCGCATTCCAGCCGAACCTCCCGGGGCCCTACTGCAACCAGGGATACGCGTACATGCAGCTGAACAACTCGGCCTCTGCCATCGTATCCTACAAGAAGTGCACCGCTCTTGACACCACCAACCTCATGGAATGGAACAACCTCGGGCTGGCATATATGGCAAACGGCGAGTACCAGAATGCTATATCCGCGTTCGACACGGCGACTGCCATCACCATTTCCAATGCCACGTCATGGAACAACAAGGGAAAAGCCTATGTTGTGCTGGGCATGTATAACGATGCCCTCACCTGTTTCAACAAGGCGCTCGGAATTGATCCGAATTTTGCCGAAGCCCGGGCAAACAAGGAAGAGATGACCGGTAAGATGCAGGCGTTCCACTACTCCGCGACAACGGTTGCAACGCCGCCAACCCTCAACCGGCTTGGGACAACCCCGGTAACGCCGGTCTCACAGGAGACAATTACGGAAGTGACCACTACGGTTCCGGTTGTTATGGACACTGCAACGGTCGCTACCACGGTCCCGGTTGCCAAGAAAACCACATTCTCCCCGCTCTCGCCAGCAATCGTTGTGTTCGCCCTTATCGGAGCAGCAGTTGCGGGAGCTTACCTGGTGGCACGGAAATAATCAGTGCCCTCCTTTTTTGTTGTAGTTCAACGGGAAAGACCAGAAAAAAGGCTATGCCTGCTCTCCGGCATACTGCTGCATCACGTCCCCGTAGATCTCCACGGCTTTCTCAAGTGATGTGATGGTTACGCGTTCGTTTACGGCATGCAGGCTCTCGATCTCGCCGGGCCCGTACTCGATAACCCGGAACCCGGCGCTCCTCAGGTGGCGGGCATCGCTTGCCGCCCACTGCACGAACGGGAACGAGGGCTTGTTCCAGGCGTGTTGTACCGCGTTGCAGGTGACCGTGACGATCCGCGATGACGGGTCGGTGATGGTGGGGACGAAGGCTTCCTGCGGGGTGACAACGGCATTGCCAGCATGCGCCCGGATCTCGGCAATGGTCTCCGGAATCGAGCAGCCCCACGGCACCCGTATCTCGAGTTCGAGAGTGCAGCGCTCAGCCACGACATTGGACTTTTCCCCTCCATGGATTGTCCCGGGGTTGAAGGTCAGCCGTTGCAAGACATCGCTCACGCCATCGATCCTGAACTCTTTTGCGACGACCCCGGCCGAGCGATTGATGATTTCCTGGAGGGAAGCGTCAACCGGGTAATCGCGGTTGTACAGGGTTTTTACCCATTCCAGAAAAGGCACCGCTTCCATGATGGCACTCCGGCCCACGGCAGGGTAGAGCGACCCGTGCGCCGGGATACCGGAGAAGGCTATCTCCATCCGGCAGAGCCCTTTCTGCCCGATGCTGGGATGCAGGGAGGGCGTGGGTTCGGCAATGATGCAGTCGCAGGGCGGCAGTGCTTTTTTTGCAAGAAGGAACCGTGTCCCATTCTCGCCCCCGGTCTCTTCATCACAGACAAAGGCAAGGGTTGCCGGCATGTCTTTCCCGGCGTCGGCAAGGGTCTCGCACGCAGAGAGGATGGCCGCACAGCCGCCTTTCATGTCCGTTGCGCCCCGCCCCCAGACACATCCCTCCGCTATGTCGCCGGAAAAGGGGGGGCGGCTCCAGTTGTCACCGGGTGCCGGGACAACATCAACATGGCCGCAGAGCATCAGCGTAGCGTCCTTTTGTATGGCAACAAGGTTGTCCATGCCCTGGCCGGCACAAAAGACCTCTGATCGGATGCCGATGCCATCCAGAAAACCGCGGATGTACTCAATCACTTCGGCGGTTGTCCCGGGCGGGTTCTCGCTCCGGATCTTCACGAGATCCGAACAGATGCGGCTGACATGCATGGCAGAAATCCTGTGATCTTATGGGTTCTGTGAACAGTACGTTGAGAAGAGCGTGCCAAGCGATGCGCCGGTATAGATGCTCTTTAAGAACTCCGTGTCAAAAAACTCGTCGATGACAGCGAAGAAAAAGTTCGCCGGGAGCGCGCTCTTGCTGTCCGGGTCGATCACGATCCGGAAGCTCCGGTAACTCGCTTCGTCTTCAGTATCATAGATCATTTGCCAGAGCGAGGGGAGATCGTTGAACTTTTCCGGGTACTTCTCCCGAAGCCAGTTCACAAAACCCGCAAACTTTGCCCGGTCGCCTTTCTTCTCTTCGTCAACACGCCAGCGCATGTACTCGGCGCCGATGATGTTCTTTGGCGATCCATAGTTGTAGGCATAGATCCCGGCTGTGTAATCGATGTGGGCGAGAGAGTCGATGAGGTAGAAATACAAGACCTTATTGAAGCCCGACGTGTCCTGCAGCATCAGCGACTTCCCGTACAGGTAATCGAGGACGGTCAGGTATTCGTTCTCTTCCGGCATATCGGTTACATTCGATCTTGGATTGTAAATACGTTCTCTTCGTGTTAAGGACGGAACAAAAAAGGAGGGACGATTAGAACAGGTGCCGGATCTGCTTCTTCCACTCATCCGTCATGAACCCGTAAATGGATCCTGCGGTTACCGGAAGCCAGGCCAGGATCTCCTCGCTGGTGAGTCCCGATGCGGCGCAGTATTTTTTCAGGTATGCCTCGGCAATCTCCCTGTTCCCCATGTAATAGTCCATGTAGGTCCTGCAGGCATCGCCGGCAGGAGCACCGCAGGCCACTTCTGCCCAGTCGATGATTATGTACTTCTCACCGTCAAAGAGGATATTTCCCCCGTGGAAGTCCCCGTGGCAGATTGCAAGCCCGTCCGGGAGTTTTGCGAGCATTGCATTCAGGCGGTCTTTCTCGTCCGGGGTCAGCCCCGGGCTTACGGCAATATTTGCACCAAGCACGTTTTTTAAGGAGCGGAAGACGCCTATCTGCACCTTGTGCATCCCGATCTGCATCTCCACGACCGTGTCAAGGGTCTCTTCAATCCGTGACGGGTCCTCGATCGCTATGTCATAGAGGCTCTTTCCCTTCACCTGGTCCATGACGATGGCCGTCTGGTTCAGGAACGATTCAACGGCATAGATCTTTGGGACGGGAATATTCATCTCACCGACCAGCGCAATGTAGAATGCTTCCATGAATGGCTGGTAGTGCGGCTGGTTCTCCCGGTACACTTTCGCGGCAATGCCATTCCGAGCATACACGGCTGCGGACTGGCCAAGCCCGATCAGGTCGCCATAACGCTTTTTGAATTCTTCGTTGTTCTTTGGTGGTGCATGGGTCGGTGTCTCTGTTTTTTCTTCTGCCATAGGGTCTCACCGTCAGCCCGCAGGTTTCAGGAACCCGGGCTTATCCGGAATGCAGAGATGTTGGCAGGCAATTTTCTAAAGGTTTTGCTAAGAAAGGACCTCTTTCTATCTTTTTCCCGGGCATTGAAACGGCTCAAATAGCGGGGATGCTCTTTATTGTACCGGAATAATTCACAAATACTAAAGGAAAAGAACCCCATAGTAAAGAAATCATGGTACAGGGGCCCGTTTGCCCGGTAATCTCCCGGGCGCCCCGCAATCGATCAAAACGATCCAGGAGCATTCCCTAAATGACTGGCAATATCCCGCAGAACCCGGCACCCGTCCCTTCCTCAAAAAAGGAGTTTGACTTCACGCTCGAAGCAGTCATCCTGCTCGTCCTTGGCATATTCATGTTCATCTTCGGCATACTCCTTCTTTTCATCCATACGGGAGCGCTGCCTTATTCCCCGGACAGCACGTACGGGCTCTTCCTTGTCCTTGTCGCGCTGCAGGTAATCACAATGGGCAAGACCCCGTTTGGAGAAGTCCGGCGCACGTGGCTTGTCATCGTCGTGGGGATCTGCGCCGGGATCTTCGGGATGACGGCCTGCTTTATTCCCGGTGCCCTTTCCGGTGTCATCCACGATCTCGTGGGAGTACTCCTCCTTGTCGGCGGTATCGCTCTCCTCCTCCAGCTGGTCTTAAACAAAGAGAAAGCCGCGCTATGGATCCGGATCCCTGGTATTCTGCGGCACCTCACAGTTGCCTGCGGCCTTGTCTATTTGCTCACGGTACTGTTGGGCCTTGTCACGCTCCTGCCCGGTCTTGTGCACGATTCCGTTACCTCGTTTTTCCTCATTCTGTCCGCCATCAGCCTGTTCTACCTTGCGTGGAGCATCCAGAAAGCATCCGCCCTCTACTCTCCGCAGGCGAAAACGCCTGCTGCGCCTCTTCCACAGGGCTCCGGGGACGTCCCGTTCTTTTTGCGCGATGCGCCCCTCTCGTTCACGATCGCGCTTCTCCTCTTCCTCGGTGTCCTCTTGTCCCTCCTTGCTGTGCTTCTTGTGCCGGTCAACCTCGGCATCATCCCGTTCTCGCCGGACGGCCAGCTCGGGCTCCTGATTGTCATCATGGCCATCCAGTTCCTTGCCATGGGCGAGACCCCGGTTGGCCAGTTCCGGCGCACGTGGCTGATCCTTCTTTCCGGCCTGCTCTTCGTGACGCTTGGTGCGATAGCGAGCATAGTGCCGGGAGTACTGACCCCCGTCCTCGTGGTCCTCCTTGCCGTACTCAACATCCTTGGTGGTATCGTCCCGCTCATGCTGCGGTTCCTTCCGATGCTGCAGGCTATGGGAAAACCCCCGGCCCGGCCGGCAGTGATCCCCCCGCAGCTCAAGAAACTGCTCATCACCCAGACCGTGCTTAACATCGTGGGGATCCTCTTTGGCCTCTCCATGCTCCTCCCCGGATTCATCCCGGGACTGGTCGTGGCCGTCATCCTCTTCGTGAACGGGCTTTTGCTGTTCCTGCTGGCAGGGATCCTCTCGGCTCTGCCGGCACCGGAGTGAATACCTTTTTTCAGGACAGTGGAGATTATTCCCCCTGGAGAAAGCCTTCCCTGCACGCGAAGCCCGCTGAGTAATCTTTACCCTGGTTGGCACGGTTCATGTGATACAATCCCGTACGGGCACCAGTCCCTCATTGTCCGTGCCGAGAAGCGGAACCCCACGTGGGGGGTCGGATGGTGTACTAAAAAACAGCATGATGGGAACGGGCGCTTCTGTTTTGAATCGAAAAATTACAGGTGTCGTCAGGGCACGGAACTGGCAGAAATGGCAGTACGGGGGCCGGTCACAGATTATTTGTAAAACGGCTCGCGGGTGGCCACAGCTTTCACAAAAAGATCTTCGAGTTCCTTTCTGCTCTTCCCGCGGATATCGATGTGGTTGTCGGTCCGGAGGAGGCAGGGCTTCAGTTTCCCATCCGAGGTGACGCGGAGCCGGTTGCAGAACTTACAGAACTCGGAGTTGTGGAGCGGGCGGACCACCTCGACTTCCGCACCGTCAAGGCAGTATTTCTTGCGGTGGTGCATCCGGCGTGTAATGATTGTCTTCGAGCGTGCGGCAAGGGAGTCCTCAAGGTCATTGAGTTTCGTATGGTGCTCGCAGTTGTTGAAATTCATCAGTTCGATCAACTGCAGGACGAGATTGCGGTTGCCCCGGATGTAGGCAAGGAAGTCATCGATCTCGTGGTCGTTGATTCCCTCAAGAACCACCATGTTTATCTTGATTGGTGTAAGGCCTGCATCGAGAGCAGCCTGCACCCCTTCAAGGACTTTTTTGAGTGAATCGTGCCCGGTGATTTTCTTATAGGTTTCAGGAATGATGCTGTCGATACTCACGTTCACCCGCTTCATGCCGGCAGCCTTGAGATCCGTTGCGTACTGCGCAAGCAGGATCCCGTTCGTGGTCATCGAAGACTCCATGCCTTCCGGAACAGACCGGACGATTTCGACAATGTCCTTCCTGAGGAGCGGCTCGCCGCCCGTGAACTTTACACTCCGGATCCCAAACTTTGCCGCAACCCGGAGGATCTCGGCAATCTCCTCTTGTGAGAGCTCCTTCTCCGGCTTCACCTCGCCTTCGCGGTGGCAGTAGATGCACTGTAAGTTGCACCGGGGTGTGAGGCTGATCCGGATGTTGCTGACGGGGCGGTCGTAGGAGTCTTTAAGGAGCATGGCTGGTTGTTTACCCGTAAAAGTTCTTGGCGATAACATATAGTTCTGTGCTTCCTTTCCGGCTCGATTTGGTATTCATGGTCCGGACCGAATGGAAGTGCTGTTTTACATCCTGGTAGAAATCCGGGAAGTCTGTCCCCTGGAACGACTTGACGGCAAAATTCCCGCCCTGCTTGAGGATCCGGCAAGAAAAGAGCAGCGCCTGCTCGTTCAGCTCGATGATCCGGGCCTGGTCATAGCTCTTGTGCCCCGAGAGCTTGGGTGAGGCATCGCAGACAACGACATTGACCACATCCACCATGGACTGCAGTTCGGCGAGGACTTCGGGGTCGTTAATGTCCCCGACAATGGTCTCTACCCCGTCAAGGGTCGCGATCGGGTTGAGGTCGATGCCGATGACTCTCCCCCGGGTCAGGGTCCTCTCCACCTGGAGCCAGCTTCCCGGTGCTGCGCCGAGATCAACGATGTTGTCATCGTCGCGGATGATCCCGGATTTCTTCTGGATCTCCATGAGCTTGTAGGCTGCACGGGAGCGGTATCCCTCCAGTTTTGCCCTCATGTATGCCTTGTCATATCCCCATTGTGAGCCCATGGCGTTGATCGTTCCCCGCAATACGCGAAATTGTGGGTTTAAACCCAAAACACTATAATTATCATATGCCGATATACTGTATTAGAGTTTGTTAAGGGGTAACCGATGTTAAAAGCAACCATTGATGCAGACATGTTCAGGGAAGCTATAGAAGCAATCTCGGCCCTCATCCCTGAGTGCCGGCTGCACACGGACGAGAGCGGTTTCTCCACGCGGGCCGTTGATACGGCGAACGTGGCGATGATCTCCCTCACGCTCAGGAAGGAAGCGTTCGACACCTACAAGGCGACAAAAAGCCAGCTCGGCATCGACTTAATGAAGATGAAGAACATCTTCGGCATGGCCGACAAGGGCGACCTGATCAGCATCGAGATGGCGGACAACGCCCAGAAGATGTCGGTCTCTGTCCATGGCTACCACTACTCGATCACGCTCCTTGACACGAACACGATCCGGAAGGACCCGAACCCGCCGACCATCAACCTGCCCGGCAAGATCGTCATCAAGGGCGAGGATCTCAACAATGCGATGAAGGCTGCGGCCGTGATCTCGGACAAGATCGCACTCGGGATCAATCCCAAGGACCAGACGTTCTACCTTGTTGCGGAAGGCGACACCGATCACATCCGGCGCGAGTTCACCAAGGACGAGCTCGTCTCGCTTACCCCGGCAGAGGCCCGCTCGCTCTTCTCCCTCGATTATTTAAAGGACATGGGCAAGGTCATGAGCAAGGCCGAACAGGTCGAGATCTTCCTTGGCATCGACCACCCGGTCCGGTTCTCCTTCGATATTGCGGGCGGCAACGGCCATGTCGAGTACCTCCTCGCGCCCCGTATCGAGGCTGACTAGATGGAGTATTCCCCATCGGCAAAGGAACTCTCCCATTTCCCTTTTTTAAAAAAAGCCCAGGATCATGTCAAGGGACGCTTTGCCTCGCTTGACGCTGTACTGAAAGACAAGCGCGGTGAAGCCCTGGTTGACCGTGCCCTTGCCCGGGTAAAGGACGCGATCACTCCTAAAAAGACATTCACTCCCAACGTATCCGGGACGCCGGAGGAGGAGATCGCGGCATACGCCCTTGCCCGGATCATCGTTTCCTGCGTCAATGACCGGCAGATGATCGACCGGTTGACCCGGTATGAGGCTGAGCGGGCATATTATTTCCTTGTCCACGAAGAGGACTGGAACCAGAGCTACAGGCAGGAAGACGGCGAATACTCGCGGCTCTGTATCGTGCTTGCAGAAGAACTGGGGATCCGGATCACGCAGGACAAGATGCCTTTTCTCGATTATGTGGAGATGGTGGCACCGCTCCACGAGGACCGGTTCCACCTCGTCAACCGGCGGGTTGAACACGGCTTTGTCACGATCAGGGAAGAGGAGCGGTACGAGCTGGTGCGGGAACGTGTCCGCAGTCTCCTGCGGCGGGATCTTCCCCACAAGGTGCCGGCATCGCTCTGCGAACAGATCTCCCCGAAGGTTGCCCAGATCAAGAAAGCCTACCAGGAGCAGATGCTCGAACAGTTCGGCGCCGTGGAAGAGAGTGCCTTCCCGCCGTGCATGCAGGCGCTCATCAAGGCCCTGACCGGGGGCGTCAACCTGACACATGCGGGCCGGTTCTCGCTCACCTCGTTCCTCCACACCATCGGCTTGGACGTGAACGGGATCGCCGCGATGTATGCCCGCTCGCCGGACTTCGACCCGGAAAAGACGATGTACCAGGTGGAGCACATCACTGGCCGGGGGGGTTCCGGGACAGAATATACCGCACCGGCCTGTGCAGCTATGCGGACGACCGGCCTCTGCGTGCATCAGGATCATCTTTGCGAGAAAGTGAATCACCCGCTCAGTTATTACCGGTCAAAGAAGCGGGATCTCGCAAAGAGCAGACCGAAAAAAGCGGAAGGAAAGACAGCGGACAAACCGCCGCCGCCATCTACGTGATCTTGTCGTTCACCAGGTACCCGGCACCGGACAGGAATACGATGAACCCCACGATTGCTGCAAGGTAGGCGATCGCGGCCGGCAATGCTGTGGGCAGGACAGCCAGCAGGATTACGAGGACAATAAAGGCGGCAAGGCCGATGATCACGTCAAGGAGTCGCGCGTCCATTCATACTCTTTTCGATCCGGGAGGATATAGGCTTATCCACTTTTTCCCGCACGGATGACAATGCGTATATCCTGCGTGCGCCCCATCCCATGCATGGACCGACAGGCTTGTATCGCCCTTATCAGGGGCCATATCAAAGACGAACACCTCGTACGGCACTGTCTTGCAACCGGTGCTGTCATGAAACACGCAGCCCGGCATCTCAGGGAAGACGAAGCCCGATGGGAGCGGATCGGTATCCTGCACGATATCGATTTTGAAGAAATCAGCGGCGACATGCAAAGGCATGGTGCAGCTGGTGCAGAAATCCTTGTGAAAGAAGGAATCAACCCGACAGAAACGGAGATCATCCGCAGGCACAACCACCTGCTGCACCAGGGGTCTTACACCCAGCCGGTGGAGATCGTGCTGCAGGCAGCCGACAGCGTTTCGGGGCTCGTGATTGCGTGCGGGCTTGTCAAGGGTGGCAATCTCTCGGATGTCTCTGCCAAGACCATAACCAAAAAATCAAAAGAGAAGTCGTTTGCAGCCGGGTGCGACCGTGACCGGATCGCGCTTGTTGCACCGGAGATTCCGTTGCCGGAGTTCTACGCGATTGCTCTGGCAGGGCTGATGGAGATCCGGGAAGAACTGGGATTGAGGTGAACGAACGATCCGCCGTGAGTTTTATAGGCCCCGTACCGATATAAGTACCTGATATATGGCCACGGAAGCCGATCTTTTGGCACTCCTTATCCGGGACCGGCAGGAGATCCCCGCTCTTGCAGACCGGAGGGGTGCGAGGAATATCCGGTTATTCGGTTCTGTTGCCCGGAACGAAGCACGGGCTGACCGTGACATCGATCTCCTGATCGATCCGGACCCTGGCAGGAGTCTTCTCGATGCCGGGGGCCTGGCCATGGATCTCTCTGCACTGCTTGGCCACCCGGTGGATGTTGTTACAGAAGCCGGGCTTCGGGATCGGATCCGTCCGCAGGTTTTACAGGAAGCGCGGGCATTATGAGAGACGACATGGGAAGATTGCCGGACATTATCGAGGCAATCGGCCGGATTTTCCGGGTCTCTTGTAAGGGCAGGGATTATTTCTACGATGATGAAATGGCTCAGGTCTGGGTGGTCCATCATCTCCGGATCCTTGGGGAAGCGGTGAGGGGGCTTTCACCGGAATTCAGGAATGCGAACCCGGGTATTCCCTGGTCCGACATCATCGGCATGAGAAACATTCCCGTGCATCACTATTTCGGCATCGACCGGGGGATGCTGTCGGGAAAGTTGTTGAACATGACCTGCCGGTATTAAAAACACCGGTAGGGAATATCCAATCCGGAGATAGGTGAATAAGTTCCTGTCCCGGCTCCGGATCAGGTGCGCCTTCATTCATAAAAACATTCGAAGTAAACCTGCCCGTTGTCCCGGATAAACACTTTGATGTATCCCCTGACGGCCTGGTCATTTATGCATTCCGGGTTCTCCGTACGCAGCTGCCGGACAAGTTCAACCGGATCGGCGGTTATCGTAAAGCCGGCCTTATTAGCTTCATCTGCAATCATGACGATCGCTTCGAAGAGGTTTGCACCCTCTTTTATCGTGCAGAAAAAGCGGGCATCCATGGTATAGAAAGCATCCAGGGTCTTTTTGGCAAGCCGGATATTTTTCTTCGCAGCTCTTTCAACTACGGAGATGGCCGATTCCGAAACATTGAGGATCTGTGCAACCTGCCACTGCGCCAGCCCGTCTCTCCGGTATCGCAATACCTCTTTTTGCCGGTTTGTGAGAATGGAATTTTTCTTCAACATTTTCCTTCCGGATATCCGGGCCGCGGGTCCCTTTGCTGGATATCAATGTATCCGATTGGTTTGTATATATAATAAAAAATAGGGCTTTCGCCCCGCTCTGGTCTTTCCTGTCCCGGCCAATTCTTCCGCCATCCCTCTCCTGCTCCCGGTCAGGCACGGCCCGCGTTCCCGGTTCGCCTGTGTCCCCTCTCCCGCTCCCGTGCGGCTGGCCTGCGTCGGGATTGGTGCTGCCGCCCGGCCGGATCTATGGAAAGGCGGGGCCCGGACCGGGCCGGTCCCGGCCAAACGACGGGATGGCATTGTCGTACTACCTCTTCTTCATCAGGCAGCAGCCGAGGTCGTTCAAGAGAATCTACGAGTCCGGGTTCTCTTTGATGTACCGGATATTGTCCAGCCGACTCATCGAGACCGAACGCGAGCGTATCGCAGAACGGGCACGCGATGCGGAGAAGAATTATTCTCTTGGCCAGGTACGATCCGGTTCCGTACACGATCTCATGAGCGAGCTGAATGATTGACCTCGTTTGGGACGATAAATTCAGGAAAATCTGTCAAAAAAGTTTACTTTTACTCTCATCTTTCAGAAAGCCTGGAGATCTCCCCCGTCGTGTAACAAGGGACAAGTGTCTGCCGCTTCAGGTGGGTATCGTCCGACCAGATCGGGCTTTCAAGGTGGAGGGCCAGTGCCAGAAACGGCGTGTCCTTGGGATCGATTGCAGCCATCTCTTTGTATGCCCGCTGGACCTGATCCTTGTATAACTGCCGGGGAACCGTAGTAACCGAGTCGAGCAGGAACGTTATGGCATAATCGAAGGAAGGAGCAGCAGGGACTTTCCCGCGTTTCGTACTGATATAATCCCGGAATTTTTCGATCTCAATGTGTCCGTAATCAGGGAAGAAAAAATCAAAATGCCGGTCTTTTACTATCCTGGCTTTGAATGAATTGTCCTTAATGAGAGCCCCTATCAGGACGTTGGTATCGATTACAATCCGAATTCTTTCTTTGTCCCGTTCCATGCCTGCTCCCGCACCTTTTCAAACGCGGCCTGGTCCTTGTCGTCAAGTGCAATGGCATCTACGCTCTTTGAGAACAACATCCATTTTAAGTGTTCTTCCTCAATGAGACGCTCCAGTCGTGCAACAAGCCCGGGAAGTGGCAGGTCGTCAGGGACGTTCAGGACAATCTCGGTCATTGATATATCATTCCTCTGTGTGAGGTTATGAATGTTGCCCGGCCCGCGTTCCCGGTTCGCCTGTGTCCCCTCTCCTGCTCCCGTGCGGCTGGCCTGCGTCGGGATTGGTGCTGCCGCCCGACCGGATCTGCGGGAAAGGTGGGGCCCGGACCGGGCTGATCCCCATCCAGAGAAAAGCAATTCCCAGCCGGGCATTCCTGATGCAGTGTGGTGCACCACTCAGTCCGGCAGGTAATCCGGGCCGCTGGCGTGCATGAGTTCCTGGCGCAGCGGGCTTCCCGGCAGACCCCCTCACGTTGGAACACCCCCTCCCAGGAAGGAGACACAATCCCAAAAACCAATCTCCCGTCCAAGAAGGCCCTGTCTGGGCATTCTTCTCCAGAGGTTATTCCCTGCGGGAATAATCTCTACGTAAATCGCTTCGTTTTCGGTTCCGAGCTCATTTTGAAAAACTGACTGGTCGTCAGACCAAGAGGATGAGAAGAATCCGTCAGTATTCTTCGAACACCTCTTTCCGACACTCACATTTTTTCACGAATTACAGCACATCGTTTGGAAATACGCCCATGGCGTTGACATCATCCCTATCCGGGCCCAATATTGCCCCAAAAAACCGTTTAATTGGTGCCTTTTGGATCAACAACCGCCATTTTTTCCGGACATGAGCACGTGAAATAAACCGGGAGGGGGTTTCCGGATATAGCTGACATTGTTCAAACGGGCCGGGATAGCTTGCGTTTATTATCTCATTCACCTATCTTTAATAGAACAGAACTGTACGAAAAGAATCTGCCAGTACAGGAACCCGGTTGCTGAACAACACCCAAAACCAGATCCAGCGTTTGTATCATGAAAAAGACGGTACCGAACTCCCTGACAAAGAGATCCCTGGAAGAGATGAAGGCCCTTCTCCGCCAGAGGTTGCCGGAACTCCGGCAAATGTACGGGATCACCTCCCTTGAGATTTTTGGTTCCTGGGTACGGGGCGAGCAGACCAAAAGAAGCGATCTGGATATTCTTGTGGAGTTCGATCCTGCGCGGAAGATCTCGCTCTTCGATCTTGTTTCCCTTGAGCAGGATTTGTCATCCTATCTTGCTATCCCGATCGATCTGGTTGAAAAAAGTGCTGTCAAGCCGGCCCTCCGCAATCGTATCATCAGTGAGGCAGTCTCTCTATGAAGTCCGCCCGGGATTTTGATGTCTACTGAGAGGATATGCTGCATGCTGCAGAGAAAGCCTGCGAGTTTACCCGGGGGATGGAGCTCTTCCGCATTCCTCAGCAATGATGAGAAGATATTTGCAGTCACCCGGGCACTTGAGATCATCGGCGAGGCGGCAAAACATGTCCCGGAATCTGTCCAGAAAGAATACCCGGAAATACCCTGGCGGGCTATTGCCGGGACCAGGGACAAGCTGATCCATGCCTATTTTGATGTCCATGTCCGGCACTTATGGACTACTGTCGAACAGGATCTTCCTGCCCTGAAGACCGGACTCAAACGGATACTCCGGGACCTTCGGAACAAGGGCTCGCGGGAATAAGTGCCTGTCTGATAACTCCCTCCCGCAGTTCCTCTTCTGTAACTACCCGTCCCCCCTCCTCCATAATGCTCTCCCGGCCCGGGTTCCCGGCTCGCCTGTGTCCCCGGCTCCCGTGCGGCTGGCCTGAACCGGGATCTGTGCCACCGCCCGGGTGGCCGGATCTATGGACAGGCGGGGGCCCGGCCTCCAGCCTGCCTTCCCGTCATCGAAGTCTCCCCGGACCCACTCCGGTTTACCCGCCTCCCTCATGAGTTTAGCCATGCCCCCCTCATGAGTTTAGCCATGCCCCCCTCATCCTGGAAATTCAGGAATTCCCGGATTCATTCCCGTGAATAGAGCCGGTGAACCTGCCTGTTGTATTGTCAGGGAACATCTTTCAGGATCCGATGAAGACCTTCGATTACAACCGGGATTTTCTTGTCAATTGTCTCCCAAAGAAGCTCGTAATCCACACCGATATATCCGTGAATTACTTTATCCCGCAGTCCTGCAATGCTGCGCCACGGGATATCGGGATATTGTGCCCGGACCTGATCCGGTAACAGTTTAGTCGCTTCACCCATGACGGCGAATTTGTACAGAACCGCAGACCGGGTCTTCTCATCTGCGACAAAATGTTCCATGGATATGCCCTGAGTAAAATTTCGGATATCTTCAGCGGCTTTGAGGATATCCTCCAGAAGGAGCCGGTATTCCCTCATGCGTACACGACATCCCGGTAAATTCCGTCACGAATCTCCGGCCGGAGTGCCCGGGGGGTAGCAAGATCCACGTGCCTCCCGATCTTTTCTTCAAGATAATCTGAAAGTCCGATGAGATCGAAGAGATCTGCACCCTCATTAAAATCGACAAGGATGTCCACATCGCTGTCAGAGCGTGCCTCTTTCCGGGCAAATGAGCCGAATACACCGATGCTGCGGACTTTATACCGTACGGTAAGATCGCTTTTTAAGGATTTGAGCAGATCGAGAATTTCGTCCCGGCTTGTCATGCTATTCCTGTCATCCTATCTGCTGTGTCCCACAATAATTATTTCCTTTGTCATATCCACGGCAGGTTCCCCCTTTCTCCTGCATCGTTCTCCCCCGCTCCCGGCCCGCGTTCCCGGTTCGCCTGTGTCCCCTCTCCTGCTCCCGTGCGGCTGGCTTGCGCCGGGACCTGTGCTGCCCGGCATATGATATTTTCTGTGCACCATAATTGTCCGGCATCCGTTTGCTGGTGTTTTATTATTCCGTACTGATCATCTCATACACCGTTCGTGCCGACGCGACGACAATTCCGGCGGACTCGGCATTATAGATGCAACCATAATCGGCCCCCTCACGGAGATCCATGGCAAAGGAAAAATGGTCCAGTACCTCCGGCCCGAGTTCACCCTCATCGACCAGCAGTGCCTCGACCGCGAACCTGAGGCACCGGTGGCTCTTTTCCCGGTAACCTTTGGCAAATACCCGGGATCTCAGCGCGTGGAAGAGTGAATAATATCCCTGGATGATCGCCCACTTCACCTGGTTCTGGCTGAGTGAATGTTCAGCCGCCATAAGATCCGCCGCTGCTTCCTGGCGTTCTTTTTCGACCAGCGCGGGATCGACCGGGATTTTTACGATCTTTCCCCGTTCGAGACATTCCTCAAACCGGTACTTCACGGCATCTCACCTGCAAGAAGTTTTCCTGTACGTATCCTTTCGAAGAACGGGCGGTCGCGGGTGCGGAGCTGCTGCGCCTCTTCCGGCGATACGAGAACCGGAGAGATTTTCCGGGAAATGGTGTCGCCGTACCGGGAGATGAGGTCGGATACTTCCGGGCGGTTGGCAGTTTCGATATAGAGATCGATATCGCTGTCTGCGGTATCTTCCCCGGTAGCGCAACTCCCGAACAGGATCATCCGTGTCACGAGTCCCTCTCCGGCAGCGATGAGAGGTGACAGTTCTATCAGGGTTGCAAGGATCTTTGATTCCCGTACGAGCGGATGGGCGATATCTGCCCGGAACAGGAGCGTTCTTCCTTTCCGTTCGCTTGTCACGAGACCGTGTTCTTCCAGTATCCGGAGATACCCGCTTGCAGCACCAATGCTCAGCGGGAGGATCCTGGCGAGCTCGCGGACATAGTATGCGTTGCGATAATTCCGGCCAAGAAACGTGAGTATTTCAAAAGAGGGAGTTTCCAACATGTTCATTTTTTTGAACATATGTTCATTATTATGAACGATACTATTTAGCAATTGTGCACCTTCTCCGGTGGGAAAGCACCCCTCCTGCTTCCTGTGGTATGGTGCTAATTGATAAATCCCCGGCCCGCTTTCCCGGTTCGCCTGTGTCCCCTCTCCCGCTCCTGTGCGGCTGGCCTGCGCCAGGACCGGTGCTGCCGCCCGGCCGGATCTATGGAAAGGCGGTGCCCGGACCGGGCCGGTCCCGGCCGGGGGTCTGGTATCTGGAGCGGTCCCAATCCGGAGAAAAGCATTTCGCTGCCGGGTATTCGTTCTTCGACTGGCATTTTCCAGGAAGTTATGATAAAAAAGAGACTGGCTGAAATATTCAGAGAGATTTCTGCAATTCGAGAATCTCTTTTCCAATCTGTTTTACTGTCATTTTCTTAAGATATTTTTTCCGGTCCTTGGTGTAATCGCCACTGCCGGGATCAAAACTCCTGATGAACCGAATCGCATCCTCCGGCCCAAGTGCATTAACAAGGGCATCGTATCCTTCACTCTGGATCTTTGCGATCGTTTTACTCCCCATGATGATTCACCTCCATCAACCAGTGCAGCGGATTATCTGCACATACAGATGTACGTGGTGCATTCTTCTTCATAATCTTTAGCAGATCATCACCGGTCCCCCAGCAAGATCGCGAACTCACAGCAGCAGGACGTTCGTGGATGTCCCATATGCCCGGGATCCTGTGGTCTCTTTCCCTCTCTTTTCGTTTTCTTGCAGACAACCGCGACAACAAAGTTCATTGCCCGTGATCGATAATCTATCCGGTTGAGAAAAGATGGCAAATTATCATTTTACGGTCACCATCTGGGAAGAAGATGGTGTGTATGTATCAAAGTGCGTTGAACTGGAAGTGGCGAGCTGTGGCGATACCCCCAAAGAAGCACTCGAAAATATCCGGGAGGCGATCGATCTCTACCTGAAAAATGCACGCGAATACGATATGATCGGGGATATCGAACCTTCCATCTCGTCCCCGGAAAAATTTACCTCCGTTATTGAGGTCGAGGCGTGAAACTCCCCCGGGTCTCCTCGGCTTTCCTGATTAAAAGACTGATGAAGAGAGGATTTTTAGAAGGTCCGCCACCAGGGTAAAGGCAGCCACGCCGGTTACTGACGCTCAAATTCATCGATACATGGTTCAAGCGTTGCGATGAGATGCGGGATGTCCTCTTTAACCGTGTCCCAGATCTCGTCAAGATCCACTTTGCCATAGGAATGAATGAGCATGTCCCGCATCCGTGCCATAGATGACCATTCGATTGACGAGAACCGGCGTATTGTCTCCGGGGAGAGCCGCTTCGATACTTCCCCGATCACTTCGAGGCACCGGATAACTGCGTACTGGCCCTTCCGATCCGAAAGAAAGGATTCCCGGGTCTGGTTCTTCGTGAACTCGTGTGCGTCCTTTGCCATAAGGAGAAGGTCGAGAAGATAGGCATCGTCACGCGACATAGACCGGCACCATTGTTGAAAGGATCGTCTTTTTCCGTATGTGATTCCGGCTTTGTTCTATGGCCTTGCGGGTAATGAGATCGATACGCCTGCCAAAAACCCGTTCAAGTTCTTCCTCCATTTTTGCGAGATGAAGAAGGGTATGCACAGAGCCGGGTTTGAAATCCACGATGATATCAATGTCACTTTCCGGGCGGAAATCAGCCCTTAAGGCAGAGCCGAAGACCAGGAGTTCGCGTACGTTCCACTTTTTACAGAACTCTTCTATCTTTTTTTCCCGGCTCACGATGAGTGGATTCATGATCGTTTCACTCCCGAATTTCCCTGTACCTGATGAATATCGCTGTTGTTTACGGTTTTAGCTGCTGGCTGTTTATAGATTCTTGCTCTGGGGCGGGGGTACCGGCAACTGCAAAAGAATTATTCTCTCATATCATGCCGGAGTATAGATCTCTTTTTCCCTTTCCTTGTGATGGCCGTTCGATCGTTTCCCGCTGATTAGACGGGAGCTGCGTTCCCGGTTCGCCTGTGTTCCGCCCTCTGCTCCCGAGCGGCTGGCCTGCGTCGGGATTGGTGCTGCCGCCCGGGCGCGGCCGGATCTATGGAAAGGCGGGGCCCGGGACCGGGCCGGGATCGCGTCCGCAGGCACGGGATTTTCTCCCAAGACTTCAAACCCCTGAATCCGGATTTCGTTTGGCGTTTTTGCTTCCATGGGCAGTCATTTGATTTGTGCCTGGCAAGGTAACCAGTCGTCTTTGTTAAGAACGATATCCCGGATCTTTTTTGGAAATGATGAAAATTATATCAATTAAGGCCACCAATTAATTTCATTAATTTTTTTAATTTTTGTGGAGAAACGATTACGATGGTTAATCCGTACAGCGCTGAACACCCGGTCCCTCCGGAAAAATTTGCCGGACGGGTACACCAGATTGAGGAGTTTGATCGGTTTCTTGCAGATACTATCGACGGGAATTTTAAAGAATCTGGCCATCCTTGGGGGATGGGGGATCGGAAAGACCTCGCTGTTACGGACATTCAAGCATCGTGCGGAGCACAGGAATTGTGCCGCGACAATCATTGAACTGGGTGAATCTACCGATTCATTCATCGCGCTTTTTGAGACGATAACCCGGAGCCTTGCAAAGGATGCAACCCCGATGAGCGGAGCGGCAGTGAAAATCCGGGAGTTTCTTGAGGGGCTTTCCCTGAGTGTAAACTACGGACCCGTCGGGATATCCTATTCGGATAAGAAGAAAGTAAACCCGGACATGTTCCGGTTCAAAGAAGATCTCATCTCTATATCCGGTACGCTTGATGTTCCCTACCTGATTATGCTGGATAATGCAGAGCAGCTGCTTGCGATCAAGGGCGCCATATTTGAACTGCGGAATATCTTCCAGATGATCCAGTCTGCCGATGGTATACGATGCATGCTGATCCTCTCGGGTAAAGAGACCTTGTTTGCCGATATGCGTTCGGCATCCGAACCGGCGGTGCGTTTTTTCTGGGGGATTGATCTTGGTCCGTTCTCGCGGGAAGAAACTTACGAGGCGATAACCAAACCGCTTACCGGTACCGGTATTGTTTTCGAGGATGCCTGTATGGACAGAATTTTCGAGCTTACCCGGGGACATCCCTATTTTGTGCAGGTTTTTGCCTATAATCTTTTTTCCTCCAAGACCGGGGTCCGGATCACTGTTGCGGATCTGGAACAGAACTTTTCCCGGATTCTTGCATATCTGGGGAAGAGATTATTCGAAAGTATTTATTCCCGGACAAGCCAGAACGAGCGGAAGATCCTCCAGGCTTTTGTTTTGTCCCATAAGGATTTGTTGAGTAATACGGAGATCGCAGAATTGAGCGGTGTGAAAAGCGTGAATATCTACTTAAAGAACCTGAGTGGTTCCCCTGCACCATTGCTGTCCAGGGTTGAGCGGGGAAAATATTCGTTGTTTCACCCGCTTTTTGCGGAATACCTGAAGAATATCCGGAGTTGATTAAAAGACCCGGCTTTTATTCCTCCGTTCCGGTCTTCTCACACTCCTGCATTCGGGGGCAACTTTGCATAAGGGCCCGATCTTTTCGGGCGGGTTTTTACGTGTTCGTCCAGGTATTCCGCTCACAACGAGAAGGCCATCTCCGGTAGAACTGCACAGACCCGGGTTCCCCGTCCCACCTCCTCCTGCATCTTTTCTTGTTCCCGCTCCCGGCCCGCGTTCCCGGTTCGCCTGTGTCCCCTCTCCTGCTCCCGTGCGGCTGGCATGCGCCAGAATTTGTGCTGCCGCCCGGCCGGAATATGTTTTTTAGAAATCCCGGTATGCCTGTTTCCTGTGTTCGATTTCAAGAACATGAATAATCAGGAGGTCATCATGGATTGAGAGCAGTGCACGAACGTCTCTTCTGACACGGAGTGAATACACCGGATGATCCGGGTTTGACGCCTTCATTTTTTTGATGAACTGGTACGGGTCATCCCGTATCTGGTGAATCGCACTGACAACCTTCCGGGCAATCTCCCGGGGTAATTTTTCCAGATCCCGGTCTGCACGATGGGTGTACTGTACTCTGTACGGGCTCATTCAGCACCGTATTTCTTCCGGATTTCCTCTTCAGGGATCAGGTTTCCCGCTTTGATATCATGGAGACCTTCTTCCAGACCCCGGATAGCATCGGCACTGAGCGGTTCATCGTCAACAGCAAGATTCACCAGGCGTTCAATAACGTCATTGTACGATTCTTTCGGGTGACGTTTCAGGGTGTTCAGCTGGGTTTTGAGATCTTCCCGGATGTAAATGGAACTTGCAGCCTGCATAGTAAGACCTATAGGTGACTATAGATATTAAACCAGATCCTTCGGGATTGCCCGCGGCGGAGGTACGGGGGGTGTCATCCCCTGCCAGGTCGCATGCTCACCCAGGCCCCGCCGTCCACCTTGCGTCCGCCCGGGGCCCCCGACAGGTCTCATCACGAATTATATTCCGCGAACCACTACAAGTAACGACAAAAAGAATTTACGTTTGGATGCCAACGGATCAGGTACAAAACCACTCCATCATCTTATTATTATTGGGACGGCGGATGAAGACGGTGTGTTTATTGTCTCTTGTCCTCAGTTCAAAGGCTGTCATACCTACGGCAGGACTATTGAGGAAGCACGTTCCCGGGTCAAGGAGGTTATTGAGACGTGTCGAGAGTGTTGACAGGTTTTTGAATGTTATTTAGAGATCCTGCCGGATTGCGTCATTCCGGCCGGGGATTTCTTTAATAATTCTTCCGGCTCTCTAGAAAACTGTGGATCATCAGCGCCCGTATTTCTTATGGGCCTGCTCGATGGTCATCACAAAATGAACCAGGACCCGTTTTGCTTCTTTGTCAATTGTATAGAATGCCGTATACCTTCTGCCAACGTGTATCCGGTACGAGATGATTCCCCCGGGTAGTACGAGTTTCTCTTTATCGCCGCCTTTCCCCGGCCAGGGACCGGCTGCCAGCCGGTCAAGAGTGGTAACGATGATCTGTTGATCTTTTACGGGCAGGAGATCGATAAACGCCCGGGCTTTTGGCCCGGCAACCACGGTAAAACCCAAGGGTACCAGATCCGGATCGTCTATGCCGGGAGACCCTGGCGTTTGTTCCGGGTAATCTTGGGTGTGGTCCGTTCTCCCGTTGCATATCCTTTATTTTTCCGTGCCTTGATCTCATTGAGAGGAACAAAATCACCTTCTTCAAGGGATTGCCGGATATCTTCCTCAAGCCGCTGTTTCTTCTGGAGGTCGATCATCTCCACGAGGATGTCATCGTAGGTCTGCCCGGCCCTCCGCAGCTCTGCAAGGTCTTTCCAGACCGGTTCGGACACGGGTATCCGCTTGGTAAGTGCGGTCATATACAATATTGTAACTATTGTAAACGGATAAATCCTGCGATAGATTGGATCTTATGTCACCGGGCTCGTGCAGATGTGTCGGAAATCCGGGTTTTTCCGGCACGTTCCCCTGGTTCCCTGCACTATATCCCCGGCCCGCCTATCCTCCCTCGCATCCGCCCGGCCCTCTTCATAATCCTTTCTCCGGTGCACCGCTCCCGGTCCATCCGAGCGTTCACGGCGAAAATTATCGATCCGGCATAATATTCTGCAGGAATTTCAAAAATAAAATATATTCAACCTTTTCATGCAAACGAAAGATATATCGTGTCATATTTTGATCAACGGTTTTATGTTAAAAATTGGTAAATGTAAATTACTAATTTTTAACGCGCGCGGGGCGGTGCCCTGCGCGGAGGTACAGAACATGAAGAAACAAGAACACATGAACAGACAATGGTGGATGGCCTCGGCGGTCGTCCTCCTGTTTGTCGCGCTGGCGGTTGCGCCGGTGGCGGCGGATTATCCGTGAGCTGATTGTCTGCGGATGATTCAGAATATTAAAATTCTTTCATCACAACCATTATCTTTAATTCCCTGCTATTATGATGTGAATTATCCGGTTGTGATGAATTGTGTCTGCGATCAAAACGAATGCCGTGTATAAAGAAGGGACGCTCATACTTGAGGATCGCGTGAACCTTCCGGAACATGCCCGGGTAGAAGTTGTGATCCGGAAAAAATTTTCTGATTTTGTAAAAAAATTCGGTGAACCGGAGGCTAAAGAGGATATTGATACTATCCTTGCGAAGAACCGGAGACGAATACGGGATGCCTGAGTTTTCTTCCTGTGTTATCGATACCTCCGTTATCATCAAGGCACTCTTCTCCCCGTCACGAAAGAATGCGGGCGTTACCTATTCTAGGGAATTAAAAACTCATCACTCTTGTATCGCATTGCTTGCTGCTCTTGATGACCACGGGATAGAAGTGATCCTTCCCCGCTGCGGCCTTATCGAGATTGCTGCGGTATCCATAAGGCTTTCCAATTCTCACAATTCCAAGGATATCTGTAATGAAGTGGAAAACAGCTACACGCTTGTCCCGGAAGATCGTGTTTACGAGACTGCGATGACCATTGCTCTTGATGAAGGATGTCCAGGTTTTGATACCTATTTTCTTGCGCTTGCCGAGCTGAAGTCGGTTCCATTGTTTACTGACGATGCGGGGATGTTCCGGATCTGCCAGCGGAGATCGATTGCTGCCTGGCTGATCCGGGATCTTGATCCGGAATCGCTTTTTACCAGATGAGTCCCCTGACCCGGGGCATGTTCATGGGATGATTGTTCCATCCGGTACCCCCGCCGTATCCCCTTTGCGTCCGCCCGATCTCGCCCATAATCCTTTCGCAGCCGCACCGCTCCCGGTCCATCCGATCGTTCACGGCGAGGATTTTTTATCCGGCCCGATATGCCGCAGGAATCCCTAAAACAAATTATATTCTTATTTTTCACTCAGTTGAAAGATATATCGTGTCATATTTCGATTAACAGTTTGATGTTAAAAATTGGTAAAACCAATTACTAATTTTTAACGCGCGCGCGGGGCGGTGCCCTGCGCGGAGGTACAGACTATGGCAAAAGAAAACAAGGACATGAACAGATTGTGGTGGATGGCCTCTGCGGTCGTCCTCCTGTTCGTCGCTGCGGCAGTGGTGCCGGTGGCGGCGGATAAGATTATTTCCCTACAATGAGTGAATCTATCAGTGTACAATGTAAAGCATGCCGCCGCTGGCACGTACGGGTCCAACATTGGCGGGGATGGGAGCATGTACGGCTGGCTGTCACTCGCATGAAGTAGCGTTCTGCCGCGAACGCTCGTCCAGGAGATCGCGCAATACTTCCCTGCCCTGCGGCTCCGGGATCTCACGTCTCATGCTCCGGGCAGTTGTCAGCCAGAGATCTATCGCGGTCTTGATCTCCCGTAATGCCTGTTCTTCGCTTTCACCATATGCCGAGCAGCCGGGCAATTCCGGTACCACCGCAATATACCCCTCATCATCTTCGCTGTAGAAGATCTCTATTGCATATTTATACACCGGGCTCCTCCTCCAGAAGCGAATATTTTTCAATGATTGTACAAAGCTGTTTTACCTGACATGAGTTTCGCCATTTCTTACCTGGTCCATCAGATCATTTCTTCTTTGAGATCTCATCCCGGAATTGTTCAAGGGGCATCGTTTCCGGTTTGAAGAACCCGGCGTTTTCCAACATAGCCGGAATACGGTACTTGATCAGGTTCTTGTCTGAAGTCAGGAAATAATCTGAATTGTACGCCATCGCATATGCGTGGTTAAGTCCGGTCCGTGGGTTCGCGGATCGTGACATGATTATTCCTGAATCCGCCGGAGATATTCTTCCCGCGTCATGCCGATAGTTTTCATATTATTGAGGATGATCGTAACAGGGACTTCATCATACCGGGGAATCACGACTGCCCGTTTTGCAGAGGGATGGTGGAAGATCAAATGATCGCCGCTCTGGCGAATAAATGTGCATCCTGATTTTTCAAATACCCGTACCTGTGTTTTCCAGTCTGTTGGGGAAATTTTTTTCATCAGGCATCACACGCGACAGACCTGGAGAAGTTGCTGGCGAACAAACGATCTCGTATCGTGGAATATATATATTCCGTATTATTGTATTGAGACCGGGACCCGGATCTCTTCAAAGCAAACGATCTTTTTGCCGGTCTTGATCACATCCCCGTCCCGGGTATACCCGGATTCGCTGAGCAGATCATCAAGAGTTCCCAGTTTTTCCGTTTCTTCCAGCTGAATAGCGATGACTTCCAGTAAGTTCTTACGCGCTTCTTCCGGTGTGTGACCGCAGCTGGCGATATCGAGCTCCGGGCAATAGGACGTATACATGCCCCCCTCTTTCCAGATTTCGGCAGTGGTGATGAGATTCCGCATATGCCCTCTCTCCGGTTACCTGTATGTTTGTACCTGGTAATGAGATATGTGGTGCTGGAACTCAAGGCATTCATTGCATGTCCAGGTATTGTGCCGGATAATGGATGTTCAATGCACGGGAAATACCGGAGTATCGAGAAAAATAGAGGGGTTCATGGACGAAGAGCTTTCAATCGTTTCATATCGGCGTTGTGCTCTTCCTCACTGACTGCAAATGCGATCTTTCCCCGAACAATTCCACCCCCGTACGGGAGCAGGCCTCTCCGGTAGGGTTTCCCGATAACGTCTTCCGGTTTGAATTTTTTTGCCGGCATTTTTTCGAGCACCTTTGTCTCTTATGTTGTATTGTGTATCTGATAAGGATTTGTGAGGGAGTCGCCGGAGTATCATCCCCTGCCGGGTCGCATGCACTCCCCGGCCCGCCTATCCTCCCTCGCATCCGCCCGGCCCTCTTCATAATCCTTTCTCCGGTGCACCGCTCCCGGTCCATCCGATCGTTCACGGCGAGAATTATCGATCCGGCATAATATGCCGCAGGAATCTCAAAAACAAATTATATTCTCATTTTTACTTGGCCGAAAGATATATCGTGTCATATTTTGATCAATGTTTCATTGTTAACAAACCGCCATGATCAATGGTTTTTTGTTGACGCGCGCGGGGCGGTGCCCTGCGCGGAGGTACAGACTATGGAAAAAGGAAACAAAGACATGAACAGACTATGGTGGATGGCCTCTGCGGTCGTCCTCCTGTTCGTCGCGCTGGCGGTTGGGCCGGTGGCGGCGAATTATAATGTAACGCCGTACTCAAACAGTGCGCCGTATACGAACAATCACACGTATATCCCGATGGCAAATCCTCCCATCAGATTCAGTAGCACATATCTGGGTGACCCGTATTATTACGTCAACCTGACGAAACCCACGGGTGGACTGAACGCGCTCCACATTACGAATAACACTGCGGATTTCAAAGGATTCTGCGATCAGACGAATGCCCTTTCTGGTACATTCTATGTATCGGATACTGGCGGAAAAGGTGGTGAGGATGACATTATCCTCCTCATAGCGGTCAACAGTAGTGAACCAACAGATATCAGCAATTTCAGCATTAACATCAAGGAGCGTGGGTATTACTGGATACCAACATCAACTGGGTCTCCCAATCAGACCGTCGTTTACAAAGATCCGTCAATTGACGTGACACTCAACGCAGATAACTACTTGGAAAATAATTCCGTAGATCTATTCCAGAAATGGAAGTTTGCACCAACTGCGGAGTATCCCATCTACTGTGATCAGGATATGGGATCCGGAAGCTTATTATTCAAGTTTATCGTGGTTGATAACAAGATTGGAACAATCAACGGTACCTGGTATAATGCAAAATACGATCCCGACCTGATATATAACAATGGTACAACGAAGATCGAATACAACATCCTGAGTGCTCCCTCAGACAAGGCAAGGATTGCCTTCAATGTCTATGCAGCTAACAACCAGACCTCGCTGGGGAAGGAGTCCCTGGCACCGGGTATCAACTGGCTGAATATGGTGTATTCTTATGATCAACGGACCGATGGATTAATTAAGCCGAATTCCAGCGGATGGTTGGTTATTCCGCCATCTGAGTAGCCTTAACTTGAAATTATTAAAGCCGAGTGATGTCGAATTTCGGCAGTAAATCCCTCTTTTTTTGGATATTTTCAACGAGAAACACCTGATTATTATTTGGGATTTACACGTACTCTTGTCTTATCTTTTTGTAAAAAATAAAATATTAACTTTTTAAAAATGTAAATAGAAATCAATTTACGTAGCCCTTTTCAAAATATGACAATAATGGATATGATTTGCTGTTTCCCTACCCAGTCCTTCTTCCTGTTTGTTCCGGATATTGTTGTTCTAATGATCTCGCGGATGGCAACAAGATTCCTAATACCCCCTGACAATATAACTATGAACCAGATAACCCGTTACGAAGTAGGGTTCTCGTGTTCATTCACCGGGAATATCCGCCGTACATTCTCCCTCCCAGAGGAAGTGTGGGGGATATGAAAATATATGAGTTCAGATTCCGTATAGGAATCCTTATTCTTTTCCTTGCCCTGTTGTTTGTTCCGGTCGCAGCAGAGCTTGCGAATACTGCATGGCCAAAATTCCAGCACGATCTCCAGAACACTGGACGATCTCAGTATACCGGATCACAATCAAATACAACCAAATGGATTTATACGAATGCTGGAGACTTTTGGTACGTTAATCCAGTTATTGGATTTGATGGGACCATTTATATTGGAAGTCAGGATGCGAATCTCCGAGCTTTGGATCCAAACGGAACTCAAAAGTGGCAGGTATCGTTGAGTAGTTCGACATCTTTTATTTATGGTTCGCCTGCAATTGGTGCAGATGGAACCATCTATGTGGAGAGTAACGATTATAAGCTTTTCGCAATTAATCCAAACGGAACCAAAAAGTGGCAATCCGCTACGTTCGGTACTTCCCTATATGGTTCACCTGCGATTGGTGCAGATGGAACGATTTATGTTGGAGCCGATGCATTATATTCGTTCGATCCCCAAGATGGAACCCTGAAATGGAGCAATACGACAGGAACCGCACAATATGCTACCCCGGCGATTGGATCGGATGGCACCATTTACATTGGAAGTGAATCAAAGAATACCCTCTATGCATATAATCCGGATGGAACCCTGAAGTGGAGTAATTCTTCTGCAAATGTGCCTTTCAGGGCCTCACCAGTGATTGGATCAGATGGAACAATCTATATCGGTTCGAGTAGTACTTCCAAATTTTATGCATTTAATTCGGATGGAACCCTGAAATGGAGCAATACGACAGGAGGAAAAATGTATGGTTCAGCTGCAGTTGGTGCGGATGGAACTATTTACGTCGGATGCAATGATAAAAAGGTATATGCATGGAACCCGGATGGAACCCTGAAATGGAGCTACACTACGGGAGGTGTAATATTATGGGCTTCACCTGCAATTGGTGCGGATGGAACCATCTACATCGGAAGTCGTGATGGTAAAATCTATGCTCTCAATCCAACTGGAACTCTGAAATGGTTTTATCTTACTAACGGAGTAAGACCTGATGGTTCTCCCTCAATCGGTTCGGATGGAACACTATATATTACAAGTTATTCCGGCAGTAGGGGATTATATGCATTTACTGGTGTAGTAGACTTTTCCGCAAGTCCAATCAATGGTTCAGCACCTCTTAGCATTAAGTTCATAGGCTCATCGCCTCTCGCGGTAACTACGTGGCACTGGGACTTCGGGGATGGCATGACATCGGACGAACAGAACCCGGAGCATTCCTATGCAAATCCCGGTTCATATACCGTCAAACTGACGATCACTCACGCCAGTGGAACAAACTATGCAATCAAATCTGATTATATCAAGGTTTATTCTCCACCGGCCGCAGGTTTCACATCGGACGTCACCTCCGGGAAAAGCCCGTTTACCGTTCAGTTTACCGACACGTCGACAGGTTCACCAACATTGTGGCACTGGGACTTCGGGGATGGTGTGACATCGGATATTCAGAATCCAACCCATTCTTATTCCACTACAGGAACAGATACGGTAACATATACCGTCAACCTGACGGCAACCAACTTAGCTGGGAGCAACAAGACAAGCAAAACAGGATATATCACGCTCTATTCGACTGCGCCGGTTGTCTCATTTACCGGATCCCCAAGAGTAAGCGGAAAAGCGCCCCTGACCGTGCAGTTCCACGACACCTCGACCCTTCAGCCAACCGCGTGGCTTTGGGACTTCGGGGACGGGAGCAATGAAAATGCGACCATGCAGAATCCGGTCCACACGTATGCAAGTTCAGGCACCTATATGGTAAATCTTACCGCAAAAAATGCCATCGGCTGGGGAACCAATCTTTCAAAACCGGGATTCATCACGGTCGTAACGCCAGGGCCTATAAATATGGACTACCCCTATCTCTACGTAGCCAATGACGAGGGAGTCAAGTACGATATCAACGGCACCAATCTTGTCTATGTCCCCAATACCTACTCTTTCGCCACGATGGGGGGACTGAACGCCCTGCACATCTCATCGGGAAACTCCGTCTCTGATATAACCACCACCACCAACCAGTCCGGTACATTCTATTTCACCCATACCGGAGGACAATCGACCGTGCCCGAGGGGATCCTGATGCTCGCCGTCAACGGGACGATCCCCGATGATTTCCGTGTCCATATCCGGTCGAGCGGGGACAACTGGACGCCTCCCGGTCCTGCCTATTCTAATGGGGGCTTACCGTCAGTGTGGAATTATGTCGAAGGCGCCGTAGACCAGACATTCACGAAGGATGATTTCATCTACGGCCCCCAGAGCTGGAAACCCGATGGATATCCGATCTATTACGGGGAGGACCAGGCCGATCCCATCAACCAGTTCCGGATCATGTTCATCGACCTGAACGCCGGAAAAGCATATGACAATATCAAAATTGAATATGCGTTCACCAACCTGACGAGTTTCGCTGCATTCAATGCGTACGGGTGGTATCTTGCCAGTAATCACGGTACCATGATCATGACCAACGATGTCCTGGGGGGCTCCACCTACGGTGCCAGTGGGTATTCGGTCATCGGGATTCCGGCAGCTCCGGTTGCTGGATTCTCACCAAGTACGACATCGGAATATAATCTTGTTCCCATCCGGTTTACCGACACATCGGCAAATGTCCCGCAATCCTGGCTCTGGGACTTCGGTGACGGTACTACATCGACCCTCCAGAACCCGTCCCACCCATTTGCCTCAGGGGGGACTTACTCAGTAAAACTCACGGCGACGAATATAAAAGGCACAGACTTAACGACCCGGACAATAAACATATCCGTTCCCCCGGTTCCGGTTGCGGACTTCACTGCGGATGTCACCTCAGGTATCTCACCTGTAGCGGTTCAGTTCAACGATACCTCAACCAATTCCCCGGTTGCTTGGTCGTGGGACTTCGGGGATGGAATCACCTCGACCGAACAGAACCCGATCCATTGGTATGCGCCTGGGACATACACGGTTAACCTGACCGTAATGAATGGCGGGGGCAATGACAGTCTCCTGAAAACAAATCTCATCACGGTCACTCCATCAGTGGCAACCAACCGGTTCAGTAACCCCGGATTCGAGACGGGAGATCTGACAGACTGGACCGCAGGCGTTGGGTATACATCCGTCTCCTCAAGTAAAGTACATACTGGAAATTATGCCGTTTTTTTCGATTATATGGGTCACACTACATATGATTACATTGCGCAGCATGTCGATCTGACTGATATTTCCAACATCTCGTTCTGGGGATATGAGGACGGCAGTAGTTCTTATAACCAGTATTTTAAAACCTATATCGATGGTGTCTTGGTCCAGACCGATATATGCGCCCATAGCTGGACACAATATAGAGTCCCGATATCCGGGTACACCGGAGTTCATCTGGTGCAAGTTGCATTCGATGTGAATAGTCTGGGAATGAATGCCAACATCGACGACTTCTGCGCCGGTTCCGCCACCACCTGTGGTGGCAGCGGCACACCCACTCCCTCCCCTGTCGCCTCCTTCACCGCCACCCAGGTCAACGGCGTCGCCCCGCTGGCCGTAACCTTCACCGACACCTCGACCAACAGCCCGACGTCATGGTCCTGGAACTTCGGTGATACTGCGACCTCGACGTACCGGGACCCGACACACACCTACGGCTCGGCCGGGACCTACCCGGTCAAGCTCACGGTAACTAATGCCGGGGGAAGCAGCACCGTTACAAAGGCCGGCCTCGTGTACGTGGTCAACGCCACCGGCCCGGTCCCGGGTAACAACAAGACATACATCCGGACAGCGAACCACGACGGCATCCGGTTCAACGATAACGACAACGGCACGTATTACCTCCCGACGGGATCGGGCGGTCTTGGCGTGCTCCATCTCTCGACCGATCCTGCGGACACGTCCAACAAGATCACGATAACGAACAGCCAGTCCGGGACATTCTATATCACCGGGGATTCGTACGAAGACGAGGTCGTCCTCCTGCTGGCGGTCAACGGCACCATCCCGGACGATTTCACGGCCCGGATCAAGACCAGCGGGTACACGTGGACGCCGGTTTCTGGAAAAGCACCGTCTGCAGGCACGTACACCTACCAGTCCACGGCCCTCGACCAGACGTTCACGAAAGCCGACCTCTTCTACGGCCCGCAGAGCTGGAAACCCACGCAGGGCAACGCGGACTACCCGCTCTTCAAGGGAGAGGAGATGAACAGCCCGGCCAGCCAGTACCGGCTGATGTTCATCGACACGAGATCCGGCCTGCTCAGCAGCAGTCCGGGCCTGAAGAACAACGGCGCGGTCCGGGTCGACTACGCGTTCACAAACCTTCCGGACAACGCCGTCTTCAACGTGTACGGGTACCGTGCCTCGTCCGGCATGGGCTGGACCAACCCCATCGATAGCGGGTACTCCGTCACCGCGAAGGTGATCCCCCCGGTCGCGGACTTCGCCGCCAGCCAGACCGAAGGCATCGCACCGTTCAACCCGAGGTTCAGGGACACCTCGCTCAACACGCCGACCGGCTGGGCATGGGATTTCGGCGATGACGGTACCTCAGCAAAACAGATCCCGGACTACACCTACACGAAAGCCGGCACCTATTCGGTCAAGCTCAACGCAACCAACAGCAAGGGCTCCGATACGAAGATCCGGACAAACTACATCACAGTAATCAACCCGGTCAGCACGAACAAGACCTTCGAACTCCCGGGTATCGTGACAAACGCCACCGGATCGAGCCAGGGCATCAACATCAGCGCCGCCAATGCAACCATCGACAGTACCAATACGAATATCGTCACGGTGGACAATGTCGGCACTGCCTGGGACCACCTGAAGATCACTCTCGATGCTCCTGCCGTGACCGACTCCGGGAACGTGACCGGCACGGTAAAGAGCCTGGAGGCCGTTGCCACCAACGTCAGCGTGAATATCGACTCGCTCGGCAAACCGAATGTGACGCTTACCCTTACGCTCTCGCAGCTCCCGAATAGCTCGGCCGCGATCAACAGCACTATCACCTCCGACCCGGACTCCTCGGTCTGGAGCTCGTTCACCATTCTCGCCGCATCGGAAAAGAAGAACATCATCGCCACCGCGTACACGGTATACTTCTCGAAGTCCGGTATTGACAACTACGGGAGCGGCGGCATCATCAAAAGCGCCAACATCACGATGGCCGTCAACCACACCTGGGTCGAGGACAACGGCGGGACCTCCCGGATCAAAGTCATGCACCGGTCGGACGAAGGCACGGTCACGTTCCTCGCAACCGAATGGACCGGCCTCTGCGCTGCGGACGGCAACGACTACTTCGTCGCCATCTCCCCCACCGGCCTCTCGACATTCGTCCTGACCGCATACGCGCCGGTGACGACAACGACCAGCAGCAGTTCATCATCGTCCTGGTCGTACTATGAGTACGGCGACAGTTATTCCTATTACCCGCCCACCGCGGCAATTCCTGCGGTCACGGCAACGGGGACAGCGACCGCCACGCCGACCGCAACCCCGGTCCAAACCGAACCCACGAAACAGAAGGTGAGGATCACCCCGTGGCCGACCGAAGAGGTGCAGCCCGCACCGCAGCAGGATGTTGCCGGGGTCATTGCCGATACCGCAACCGCACCGGGAAAAGCCGTGGGGCTGTGGAAGAACCCCTGGTTCCTGGTGGCGGAAGCCATCGCCGCAATCGCCATCCTCACGGTAGCGGTTGCCGGGTACATCCGGAAGCGTCGCCGCGACCGCGACCCGCTCAGGTGGGAGTACAAATGACGGCCGGAGCGCCGGCATTGTGAGCTGAGGACATCGGGAACAACGGGATCATCGGCAGCACCGGGAAGACGCCAGTCTGTATCTGTTCCCAGCCCGGCGTCTATGCGGTATAGTATGAGTACCTCGGTAAAGACAGGCTTCATTACGGCGGATTAGCCCGGGGTGGATATGCAGGAGTGGGGGATACCCCCTATTTTTCGGGCGTATCCAAGAGATTCTTTGAGGGAAAATTATCTCTTTAATTTGAGGTTATTTTTCGGAACCGAGGGGTAATCAGACCCAGAGGTAGTGAAGATTTCTCCAGAAATCTTCGAACACGGAGCCCATTTTGAAAAACGGCTTTCCAGACACTCGCCTTTTTTCGTGAATTGCAGCAGGCGGTTTTGGAAATACGGGTGAACCGGGGAGATTTTCAGGATCTGGGTGCCATTTCAGCCTCTAAAAATCGCCTAATTGGTGCCTTTTGGATGGAGGATCGCTATTTTTTCCGGACATGAGCACGCGAAACGAACCGGGATGGCGTTTCCACAACCGTCCCCGCATACTTCCTTCAGAAGAACAGTCCCCCGGTATCGTTCAAAACGAATATCCGGATATGCCCTGGCAGGCGATTGCCGGTAAACCCGGCTTTGCTGAAAGCCTTTATTGCAGCATGACCGGATATTACGGGAAGTTTTACCATCGTTATAGGGAGACTTCGGCAACCTTGCTGCCCTGCCTGCGGTGCGCACGCTCGTTCAGTACGGCAACGCATCCTTGATGTTCTCCAGTGCCTCCTCCATGCTCTCCCCTTCGGAATGACAACCGGGGAGCGCGGGGCAGCTGGCCGTATATCCGCCATCTTCGGTATCCGGCGTTATGACAACTTTGAAGATCATACCAATGGACAATAGTGCTTCTTTGAATCTGATAATAATTTTAAAGGGGAGAAGAGGAGGAATCGCAACAAAATACGGTGGCACCAGCGCCGTTAATAATCTCCCGGGCTCCACTACTTGTAATGGACCCGACCTTCGAGCGCAACGCCGTCATCGCACAGCTGGAGAAAGCCATTGCCCCGCTTGCGGAATCGATCAGCCAAAAGCTCATTCCCCCGACGGGTGCGCAGATCGGTTACGCGATCCGCGGCGCCCGGGACAACGGGGGCGTTGCAGCGGTTGAAGGAAGGATCACGGGCGCTGGAAAACCTGCTGGTGCATGTGCCTTCGGCGCGGACGAGGAGATTGCACGGGTGATCCTTACTGTCATGAAATTCGACCCGCTCCGCAGGAGTGCTGCGATTCTCCGATATTCCGACAGGGCCCTTGATGTCCTGGACGGGAACCTGTTCCTGGAATGTGCCTCTTTTAATGCAGCACGGGCACCGAACGGGATCAACACGATGGACTGGGGAATCGCATCGTGCTGCCGGGAGGAAGTCCCCGACGTGATTTTTACGGAAGACCGCAGTGATAAAAACGCCCCGCTTATCCTCCTTGGCGAGGAGCCGGTCGACGTTGCAAACAATATCATTATCTGCTCAAACCGCATTTAACATATAGAATCCTTGAGGAATCGTTCATGGGAATCAAGCCGTCATATATCAAGACAATGGGAACCGAGCTCCTGAACAAGCAGCGGGAGAACTTCTCGAGCAACTTTGATGAGAACAAGCAGCAGCTGGGCTCCTCCGCGGTCATCGGGAGCAAGCGTGTCCGGAACCGGATCGCCGGATACATTACAAGAAAAATAAATACCAAGAAACGCTCATAACCTGTTCATGTTCGAAGGTGTCCTTCCGGCAATCATAACCCCTTTTAAAAGAACCCCTGCAATGGGCCTGGACATCCCGGGTCTTGAGCGGAACATCAGTTTTCTTCTTTCCCGCGGCATCCACGGGATTGTACCCTGCGGTTCGACTGGAGAGTCTGCGACCCTGACGTTCGATGAACACGAGAAGGTCATCGATATCACGGTCGACAAGGTCAATGGCAGGATCCCCGTACTTGCCGGTACGGGTTCCAACAACACTGCCGAGGCAGTGCGCCTGACGAAGGCGGCGAAGGACATCGGTGCGGACGGCGTGCTCGTCATCAGTCCGTACTACAACAAGCCCAACCGTGCGGGGCTCATCAGGCACTACACGAAACTTGCAGACCTCGACATCCCGGTTGTCATGTACAATGTCCCGGGACGGACCGGCCAGAACCTGGAGCCCGATCTTGTCGCGGAACTGGCGCAGCACCCGAATATCGTCGGGATCAAGGAAGCAAGCGGCAATATCGGCCAGATCTCAAGGGTGATCGAGGAGACGCAGGACGAGGACTTCCACGTTATCTCCGGCGATGATGGTATCACGCTCCCGATCCTTACCCTTGGCGGGTCCGGTGTCATTTCTGTTACGGCAAATGTCGACCCGGCCCGGATGGTGGCGATGTACGAGGCGTTCAGGCAGGGCGATTACCAGAAGGCCCTGGTGATCCACTATGCCATGTCCCCCCTCCACCGTGCTATGTTCATCGACACCAACCCTATCCCGGTCAAGAAGGCGGTCGAGCTGATCGGTCTTGCAGGCGGCCCGGTCCGTCTCCCGCTCGATGAGCTGGATGCAAAGAAGACCGAACAGCTCAAAAAAGTGCTTTCAACCATCCCGATCAAGCGATCTGTACCGAAGGCAAAGGCCGCAGCAAAGAAGCCGGTGAAGGCAGCAGCGGCAAAAAGGAAAACCAAACCCGCTGCACCACGGCGCACGCGGTGATTTGGTCATGGTAAAAGTAGTCATCTGCGGAGCTTCGGGCAGGATGGGCCAGACCCTCGGGAGGATGGTCCATGAATCCGATGACCTGGAACTGGTTGGGGGCATCAACCTCAAACCCAGTTCCTTTTTCGGCGCCGAGATCGTTGAAGCAAAAGATGCCGATGCGCTCCTGAAAAGGACAAAGGCAGATGTTGTCATCGATTTCACGATTGCCAGTGCGGTTGTCGGGAATGTCCAGGTGGCGGCAAGGAACAATTGCGCCCTGATTATCGGCACTACTGGTATATCCCCGGCACAGCGTGCTGAGATGGAGAAAGCGATCCTCGGCCATGTCCCGGCTGTCATCACCACCAACTTCTCGATCGGGGTAGCCATCTTCCAGCAGCTCGTGCGCGAATCGGCACGGCTCTTGAAAGACTATGATATCGAGCTTATCGAGGCACACCACCGGAACAAGAAGGACGCCCCGAGCGGCACGGCAAAAACCCTCCTCCAGATCATCGAGGAGGAGGCCGGCACCCGCGAGAAGCTGTACGGTCGCGAAGGCATGACCGAGCGGAAGAACGAGATCGGTGTGCACGTGATCCGGGGCGGGGACATTGTTGGCGACCATAAGGTCATGTACTCGAAGAACTTCGAGACGATAGAGCTCTCCCACCGGGCCTATGATCGTTCGGTCTTTGCCAGCGGTGCCCTGCGTGCGGCTCGCTGGGTTGTCGGGAAGAAGCCCGGCATTTACGACATGAATGACGTCCTCGGCCTGAAGAAATAACCTCTCCCCTTACCAATCCCGTTTTTTCACTCCGTTTTTTACTCCCTTCTCCGGTCCTGATCGCCCTGCCAGTTCTGTGCCCGGATAGTAACCCTTTTTTTACCCTGAATAGAAACATATATCCCGGAGTGAACGAGTTGGTAGCAATCGTTGACAACGATAAGTGTACCGGATGTGAAACCTGCGTGAGCGAGTGTCCTGCATCGGCAATCGCCATGGAGAACGACAAGGCAAAGGTTGACAAGGACATGTGTGTCGACTGCCAGACCTGCGTGGATGTCTGCCCGTCTGAAGCTATCCACATGGAATAAGGTGTCCGGTTCCTGCCGGCTCTCTTTTTGTTTTTGTGTATTTCCCGTATTGGGATTTTTCCAGGGCTATGGGGCGTATCATACATAACCGTGCCCGTTTTGTTAACGGGCAGGTAGCACCCGGATGTCGTCGCCAGCATATTTCCCGTAATATAAATTATAAAAAACAACGTTTTTATCA
This sequence comes from Methanoregula formicica SMSP, assembly GCF_000327485.1. Taxonomy (NCBI): domain Archaea; kingdom Methanobacteriati; phylum Methanobacteriota; class Methanomicrobia; order Methanomicrobiales; family Methanoregulaceae; genus Methanoregula; species Methanoregula formicica. Next base: position 1,741,027 of record NC_019943.1, on the reverse strand, counting down.
TCCTAAGTGAAATGGGATTTTACAACCCGCCATTATTCAAGAAGGAACGGGGAAAACAAACATACAGGACCTGTCATCATGATCAATGTTGGAGTGCTCGGTGCTACCGGCGCGGTTGGTCAGCGATTCGTTGAACTTCTTGCGGATCATCCCTGGTTCAAACTTACGACGCTTGCCGCTTCCGATCGCAGTGCGGGAAAACCCTATGGAAAGATTGTGAAATGGCGCCTTGATACGCCATTTCCGGAGAATATCGGGAAGATCAAAGTCGTCCCGACCTCTCCTTCCGCCATGAAGAATGTCGACCTTGTCTTCTCCGCCCTCCCGGCGGACATCGCGACCGCTACGGAGACGGAGTTTGCCGATGCCGGCATCGCGGTGTGCAGCAATGCAAGTTCCCACCGTATGGAGCCCACGATCCCGCTCGTAGTACCGGAAGTCAATCCGGAACACCTGGGCCTGATCGATGTCCAGAAGGATACGGGCCGTGACGGCTTTATCGTCACGAACCCGAACTGCTCAACCATTATGATGGTTACTGCGCTCGCTCCCTTAAGAAAATTCAAGTTCACCGATATCCGGGTTGCGACCATGCAGGCGATCTCCGGAGCAGGATTCGAAGGCGTGGCAGCGATGGCGATCTACGATAACGTGATCCCGTACATCGGCAAGGAAGAGGAGAAGATGGAGACGGAAGCGCTCAAGATCATGGGCACGTTGAAAGGAAAGAAAGTCGTAAACGCTCCGTTCAAAGTCAGCGCAAGCTGCCACCGCGTGCCGGTGATTGACGGTCATACCATGGCCGTATGGGCGGATATCAAAGAGCCGCTTGCCAAAATCCGGAAGGCATACATGGACTACAAGCCCCCGATCAAGGGCCTGCCGACCCAGCCTGCGGAATCGGTACACTTCTTTGACGAGGAGCCCGATCGGCCCCAGCCCCGCCTTGACCGCATGAGAGGGAGAGGCATGACCGTGTCCGTAGGCCGGCTCCGTGAAGGCGTCCGGTTCGTTGCCATGGGTCACAATACCATCCGTGGTGCTGCCGGGGCAAGTGTACTGAATGCAGAACTGATTGTGAAGAAGAAATATCTCTAGAGTACGGGAGGCACCTATGCAGCAGCCGAGAGAGAACACAGTATTCGTCGGCAACAAGCCGGTCATGAACTACGTGCTAGCCGTGGTCACCCAGTTCAACAATGGTGCACCTGAAGTTGCGATAAAGGCCCGGGGAAAGGCAATCTCCCGTGCCGTGGATACTGCAGAAATAGCCTTAAACCGCTTCCTTGAGGGAGTGACCAAGAAAGAGATCCTCACCTCAACGGAGATCATCGATACCGATACCGGCAAAACGAATGTCTCGTCCATCGAGATCATCCTTGCCAACAATAAATAATATATTTTTATATCATATCCGTCGCGCATTTTCACGGTTTTTCGACGATATCCGCGCTCCAATAACCAAAAACGCTTTAAGCGCTCTTCACGAAATGAGTATGTTATGCGAGCCCGTGCCGTGGCACTGATCCTGCTCCTGGCGGTACTCCTGGCAGCACCAGCCCTTGCTGCCGAGGAAGACCGGTACGGGTACATCAAGGTATACGATGTCGATGTCCAGCTGGACAATGGCACGGCAAATATTCACGTGAACTATTCTGTTGACGAGAGCACCAGGATTATCTTCTTTTTCTTCGGAAAACAGGACCTGAAAAACAAGCTGATGAAGATCCTGAACTATGACGACGCAAAGATCCAGCGTATCGATCTCGAAGGTGCCGAGTTCACCGTCAATGAAGCGGCAGTCTCCTATGGCGACGGGATCTACTGGTACCCGGCCCATACCTTCAATGTTGTCATCCCCAACCTTACCGTCCGGTCCCCGCAGGTGACCCGGAATTTCACCATGGTGCGGGAGTTCCCGAGCGGGATCGGGTATTTCTCCCTGGCCGAAGTTCCTGTCCGTCAGGGGTAACGGTCGCGCTGCTTTTTCCCCCTTAACGACTTTTATTACACTCTTCTCCCGTGCACACTATTGCGAGCCCCCCGCTCCTTGGGACAGGGCCCTGCCAGATAGTGGAATCGGGTACACACCAAGTTAGTTTACCCTGTTATGGAGGAAAGACCTGCAGGGTATTTGCAGAAAAAAGTTCTGGAAATACAATTGCTTCAGATCACTTCGATTATCTCTTCGTTCTTCTGCTCGGCCACTTTCTTTGTCACATAGTTCTGGATGAGGACTCCTGCTATTGCGGCGGCTATGCCGGCAATGGTGTCCCAGAGGATATACCGGGATATGGTCTCCTGGGAGAGCGGGAAGTCGGGCACACCCAGGGTGGGGATCAGGTAGATGCTGGCTGCATACAGGAGGAGGCCGATCGCTGTGACAAAGAACGGGAAGACGATTACCTTGCCGAGGTTCTTCCGGTCGTTCTGGTATACGTCGATGATAACTCCTATCGAGAGGACGAGTCCGGCGAAGATGAGCCATTCGATGGCACCGTAGATGAATGTCACAAGGTAGGTGACAAGGCCTAAGCTGCTATCCGCGGAATAATAGTGCAGGATGTTGTAGAACCCCTGGGTGAAACCGATGATCACGAGCAGGATCGTGGTCGTGTAGGTGATGAACGAGAACCGTCCGCGGGAGAGGGAGGCCCGCAGGGCGTCCATGACTCCATGGGCGAGTTCATCGAACCCGAAGCCCTTGTACAGGAGGAAACACCCGATGACCATCACGACGATGATGGTTGCAAGGCCGGGTGCACCAAGCAAAAATGCGCTTGCATAGAGAAGCATGGCAAGGCCTATCGGGATGAAGACCATGCGGGAGATCTTCGGGTCATCGAAGAGTTTTTTCAGGATATAATACGTGCCTTCGAGATTGGGCATCTGGTTGACGATGACCCTGCGGATGCTCGTTACCGGGAGTTTGGACTGGATGACGGGGATGACATACTCGTCTTCGGCACCGTCTGTGACAAGGATACAGTTTGTCGTGCCGGTCTCTTCCACAACCTTCTGGAGCGAGGCTGCAATCCGGCGGTCCCCCTCGATCATGTGCAGGTGGTTGCCAGCAACGACCGCGACTGCCGCGTCCTCTCCTTTTGCCGTCAGCTCGTCATAGATCTTGATCGCAGAGAAGATCGCATTGACATCGGAATCCTCGGGATCGGTGAGTGCCAGGGTGTTGGCCGCTTTCAGGCATGCGGCCCGGCCGATGCACGGGCTTTCGACCTGGGCCTTCCAGCCGATATCGTCGTCCCGGTCAACGCTCAGGACCAGCGTCCGCCCCTCTGTCATTGTACTATAAAAATGCCGTAAATCTATTAAATCATTGCTGACGGCAGAAAAACAGGAAAATGGGGGATGGAAATCAGATAAGTTTTGAGCGCTGGAGGAGCAGGATGTCGTCAGTGGTGAGTTTCTCGCCGGCGCGGAAGTTCTTGAACAGGCTCTCTGCCTCTTTCCTGACCGCCTTCTGTTCCTTGGTGACCTTGACCTTCTTGGTCTTCTTGCGCAGGCCGGAGATGACCTTGTCGTAGTCGCGGAGCTCCTTCTGGCAGGCAATGAAGAACTTGTGTTCGGAGTCAGCGGACTCCTGTGCCTCGACAAAGCTCTTGTGGGCGGCATCGGCAGCTTCCCGGGACTTGTCGGCCTTGCGGTAGGACTCGACCATCAGGTCGTGGTGTTTCTGGGCAAGCTCGGCGACCTCGGTTACCTTCGCGTGCAGGTCCGATGCCTGCTTGCGGAACTCGCGGGCCTCGGTGATCTTGGTCCGCATCTCCTTGTTCTGCTCGAGCTCGGCTTCCTGCTCGCGGACCTGGCCTTTCATCTGCTTGATCTTCTCGATCAGCTCGCGTTCCTTGTCGGTGGTGAAGACCTCGGTCTGCTGGCGGTACTCCATGTACTCGATCTGCTTCTGGAGTTCCTTGACGCCGCGGTTCTTCTGGGTGCCGTGCTCCTTCTTGAAGGACTCAATGTCCTCGAACAGGACGTTTGCCTTGTCGTTGAGCTCGTTTCTCTGGGCCTTGATGTCAAGGACTTCCTGGTTGTACTTGTCCCGGAGGTCCTTGTTCTTCTGCGCCTCTTCTACAAACTCGCGGGTCTGGTTATTTAAGGTGTTCCGCTCGCGGGCGAACTTGCTGGCATTCGCGTTCAGCTCGTTCCGGCGGTTCTTGTGTTCTTCAGACTCAGCAAGGGTTTTCTTTCTCTTTTCCATCAGGTCATTCAACATGCGTTACCAACTCCTCATTTTGATTGTCCCTTCAAGGGAGGCGCACACCCGCTCGTATGAGGCTTCCGGAACCAGGAAGGCCGTGGTATTCCGTCCGGCCTCCCGTCGTGCCAGTGTAAATACTCTGCATACAGGATGCAGGGCGAAAAACATCAGAAAAGATACTTAGCGCAGAATTCAGGGAAGACTCCGCTTTGAAGTCTTTGTTCGACACTCTGTTCATGATGTTCAACTCCCGATACCGGGGCATACCGCTCCTGCGGATTTTGCCCCCATCCTCCCAGCGAAGGATTGGTCGAATGTACTATATTTTAAAGGAAGAGTGTGCTATTAAGTGTTTCGCCGTGATTCCGGCTGAAAAACAAAACAGGTATGTTGTAAAGGATGTTGCAGGTCCCGTTTTTACAACTGCATGCACGTTTCGGGGATATGGGATTATTCCCGGGGAGCGTCTCCCGCCGGTACCTTGCCGTTCAGGATGAATGCTGCCCGCTGTTCTGCGGTCATGGCCGGGAGGCCGCGGGACTGGATTTTCTTCACGTGCTCATGGAGGGCTTCGCGCAGCGCTGTACGCACCGGGATCTTTCGTGCCTGGAGGAATTCCAAGTCGCTTTTAAAGAGTTTTGCGCTCTGCAGGTTCACTTCCCTCACCGGGTTCTCGTTTGTGATGTACCGTCGTGATGCCATGGCGACCATCTTCTGCATTTTGAAAATGACAAAAAGGGTGTTGGTATTAGAGGGACCAACAGTTTTGGATTATGGATTCGGGGTTAGGCTGGAATGGTGATTGATTCAGGTTGTGCGTGGTTTAACCGACCCATTCAAGGACGCCGCCACCGCTGGGCTGGTCCCTGCTGCTGGTCCTGCGCTGGACGGGCATCTCAACTGCCCGGGGGTTGGAGCGCTTGTTGTCAATCTCCTGCACAACGGTCTTGTAGGACTGGCGGGTGCCAAGGATCTGGGCGCTCTTGACGCCGGTCATGATGGCGAGGACACGGATCTTGCCTTCCATATCGGGCCGGACCCGGGCTCCCCAGATGACATCTGCGTGGGGGTCGAGTTCGTAGGTGAGCGAGGTTGCGACTTCTTCTGCATCCTGCAGGGTGAGGTCCGTGCCGCCGGTGATGTGGATCAGGCTTCCGGTTGCGCCGCGGTAGTCGATGTCGAGCATCGGGTTGGACAGGCACTCGCGGACAACGCTCTCTGCCTTGTTCTGCTGCTTGCTCTCGCCAACGAGCATGACGGCGACGCCGCCCTTGGACATGATGGCACGGACATCTGCGTAATCGATATTGATGAGCGAGGGTTCGGTGATGGTCTCGGAGATGCCCTTGACGGTCTCACCGATGAGCTGGTCCATGACGGAGAACGCCTGCCCGAGCGGGAGGTTCGGGACGAAGTTCTTCAGGCGGTTGTTATCGAGGACAATGACAGAGTCTGCGGCGGCGGCGAACGCTTCGAGACCTTCTTCTGCACGGATCAGGCGGGCTTTCTCGACCTGGAACGGGTAGCTGACCATCCCGACGACGATTGCGCCCTGTTCCTTTGCGATCTGTGCGACAACGGGTGCGGAGCCGGTACCGGTACCTCCTCCCATACCTGCCGTGATGAAGACGAGGTCTGCGGATTCGAGGATTGCCTCGAGTGTCGGGCGTGCCATCTCGGCTGCTCTCTTACCGACATCGGGGTAACCCCCGGCACCGAGACCCTTGGTCAGGGACTTGCCGATCAGGATGCGCTTGTCAGCCTGGATCATGTCCAGGTGCTGCTTGTCGGTGTTGATCGCGATGGTCTCTGCACCGGAAACGCCCATGTGGTGGATACGGTTCACGGTGTTGTTTCCTGCACCACCGCAGCCGATGATAACGATCCGCGGCTGGCCGACAAAGTCATCTTCCATTGCATTTGCGCTGCCGGGCTTGTTGATCTCTTTCTCCAGCTCGGCATTTTTTAAAGCGTCGTTGATAATACTCTGCATATCTACCCTCTCAAACCTTGAATGAAACCTGGTCACTTTCCTTAAGGACACGACTCGCTCGCTTTTCTACAAGTTCACGGACTGCTGCCCGGACCGCTTCGGATACATTCGGGTATTCCCCCGAATCTACCATCTGCTGGAGCAGGTTGATCTGCTGTTCGGGCAACCGGAGCGTGATTCTTTGCATCATTGTATCTCACATTTCTGACATATGTCTGGCTCTTGTCATGCATATGTCAGACAAAGAGAACCCTTGTGTCTGACTTAACCAGATGATTCTAACTAACACGTTTGCCTATAAATACTTTTTTCTCTGCCGGTAAACGCGGCTTCACAACGCATTTATGACAGAATAGCCTAGTATTTGAGAAAAGGAGCGGAATTCTTTGGTTGTTGGCTTTCCGAAACGGGTCGTGCATGGGGGATTGGGAAAGCAGCAGCTGGAAAAAACCCATAAATCGGTGCTGGATTTCAGCGCGAGCGTCAACCCCTGCGTCCCTCAGTTCGCGTGGCACCTGGACCCTGAATGCCTGAAATATTATCCGGATGACTCATACTCTGCGCTCAAGGACCAGATAGGGAAGGTCTTCCACCGCAATCCTGAGGAGATTTGCGTGGGGAATGGATCCATCGAAGTGCTCCGGGCATTCTGTGCAGCACGCTATCGCGACCCGGCCATTCCCCGCACCTTCTTTACAGAATCCCCGACATTCGGTGAATACGAGCTCTCCGCCGCCCTTGCCGGGGCATCCCGCGTCACAGATCCCCGCAGCGCTTCCGTGCAGTTCCTCTGCAATCCCAATAATCCCACGGGGCAGCTGCTGTCAAAGGATGAAGTCAGGGTAAAACTCTCCGCCGCAAAAGATTCCGGCTCCATCCTCTTCTGCGATGAGGCGTTCATCGAGCTCTCGGACCCGCTGCAGAGTGTGGCAGACATCCGCGATCCTGCGCTTTTTGTTCTGCGCTCTATCACCAAGTGCTTTGCCGTCCCGGGGATCCGGTTCGGGTACGGTTTTGGCGATCAGGATCTCGTCCTGAAGATCGAGACTGCCCGCTCGCCCTGGTGCGTGAATGCCTATGCCGAGGCCTATGCCATGGAAGCACTCCTTCACCTTGATGAACTGGCTGCGTCCAGAGCGGCCATAGAAAACGAGCGGGAATTCCTGGTGGCAGAGCTGGAAGCGCTCGGCATGAAGTGCACGCCCTCCCGTGCAAACTACATCCTGTTCGATTGCGGACGGAATGCATCCCCGCTCTGTGAGGCGCTTGCGGGCCGTGGCGTTCTTGTCCGTGACTGTACGTCCTTTGGCCTGCCAACCTGTATCCGGGTCGCGGTCATGTCCCGTGAAGAAAACCGGGCCCTTGTTGAGGCATTTGCAGCATGCGTGCACTGATCATGGCCGGGGGTTCCGGCAGCCGGCTCAACAGCGGGGAAAAGCCGCTTGCTCTCATCTGTGGCCAGCCCATGATCGCGTATGTCATCCGGGCTTTCCAGAATGCCGGGTGCGAACCGGTTGTTGCCGGATCCTCAAAGACCCCCATGACCGCAAACTGGTGCCGGGCCAATGGCATTGCCTTCTGCCGGACAGATGGCCGTGGCTATGTTGATGACATGGTCCAGGCCGTTTGCTCGCTTGATGAGGACGGGGCCCTCTTTGTATCGGTTGCAGATATCCCCTGCATCACGGCAGAAATAATCAAAACCATTGAGGATGCATACATGGCCAATGGGAAAGATGCCCTCTCCACCTGGGTGCCCGCAGCAACCATAACCAGCTGCCGGGAGAGCATGCCCTATCGGGAAAAGATCGGGGGCATAGAAGCGTGCCCTGCTGGTATCAATATCATTCGTGGGGATCACGCCGGCGACGAACAGGATGAGTTCCGCCTTCTCTTAAGCGAGCCCCGTCTTTCCCTGAATATCAACACGCAGGGGGACCGTGAGCGGGCTGAAGCCTTCCTCTGGCAGAACCCGCCTCCCTGACCGGGCCGGTAACCGAAAAATATTCCAGTTCTTTCCAAATTGCGGTTATCAAAACAAAATACGGGTAGATCGGGTTTATTCAGGAATGCATATTAAGGATCATCGCCCTAGATCACTGTACTATGGTCGAGACGCAGGAGATCGAGCTCCGGGGCCACATCATCGATTCCGGCATCATGATGCAGCTCATGGACCGGGTCATGGATCTGGGTGGCAACTTCGAGATCCTTGTCTTTGAGGTCGGCAAGAAGAAGACCGACACGAGCTATGCCCGCCTGCGCATCGCGGCTACCGGTAAGGAGAAGCTCAAAGCAATCCTGTCGGAAGTCCACCGGCTCGGCGCCCGCCCGGTCGAGGTCATGGATGTCCACCTGGTCCCGGCTGAAGCCGATCATGTGGTGCCCAAGGGATTCTATACCACCTCGAACCACCCGACCCAGGTGAAGTACAACGGGGAATGGATTCCCGTTGAGGCAATCGAGATGGACTTCCTTATTGTTGTCGATCCGGTGAAGAAGACTGCAAAGGCAGAGGCTCTGGGCAAGATCCGGAAGGGCAACCTTGTCGTTGTCGGCGAGCAGGGAGTCAGCGTCACCTACCCCGAGCGTCCCCGCGAGCAGAGCACGTTTGAGTTCATGCACGGGACCGTCTCTTCGGAGCGCCCCAGCGAGACCCTCATCGCCCAGATCGCAAAGGAGATTATAGAAGTCCGGAAAAACGGTGGAAAGATCGCGGTTGTCGGTGGCCCGGCCATCATCCACACCGGGGCGGCAAAGGCCCTTGCCTCCATGGTCCGTAACGGGTACGTGAATGTGCTCTTTGCCGGCAATGCCCTCGCGACCCATGACATCGAGAACTGCCTGTACGGGACTTCCCTCGGGATGGACATCACCACCGGCAAGCCCGTGATGGGCGGCCACAAGCACCACCTCTATGCCATCAGCGAGATCATGCGGGCCGGCTCGATCCGGAAAGCCGTTGAGAAGGGTGTTATCAAAAGCGGGATCATGTATGAGTGCATTAAAAACAACGTCCCCTATGTCCTTGCCGGCTCCATCCGGGACGACGGCCCGCTGCCAGACGTGATCCAGGACGTGATGGCAGCGCAGGACGCCATGCGCAAGCAGATCGAGGGGTGCAGCATGGTCCTGATGGTGGCAACGCTCCTGCATTCCATTGCCGTGGGCAACTGCCTCCCGTCAAGCGTCAAGACAATCTGCGTGGACATCAATCCCGCCCATGTCACGAAACTGATGGACCGGGGCACCACGCAGGCCATCGGCATTGTCTCCGATGCCGGCACCTTCCTCCCGCTGCTCGCGCAGCAGCTGGAGATCCAAAGCCAGGCAGCTCCCGGAAAAAAGTGATCCTCACCGCGTCAGCGGCATGCAGTACGGGCTCTCATTTCCGAGGACATACTGCCACTCGTTTTTACACGTGCATTCCGTTTCCAACAGAGCCGCAATGAGCTCACGGTCGGCGTTCAGGGAATAATCCCGTATGCCCCTGACGAGTTCGTAGTCGCACTTCCCGCAATTGTGCGGGCCGCGTTTCTGCCCGCCGCCAAGGGGGTCGCAGGTCATATGGACTGGCGCATTCTTCAGCAACATCAGAACACTCCAGAGGTAGGGCGGCCGGAATGCCCTGCGTTTCCAGTAGTATTCCAGTTCCGTGTTCCGCTGGACCGTGCAGGGATTCATAGAGACGAGATCGGCATACGGAAGGATATCCCGAATGGTCGTCTCCATGTCCTTTATTGCTTCCCCTTCCGTCAGGAAGAGCGGTTTGAAGAGAAGGTATGCTTTAACCCCGGCACCGGCAGAACGGGCCACTGAAGAGGCGCTCGTAAAGTCAGAGAAGGAAAAGCCCTTGTTGATGCATTTTTCCCGGATGAAATCATTGCTCGTCTCAAGGCCGATGGCGCAGTAGAGCGGCGTCTTCCAGCTCCCATCATCAAGACCTTCAATGAATGAGACCAGCGTTTCCCGGCTGACATATTCAGGGCGTGTCTCCGCAATGAGCAGTTTTCCCCGGAACGCAGTGGCAACATCGGCAAGAAATGCCGGGGGAACCTCCACGGGATCGAAAAAGCTGCCGGAAGTGAAGATCTTCACCATCCGGTACTCTTCCGGCTTGTTCTCCCGGATCACCCATGCCAGCTGGGCGCGGAGGCGGGAGAGCAGCTCGGCGCAGTCGGTTTTCCCATATCGCTCGTGCCGGTAACTGCACATCCAGCACTTCGACCAGCTGCAGCCTCCGCTTTTGAAGATGATAGTGAGGCAGTCCAGTTGTTCACAGTCATACCTCTCTTTCCCCCGCCAGGATGCGAGGGGTTTTTCCGGTGTTTCCACGTTCATTTCTATCCTATCTGTTGGTCTGGCGGGATGAAATACACTCTGCTGGGAATCCCCGTAGCCAGTTTCCTGTTGTGAAAAAGAATGGGAAAGCAATAGGCCATTTGGAATCCGAAAATAGAATTATCTTGGTTTTTCCGCGAATTTGGCATCAGGAGAATGCTATTATAGCCGGGAGGCTTACCATTGATCGAAACACCCTCCCGGAAGCACGCTTTCGCTCAGGGAGGTGAAATTCCGGGATCAACGGGAGTATCGAATGAAAAAGGCTGTACTACTGATTATGGGACTTCTGTTGTTGTCAGCCCCCGTACTGGCGTACCAGATCAACATCGAAGCACCGGATTCCGTATCAGTAGGTAAACCTCTTATCGTGACCGGCACAACAACGTTTGGGACCGGGACTCCTATTGATGTAGTTCTGTATTACCAGCTGACGACTACCACGGAAGTGCAGCGCAAGATCGCCTATGTCCTTTCCGATAAGAGTTTCCGGACGGTTTTTGACACCACCGGCCTGAAGACCGGGACCTACAAGGTCGAGGTCCCGTCAACGGCAAACAGTGACGATGTCACCATACGCATGGTCACGATCTATGACCGGTCAGCCGACATCCATCTCGACACCCCCTTAACCCAGGAATTCTCCGGCAAGATTTATCTTTCCGGGGACATCCGGGGACTGGAGAATGCCGGCATCCAGGTCGAGGTCATCGATCCCTCGGGAGCCGTGGTGTTCGGGCCGCAGTACGTCCATACGGACAATAATGCCCATTTCGCGTTCGAAGTGACGGTTCCCGCCCCGGGCTCCTATGAGGTGAGTTTCACGGATGCACGCGGGTATGTCGGTTCACGCACCATCACCACTACGACGTCCGGAAGCGGCGTCATCGCCACGCCCGTGCAGACTGTTGTGACAGCGGGTGGCACCTCAGGGATTGTGTCGGCCCAGGCCCGATCCTCGCGGGGATCGCCGGCCTATTTTATTGTCCGGGCCGGAAGCGGCCCCGTTGCCCTGTATACCTCGAAAACCCTTGACTGGGTTGTCGAGTACAGCGATGACAGCGGGATCCTCCACATGGTGAACGGGCAGGGGGACCAGAACCCGGAACGCGTCGAAATCCTCGGGAACGGCCAGACCTTTTATTTCAAGATCTACCCGTACCAGTACTCCGTAACGGATGACGTTTTCCTCTTCGGTGAGAACGTTGGATCGATTGACGTGAGCCGCACGATCCCGGCACCGTTCCGGTCATCCGGGGACATGTCTGCCTCGGAGACGCAACGGGCGTCCCTGCTCCCCCTGCTCGGGGCAGCAGCGCTTGCAGCGGTCGCCCTCTTCCGGAACCGTCCCCGCGACTGACCGGCCGGCACCCGGGCATTCCCCCGGATCACCGTATCTCCGCCATTTTAAAGAAGCCTTTTTTATATCCCGGAACCAACATATGGAGCACTGCCGGGGTAGTCTAGTCCGGGAAGGCGGTAGCCTTGAAAGCTACTGGTGCCCTGCACCTCAAGAGTTCAAATCTCTTCCCCGGCGTTGTCTGTTTTCCCCATGGGGTTGTTTCCCGCTCGCGGTGTATGCCCATTCCCGTTTCAGTGTTTTTATGTAATGGGAACACCCACAGTACTTCTCAGATACCAGAGAGGATCATCGATGTGCGTTGCAATTCCCGCGGAAGTCCTTGAGATCAGGGACGGAAATATCGGACTTGTAGATTATGGGGAACTCAAGCAGGAGGTACGGCTCGATCTCGTGGATGTCAAGGTCGGAGAGTTCGTGCTCGTCCATGTCGGTTTTGCCATCCAGCGCCTCTCCCGCGAAGAGGGTCTTGAGACCCGGGCGCTCTTCAAGGACGTTTTTTCCGCGATGGAGAACTGATGCACGAGTACTCCATCGCCTATGACCTGTACGCCACCGCCCGTACGGCAGCGCTCGGGCACAAGGCGACAAAGGTCATGAAAATAAACGTCGAAGTCGGTAAAATGGCGATGGTGAACCCGGAGCAGGTTGTCTACCTGTTTGACACCATCAAGGAGGACGACCCCCTGTTCCATGAGGCCGTGCTGGACTGTAAGGAGACCGAGCCGCAGACACGGTGCCCGTGCGGGTACGAAGGCACCGAGGTTTATGTCTGCCCGAAGTGCGGGGCGCTGCCTGAGCTGGTAAAAGGTCGGGAGATCGTTGTGACCAATATCGAGATCGACGCAGAGGATGAACCATGAAAGTCAACATGATGCACGGGGCCGGGGGCGAAGTGATGGGCGAGCTTTTGCAGACGCTCACGAAATTTACGCACAACAATGCCGGCGGGATCGGCCTTGAGGCCCTTGACGACGGGGCCGTGATCCCGTTTGCCGGGGAAAACCTTGTCTTCACAACGGACTCGCACGTTGTACGCCCCATCTTCTTCCCCGGCGGGGACATCGGCAGGATTTCGGTCTGCGGGACCGTCAACGACCTTGCCATGATGGGGGGCAGGCCCATTGCGCTCTCCTGCGGTATGATCATAGAGGAAGGGTTCGAGACTGCGAACCTGGAGCGGATTGTCGCCTCCATGGACGAGGCCCTGGGCGAAGCAGGTGCAAGCATTGTCACTGGTGATACCAAGGTCGTCGAACGCGGGGCGCTGGACGGCATCGCGATCAACACGGCCGGTATCGGCATCGCCAAAAGGATTGTCCGGGACAATGGGCTCGTGCCCGGTGACGTGATCATCGTTTCCGGTACGCTTGGCGATCACGGCCTTGCCATCATGGCACACCGTGAGGGCTTTGATCTCGGCGAGCAGATCCACTCGGACGTTGCCCCGCTCTCGAAGATGATGGAGAAGGTCATGGAAGCCGGCACCATCCATGCGATGAAGGATCCGACCCGCGGCGGCTTTGCCAGCGCCATCAACGAGATGGCAAAAAAAGCCGGGGTCTGCGTCCGGATCCGCGAGGATCAGGTCCCGATACGGAAGAGCGTGAAGAGTGCTGCGGCCATGCTCGGTATCGACCCGCTTGAAGTGGCAAACGAGGGTAAGGTCGTCATGGGCGTTCCGGCCATGGATGCCGATGCCATCCTTGCTGCACTCCGGTCGCACAAGTACGGGAAGGACGCGACCGTTATCGGTACGGTCACCACAGGCGCTCACGTAATCATGGAAACGGCAATCGGCGGCGAACGGTTCATCGAACCCCCGATGGGCGACCCGGTGCCCCGGGTCTGCTGAAAGCGACAATTCCCGTCTCCTTTTTTTCGGCCCGGTATACGGTGGACTGTTAAGCCGTTAAAGGACTATTTCTTCTGCGGGGATATCCCGCTGCCATGACCCGGGATGGAACGGAAATGTTCGCGGGGCACCCGGATGACAAAACGCGCCCCTTTTCCCGGAGTCCCGTTCTCGGTGATGACAAGGTTCGTGATGGCAAGAATCTCTCTTGACAGGAAGAGGCCGAATCCGGTGTTCTTGAAGAACTCACGCCGGAAGATCTTCTCCTTGTTTGCCTCGGGAATTCCCACACCATTGTCCTCGACAATGATGTCAAGTGAGTCTGCCCGCTCGACCGTTCGTACCGAGATCTCCGTCACGTGCTCGCCATGGCGGATCGAGTTCTCGATCAAGTTGTAGAACACCTTCTCAAGCAGCGGGTCTGCGTAGATCTCGACCGGGGGGATGTTGACGTTGACTAGGATCGCACGGGGATCGATGCTTGCGGTGGCAAGAGAGACGGTCTCCGCCACATTGTGCCAGAGTGGCGAGTGGACGCCAATGTTCTGGTAGTCGCGGGTGAAGAGGATCTGGTTCCGGATAGCGGTTGCTGCCTGCAGTTCGCGCTCGAAATATTTCTCCATGGACGGATCCTTGTTATCCGCCTTCGAGATCTCCAGGTAACCCAGCAGTGCGGTCAGCTGGTTGAGGATATCGTGCCGGGTGACGTTGTTTAACAGGTTCAGCTTCTTGTTCGCCTGCGTCAGGGCTTCCTGAGCAAGCTTGTTGTCGGTTATGTCAACAACGGTACAGATGACCCCCGGGTCACCGGTCTCGGCCGCCGAGACCAGCGCCCACCGCATGCTGCCGTCCCAGGCCCGGAACTTTACCTCGATATCGCCGACCCTCCGGAGGTCCCGGACCTTTGTTATGAAACTCTCCCGCTCTTCCTTGTCAGGGATAAGGTCCGGCAGGGATTTGGCCATCAGGTCATCGCAATCGTACCGGATCATATTGGCGAACTTCCGGTTTGCATCCCGGATCTTGAACGTCCGCTTGTCGTAACTGAAAACCCCGGCCTGCGAGTTGTAATATGCTCCGCAGCTCTTCTCACCCTCTTTCCGATATACCTGGGAATACGTGGAGATGAGGACACCCAGCGAGACGAAGATGTAGAACCAGATCGTTGCAAGGGCGTAGAGCTTGAGGTCGGGAAGGCCGAGCGTGAAGACCAGAGCCACGTAGATCCAGCCGACGGCAACGGTACTGTAGATGGCGAGGTTCGGCCGGGCGAACGCGATCAGGATGATAGGGATGAGGTAGAAGTACGGGAATACATCATAGATGCCATGGGAGATCGAGAAGAACGTGATGACCATGGCGGCGAGAATGCTGGAGACGATGCAGACGTCAAAGAGCATCTGCCGCTTCCGGGTCAAAGGCCGCATTGTCATAGTTTTCCCTGGAACTACCCCGTCAGGGGCCGGACACTAATGACAAGTGGGGACACAAGATATATAATGATTCTCCGGAAAGCACCCAAAACAGGATTATTCAGGGCGGTTTTCGATAAATCTGCGTAAAATGTCGAGTGCAGCGAGCTCGCGCTTTCCCCCGCACTTACGGACGATCCCGGTGTGGTAATTGATGAGATCTTTCAGTTCCGGGTCGCGGTTCTTCACGTACCGCGTAGCATGCACAGTAGCGTCGATGATGCTGCCAAAGCCCCGGTTGACCGGGTGGATTATCGCGTTCTCAATGATCTCCCGCTGGGGCGTGAGCGAAACGATGAGCGTCCCGGCTGTTGTCCGGTCGACCGTTGCGGTGAAGGCTGCCCAGGCATCCGCTCCGGCAAGGCGCTGCATGGTCATACCGGCAACCGGTTCGCTGACAAACATGTCGCGGGGGAGGTCTTCGAAAGCCGTCCGAACATAGAGGACCGGATCGTGAATAAAATTGGCGACCAGCCATCTCTCCGTCCGCACATTTTCCGCAGTGTGGCTCCCCGAGAAGAGAACCATCGTGGCCTTCCCGTCCCGGTAGTGGATGCCCATCGGTGCGGCATTGAACCCCGTGGTGGCGATGACCTCGTTGATCCCGCCCTTTAAGAGTCCCATGACCAGCCCTCCCCCAGGGCGAGAAAGATTGCCGCGATGGTGATGTCTGCAATGGAGCCCGGGTTGATGTTCCGCCGGATGCATTCCTCATCAAGGTCTTCGATGGAGCGTTTCCCGTCAAGCACATCGCGGGCAGCCATCATCGTCTCCCGCGCAACCTCCATTCCATGCTTCTTTGCAATGAACGTGTCCGGCTCCATGGCGAGCAGGGTGAGGAACGTACGGACAATGGAATCGCGTCCCGGCCCGTTCTCCTTTAAGAGGTCCGCACCCCTGCGGGAGAGCGGAAACCCGGTCACCCATTCCCGCGCAACCATGTCGTTTGCCGCGGAGTGCTGCATGATGTCGAGGAGGTTCATGTCGCGCTCGCGGATGAGGGTGAGCGTGTGGGGATCGTTGACATCGAGATCGTCAGTTGCGTTCATCTTGACGGCCGTCATTGCGAACGCCTTGTAGAAGGCTACTGCATCGGAGGACTCAGTATTTGCGATCGCAGCCATCGCCCCTTCAATCGTTTTACCGTAGACCAGCGGGATGAGGAGGATGAATGCCCCAAAATGCGTGTTGCCCCCGGCATGGCAGTTGGTGTCGCGGACCGCGTGCTTGATGATCTCACCCAGCCTGCCCTTCCCGAGTTCGGCCTCCTCCAGTGCCGGGCGGGCAAAGATGGTGGAAGCAAGGAAATGCTCGAGCCGCGTCTCGGGATAATCGTGACACCGGTCAACGTTCCCCGGCTTCGGGAAGGCCGTGACCTCGAGCATCATTGCCAGTTGGGCCCGTTCAACTGCGCTTAACCGGAGGCACGTCATGAAACACCTGCGCCATTATCGTATCAGAGAGCTCGCGTTTCAGCCGCATATACTCTTTCTTTGCGATCCCGGCCTGTTTTAAGGTCATATCCCGGAACATGCAGGGCGATGAGGTCTTGCAGCACCAGGCAAGGCTGCCAAAACAGGTCTGGCGGCCGGTGTCGAGTGGCGTATCTGCAACGCCGCCCAGCTTCATTTTAACAAAGTCATCATGAGAGATGCCGGTCCGCGAGAGCATCGGTATAAGCGGACACTCCTTGACCGGCATGCAGCAGAAGGTGAGCGACCGGATGTCGCCTCCCCGGCAGAGCTGCTTGGGGGCATTGTACCACCCCTCCTCGTCAGCATACCGCGTGATCGCGGCATCCAGCCCGGCAAGCGTCCGCTCATCGGATTTCCGCGCAACCGAGACCATGTCTGCACCGTGCGAGAGCATGTCCTTCATCCGCTCGAACGTGGTGATGCCATTGTTGGCGATGATCATGAGGGGGCAGCTGTTCCGGATCTGGCGAAGCTTCGCAGTGCCAAAATCCATCAGGTCAATATGCAGGATGTCGGCGCCGGCTTCCCAGAGCTGCTCTGCGAGCGCCCGGTCGTCTCCGGCAACACCGGCGCGGATCTTGACCGAGACCGTGACTCCTTCGTTTTTCAGTGCCCTCACTGCTGCAACAAGTTTTCCCGTGTTCTTCAGGTAAAATTCCCCGCAGCCCGCAGCGACCACTGCCGGCTGCCGGCAGTGGGCATCGATCTCGTAGACAACCTTGTCGCCAAGGGCCTGCGCCACACGGGAGAATGATTCCGGCGAGCTCCCGCGGAGGTTGATCCCGAGGACGACATCACTTCTCTCCATCTTTGCGGCCTGCATTTTCAGTTCAGCAATGGGATCTTCAGTGATGAACTCCTTTCGCCCGTCTTCAGCGGCAACAACCTTCGCCGCTTCCATCGTGGGCGCATCGATCGAGTAGCCCCCGATGAACCCGAGGCCGATGTGGTCTTTCCGTGCAAGGAGGTAATCGGCATCGACAATCCCGGCCATGGACGCCACCGCAACCGGCGTCCTGACCACGCGGTCATTGATCAAAAGGCCGAAACGGTCGAATGCATCCATCATAAGTTCATATTCGTTGCATATACCGGAAGAAAGAGGTTTGGGTTGCCAAGTGGTCGAAGATTTCCGTGGAAATCCTCTCCTTCTCGACCTTCCTTTGAAGGTCTCGGATTCATCAGACCTGAAGCAGGAGAAGACCATCAGGTCTTCGACCGAAAGTAAAGTGTTCTTCGAGTTGCTGAAGGTCATCAGACCTGAAGCAGGAGAAGAACCCTTCAGGGTTCTTCGAGTTGCCGAACCCCGAAGGGATGAGAAAAAAGGAAACTACATAGGCGCACTTCAATCCATGCCCGGCTCTCTCATCACATCCTCTCCAGCACGTACCCCTCCTTGCACTTTGCCAGTGCTATCCCCGAACGGGCGTCGTCGATCGTGATCCCCTTGTTCTCTTTGAAATGCGCAACAACGGTGGCCCATGGGATCAGGAATGCTTCGCTTGGCTTTCCCGGCCCCTGCCGGAACTCGACCGCAAGAAATCCGATCCGGCCGGTCTTTGCAAGGAAGTCCGAGATCGCATCGACCTGGTGCACATTCTTCTTATCGGCATGAAAGTGCTGCGAAAAGTAGAGTTTCTTGTCAATGATCGACTTGCACTCGATTGAGAGGTAATAGGAAGGATTGAGCGAGTCAACCAGCACATCGACGTACTGGCTCGTGAACTTGTGCTGCTTGAGGCGGTACGCAAATCCCTGGATGTGGTGCGTTTTAAAAAAACGGTTCAGGCAGTGGACGATCTCCCGCTCGAAATCACTCATTTATTACCGGTGCGATGGCCAGAGAATAAAACCATTGGGTGGGCAGGCCGAAAGTGATTGCGGACGACCGGGTCTGCCTCCACCCACTCTCCCGATTCAAATACGAAAGTTATTACGATTACAGGTAGATTTTCATACGTAGTATTTTCTTATGCTGGTTTTTTGGCATACGGAAAGACGTTAATCCGGGCGAACGGGCACAGTCCGAGCTTGGATCCAGTGGAGATACCCCCATGAGCAAGAAGGGAATGTTACTTGTCGGGCACGGGAGCACGATGCCCTACAACCAGGAACTTGTTGAGAAGACCGCGGCCATGATACAGGCGAAGAACAATGACTTCATCGTCAAGTGTGGCTTCATGAACATAAACAAGCCAACCATCAGGGAGTCGATGGATGCATTCAGAAAAGAGCAGATCGACGCTCTGGTTGTCGTCCCCCTCTTCCTTGCAAAGGGCGTCCACATCGAAAAGGATATTCCCGGAGAGATCGGCCTGCCCGAGGGTGTCAAGAAGGGTGCGTTCCAGCTGAACGGGAAGAGCATCCCGCTCGTGTACGCCAATCCCATCGGCAGCGACCCGCTGCTTGCCGATCTCATGGTGAAGAACGCGAACAAGGCCCTCACCCTCTGATCCTTTTTTGTATGAATATCCTGGTGCTGGACTCGATCCACGGCGGGCAACCGATCGCCGCTGCGTTCGTCTCCCGCGGCGACCAGGTTGATCTTGTTGATGTATACCGTGGGACCGGCCCGGTCAGCGTTGAAGTGGCCCGCTCCAGGAAATACGATCTCATCGTTGCGCCCGTACACCTGGACCCCGACCACCCCCTGATTAGGACGGCAAAGGCCCCCGTCATCACCCATCACGAGGCAATCCGGCAGCTGCTGGGCAGTTATGTCCCCGGGATCATGGTAGAGATAACCGGTGCCCGGGGCAAGACCACCACAGCACATGCACTTGCCTCGCTCCTGCCAGGCCCCGGCATCCTGCACACCTCATCGGGGACTTTCCGGTATCCCGAAAAAGAATTCATCTCCCGCTCCAGCATCACGCCCGGCTCGGTACTGGAAGCAGTCCGGCTCGCGAAGGAGACCGGTGGCTGGCTGATAGCCGAGGAGTCGCTTGGCCTCACCTGCGCCGGCACGCTTGGCATCATCACCTCCGCTGGCGATTTCCGGTTCGCAGCCGGGAAAAAGTCGGCTCTTTCGGCAAAACTTGCATCAGCCCGGTCCTGCAAAAACCTCCTGCTTGCGGAAGGGATTACGGAGAACCCGCTGAACAACGTCATGCACCTGGAAAACACTGCCTCGTGCACCGGAACGGAATGCACAATCTCGCTCGGCACCACAACCCGCCGGTTCATCAATCCCCTCATTGCCCTGCCGGCGTACCGCGACTCGCTTGCTCTTGCCGCCACGGCCGCGGTGATGCTTGGGATCGACCCGTCTCCCCTCTCCGGGTTCACGGCGCTCACCGGCCGAATGGAGGCCCGGTACGTGGGGGGCATTCTTGTTGTGGACAATGCCAACAGCGGTACGAATTTCCGAACGACCATTGATGCGGCCCAGTATGCCAGGAATGTTGCCGGCAGAAACGAGATCACGCTCGTCATCGGCCAGCAGGAAGGCGACGGGGCGGTCTGCGAAGGGTTTGCCTTCGACCAGATCCTTGCCGCAATGGAGGCGATCCGGCCCTCCAGCCTCATCTGGGTCGGGAGGTTTCCGGAGCCCGGGACGCCAGACCATGCCGCACTCATCCCGCTGGCCCCGGTACGGGCAGCCACATTTGAAGAAGGATATATCCTTGCACGACAAAAAACGGTACAGGGATCGATTGTCCTTGCCGTCAAGACCTGGAGATGAACAGCGCCCATGAAGTACATGCACCCCCGCCCGAGCTCGATCGTTGCCGCCCTTTACACTGCCCGCGACCTCAACGTAGACGTTGCCATCCTCCACGGCCCCTCCGGCTGCTCGTTCAAGCACGCCCGTCTCCTTGAAGAGGACGGGATGCGGACACTCACCACATCGCTTGCCGACAACGAGTTCATCTTCGGCGGACAGAAGCCGCTCGAAGATGTGCTCCGGTACGCGGAGGAGATGTTCCACCCCAAACGCATGGCTGTTATCGGGACCTGTGTTGCCATGATCATCGGCGAGGACCTCCAGTCAGCAATTGACGGCGCCGGTATCACGACGCCGACCATTGCCGTGGACATCCACGCGGGCTACCTGGAAAACATTGCCGGGGTCCTGTCAACGCTCGAAGCCGCTGCGGAGGCCGGCTGGATCACGCAGGAGGAGCTGGCCCGGCAGCGGCAGATGATGCGGGCGGCAAACGAGGTCGAGCGTCTCCGGGGCGCAGCATCCCAGTCGTACATCGAGGCATCGCGGGGCGATCTTAAGCACGTTGCAGCGCAGGAACTTCTCCGTCTTGCCCGGTCCGGTAAAAAGGGTGTCGCGATCCTGAACGCAAAGAAGGAGACCGCATACATGTTCGTGGACGCGCTCATCGCGTTTCACGACAAGTGTCCGGACGCGGACATAACCTATATCGCGAACCTTGAACAGCGAGGGCTTCCGAAGACGCGCGGAGATGCAGAGCGGATCGCAACAGAACTGGCGGAACGGGGCGTGAACGCGGAGCTCATCGGTGCGCTGGACGAGTACGGGGCAAACGGGAACCGGCTCGGTAGGCGGATCCGCGAGATCAGACCGGACTTCGCGCTGATCACCGGCGTCCCCCATGCCATCCCGCCGGAGTACACGAAAGGCGTCGAGTGCTTCTCGATCACGAACGGCCCGCGGCAGGTAGCCCCCCTCCGGGCCATCGGCCACCAGCATGTGATGGTGGAGATTGACCTCCACCCCAAGACACTCGGCGTACGCTCGATTGTCGAGAGCGAGTTCGGGGCGGTCCTCCGGAGCCTCCCATGAAGGCGGTCCTGATCACCGGTGACCGCTCGGGCAGCGGCAAGACCAGCATCACGCTCGCGCTCGCGGCCCTTCTTTCGAAAACGGACAAGGTACAGACCTTCAAGGTGGGGATGGACTACATCGACCCGTCCTATCTTGCGGCAGTCTCGCACCGGCCCTGCCGGAACCTGGACACGTTCACCCTCAACGGGGCGCAGGTGCAGGACATCTTCCGGTTCGGGTGCCGGGGCGCTGACATTGCACTCGTAGAAGGTGTGAGAGGATTATATGAGGGGGCCGAGGCGCTGGGCGACACCGGCAGCACGGCCGCGATCGCAAAAGAGCTCGACCTTCCGGTCGTGCTTGTAGTCTCGGCCCAGAGCATCACGCGGAGCGCAGCTGCGATCGTCAAAGGCTTCCAGTCTTTTGACCCGAAGATCCGGATTGCGGGTGTCATCCTCAACAATATCAAGGGCGGGTCGCACAAG
Source organism: Methanoregula formicica SMSP (assembly GCF_000327485.1). Classification (NCBI taxonomy): domain Archaea; kingdom Methanobacteriati; phylum Methanobacteriota; class Methanomicrobia; order Methanomicrobiales; family Methanoregulaceae; genus Methanoregula; species Methanoregula formicica. The sequence continues at coordinate 1,719,086 of NC_019943.1, read as the reverse complement.
GCCAAGGCCGTGACCGCGATCGAGCACTACTGCGGCGTCCCGGTCCTCGGGGCCATCCCCCGGATGGAAGAGATGCAGCTTGCCATGCGCCACCTCGGGCTCGTGCCCTACCGCGAGGGAGCGGGCCGGGGAGACTTCGATGCCCGGATCGAGACCATCACGAAGATGATCGGCCAGTATGTTGACCTGGACAAACTCCGGTCCCTGATGAAAGAGATCCCGGACAATCCTGCCCCAACACTCTTTGACGCGGTCCCGGCACCGGACGTGAAGATCGGCGTTGCATTCGACGAGGCGTTCAACTTCTATTACGCGGACCTCTTCGACATTCTCAAAACCTGCGGTGCGGAGACGGTGCCGTTCAGCCCGGTCCACGACCGGCTCCCGGAAGCAGACGGCTACATCATTGGCGGCGGTTATCCCGAGCTCTTCACAAAGGAACTCGAAGCCAACGACCGTATGCGGGAGGCGGTGCGGGAGGTATCGCGCAACGGCACGCCCGTTTATGCGGAGTGCGGCGGTCTGATGTACCTTACGGAGCGGATGGTGCTGAAGAAGGGGTGGCAGGGCTCCAACCGTGATCAGTCCACCGCGATGTGCGGGGTATTCTCCGGGGAGACCCGGATGCCGGCCCGGCGGGTCGTAAGCTATGTGGAAGGGAAAAGTTCAGCGGACTCTCCCATGGGCAGTGCGGTGTTCCGGGGCCACGAATTCCATTATTCGGAAGTGGTGCTGGACAAGGCAACCCGCTATGCATATACGCTCTCGCGGGGCGTCGGCATCCGGGATAACTGTGACGGTGCGGTTGTGAAAAATACGCTGGGGAGCTACACGCACCTCCACCCGGTGGGGAGCGCAGGAATGTTCCGGCATTTCGTGGAGAAGTGCCGGCAGAAAATGTAAGCGTCTCTTTTTGGAAATTCACAGCAGGCAGGTTTGTTTCTGCGCCTGTTCATAGTCCATGACGTGGTCCACGAACGCGCTCATCTGGGACATGACCACCGGGTCGAGCCCTTTCTCAACGGAGAGAAAGATCCCGGAGACGTCCGAGAGCTGGAGCTTGTTGACCACGAAGTGGAGGAACTTCGATGCCGTTGCCGACGGGATGTGGATCAAAAGCATGCTCACCGAATCGAAGAGGATGCATTTTTTACCCTCCGGCATCTGCTTCAAGAGTTCAGTGATCGCGATGCCAAGGTCAGTGAGGTTGGACGGGTTGTTGACATATTTCACCCGGGGGCTGGGCGGACACACGCCGCCGGAATACTGGGTGACGGCATCAATGACAAAGTAGGATTCCGGGCCGATGCCCTCTTTTGCATAGATCTTTGTCAGGACTTTGTAGGGCTTGTTCACGGTCACGATGAGTGGTGTGCACCCGCTTGCCAGGATCTTCTTCATGACCATCAGGTTCATGTCCTGGATCTGCTCCGGCTGTGCCACGAGGAGGCAGAGCATGCTTTCCTGCTGCTCCTGATCGGGGGACGGTCCTTCCACGGGAATTTCACTTCCTGAGGAGGAACTCCCGGAATTCCGGGGGAATTTCAGCAGACTTGCCCTTAAGAGCCTTTGCCTGGAGTTCTTCCAGGTTTTTTACGATCTGTGCAAGGTTCTTTGCATGCAAGGCCAGCTGCATCCGGATGTCCTCGGCATCGTAATCACCACTCTCTGCCTTCTTTACGATATCCTGGAAGTCATTCTGCATCAGTTCGAGCGGCTTCTTTGCCCTCAGGATCGATTCCGAGAGGTAGGCAAGGAGCGCGGCCTGGCGCTCCTCGGCCTTTTTATGGGAGGTGATGTCCACATAACTCTCAACCAGGTACTCTTTTCCCCCGAAGTCTGCCTTTGCCACGGTCTTCAGCACCGGTACCCGTTCGCCTTTCGCATTGATGACTTCGCGTTCGATGTTCAGGATATTTTTATGGAGATCCGTGACGGGACACTCGCCGCACTTGGCCGGACAGACGAATCCCTGACAGCCTTTCCCCAGCATCTGGTCTTTTGTGAGTCCGGTGAGTGACTCCATGAGGGGGTTTGCATCAACGATCTCGTGGGCTGCCGGATCCACAATCAGGATCGCGGTCTGGATACGCTCGAATATCGTACGGAAGATGTCCTGAACTGAACCATCCGGTGTCCGGTCTGTCAGACCTGCCTTTTTGCCTGGCATAAAACCGTTATATCCTCCCGTTGTAGAATCCTCAATTCGTTATGGTGTGATACACCCGGATTCTATATCATTCTTGTGCCGTGCCAAGCAGAGCGGTGGTACAGTCTTAGGCCGGCAACTATCGTAGCCGGTCACTCGCTTCGCTCGTGAGCCGGTTACTAACGTGACCAGTCACTCGCTTCGCTCGTGAGATTAAAGAAAAAACTACAAAACCTCGTGCCACCCATACCCTGTCATGATCATTTATTATGATGGGAAATTCCTGCCGGAGGACAAGGCAAGCGTCTCCGTGTTCGACCACGGGTTCCTCTATGGCGATGGCTGCTTTGAAGGGATCCGGGCGTACAATGGCAGGATCTTCCGGCTGAAGGAACATATCGACCGGTTGTACGATTCAGCCAAGACCATCGACATCAAACCCCCGATGACAAAAGAGGAGATGACCGAGGCGATCTGCGAGGTGCTCCGGAGGAACAAGCTGGACAATGCGTACATCCGGCCGATCATCACCCGTGGCAAGGGGGATCTCGGCCTTGACCCGCGCAAGTGCCCGAAGCCTTCGGTCATCATCATTGCCGTGACCTGGGGTGCGATGTACGGCGACCTGTACGAGAAGGGCTTAAAGGCCGTGACCGTGTCGGTCCGGCGCAACCCGGCCGAGTGCATGCCCCCGAATGTCAAGAGCCTGAATTACCTGAATAACATCCTTGCCAAGATCGAGGCAAACTACAAGGGCGGGGACGAGGCGATCTTCTTTGACACGAACGGCTACATCTCCGAGGGCTCGGGTGACAACCTGTACATTGTCAAGAACGGCGAGATCATCACGCCCCCCACACTCAACAACCTCCGGGGCGTCACCCGCCTTGTCGTGCTCGAGATCGCAAAATCGCTGGGAATCACCGTCCGCGAGCAGAACCTCGGGTACTTCGATCTGTACACGGCCGACGAGCTGATCTGCTCGGGTACTGCTGCGGAAGTCGCCCCCATTGTCTGGGTTGACGGACGCACGATCGGGTCCGGTAAGCCCGGCCCGGTTTTCCGGCAGCTGGCAGCCGCATTCGGGCCCCTGACAAAAAAGGAAGGCTATCCCATCCACGGCAAGCCGAAGAAGCTTGCAGTGAAAGCAGCAGGAAAGACCGCGGTGAAGAAAGCAGTGAAAAAGCCGGTGAAAGCAGCAGAAAAATTCAAGTCGAAGGCAAAGAAGCGATAATTTTTTCCGGTTTTTCATGTTTCGGGAGGATCATCCCGTTCATGGCGTGCCCTCCTCCATAACCTATTTATGACGTTGCGAGAAATTAAGTAGGACAATTTGCTGCTATAGTGTAGTCCGGCCAATCATGCGGGCCTTTCACGCCCGCGACTGGGGTTCGAATCCCCATAGCAGCATCTACTCTTCTGGTTAGAATCCCCACCTTCAGGCTGCCGTCTTCCCTGAACCAGACTCCCATGATTCCTGCAAATCCCCTACGGGAACTAAATATAAACCAGCATATAGGAACGTGAGCAAAAGAACGTATCAATAAAAATCTGATGATTTTCACGATATGCAGGAATCCTGCATATTCAGACGTGTACAAGGCGAAACCATGACCACACCATTTGAGGGAAAGATTGCGATTGTGACCGGAGGAACCTCCGGCATTGGCTATGCAGTGTCAGAAGAACTGCTCAAACAGGGCGCGGTTGTCTGGGTGATCGGCAGCCGGGCGGAGAGCGTAGAGAAAGCAAAAGCCACCCTTGCGGCATATCCGCAGGCGAAGTTTGCTGCGGTTGATGTGAAAGATCCTGCTGCGGTCGAAGCCATGGTCAGGGACTGTGTTGCTCTCTCCGGCCATCTCGACTACCTGTTCAACAATGCCGGCATCAGCCAGAAGAACCCGTACGAGGCAAGCACCCTTGCAGACTGGAAGGAGATGATCGACATCAACCTCTGGGGCGTGATCTACGGAGTGAACGCCGCTCTTGAGGTCATGAAAAAGCAGGGCAGCGGCCATATCGTCAACACGTCATCGGTTGCCTCACTCTTTGGCACACCCTACCAGACCCTGTACGTTGCCACCAAGAACGCAGTGATCGGCCTGACCGACTGTCTGTACTACGAGTATGCACCCAGGAACATTTTCTTCACAGTGGTCTGCCCGGGGGATGTGGCCACGCCGATCTTCCGGGGCAGAGTCCCGAAGGATGCGATCCCGGTAGAGGATGCAGCCCGGATCATCCTTGACGGGGTTGCAAAGAAAGAGCCGATGGTCGTCTTCCCGGAGGCCATGAGGGAACTGCTGGAGAAATGCAAAGACCCGGTCTTCCGGGATATGGCGCACAAACAGGCCGAGAAGGAGACCCGCGAGATGTTCGAATCGCCGGAATACCGGAAATTTTTAGCCGGGCAGAAGAAGCGGTGATGGGTGCCGGATTCTTCGAATCGATCGCGAACAAAATTTTTCCAGCGGCGTCCGGAAAAATTTTAAAAAATTCCGGACCGCAATTTAAAAAAAATATTTCAAATCCGTTTTTCACGATCTCGTGTGTGATTGGATTTGCTTCTGCGTTTTACGTTCTTCTGTCGTTCCATGAGACCGTTTTTAATCTCATCGAGGTTTTCCGGCAGCCATTCATGACGTTCTTTGGTATAATCGCCGGATCCGGTCTCGAAACTCTGGATAAACCTGGCCATATCGACGGGTCCGAGGGTCTTGGTAAGTGCCTGGATGCCCTCTTTTCTTACTTCACTTATAGTTTTCATCGGCTGACACCTCCATGAACCAGTGAACCGGGTTATTTACCCGGTGGATAGTGCCGGGATTTTCCTTACGGTAGTAATTACCCTGTTATCTGTGTGAGGAAAATAGTTTCTCCGATCTCTGCACATGCGAGATGGAGTGCATCGAACAATTTGATACCTTCTTTCTGGTATTGTAATGCCCGGTTGAAAATGGATTCATTCAGTTCGATATAATCCCTGACGAGCATGAGTTTCTGTTCCAGTTTTAATCGTTTTTCAATATCTGCAAGGCGTGATATTTCATCGTCAATGATGACGCTTCCGACAAGATCCCAGTCCCTGGAACACCGGTCTAATACTGCCAGGACGGCTTCTGCTTCAAGCCGGATCTTCCGGTTGTTCTGGTCATCAAATGGTCTGCACAAACAGCAGACATCCATGTAGATTTTTACGGTCATGCTCGTACAACAACGCTTCTCATGATGCCACGTAATGGGGGTCCCGTGCGGTGCGAAAATGGGGAGGGGTGTCCCCCCCTCCCAGTGTCCCGGCCCGGAACCGGCAGCAGGGTCCCCCCTCCCACTCAGGGACCCCTACCCACCCCCCATGGCATGGAAGGGGTAGGTACCTCTCTCATCCACTGTCAAAATCTGCCAGCGAAGGCTCGCGCCAGCACCGCCTGCGTCATCCCTCGAAGAACGCCCCAGCATTCTTCTCAAACTGTCGCCCCGGGTGGGTGACGGCATCTCACTTCGCCGGTCCGCCGCCGCAACCTCGTGATCAATGGCATCCGCACGCTCGAATAGCAAGCCGACATGCCGGCTGACTTTTGTTGGGTAAGTCAGGTATAGTATTTTTACAGACGAATCTCGAAAACAAGGAGGAGTAAAGAAGGAATGCTTGAGAACACTCGTTTTGCACGAGTGTCCATCTCCCTGCAGGGGTTTTCCCGGTCTACAAGGGAACGAGTGTATTCGTGGGCACGTGGATTGCTGCTGCCTGCTGGACCGGCAGGTCAATGGCGAAATACCATACGAGCGCAATGATCGTGCCTGCTATCGCAAGGCAGATCATGAATTTCACAAGGCTTTTCACTGCATCGGACCGCTGGTTTTCAGACAGGGGTACATCTCCGGTTATTCGATTTCTCGCACAATGGATAATAAGAGTATTTGTCAGCGGAGAATCCGAACCGGTAAGTGCGCAGGACATCACAACTCAATAAAAAGTACACCAGTTTACCATTTCAGAATCAAAACCTGGCAAAAAAATCCGGCGGATTATTTACCCGCTCCTTCAGCGATCTTGATCTCCTCTTCCGCCAGCCCGTACAGCTCGTACACCTGTTTATCGATCACCGCATCCGTCGTTTCGATCTGCCGCTGAGCAGCGTCTTGTCGTGATCGACGCGGGCGTTCTGTAACTTTTTGTTTAAACAGCGAAGAATCCTTTCAGGATTCTTCTTCAGTCTCATCCCGCAGATACGGGATTCGCCACAGCGAAGAACGCTGAGGCGTTCTTCTCGAATCCATCTTTGTCCTGATGGCCAAAAACGGATTTCCAGCATCCGCGTGACGAGCGAGACCATGCGGTCGTGCCGGGCTTTGTCGGCGAAGTTGATGGTGCGGATGGCCGGGATACCAATAGGAGTGTCTGTGTATTGTTCATATCCCGATAGATGTGATATCTGTCTCATTCATGTCCCCATTATGCCCTCTTCAGATGGATCCACGCAATTTTCGCGCAATACGCGCAATGCCTTAGGCATCGGGAATCTCCATCATGATCCTCCGGTTTGGGTATTCTTTGGTTTGGAAGATAGTGAATACCTGGAGGATTTGCCGGAACCTATCCTAACCAGTACTCCTTTGTTAACTAATGCAGTCAGATCGTAGAGCGCGGTTCTTGTGGAAACCGACACGAGATCCTCGTATTCGCGTTTGGAAATGCTTCCCTGTTTCCTCATAATGGGGATTGCCTGAAGTTGCCGTTCATTCAGTCCCATCTGCGCAAGGTATTCTTCAGTGAAGATATCTTTCTGCATTGTCAGGGTCAATCCCCACGCATCGGTCTGGAATTCCGGCTCGGGAAGTCCTGCGTCCGCAAACGATGTGAGTATTCTCTGGATGCCGGAACCGTACCGCTCGATATACCCGGAGAGATAGAAGATCCTTGCGATCAGCGGATTTCGGGGAATTGACTGGGGCATTGCTTTCAGCTGTGCAATTGACAGCCCCTTGGGAAAACCCCCGGGATTATGGAACCAGATCGCATCGTCATAGATTTTTATCATGATCTGTTCGTTCTTTTTGAAATAATCCCGGTGGACAAGCGCATTCATAAGCGCTTCTCTGAGTGCGGGAAGCGGGTAATCCCAATGTTCTTTACGTTCCGGAGTTTCTCCCGATATTTCGTAGCGTACATTGATAAAATTCCTGAGCGCTTCTTCCCCTTCGCTGAGCTGGCGGAAGAGATTCCCGGCAATCCAGCGGTCACCTATGATGGTTACTCCGTCTTTGAACCGGCCGATGCGAAGCACCGTATCTGAAAGATAGGACTCCTGTTTTTTTCCGAAGAGCAGGAATGCTGCGTTAGTCAGTTGATCCCCGGTCATGAGACCGAGCCGCGTGAGTATCGCTGCAACCGGTTCACGCTCGTCAGCGCCGGGAAGCCTGCCGGCACTTTTTGCCAAGCGAACGAAGAGCCTGACGGTTTCCATATCGATATCCGCAAGTCCGCGCTCTGAAGGAAGGCGATCCCATTCGATTTCGGAAACGAGGAATTCTTTGAGTTCTTCAGTGTCCATCAGTCTTGTTGTGTTTCCCACCCGCGTGTAATACCTGCCTTCGTATGCGACCGGGACTTTGCTCTTCTTTACCTCAATCCGTACAACCGTTTTCCCTTCACATTTGACCGGTTCAATCACAGGATGGATGGCGAGTTTGTTGACGATGGTATCGGATAAATCCTTGAGGTCTGCATTTGAGCAACGGTACCCGGTGATCTCTTTTTTGTCAGATACCCCGATGAGTGCAACGCCCCCATCGGTGTTGGCAAATGCTGATAGCGTCTTGAAGAGTGCGGGATTCGGCTTTTCCTTGAATTCGAGCTCACGGGATTCAATTTCTTTGAGGAAGTGGTCAAGGGTCATGACATCTGGTTCCCGTATTCTGTTTTTTTTGTTCTCCCTCTATGAACTATCAGACATATATGGCAAAGATCTTTCCTTCGTATTCTTTTGCAACATCTCCGCCATTATTGAGGTCCAGTGTTGTTCCTTCAAATGCAGGTTCCAGATCATCCGGTAGTTCTGCAAACAGGGCACCGTTCTTTTCAAAGAAACGGATGTGAAAATCCGGCGTATCAGCAGGAAATATGAATTCATGGTTACCGGCTGCGGGATACGATCCGGGCCCAATACCATAGCCCTCTAAAAGGTCCTGGTCAGAATCTATAAGTTTAATGATTGCCATTTTTCATTTCCCGTTTCCTTCCACCGCCGTGTTCTCCTCTTCCGCCAGCCCGTACAGCTCGTACACCTGTTTATCGATCACCGCATCCGTCGTTTCGATCTGCCGCTGAGCAGCGTCTTGTCGTGATCTAGTTTGGCGTCCGGGTCTCATGCTTATTTTGTCTCTTTTAATATCCGGTCGAAATCGCTTTCAAAAAGCCGGTCCTGAACAATACGGTATTTTTCAAATTCCGTCTCCGCAAACTCTTTTGCCATCTCTGCGGTTACGTTCCCGCCATCTTCCAGAAGGTTCCGGTCATCGGATTCAAGGAACCGGTCGAGACGTTTTGCCCAGTCTTCCATGGTCATGGGAATCTGTCGTCTGGCGCGATCTTCAGCAAGATCAAGCCATGCATTGACGATCCGCCCGAGTGATTCGAGTTCCTGCGATGTCAGATAATTTTTTGCAACCACCACATCGGTCTTCAGGATCTTCCCGTCAGGACTGTTCTCCCAGGTGGTCAGACCCATGTGATCGTTTCTGCTGTCCGCCCGCTGTAGTATCAGTTCGGCTGCGGTATGCCCGTGAATGGCGAAATGCAATTTGTTCTGGACGTTTGCAAAAAAATCGCGGGTCGTCGGGGCATCCCTGTTGTAATCGATGCTTGTGGCATAGATGTCGGTGATCTTCTGGTAGAATCGTCTCTCGCTGAGGCGGATCTCCCGTATCTCTGCAAGCAGACGCTCGAAGTAATCTTCGCCTAAGAACGTACCGTTTTCCATCCGCTTTTTGTCAAGGACATATCCCCTGATGGCGAATTCCCGCAATACCTGCGTTGCCCACTGGCGGAACTGGGTGGCCCTCTTGGAATTGACGCGGTACCCGACCGAGATTATGGCATCGAGACTGTAGTATTCGAGATCCCGCTTTACCTCGCGGTTTCCTTCGGTGCGAACTATTCGGAATTTCCGAATAGTTGCTTTCCGGGTCAGTTCGCCGCTCTCGTAGATGTTTTTTAAGTGTTCGTTTATTGTCGGGGTCTTTACATCGAAGAGCGCAGCCATCATCTTCTGGCTGAGCCAGACTGTTTCATCCTCGTACCTGACTTCGATTGATTCCTCGCCAACGGTTGACGTAAAAATCAGGAATTCTGCTGTGCTGTTTCGTATCAGGTTCTTTTCATGTCCGGTCATTTCCCGCTCCTCGAAGAACCCTGAGGGGTTCTTCTCATGTCAGCCGCTTCCCGTCGGGTCATCGGCCGACACCATCCACAACCGCAATCTCCTCCTCCGTCAGCCCGTACAGCTCGTTCACCAGTTTATCGATGGAAGCATCCGTTGCCTCGATCTGCCGCTGGAGCAGGGTCCTGTCGTGATCAACGCGGGCATCCTGTATTTTCTTATTGAGGTCAAGCATCTGCGTTACGAGCTGAACCATGCGATCATGCCGGGTCTTGTCGGCAGGGTCGGCGAAGTTGATGGTGCGTATGGGGAGTTGCTCTATATATTGCCGGTTCAAGGCGATGTACCCTCCCCTAAATGTGGAACTAATCTTCTTCAGATAGAATGTTGATAATGCTGAGTTGAGGAGACCTAACAGATAGTAATAGGACATTTTCTCTTCGGGTTTTAAAATAATACCATAGCCGCCACCGCCGCCACCGCCACTACCCATGAAGTAAAAGAAATCTTTTGAATCAAAAGTGAAACATGCACCGTTAGCGATACTTGGCGAGAGAATTTTTTCACGATTCATTTCGGTTAAATTTTGATTCCGACCAAATGCATACCATTGTTCGTTTTTCCATTTTCCGTTTTCTCGTGCCTCTAACAAAGATCTATTTTGTTTGAAATATTCCCAGGTGTTTGGATATTTTTCTGCGAGTTCTTTTGTTGAGATAAGAATTGCAGTATTTTCTTCAATTTTATACGGAAAAAGAATCGATTTGGTAATGTTATCGATATAATAACGACGAATGTTTAATGCGCCTTTGCATAATGGATGGAGTAAATCTTTCTCAAGCAAATGTGTCTTTCCCGTTGCATCTGAGTAAAATGATCCATCCTCTTGATTAATGACAAGAAAAACTGGATCAGCACCCGTTACTAATCCTTGGAAAATTTTTGCTGTAACATCTTTCAGTTTTATTCTTTCAGAGTCTAATTTTTTGAAAAGTCCTGAATCATTACCTACAACAAAATTCCACTCATTTTTGGAAACATCTTTACACGAAATATTTCCTTCGATTGCGATATGTGAGGAGCGCCATAAAGTAAGATCCCCGACGTTGATAAATCCGAAATCATCATAGTCTTTCTTTCCGAGAAATAGCAGACACGTATAGGTTGTTGCATTCTCAAAGATTTGCTGATGTCCGAAATGAACAATCTCTTTCAGATGTTTTCCCTTCGCAATTACTGAACGCACTGGCTCGCCATATTTGGCGTTGAAGAATTTATGCGGGAGAATGTACCCAAGTAAGCCATTCTTGTTGAGCAGTGATAGTCCCCTCTCAACAAATACAACATAGATATCGTAGTTTCCCTTGCTTGCGGAAATGAATTTTTTCTTGTAGAATTCTACTTCTTGCGGCGCCCATTCCTTCAAGGTCTGGATCCGGATGTACGGCGGATTCCCGATCACAGCATCGAACCCGCCCGCCTTCATCACATCCGCAAACTCCCGGTCCCAGTCGAACGGGTTGATCCGCTTCACTTCTTCCTGCACCATCTCAGGTGTAATGATGTCGGTACCGATCAGCGAGTTCCCGCACTTGATGTTCTCGTGCAGCGAGGGGAGCGCCCGCTCCGCGAACAGTTTCAGCTGCTTATCGATGTTCTCCTCATTCTCTTCTTCAAGCACTTTTAAGAGGAGCGAGAGTTTCGTCACCTCGACTGCGGCCTGGTCGATGTCCACACCGTAGATGGTGTTCAAGAGAATGCGTTTCTTCTCGGCCGTAGTCAGGCGCCAGTCGCTCCGCGAGCGTGTTGCATCGCCGGTCTTGCCGGCCTTGTACACCGGGAGCTCGACCTGCGTGAGTTTCTTCTTGCCCCGCGGCGTGGGCTCGGGAAGCAGGGCGAGGACGGCCGGGTCGGTCACGGATTTCTTATCGATAAAAACCGGGACAAGGTTTGCGATGTACCAGTCGCGGTGCCAGTCAAGGAGGAACTGGTACGCCCCGATCAAAAACGAACCGGAGCCGCACGCAGGGTCGAGGACGCGGAGCTTTGCCACGTCGCGGGGGGTCTTGTCCATCACGAGTTCGCCGACCGTGTGCGCAACAATGTATTCCACGATGTACTGCGGGGTGTAGAAGACGCCGCCCGCCTTCTTCACCTCCGGCTTGAACTCCACTTTTGCCTGGTGACCTTCCGTAAGCCGGATAACTTTCCCGAGGAACTGCTCGTAAACGTGCCCGAGGATTGCGGGAGGGATGACCGAGAAGAGGTACGGGGTTTCAGGATAGTAAAGCCGTTTGATGATCCCTTTCAAGACCTTATCGTCCACGGAAACGGAGAGGGAGAGGTTGTCCGGCAGTTCATTCCTGCCGGGCTCGTCATCGAAATGGAAGAGGCCGGAGTTGTACTTCGCGTCAGCGTTCCGGAACAGTTCGCAGAGCCGGGCATACACGTTCTCGCCTTCGAGAAGTTTGTGGAGCGTTGTGTACTCCTCGATCCCCCGGTCTTCGCAGATCCGCAGGAAGAGGAGCCGGTCGATCGTGCGCTGGACAACGGTGTTCAGCTCGGCAACCGAGAGTTTGTCGTTCCGGATCGCGATGTTCTTCGCGAGTGCGTCCCGCCATGACTCGATCTCGGAAAGGATATCGTCATCAACCGCAGCCGTCCCTTTCTTCCCTTTGTGCGATGCAGCGTACCGGTCGAACGATCCTTTCAGGATACAGTCCTGCGAGAAGACACTGACCAGATAGTCCCACTTGGCCGGAATATCCTTGTACGTGAAATACTCGATCCGTCCCTTCGCAGCCGTGTCGCCATTCTCCGGCTTGATCGTACAATCATAGATCGCCCACTCCTCGAAGTTCGTCAGGATAGAGAGCGGGAGTTTTGCGTTCCACGCATACCTTCGGAGCTGGAGAGCTGCATCCGCATCATCCCTGATGTGCACGGACGGCTTCTTGGTCTCGACAATGAACTTCCGCACGCCCCCGATCCTGAACGTGTAGTCGAAATATTTGGTAGTCCCCCGGATCCGGACCGGCTCCTCATGCAGCACTTCCCGGTACGCTTCCGAATGTCCCTTGTTGTTGTTCACGTCCCAGCCGAGCGCGTGGAAAAACGGATCAGTGAAATCCTGGCGGAGTTGTGATTCATTGTATTTCTCCTGCCCGCGGATGTAGGCTTCGCGATGGTACGTGTACTTTTCAACAAGTGGCTGGATGGATTCGGGGACTGCCATTGAAGAAGGTGGTGCGCTCAATCGCGTTAAAGATGTTGAAATATATTTTTAGATTTTACGGGAACGGGAATTCAAATTGAAAATACGATTCCACCCCCTCCTCGCTTATGCTCGGAGTCGCTCGGGGGGCTTGCCGCCCCCTCGCTGGGCAACGGCCTGTACGCAAGGCCCCCCCTGAAAACTAATCTCCCCATAAATCGTTTTGTTTTCGAATCCGGGCTCATTTTGAAAAACCGACTTTTGGAGGATCGCACTTTTTCGCGAATTACAGTACCTGGATTTTTAACGAATGAATTTTAGGGGATTTTTTCCCTTAACGGAGCAGGATATACCCCGGAAAAATGCCAATATAGGCACTCCCGGTTCAACGATCACGGGTTTTTCCTGGCATGGGCACGCTAAACAAACTGGCAGGAGGATATTCCGGATGACTTCCGCCAGAGACAATCCCCCTAAGTCCAATCTCTCTTATAATCGCTCCGTTTTCGGATCCGGGTTCATTTTAGGAAACAGGTTTTGGGATAGTCGCATTTTTTTGCGAATTACAGTACCTCATTTGGAAAATACTGATATTTTGCCTGTATTTTTACGAACGGCGTCTATTTCTGGCTTTAAAAATTAACTAAATAGTGCCCTTCCAGCGGCCGATCGCTCTTTTTTCGCATGGGGAGCACGCGAAACGAAAAGAAAGGGGGTTTTCGGGTGCGACAGGTCGCTTGACCTGGAGCAGGAGAACTCGATGGTCATCAGACCTGAGAGATGAGAAGACCAACCGGTCTTCGAAGAGTCCGAAGGGCTCTTCGACCCGGGTCTCCGACGGAGAGATAACTTCCACCGTCGTATCTTTCTGGCGGGCACACTTGCATTCCCGGGTACCCTTACTCCTCGGCCCGTCTCCCGGCATGGAGCGCCTGGCCTTTGATTACGGAAGATCCGGCATCCGAAAATTCTCCGGCAAAGATTTTAGAGAGAAAATTAGTTCCGAAAATTTTTCACGAGCCGGAAATTTTCTTGAAAAAATTTGTTGATCTAAAAAAGAAAAACAAAATCCCAGAAAAAAACCAGAAAAATTTTTCAAAAATTTTCTAAAAATCCCGCAGCGTCACTGCCCCGCAGCACCGGCCGGCCCCGCGAATTTATTCCGGATCCCGTACGCGATTGCGGCCATAACGAGCCCGAAGATCCCGGCCAGCACAAAGACGCCTTCCATGCCCAAGAAGACGAGAACGATCCCGAGGATGACCGGGGCGATGCTCCCGCCAAGGTATTTCCCGCAGGTGTGGATGGAGAGGATGCCGCCCCGGTTTTCCGGCGGGGGGACCTGGACCGTGAGGACATCAACGGACGTCTGGGCAAGACCATACCCGGCCCCGAACAGGATGAGCAGGAGGACGATAGCGGCTAGGAAGGGGAAGAATGCCATGAGCACGAGCGATGCGCCAACGAGCGCGAACCCGAGGGTGATGACCGGGAGCACGGAATATCTCCGCGTAAGGCTGTGCACCCGGGACGCCACAAGAATGACCGCGAGCCCTTCGATCGCGAGCATGATGCCGGAAGAGCCGGAGGAATACGAGAAGAGGCTCTTGAGCAGGAAGGGGACGTAGATGACCATGGCAAACAGCAGGACGTATACGGCAAATCCCATGAAGACCGCAGAGAAAACCCGGATATCCCGGAGCGCACAAAACGCCTCTTTGATCCCGTTGCGGTTACCGGCATGCTCCGCCCCGCGTGTCTCCGGGAGAAATGCCCAGACCACAAGGGCGAACGGGAGCGCGAGCGCGTAGAACAGGAACGGGAGGTTCCACGCCACCATTGCCATGAACCCCCCGATGAGCGGGACCGATATGGCACCGATCGCAAACGAGATACTGATGGTGCTGATCGGCTTCACGCTGTCGTGGCCTTTGAACACGTCCCCAATCATGAGAAGGGGCAGGGTCAGCATCCCCGCAACGCCAATCCCCTGCAGGAACCGGAGGACGAGGAGCGACTGCATGTCGGAGGCAAAGAAACAGAAGAGGCCGGTCAGGCCGTAGACCACGAGGCAGGGGATGAGGACTGTCTTGCGGTTGACCCGGTCAATGTAGTGCGCAATCAGCAGGGTGAAGATGGCAGTCGAGATGGTCAGCACCGACATCAGCAGGGCGACTTCCGCACTGGTCGTGTGCAGGGGCGCTACCATCTCCGGCAGGACCGGGGCAAGATGCGTGCCCCCGGCCATGCCGAAGAATGCCGTGATGCAGAGCATGAACTGGTGGGATTTCCTGAATTCCATGATATCCTCCGTTACTCTCCCGTATCCCGGAAGATGGTGTTGATCATTGTTTCAAACGAGCCACGGACCCCCCCGCGCTCCACCGGATCAAAACCGGAGGGGAGCAGGTCTTCCCATTCCTGCGCAATCGTTGTCATCGCAAGTTGGATCCCCCGGCCTTTTTTTGTGAGAAAGACCCGGCAGGAGCGCCGGTCGGTCTCGTCACGTTTCCGGACAACGTAGCCTTCGTCAACCAGTTTCTGGACCGCCCGGGTGACGGACGCCTTGTCCACCTGGATGATCCGGGTTATCGCGTCCTGGTTGATCCCGTCCTCGCGGAAGAGGGGCATCAGCACGTAAAACTGTCCCGAGCCGATCCCGCAGGGCCGGAGCCGGTCGTCAAGGTTCTTCTGGCTTGCCCGGTAGAGCAACGCAATGTCTTTTCCTAAAAATTCCCGTTCTCTCGTTTCCAAGGATTTCACCGTACCGGCCCGGTCCGGGTGCAGACGCAATCTGCGGGTTTACTCCCGTGATGTGCCGAGTCCGGATCCCGGCTGATGCAACCATCATGATGGGATTTCCACAAATACGTAGTTGATCGCGCAACTAATTTCCGGTTCTCCGGAAAATTACCGGGCAGTGTTTTTTTCTCGCGCGGTTGCCGGCCAGCGGGTGGAACCTTTTATGAAACAGGCCTTCCTGCATTGCGCTGGATCCGGGTTACCGATAAATAGGTACTTCCAATCAAACCGGGTACCATGAAAAAAATGCAGGACGATCCGATCAGGATCCAGAATATCGTTGCCGCCGGACCGGTTGCGGATTCCATTGACCTGACGCATCTCCTCAATGCAGTACCGGAGTGCAGGTTCGACAAGAAGCGGTTTCCCGGCGCCGTGTACTATATGCAGGACCCCAAAGCCGTTGCCCTCATCTTTGGATCCGGGAAGGTTGTCATCACCGGCATTGCCCGGCAGGAAGACCTTGTGCCTGCCACAAAGAACCTTCTTGCAGTGCTCAAAACCGCCAACATCGCCTGCCATGATGAGCCCCGCGTCTCGGTCCGGAACATTGTCTGTACCTGCAGTTTCGGCCGGGAATGCAACCTGGTCCGGATGGTCGCTTCCCTCATGGACAGCGACTGGGTGGAGTACGAACCGGAGAGTTTCCCGGGGCTGGTCTGCCGGCTTACCGACCCCAAAGTCGTCTTCCTCCTCTTCTCTTCCGGGAAAGCCGTCATCACCGGGGGGACAAACCTTGCCGATATCCGGAAAGGGTTAGAAATCTTCCGGGAAAAGCTCGGCCGTACCGGCGTCCTGTAGATCCGGAAATGGGTATGAAACAAAAACCGGGCGGATGTACATCTTCAGTGCCCGGCATACAAAGAAAATATTAATGGTGACGTATAGTCATTCACTGTAAAGCATTTCCGGTGCGTATGTTCCAGGTCCTGTATGTGGATGATGAGCCCGAGTTGCTCCAGATCGGCAAGATCTTTCTTGAGGGGCACGGAAAGTTCCGTGTCGACACAGCGACCTCTGCGCCTGAAGCGATGACTCTCCTTGAGTCCGGCAACTACGAAGCCATCGTCTCCGATTACCAGATGCCGGTCATGGACGGCATAGCATTCTTAAAAAAGATCCGGGCTTCCGGCAATACCATCCCATTTATCATTTTTACCGGAAAAGGCCGGGAGGAGGTTGTCATTCAGGCCCTCAACGAAGGGGCAGATTCCTATCTCCAGAAAGGCGGTGAGGCGAATTCCCAATTTGCGGAACTTGCGCACAAGATCCGGCTGGTTGTCGAGCACCGGAGGGCCGACAAGAAAATATCCGATCAGGAACGGCTCCAGTCGGATATCCTCAACTTCCTGCCCGATGCAACGTTTGCCATCAACACGGAGGGGATCGTGATTGCGTGGAACCGGGCCATGGAGAAGCTGACCGGGACCCCTGCATCTGTGATGATCGGTGAAGGCAAGTACGCATATGCCGTCTCCTTATACGGAGAACGCCGCCCCCTCCTGATCGATCTTGTGCTGAAGAATGATCCGGCCATAAAAACCCGGTATCCTTTCATCAAACGGAACGGGAACATCCTGTATGCCGAGGTCACGGTACCGGGCTTTGCCGGAGTCCGGGATGCCCTATTATGGTTCACCGCCTCACCCCTCTATGATAATGCCGGAACGATGATTGGAGCAATCGAATCGATCCGGGATGTCACGGACCGGAAGATCGTCAGGGACTCCCTCCAGCGGGAGAAAGAGTTCTTCGATGCGGTCATCGACTGCATCCCTAATATCTTCTTTGTCCTGGACCGGGACGGGAAATTTATCCGGACCAACCGGTTTATGGAGGAATCGCTCGGAAAATCCGGGGAAGCGATAGCCGATATGAACGCGCTCGCGTTTGTTGTGGAAGAGGATCGGCATGCTGCTGAGAAGGCTATCAGGGAAGTATTTTCCAGCGGGTCTGGCGAAATACGCGTTCATGTGAGGGGAAAGGATAACGTTGTGAAGGACTATCGCCTGCGCGGCAGCCGGCTGGTTGTCGGGGACGAACGGTATGTTGTCGGGACTGGTGTCGAAGTTAACCCGGACAATCCCTGATGAGAAGAAGATGCGAAAAAAGGGAAGGATTATTCGGCTGCCGCAGTGATTGTTGCGGTTGCGTTGGCAGTTTCGTTTGCCGCTGCAGTGGTCTTTGTCGGGACCGGGATCTTGGTTGACGTGGGGGTTGGCGTGGATGTTGGCCGTAAGTCGGTCTGGATCTCGATTACCCCCTTGGGTGAAACCGTGGATTTCTCCGCAACCCGTTTGCCGTCTTTCCAGATCTCGACGGTCAGCTTGTCACCGGACCCGTCCAGTTTCTGGATCGAGGCAATCACGATCCCCACGTTGACCGGGATCTGGAGGACTTTCTCCCCTTCTCCGGCAATCGTTGTGGACCCTCCGGCAACACCATAGATACCGTTGTATTCGCCGTCATAGATGATGTGGATCCAGACGTTCTGGTCCGGGACGATCATCGTGCCTCCGGACGAGCTGGTTGTACCGGCCGGCGTTTCTGTGGGTTCAACGGCCGGTGTGGTCTCGGTCGGAACATAGGTCATCGTTGGCGTGGACGGGGTGGGGGTTGCGGCGGTCGTGGGCACGGCGGTCGTGACCGGTGTTGTCGTTGCCGGCTGTCCTCCGCCCAGCGGGTTTGCGAAGATGAAGACCGCTGCAATGATGAGAACGAGGACCAGTGCAACAGCACCGATCGCGATGAACTTCTTCTTCCCGCCCGGGACCGGTGGTACGGGTGGTGCAGGCGGGACGGGAGGAGCCTGCGGCGCTGAGGCCGGTGCTGCTTCCGGTTGTGCCGGGATCGAGACCTGCCCTTCAACCGGGCCGCCGGCTGAACCGAGTACCGGCCAGGTCACACCGGGAGTCGGGGATTCCGGCGCGGGCGCTGCGGCTTCGGGTGCCGGGGCGGGTGCAGCTTCCGGTGAGGGCTCTTGCTGCTCCGGTGCGGCCGCCTGCTGTTCACGGGGCTGGAACACCTGTTTGGGCACAATGGGGTAGGGCTGGGTCCGCGGGACCGAGTCCTCGATGAGCGGCTCGATCGAGTGGATGACCTCTTCGATAGGTCGCTCTTTCTTGTCGCCCTGCCCGAATGTTGGCCGGGCCTGCACCTGGATCTGGGGGACTGCGGGCGCAGGGGCGGAGGTCGTGGCGAGGTGTGCGTCAAGGTCTGCATCGGTCACGACCGGTGTCCCGCACTTGTTGCAGAACGCCGAGTCCGGGGGTACGCGGCTGCCGCACTTGTTGCAGAACGAACCCGTGGGAAGGCTTGTTGTCTCCACGGGTTTCGGGATGGCCGGGGGGGCATCGATGATCTTTTTGATCGGGCCCGGGCGGGCGATCTCGATCTTCTTCTTTCCAGAATGAGCCGGGACAGCGGGTGCAGCCCGGGCAGGTGATGGCCGTTCATCGGCACCGGGGGGATAGGCCTCTTCCGGGATTGGCTGGTCGGGCATGATCGGGTGCTGCCCGGCCGATGCCATGTTCTGCCGGAGCGCCTTGATCCATTCGTCGCGTTCCCGCTTGCGGTCCCCGCCGCTTGTTTTCGAGAACGTGAGGATCATCTGGCGGGTGGCGCCAGTCGTCGTGATGATAGAGAGGGTGATGGTGGGGTCGCGGATGGCATTCTCTCCAGCTTCGATGTCCCGCAGGGTTGCCAGCAGGATCTCCTGCGGTGCTATCAGGTGCTTCTTGCTGTCCACGAGAATGAGCCTGCGTGTCGTGAGCACCGCTTCGAACGATACGGACTTCACCTTGACATTCTGTGCATTGAGGACGATCGATTCGTCACTGTAGAGGTTAGGATATGCCATGCGACCACAATCCTGAATATATCTGCGTCCTATGGATAAAAAAAGGATTTGGGCGAAATACCGGAATGGAGTGTGTTCCTGCGTTCAGAGGAACTCCCGCCCGTTCATGTACGGCCGCAGGACTTCCGGTATGAGGACCGAGCCGTCCTCCTGCTGGTTGTTCTCGAGGATCGCCCGCAGCACGCGGGAGGTGGCAATGGCTGTTGAGTTGAGGGTGTGCACGTGCTGCTTTGACTCAAAGTCACTCTTGTCCCGGACCCGGATATTGAGCCGGACTGCCTGGTAACTCGTGCAGTTCGAGCAGGAGACAACCTCCTTGTACGCGTTCTCGCGCGGCATCCAGACCTCGATGTCGTACTTCTTTGCCGCAACCGTACCGATGTCGCCCGTGCAGATGTTCACGACATGGTAGGGAAGGTCAAGCCCCTGGAAGATCTCCTCGGCATTGGCGAGCAGTTCTTCGTGGATCGTCCAGGAGTCCTCCGGCTTGCAGAAGACGAACTGCTCGACCTTGGTGAACTGGTGGACCCGGAAGAGCCCCTTGGTGTCAAGGCCGTGGGCGCCGATCTCGCGCCGGAAGCAGGGAGAGATACCGGCAAGCCGGAGCGGGAGGTCTTTCTCTTCGAAGATCTCGTCCTGGTACATCGCGCCGATGGGGTGCTCGCTGGTCGCGATGAGGTACGCGTCATCCCCGTCGATCTTGTACATCACTTTCTCGAAGTCGCCGAGATCGGTCACGCCCTCGTATGAGGTCCGGTTGATCATGTAGGGCGGGATGACGGGAGTGTAGCCTTTCTTTTCCAGGAGGTCTATCGCGTAGCGCTGGAGCGCCATATCGAGGAGCACGAGGTTCCCTTTCAGGAAATAGAAGCCTGCACCCGAGGTCTTGGCAGCACGCTCGAAGTCAGCCCAGCCTTTCTCTGTCGCGAGCTGGCCGTGGTTCTTCACTTCAAAGGAGAAGGTGCGGGGAGTCCCGACCCGCTTCACCTCTACGTTCTCCGAGTCGTCCTTACCGACCGGGACGCTCTCGTGCAGGATATTGGGCAGGCGCATCTGGATCTCGCGCATCCGTGTCCGGATCTCCTCCTGTTCAGTGTCGTGGTCTTTGATCTTCTTCGGGAGCGAGGCGGCCTCTTCCATCAGCGGTTTTGCATCCTGCCCTGCCTTCTTTGCCGCATTGATGTCGCGGGCAATGGTGTTTCTCCGCTGGCGGAGCTGGTCGGTCTCCACTTTGAGTTCGCGGGAACGGGCGTCCTTTGCGAGCAGCTCATCGACCCATGCGATC
This sequence comes from Methanoregula formicica SMSP, assembly GCF_000327485.1. Classification (NCBI taxonomy): domain Archaea; kingdom Methanobacteriati; phylum Methanobacteriota; class Methanomicrobia; order Methanomicrobiales; family Methanoregulaceae; genus Methanoregula; species Methanoregula formicica. The sequence goes on along the minus strand of NC_019943.1, from coordinate 1,698,398 downwards.
TTCTCTAGGTCGTTCCTTTTTGTGAGATCTGCCTTCACCACATCCGGGCTGGCCCGTACGAACTTTATGTCAAGCATCGGGAATTTTCCGCTCCTGCCTTGTTAGTACCAACAGGTTTGTTGCGATCTCATTTATCGGCTTTCCCTTGCGGTCTGCCCGTCCGCTTTATCAGCTCCTGTGTGCAACAGAAGGCTGATACGACATGGGCGATTTTACCTTCATCTGTAAAAACCTGAAAGGGACCGCACCCGGAAAAGGGCAGGAGTCCGGCATCGGCACCTGTGCAAAAAGCCTGGAGACCGGCGAATACTGCATTGCAGGCTCCGCAGAATCGGCAGCGGAGGGAAAGCGTCTCTGCCCGGCTGCGGATTACCTGAAGATCCTCTCGATACGGAAGCGGAAATAATTCCCCGGTTTTTCAGAATGCCAAGCCCGGCATATGATACGAATTACGCGGTCCGGACTTTGTATTCGAATACCCGGTCAATGACCGTGTATTCCTCGCCGGAATAATGCCGGGTCACGACTTCCAGCCGGTCCGCCTGCTCGGTTCCCTGGAGTTCGATCCTGCTGCCGATCTGGATAGGCTTGAAGGAGCCGGTCAGCACCTCGCCATCGGAGCGGGTGAGCCGGACGAAGATTTCGCGCACCCCGTACTGGCCCTTGCCCCCCATGTACTCGACCGAGATCATCCGTGTCCGCGGGTCGCGCTCTGTCTGTAAGACAATGTCCAGGTGCGCGGGGAGTGTCTGGGTAGGGCCAGGCACGAGCGAGATGTTCCTGGTTGGTGCCACTGATACCGCAGGCATCGCCGTGGTTGCCGCCACCGGAACAGGCGAGGGTGTCGTTTCCGGGACCACCCCCGGTGGAACTACCGGCTGGGATGAAACAACGGGGAGGGAGAGGAAACCGGAGAAGATGAGGACCGCCCCGGCGAGGATGAGAACGAGGATTACCGCAATCATCATGGTCCCCTGCCCGAGGCGCGCGGCGAGCCCGTGCGATCGCCCGGGCGGAATGGTTGTTTTTGCGGGAGGCACAGGAGTTTTTTTGGCAGGTCGCGGTTCCGGCTTTTCTTCCGGGGGCTCATGGGCGGGCCCCTTATCGTCCGGCACGTTCTTTGGGGAATCGGGATGCTTCGCGTTCTCCGGTTCATGCGGAGCCGGTGACTCTTCGCTTACCGGCACCCGTGATTTCTTTGCCGGAGTTTTTTTGGGAGATCCTGCATCGGGCTTGTCCTTTGTGCTCCCGATCATTGCCCCGCACGAGGGGCAGAAGCGCGATCCCGGTTCAAGGAGCGTACCGCAGAGCGAGCAGGAGGGGGGAGGGGCGATCCGCGCGCCGCAGGCCTCGCAGAACGGCTTGTCGGACGGTGCCGGTGCATTGCACCGCGGGCAGGATATCAGATTTCCCGGCTCATCCTTCTTGCGCGACCATGGCAGTTTCATGCGGACCCGACCGTTCCTGTTTTAAAACCTGTACTTCCGGTTTCCCGCCCATCAGTTAAAACCATCCGTGTCCGAAACGCGGGGGATGATCGGGAGGCAATAGTCTATGTGGGGGGACACCGTACCCCATGTACCATGAAGATCGCGGTCTGCGGCAAGGGCGGCGTGGGAAAAACCTTCCTTGCCGGGAGCCTTGCTGCTTACTTCGCGTCCATCAGCCGGCCGGTCATTGCCATCGATGCGGATTCTTCCCCGAACCTTGCGCTCACGCTCGGGCTTACCGAGGAAGAGGCCTCGCGGATCCAGCCGGTTGCAGAAAACGAAGAACTGATCCGCGTCAAGACCGCGACCGATCACCCGGGCGTTTTCCGGCTCTCGTTCTCGGTGGACGACATCATCGCGAAGTACGCGGTGCGGACCCCGTCCGGCGCCCATCTGCTGGTGATGGGGACGATCAAGGCTGCGGGATCGGGCTGCACCTGCCCCGCTCACTCGGTTGTCCGTGCCCTGATGCGTCATCTCGTTGTCGAACGGGACGAAGTTGTCATCCTCGATATGGAGGCTGGCATCGAGCATCTCGGACGGGGCACTGCTGCGCGGGTCGATGTACTCCTCGCGGTCTCCGACGCAAACAAAAAATCGCTCCTTGCCGCAGCCACCATCTGCCGGCTTGCGAACGAGGCGGGAATTCCGGTGGCAGGCATTGTCGCGAACCGGAATGCAACGCCGGAAGAGGAGAGGATCGTGCGGGCGTTTGCAGAGCAGCACGGCCTTCACGTAGTGGGCAATGTGCCCTACGATCCGGCAGTCACGGCAGCAGGCATCGCGGGCGAGCCTGCCGGTCCCCGGCAGTCCCTTGCATGGAATGCCGTGCGCGAACTTGCCGGTGCTTTGGAAAAAACAAAGAGGCCGGAAGACAAATCACGGGGAAACCGGAAGAACGGGGTGACCGTATGAAGACAATCGTGACCATGGGACGGGGCGGGACCGGCAAGACGACGTTTGTTGCCCTCATGGCAAAATATCTCATTGAATCGGGCAACGGCCCGATCCTTCTCGTTGACGCTGATCCGGACCAGAACCTTGCCGAGATGGTGGGTGTCGACCTCGAAGCGGCCGGGAAAAAGACCATCGCCGAACTGCTCTCGGAGACCTTCATCCAGCAGGGCGGGACAACAATCGGCATTCCCCCCTCGAAACGGATCGAGAACCGCATCTGGGAAGAGGGGCTCTACGAAGGGGAGCAGTTCGACCTCTTCTCGGTCGGGACAAAGTGGGTTGAGGGGTGTTACTGCCTGCCGGACGCGGCGCTCAAGAACGCGCTCTCCTCAATCACGCGCCAGTACACCTATATCCTCATCGATTCTCCGGGCGGCCTTGAACACCTGAACCGGAAGATCGCAAGCAACGTGGATGTCATCTTCGATGTCATGGGGCCTTCGTCCAAATCTTTCGCCCACGTTAAACGTGCACACCGGGTCATCAGCGAGGTCGGGATCCGGTTCGACCGCTTCTTTGTCATCGGGGGCTATGGCTTCACGGACGCTCCCGATCCTCAAGCGCTGGCGGGACTCGGCCTGCCCTATATCGGGAGGATTGCAGAGGACGAGACCATTGCGCAGATGGTGCTTTCCGGGAAATGCCTGCTTGATGCTCCTGCCGGTTCGCCGGCGTACCGGTCAGTCAGGGAAATTATCGGAAAAGCACTGTCAGAAAAACAGGAAAAGAAAATGGAATGAACACCGGGAAAAAAGGTTTTTTCCCCGTTTTCCCGTCCTCTTTTAATACACCAGCAGGAAATACGCCATCGCCGTTGTGAGAAATGCCCCGACGACGATGATGATAGCTACCGGCACAAGGAATCCTATCATGGCATTGACCGTTGATGCAATCTGGGAGATCCGCTGGGAGCCGAAGACAACAACATCCCGGCACCATGTGGTTGCGCCGGCAGAGCAGGCCGGTGCGGAATCTGCGATTGCTTCCCGCACCGCACGTTCGACATGAGGATAAAATGCATTGACCGGCACTTTCAGCCCCACCTGGTTCCTTCCTGAGATGGTGTTGACCACGTGCGTGTCAGTGGTCATGATCTCGCATTCGTCAACAAGGGAGAGCAGGCGTCTGCGGATCTCGTCGCGGGCGCCCGTGTGCATATTGTTGCCGTCAAAAAGGACATACGCGGTCTTCTGCCCGCCCGCCGTGATGACGAGGACCTGCACACCCAGGTCACCGAACCCGTCTGTCCGCGACCAGGGAAGGGTCTGGTGGGCATAGCCTGCCATGAAGGGGACCTGTTCCTGGTGTGCTGTGCCGGAAAAGGCGTCCTCTGCCGCAGCGAGATATTCCATGCCCAGCGCAGTACCGGAATAAACGCCGTCTGCGAGGGTGTCCATGCAGTTATGGGCGTCGATAAACCCGACGTGCCGGAACTGTTTTTCACCGGCTTTCATGATGGAGAATCCCATGGCAAAATCAAGGTCCTCTGTCACGAGCGGTGAACGGGTTGCGACAGCGATGACCGTGTCGCCGAATGCCTGCGCCATCACATCCACCGATCCGTGACGGTACCTGCCGGCTTTTGTGCAGAGGGTGCTGGTGCAGGATTCCGGCCGGGATGCGAGGACAGCAGCGCCGACCTTTTTCACTTCGGTCTCATCGACCGGGTTGAAGTCATGCGAGGCTGAGCCATGGAAGACCAGCGCAGCGCCGCCGATCTGCCCGTGGAGGATCTTCGGCAGGTTGCTGCCCCCGATCTCGCCCAGCGGACCCGGGTGGACATTCGGGATGGTGACAAAGATCTCCTCGTTACCTTCCCGCTGCAGCACGAGCGAGACCTGGGGCACGACAACGCTCTCCCCGATGCTCCGGAAGAAGTCGTCGAGTTTGTGGCTCCCTTCCGAAAGGTGGAGAAGGAACGCGTTCACCAGTTCCAGGGGGCCGACCTTGAAATTCGCTTTCATCGGGCGCTCGACAACGATGATGAAGACATAGACTCCCACGGCAAAACTGATGTGGAGCAGGATCGAGACCTGCACGAACCACAGGCCAAGGAACGGTGCCGCCCCGAGAATCGCGATGCCGGAGTGGAGGAACGCAGGGACAACCACGTTCCGGAGGTGGAAGTCGACGACGGCTGCTAGGAGGAGCATACGGAACGCGAAGACAAGGGCAAGCGAGATTGCAAAGAAGAGCGGGAACGAGAAGCGGAAGAGGAGGATAGGCGAGAGCGAGACGAAGAGCGAGATGATGAGGCCGAGAGCGGCCGTCAGCCCCGACCAGCCATAGTCGAGTTTCCCGCCAAACCGGCGGGCAAGCCCGGGAGTGAATGCAAGTGCAGCCAGCGCCGGGATGAGGTATACGGCAATCGGGAAGAGATTGGGATTGGTGAAAGACTCCCCGTTTCCGAGAATCGACATGATCTCGACACACCCGGAGAGGAGCAGGATGAGGGCGAGCGACCGTACCCAGGAGGGGCTGGTCACGATATATTTCGAAAGCGCCTCAAGCTTAAGGTCCATCTCACCGGACATTACCCGATCCTCCGGCATAAGCCATGCTGTTCATGGATATCCTGATGGGTCAGTTGGGCGTATGGACATAAAAGAACACAGGATTGACATGCAGCGATAACCAGACCCTTTCGCTGTTTCCCCATGGATGGTCGGGCTGGCATCCGCCAGACCAGCACAGAATGATTTCCCGGCATCGTTATCCCGGCCGGCACCGTTTCATTCCTCACTGGTATATTCCATCTCGCCCGGATGGTGCTGGTACTGGAAAGGATCTCCGCTTCCCTCCCATGGATTGCACTCACCATATTTCATGACCGGAAGAAGGCGGGGTGCTCACCGCCATTCAGGCCACTCCTGTACCGTTCCAATACACTTATTTTGCCCATATCACAATGTATAGTTGAACTTTTGGGGGATTGTTACGGTGAGCCGGAAGAGTGTCAGTTTCAGTATCAAGGAGATCAATTCAGATCTTGCACAGTTCCGCGATCTCACGGTTTCCATCGGCGCGATCACCCGCGAGCGCTGGGACGAACCAATGGGCCCCTCTCCATTCCCGTCGCTCACAACGCTCCGGCCGTGGGACCGCCGGCTCCTCTCCCGGTATAAACCGTTCTACATGCCGTTCTGCGACCTCTGCTGCCTCTGCACGTACGGCAAATGCGACCTGACCGGAAGCAAGAAGGGGGCCTGCGGGATCTCCATGCCCGCCCAGCAGTCCCGGATCGTCCTCCTTGCCGCGTGTGTCGGTGCCGCGACCCATACGAGCCATGCCCGCGAGATCCTCACCCACACGATTGAGACCTTCGGCCGGGAATGCAAAATCAACGTGGGAGGTACCGGAGTCGAGGTGGAAGCCCCGATAACACGGCTTGTCTGCGGGATAAAACCCGAGACGCTCGGCGACCTTGAGCCGGTGCTGGACTACTGCGAGAACCAGCTGACGCAGCTCCTCGCGGTCACCCATACCGGGCAGGAAGGCAGCAGCCTTGATTTCGAGTCCAAGGTCTTCCATACGGGCATGATTGACCATCTCGGCATGGAAGTAGCAGACATTGCACAGGTCTCGGCACTGGGGTTTCCCAAAGCAGACCCTGAGTCCCCTCTCGCGGATCTCGGCCTTGGGACCATTGACGCGAAGAAGCCGGTCATCCTTGTTATCGGCCATAACGTTCCCCCGGCTGCGGCCATCATCGATTACCTCCGCGACCATGGCAATGCCGGCGATGTCGAGGTGACCGGCATCTGCTGCACGGCGCTTGACCTCACCCGGTACGCGCCGAAAGCAAAAGTCGTCGGCCCGATCTCCTGGCAGCTCCGCTATATCCGGAGCGGCGTGCCGGACGTGATTGTTGTTGACGAGCAGTGCATCCGCACAGATACGCTGACAGAGTCAGAGAAGATCCATGCACCTCTCATCGCAACGAGCGAGAAGAACTGCCTGGGCCTGCCGGACATGACTGACGAACCAGCAGAAGCGATCGTTGCTGCCTTCACCCACGGCGATATTACGGGGGCACTTATCCTTGATGCGGAGAAGGTCGGGGAGGTCGCATCCCGCGTTGCCCTCGCGGTCCATCCCAAGCGGAAAAAACGCGGGAGCATCCCGACGAAGCACCAGGTCGCCGAGATGGCAAAGAAGTGCACCCTTTGCATGCAGTGCCGGCGGGCCTGCCCCAATGACCTGCCGGTGGCGCAGGCAGTCAAACTGGCGGCATCGGGGAACCTCTCCGGTTTGGACGAGCTCTATGACGAGTGCCTTGGCTGCGGCCGGTGCGAGTCCGCGTGCAAGCAGAAACTCCCGGTCCATACGCTCATTGTCGCCGCAGCGGAAAAGCAGACCCTTGATGAGACCTACTGTCTCCGGACCGGGCGCGGGGCCATCCAGGACATCGAGATCCGGAAGGTGGGCGGGCCTATCGTGCTCGGGGAGATCCCCGGCGTTGTCGCCTTTGTTGGCTGCGCCAATTTCCCCAAAGGTTCGCGGGAAGTGGCCGAGATGGTTGCCGAATTCGCAAAACGGCGTTACATTGTCTGCACCTCCGGGTGCGCAGCGATGTCGGCCGGTATGTACCGCAACGATGAGGGGAAGACCGTGTACGAGCAGTTCTCCGGCGCGTTCGAGGCCGGCGGGGTCGTCAACGTGGGCTCCTGCGTTTCGAATGCCCACATTGCCGGTGCAGCGATCAAGATTGCCAGTATCTTCGCCAAAAGACCCCTGCGGGGGAACTATGAGGAGATTGCCGATTACGTGTACAACCGTGTCGGTGCCGTTGGCGTTGCGTGGGGTGCCATGTCCCAGAAGGCGGCAGCGATCGCAGCCGGGTTCTGGCGGCTGGGCATCCCGGTTATTGTCGGCCCGCACGGCACGAAATACCGCCGGATGCTGCTTGGCCGTGCAGACCGCGACAGCGACTGGATGGTGCATGATGCCCGGACCGGCGAGAGCGTGTACGGCGGCCCGGTTCCCGAACACCTCTTCATTGCGGCCGAGACCAAGGAGGAGGCGATGGTGCTGATCGCGAAACTTGCCATGCGGCCGAACGATACCGGGAAGGGCCGGGCAAACAAGCTCGCAAATTATATCGACCTCCACAAGCGCCACGTTGGCGGTATGCCGTCGGATGTGTACCGCCTTGTCCGGACGCCGGCCGACATCCCCCTGACGCTGAAAGACGAGGTGGACGCCCACCTCGCGGAGCATGACTGGAAAGAGTCGGCAATTCCCGATCCCACGCTGCTCTCCCGCATGGTGCATTCACGGAAGGTGGCCTGACCATGCCGATGACGGATGCCTGGCAGACCGCGGAAATCGCCGGCCCGAAGAAAGCTTCGCTCATCCTCAAGCCGGATATCGCCGATGCCCTGATCAGCCGCGCCAAGCGCCCGATCATGATCGTGGGCCATGGTATCGTTGAATACGAAGTCAACGGCAAACCGATGATCGAGTGCCTGATCGCCCTTGCACGGAAGGCGGTCATTCCGGTTGTTGTGTCGGCAAGCACCAACCGCGAATTCCTCTCCCGCGAGTTCGAGCCTGCTGCTGTCATGTCCGCAGTCGAAATCAGCAGCCGGCTCACCGACCCGGAGTGGAAGGGCCTTGACGGGAAGGAGCCGTACGATCTTGCCATTTTTGTCGGCCTCCCGTACTCCATGGAGTGGACGATCCTCTCCGGTCTCAAGCATTTTGCGCCGAATGTCAAGACCATGACCTTCGACTGCGTGTACCAGCCCAACGCAAGCTGGTCGTTCCCGAACAGTACTATAAAAGACTGGGCAGCGAACCTGAAGGGTATTGTCGAGAACCTTGAGGACTAGGGCGCGGAGCATACCATGTTTGAGAATATCCCGGTGGAAGTTGGTCTTGTCCATGAAGGGGAGCGTGTCCGGAAGAACGACATGCAGGTGGAACTGGGCGGCCCGCAGGAGCCCGTAAAGTTCGAGATCGTCAGGGTCCGCCCGGCAGATGCCGTAGAAGACGGGAAGATCCTCATCAACGGCCCGGACCTTTCGGATATGGCCGAGGGGAAGCATTACCCGCTGGGCATCATTGTCGAGATTGCCGGTGCAAGACTCGAGCCGGACCTTGAAGGTGTTGTCGAGCGTCGGATCCATGAATATTGCAACTATATCGAGGGCTTCATGCACCTCAACCAGCGCTACGATATCTGGATACGGCTATCGAAGAAGGCATTTAAGAAGGGCCTTGCCTCCCTCCGTTTTATCGGGGAGGTGATGGTCGATCTCTTCCGGAAGGAACTGCCCCTCATCGAGAAGATCCAGGTCACGTTCATCACGGACCCTGCACTCGTCACACCCCTCTATGAAGAGGCCATGAAGACCTACGAGGCCCGTGATGCCCGCGCCCGGGGGCTTTCCGATGACGATGTCGATGTCTTCTATGGCTGCGCACTCTGCCAGTCGTTTGCCCCCACGCATGTCTGCGTCATCACCCCCCAGCGCTATGCCAACTGTGGCGCCATCAGCTGGTTCGACGGGCGTGCTGCAGCAGGAGTTGATCCCAAGGGGCCGATCTATGCGATTGAAAAAGGTTCGTGCATTGATCCTGAGAAGGGAGAGTATTCCGGCGTGAACGAGAGCGCAAAACAGCGCTCCATGGGAGAAGTAAGCCGGGTCCACCTCTACTCTGCGTTCGGCTATCCCCACACGTCCTGCGGGTGTTTCGAAGGCATTGCGTTCTACATCCCGGAAGTGGACGGCTTTGGCATCGTCCTCCGCGGGTTCCGGGACGTGACCGTGAACGGTCTCCCCTTCTCCACGATGGCAGATTCAACGGCCGGGGGACGGCAGGTCGACGGTTTCCACGGCATATCCCTGGAGTACATGCGTTCACAGAAGTTCATGGCGGCGGATGGTGGGTATGATCGCGTTGTCTGGATGCCGCAGGAGACAAAGGAACGGCTAAAGTCGTTTATACCGGAATCCGTGTACGGGGCTATTGCCACCGAGCAGGACGCAAAGACACTTGAGGAGCTGAGATCGTTCCTCCTGTCCCATAATCACCCGGTTACGAAGCGGTGGGAAGAAGATACTCCCGCTGATGCTGGTGATACGACACCCGGGCGACAGGAAGTCAGTCTGTTCTCGGGACGCGACATCCCGCTCAATGCCGGCGGGTTCCGGATCATCCTCAAGAATGCCAGGATCACTGCTGAGAAAGTGATCATCCAGCCGATCCGTCCGGGAGGTGAGCGCCATGGCACGCAGAAACCGTGAGAACAACACCCCGCCCATCGATGCAGCGCAGCTCTTTGCCCTTGCCCCGCAGCTCCGCGAGCTCCTGAAAGGTGTCAGCCAGGTCGAGCTCGAACATTTCTCGATGGAGATTGGCGACCTCGATCTCTTCATCCCCCTGTCGGGAGGCAATCCGGCACCAGCAATCCCCGGTGTGCCTGCTGCACCGGCACAACCTCCGGTAAAACCCGCAGACCTGATCCGCGAGTCCTATGTCCGGACAAGTTCCGATTTCCCCGGCAGGATCCGCGAAGTGCGTCTGGGTGCAACAAAGGCGGAAGGAGGGAGCCGCTGCCGGTCCATTACCATTGGCGGTGCAACAGCCCCGGCCTACTCGGACCCGGCCCGGCCCCCGCTCCATTCCCCGGTCATCTCGCTCGATGTCTTTGACATGCCGGTGACCCTCCCCCGGGTCCTCCGGGAGAATGTTGCTGATGTCATCGAGGACCCTGCCGAATGGGCGAAGATGAACGTGAAGAAGTTCGGCGCTGACGTGGTGACGGTCCACCTGACCAGCACCGACCCGCTCTTCCGCAATGCACCGGCCTCGGCAGCGGTAAAAACAGTCGAAGAGGTCCTCCAGGCTGTCGATGTCCCGCTTATCATCGGCGGGTGCGGCGACCCGAGAAAGGACGCTGAAGTCTTCTCTGCAGTCGCTGAAATGGCGGAAGGCGAACGGCTCCTGATCAACTCGGTGACCCTTGACATGGCCGAGGCCGGGACCCTTGAACGGGTTGCAACCGCGGCACGCGACCACGGGCACGCCCTCCTTGCATTCACCGGCCTTGACCTGAATAATGCGAAGGAGCTCAACCGCCGCCTGTACGAGTATATCCCGCCGGAGCAGATCGTCATGGACCTGACCACGGTCGCTCTCGGGTACGGCCTTGAATATTCCTTCACCATTCATGAGCGGGCCCGGTATGCTGCCCTCATGGGGGACGCTGAACTCGCCCACCCGACCATCTCCGCCGCCACCAATGCCTGGGCTGCCCGGGAAGCATGGATGAAGATGGCCCCTGAATACGGTTCGCGTCAGCTTCGCGGCCCGGTCTGGGAGACCGTCAATGCGCTCACGCTGCTCCTCTCCGGCGTGGACCTCTTCCTGATGATGCATCCCGCAGCAGTCCTCACCATGCGGGAGGTCATCCCTCGGCTTCCGACTGTCGGGACTGCCCAGGCCGGACAGATCGCAAACTGGGTGGGGGTGCGCATATGACCGCAGCACCACCAAAGAAGAAAAAGAGCATCCGCGAGATCAGCCCGATAGATGTGTACAAGCTGCTCCCCCGGACCAACTGCGGGGAATGCGGCGAGGCAAACTGCATGGCCTATGCCACGCGGCTCGTCAACGGGGAACTCCTCCTTACTGACTGCCCCCCGATCCATACGGACGAATACCCGGGTCCGCGGGAGAAACTGGAGATTCTCCTTGCCCCGCCCGTCCGGACGGTCACCATCGGGACCGGCGATTATGCCATGGATGTCGGCGGAAAATACGTGCTGCAGCGCCATGACTTCACGTACCATAACCCGACGCCGATAGCCATTGATGTGAATGACCTGATGCCAGAAGAGGAACTCATCGAGCGTGTCCGCCGGATCGGGGACTTTTCGTACAATTACATTGGCAGGAAGCTGACGCTCAATGCGATTGCCGTCCGCTCGGTCTCGAACGACCCGGAGAAGTTCCGAAGTACTGTAAAGGCGGTTTCCTCGGCCAGCCGCTTCCCGCTCATCCTCTGTGCACTGGACGCACGGGTCATGTCTGCCGGTCTCGATGCTGCAAAAGGCCGGCGCCCCCTCATCTATGCTGCCACGGAGAGCAACTGGAAGGAGATGGCGGATCTTGCCCGTGCCCACAGTGCCCCGCTCGCGGTCTTTGCCCCGGACAACCTTGTACTGCTCCGTTCCCTTGCTGCAACCCTGCTTGCCTGCGGTGTCCGCGACCTTGTTCTCGATCCCGGCACGTTCCCGGACGAAGGGCTGGGCGATACCATTGCCAATTTCACGGCCGTCCGCACCGCAGCCACAAAGCAGTTTGACGATCTCTTCGGCTTCCCGCTCCTCGGTGTCCCGCTCACGGTCTGGGCCGGCAGCGAGCTCTCCGAGGATGTCCTCAAGTGGCGGGAGGCTATCACCGCATCCATGCTCATCTCGCGCTATTCCGACCTTCTCATTATGCACAGCCTTGACGGCTGGGTGCTCCTCCCGCAACTCATCTGGCGGTTCAACCTCTACACCGATCCGCGGAAACCGGTCTCGGTCGAGGCCGGTGTCAGGACATTCGGCCGGCCGGATTCGAGTTCGCCGGTTCTCATAACCACCAACTATGCCCTCACGTATTTCACGGTTGAGTCCGACATCAAGTCGGCGAACCTTGACTGCTATCTCATTGTCGCAGATACCGGGGGGCTCAGTGTCGAGAGCGCGGTTGCCGGCCGGAATTTCACGGCTGAGGGCATTGCGCAGGCACTCCGGGAGAACAATGCTGCCAGCCTTGTCAGCCACACTACCCTCATCATTCCGGGACTTGCCGCACGGCTGAGCGGGGAGACCGAAGAGGCGACCGGCTGGAAGATCCTGGTCGGGCCCAAGGACTCCTCGGGGATCTCGCAGTTCCTCCGCGACCGCTGGCATGTGGAAAGCTGATCGCCATGTTCCCGGCCACCCGAAATCCTGCAATAATGATCGTGATCTATTACCCCCGACGCTACCAGTCGCCACCTTCCCGCGGTGTCTGAGATGACCGGTACTTGCCAGGTCTTCTTCTCTCCAATGGGGAAAACGGTAACGGTAGCGGCGGGTTCAACCGTCCTTGCTGCAATCCGGTCGGCCGGCATCCTCGTTGAGAGCATCTGCGGGGGGAAGGGCGAGTGCAACAAATGCAGGGTGATCCATGTTCGGGGAGACTGCGATGCGGATGCCCCGGCAGCAGTCCGCGGGCTTACCGAACAGGAAGTGCAGAAGCACTACTGCCGGGCCTGCCAGACACATGTCTCTGGCGACTGCGAATTCATCATCCCCATCGAGAGCCGCACGGATTCCCCGAAGATCTTACAAAACCACCATGAATCTATCAGCGAGATCGATCCGGCGGTGACAAAACACCGGATCACCATCACCCGCACGGACAGCCATAACCTTGCCCACCGTTCGATCCAGCTCGAAGGATACCGGGGCCCCCGTCCCCACATGACCCGGGACCAGCTCCAGCGGATTACAACCGCCCATGACACCTGTACTGTGACCATCACGCGGTCCGGAGGATTCCCGGAGGTCATCCGCATTGAGGATGGCGATACCACTTCGCGGAATTACGGGCTTGCAATCGATCTTGGCACAACGACCGTTGTCGGCCTTCTCGTTGACCTGAACACCGGCAGGGTTTGCGCCGGGGCATCTGTCCTCAACCAGCAGATCACGCACGGAGAGGAGCTCCTGACCCGGATCGCCATGGCAAAAACCGAGGCCGGGCGGGTAAAGCTCCAGTCAGCTGCAACCGGGAGCATTAATGCGGTGATCCGGCAACTCACGAAAGCGTCCGGCATCGATACAGGAGACATCTGTGATACCTGCATTGCCGGCAACACGGTCATGGCCTGGCTGCTTCTTGGGCGGGATCCCTCCCCGCTCGAGCTGGCAAATGCCGAGATCCCGCGTGAGCCCGCCATTGTCCTGGCCGGGACGCTGGGCATCTCCATCAATCCCGATGCACGGGTTTTCTGCCTTCCCGACGTGAGCCGGTTTGTCGGGGGCGATGCCGTGGGGGATGCCATCACATCCGGCATGCACCGTTCCGGCGAACTTTCCCTGATTGTCGATCTCGGGACCAATGGCGAGGTGATCCTGGGCAATGCGGACTGGATGGCCTCGGTCTCGTGCGCATCCGGCCCGGCATTCGAAGGTGCCGGTATCTCGTCGGGGATGCGGGCCATGAGCGGGGCAATTGACCACGTGACCATCGACCCTTCCACGGGTGCTGTCGCGTTCACGACCATTGGCGGTGCAAAGCCCCGGGGGATCTGCGGATCCGGGATCATCGATGCGGCTGCGGCCATGGTGGCAGCGGGCATCCTCGATTTTACCGGGCGGATCATTGCCGGCAAACCCGGTGTACGGGATGGGCCTGAGGGTCCGGAGTATGTCCTGGTACCGGGAGAGAAAACTGCCACCGGGCAGGATATCCTGATTACGAAAAACGACATGGCCTACCTCATCGATTCCAAAGCAGCCGCATGCGGGGCAATCGGAGTGCTGATGAATACGTACCGTGTCGGGACCTCCGATGTCCGCCAGGTCTTCCTTGCCGGTGCATTCGGAGCATATGCGGATACAAAGAAGGTTGTGGAATTCGGCATAATCCCGGATTTTATCCATGCTACCATCCACGGTATCGGCAACGGCTCCCTTTCGGGAGCATGTGCAGCGCTCCTCTCGCAAAAGAAGAGAGAAGAGGCAGTGGATATTGCCCGGAGGATGGTCTACATCGATCTGCTGGTGGATGCCGATTTCATTGAGGAGTATGCGGCTGCCGTCTATATCCCGGGCAAACCCGAGTATTTCCCCCGCCGCTGACTGCACGGAACGCTCCGTTATGGCTGGCGGCTAGCAGGAAGCGGTCATTGCCATGATACTGAAGGGGACACAACGATGCCGGTGAACAAGGATTCGCTGCAGGCATCCTGGGAGGCAGATTACCGGACGAAGGGGCGGCTGTACGGTGGTTCGGCGAGAGAGCTGCCACCCTTCCCTTCCGGAACGCGGGTCCTTGATCTCGGTTGCGGCGATGGCAAATCCGTGGTATCCATGCTGGATTCCGGGTGGCACGTGACTGCGACAGATTTCTCTCCCGCGGCGGTGTCTCTTGCCAGAGACGCGGCAGGGAGGAGGGGATCAGCGGTTTTTGTTGTCGGAGATGCCCTGCTGCTCCCGTTCCGCGACACGACGTTCGATGCCGTGACTGCTATCCACCTGCTGGGGCATTGTTATAGCGATACATTGCGTATCGTTTCCCGCGAAATTGACCGCGTACTTCGCCCGGGCGGAAGCATCTATGCAGTGGTCTTCTCGCAGCAGGACTTTCGCTGCGGCACCGGTAAGGAGACCGGCCCTGCAATGTATGTGCGGGGAAACGGCATCATGACACGGTATTTCACGGAACCGGAAGTTTCCCTGGTCTTTCCAGGATATTCTATCCGGTCTATTGAGCGTTGCGAATGGATGCTCCGTGTCCGGGGAAGGGAGTATCTCCGGTCCGAGATCGTTGCCCTGTTCTCAAAGCCCGGATGATGCATTCCGGCGTGGATCATTTTTATGCTATCGGCGCCCATCTTCCCTCACAGGAGAATCCCGATGAAGAAGACATACCTGGTGTTATGGATTGCTCTCCTCACCCTGCTGACCTGCATTCCCGGCGCAGCTGGTCTCGGTGGCGATGAAGGGTGGATAACGGTCTGTTGCAATGTGGATGGCGCTTCCGTGTACTTTGACGGTAAGTACATGGGAGAGACCAGCGGCGGATCGTACACGGCTGTTGTTTATACAACCGGTGCACCCTACTCAATGGCAACCGTGGAAAAAAGCGGGTACACCACTGCAACGGCATCGCTCACTATGCCCGGGAAGGGCCAGACAACAACGGTCTACACAACCTTAAACCCGGTCGTGACCCCGGTCCCGGTGCGGTACGGATCCATCTTCGTGAGTTCCCAGCCCTCCGGTGCGGAGATCTATTTCAATGGCGACTATCGCGGTCTCTCGCCCCTGACCATAGCCGACGTCTGGCCCGGGCGTTATACAATCCGGGCAGAGAAGACCGGCTACCAGGACTATTCAACAACAGCATATGTCTCGTCCGGAACGCAGACAACCGTGCACTGCCCGCTGACTCCCCACGTGGCAACCGGCTCGCTGTACGTGATATCCTCACCCACCGGATCCAACATTTACCTTGACGCTGCATACAAGGGGACCACGCCCCTGACGATCAGCAACATCGCTTCCGGGACCCATATCCTGGAGGTCGACCATGCCGGATATTATGACTGGAAATCAACGGTCAACGTCCCTGCCGGTGGCACACGCACTATCGATGCAACGCTGAACCCGATGCCGTCATCCACAACCGGCTGGGTCTATGTCTCTTCGAGTCCCGGCGGGGCATCGGTAACGCTTGACGGGACCATCATGGGCGAGACCCCGTCCTCGGGCTCGCTGAAACTGAACAACATTGCCACCGGGACCCATGCGGTTGTCTTAAACCGCCCCGGCTACCGGCAGTACTCTGCAACGGTCTCGGTGTTGCCAAATACCGTGACGGAAGTGAGTGCGCTCCTCCAGCCGACCGTGGCGCCCACCGGTTCCGGCGGCCTCACGGTAACGTCAACCCCGGCCGGTGCCAATGTCTTCCTCGATAATGTCTTTGTCGGGATCTCCCCCCTCACCCTGCCGGATGTCACGGCCGGGACTCACACGGTGTCCATGAAGCTGGACGGGTACCAGGAGTACTCTGTTTCAACGCAGGTGAACAGCGGGGCAGTCAGCACAGTCTCCGCAGCTCTCACGAAAGTGACGCCGACACCAAAGTCGTCACCGGCCCC
Organism: Methanoregula formicica SMSP; assembly: GCF_000327485.1. Lineage (NCBI taxonomy): Archaea > Methanobacteriati > Methanobacteriota > Methanomicrobia > Methanomicrobiales > Methanoregulaceae > Methanoregula > Methanoregula formicica. The sequence goes on along the minus strand of NC_019943.1, from coordinate 1,682,078 downwards.
CATCGTTGCCGGCATAGCGATCATCGGTGCAGTTCTGCTCCTCCTCCGGAAGAAGGACTGAACAGCGCTCTTTTTTTAAAGTTTTTCTTGGCTCGCATACGGCCAGGTTCCACGGCCCGAACCGTTGTCAGACTGTGAGGATGAGAAAAATCCGAAAGACTCTTCGCGGTGCGAGGATCGGCAGACACCGAGCGCCCGTGGCTTTCTCCCTGACTAACAATAGCCCACACAGGTTTTCTCCAGAACGTGCTATGACATCCAGTGGCATAGAATGCGGATGAAAATTATGGGGATTTTCATACCCGTCAAAAAACAGGAAAGGAGATTATCTTCTGCGAACTGCCCAGAGCGCAATGCAGAGGGCGATGGCAGCACCCGCGGCAAGCGCGCCAACCGGCGCTTGTGTCGGTGTGGCTTCGACAGGTGCAAGATAGACCGAGAGCCGGATTGTCCCACCATCACTGACGGTAACGTCTTTTGTTACAGATGTATAGCCCTCTTTTTTGAAGGTGAGTGAATGTGCCCCGGCAGGGATATTTCTGAAGACTGCGGGTGTAGTACCGATACTGGCACCGTCAAGCCAGATCTCGATCCCATCCGGTGATGAGGTGACATTGATGGCCCCTGTCTGTGCAGGGACAGCGGGGGTTGCAGGGAGTGTTGCGGTTGTGGTTGCGGCGGCTTTTGCAGAAGCGGCCTTCACCGGATCGATAATCGTATGGGTTATCGAAGGAAGCGATTCGACATCCGAGAAGGTACGGACGTACCCGTCCGAAAAGATCAGGGTTGCTGTTGCCGGTGAAAAATCAGCGGAAATGACGCTGCTCACGGCAGAGTTCTGGAGAGCGATTTCAGCTTTCCGGAAGTCCATGGAACTGGTCTGGTAATCGGTTCCCTGGGGGGTGTCATAGGTACTGGCGAATTTTTTCAGGATAATGGTGGCGCGGGAACGGTCCATCGAGACGAGTGTCGGGGGTTCGGAACTGCTGGAGAGCCCTTTTATGAGCTGCTCCTCAAGCATGGACTGCGGGATGGCATTCTCGATCAGGCCTTCGAGAGTGAACCGGAAGACTGCGGTGGCATCCCCGTTTTTGTCTATCGTGATGTCTAGGGAATCGGCAGTAAATGCCTGGACCGGCACAGTAAGAAAAAGTGCCATACACAGGAGGATAATTGCCATGCGGGAGTGTGAAACGCTGTATCGTGCCATAAGGAAATTCCTTCTGCGCAGGTATCCGGGATTATCCTTTTATCGGAACCAGCCCGGGGCGCAATATCTGGTTATGAGGTTTCTTGGGAAACCCGTTAAGTATTTTCCTTTCGGTAATTTCCTTTGAATAACCACCGACCTTAAGTGGACCAATGACGCATACGTACAAGAGATATGATCGATTCGGTCCTTCAGATTCTCCTGACCATTGACCAGCAGCTTCCTGCAGTTGTCAACGAATACGGGATCTGGACCTATGTCATCCTGTTTGTCATCATCTTTTTTGAAACCGGCCTTGTGATCACACCGTTTCTGCCGGGTGACAGCCTGCTCTTTGTCGGGGGTGCGGCTGCCGCAAGCGGTATCCTGGATCTCTGGTCCCTGATTACCGTGATCATTGCCGGTGCAGTGCTCGGCGACACGCTCAACTACTGGATCGGCAACTGGATCGGCCTCCGTTTTTTCTGCGAACGGTACCCGAACCTTGTCAGGAAAGAGTACATTGACCGGACGAACGGTTTTTTCGAGAAGTACGGGGGGGCAACCATCTTCGTTGCCCGGTTCGTCCCCATGGTGAGGACGTTTGCCCCCTGCCTTGCCGGCATAGGGACCATGCAGTACCGCCGGTTCCTCCTCTGGAATGTCCTCGGTGCAATAGCGTGGTCTTTCAGCCTTGTATTGGCAGGATATTACCTTGGCACCTTCTCTATTGTAAAAGAGAACATGAGTCTTCTCATGATCGGTGTCATTCTCCTCTCCCTGGGAACAATCATTTTTATTATCGGTAATCTTGTCGCAGCATACCTGAAGCGGAAGAAGGAAACCGGCGAGTCCCTCCCGTGAACGCGCGGGGTGTCTTAACCCGCATTTCATCTCTCTTTGTTTTCTCCCACCGGCTTTTTCCCGAAGGAATACGAAGGATTCGTATCTGTTTTTACTGATGTCGGGCAGGGAAAAAGGTGGGTGGATCAGACTTCCTTTCCCGTATGCATCAGTTTAAGCGCTAAGGCAAGGCCGACCATGGAGGCAGGAATAATGAGGGCCTCCCACCGGAGCGATTCGGAGCCGACAACGACGACATATTCGAGCAGGTTCACCGCAAGGATAACGATGATGGCCTGCACAAGGGTTGTCTTGAGCTGGCTGATTGTCTCGATATGCAGCCATTGCGGCAGTTTCAATGTAGCGTCGTCTTCCCGGTTGATGAACAAGGTGTAGACCCCGTACGAGAAGATGAGGAGGACAAGCGCAAAGAGGAATGCATCGACCGCCTGGATGAGGGCAACGGAGGCGGCTGCATTCTCACTCAGGTGACCCGGCAGGGTTATGACGCTGCGGCCGAAAAAGAAGACCTGCCAGGCTTCAAAGGTATGCAATGCACCGGACAAAACATCAGGACAGAGCCGGCAAAGAGTGCGACAACCGCGACGATACTGATATAGTGCAGGGCATAAAACCGGGCAAACATCACCCGGACTTAAACTTCGTGCAATAAACGCCTGGCGAAAAATGATCAGGAAAATTACGGTGACCGGGTGATGATAAGCCCGGTATTGTCAACCTTCGTGGCGATGGCTATCTTCAGGCCGAGGGGGTCGATTAATCTCTTCATCGCGTTTTTGTCAAGGCCGGTCACAACTGCAATGGATGGCCCGACTGAACTCATGCCAACGAACTCGAGTTTCTTCTCGCGCAAAAGATTCATGTAATGGTAGATGCCGTAACTGTGGTGCTCGACTTCAGCCCGCTTCGATCCCCGGAACTCGATCTCCCAGATGACCTCGCCGATCTTTTTGAGATCATCGTGCTCCAGTGCCGGGACGAGGTCCATTAAGAAGAAGTAGGCCTTGAGCTCCCGGTCCCGGTAATCGAGCGTCCGGGCCTTGTTCATCAGGAGGTCGAACTCCTGCGTGCCGGCCGAGGAGATGTCGGTTGGCGGGATGATGATGTAGACATTCTTCCCTTCGGCAAAGGCATGGTGGTACACAAGTGAGAGCTCGTCTCCCATCAGTGCCATACCCCCGTGAACGCTCACGGCAGGGCCGACACCGGTCTCGAACCCGAATGCAATGTTCCCGTCAGCAGTCTCCTCGACATAGTTATGCCCGATGAGGTGCCGGAGCTGGGTGACGGTGAGCGGGGATCCAACGGCTTCGTTGAGGGCCGTGGCAACCGCGATCATGACGGTACTCGTGGAGCCGAGACCCACGTGCTTGTGCTCGTGGTCGGTAACTTTCACCGAGAACCCTCCCTTGTATCCCGTGACTTTCCGGAAGACCTGGATGAAATTCTCGATGATGGGAGCCCGGTTGTAGTCGATATCGATTGCCTTCTTCGTGCACCGGACTTCTGCGGTACAGTAACACTGGATGGCAAACCCGATGCCCCCCCCTCCCGGGTGGTCCGGCGCAAAACGGTTCATGTCAAGAACGGTAAGGTGGATGCGGGCCGGAGCCCTGACATGCACTTTCTCGCGTATGGGGCGAAGAGTGAATTTCTTCTTCTCAAGTCCCAGTGTCTTGAGATTTTTGCCGGGTGCGAAGGTGGAAAACTCGTATTCAACGAGATCGAGATCGCCCCCGCGTATCTTCATAATCGCCATGGGTATCAGATCCCCTTTGTTACATCCGGCGCATAAGGTTTCTTATTCGCATGTGAATTGGTGCACGGGGATGGAACATCTGTTGTTGGAGGACTCTCTGTGCAAGCCATGACGCAAGGGGGCTTCTTATTGTCAAAGGATCTGCCGGGAATCAGCGTGATGATGGCCGGTCAAAGAAGATGTTCTTGCCGGTTGCCGAGAGCGGGATCGCGTAGGCGACCGTGCAGTCCTGTGGCACAATCCCGAGATTGCGGGCTGCAACCCCTCCGGAGTACATGATCCGGTTGTCGGCATTATGGACCTGGGCTGTCTTCACTGCGGAACCGATGGCAATCCCAAGGTCGGCCATGCGGATGACACAGTTCGGGCCGTCAAAGAAGGGACCCCCCTTCTTCTTCGCTTTTCTTGCCTTCTCGAGTGCGGCACAGGTGGGAAAGCCGCATCCCCCGCAGTTGATGCCTGCAATCGTATCTCCGCGCGAGGCAACAACGACACAGGCATCGGACGCAGCAATATTCTTTGCATCGCGGATGAAGAACCCGATGTGCATCTCTTCGCCAATCGTTTCGAGCCGGGCAGCAAGCTTCTTTGTTGCTTTCTTGTCAAGCACGCGGATCTCCAGGGTATCCTCGCCTTTGCCTTTCGGAGCCGTGCGGGCAGAAAGAGCCATCAGGTCAGCAACAGCCAGTATCGCATTCTGTTCCGGGGTCATAAAGGGATATGCGCTGCCAAAAAGAAAAAAGGATGCGTATAATAATACTGCGATGGCGGTTGTCAGTCAACCCGGAATGCGACCCCGGTGAACTCGGCTATGACACGCTCGCCGGCATATACAAGCACCCGGCAGGTGTCGCAGGAGCCGTTGTCACAAACACGTTCTGCAATGGCAACGAGCAAACCTGTCCCCGGGACAAGGTACTGGATATGGATCGAGACGGCAACGCGGTGGATGCCTGCACAGTTCTCGGCAATACCGAATGCCTGGTCGGCAAGGGCGGCTATCGCCCCGCCATGGACTACTCCGGAAGGGTTTGCTTTTCCGGTGCAGTCCATGGTAACCCGCGCGTAACCGTCCCGGGCCTCCTCAATCACCATCCCCAGGAGGCGGGCGAATTCACTGACATTGAATTCCCGGATCTTGGCCTTGATGGGGTCATTTTCCGGCATGGTTTCAGGAATGGAAGTCATGGTAAAATTACAGTCCCGGCAGTTATCCCTTGTAATCTTTCCGGGTATAGGAGTACTTGTCTGTCTCACCGCCATCGGCTACGATATACACCCATTCATACAATGACTGGAGTGTCCCGAACTGCTGGTAGCGGCGCATCGAAAAGCCAACCTTGAGCCGGCCGTCGAACGTTATCTTGCCGAGATCGTTCAACCGCATCGCGATCTCGAGGTCATCGCCTGCGTCAATGCACCGGTATCCTCCAGCCTTGATAAATGCGCCTTTCCGGAACGCCGTGTTGCACCCGAGCGTATAATAAAAGGTCCGGCTGTAATAGCCGATCCGCGAGAAGGTGTTGGCAAGGAAGAGGGAAAATTTGTTCCGGAGCCCCTCCTCGATAGGGTAGACCGGACCGTAGAGCTGGACAAGTCTGGGGTCCGCCGCAAAGTCATCGGCAATCCGCTTGATCCAGCCCGGGGGAAGGATGCAGTCGGCATCGGTTGTTGCAATGATGTCCCCCCTGGCTGCCATCACCCCGTCGTTCCGGGCGCCCCCGACCTTGCGGCTGGTCTGGGTAAAGACCTTGTCTGCGTACTTCCTTGCAATCTCGCAGGTGTTGTCTTTTGAACCGCCGTCAACAACGATGATCTCGTACTCGGTTCTCGGGATTGTCTGGTGCGTGAGCGAGACAAGGCACTGGGCAATATTCTCTTCTTCATTGAACGTCGGGATGACAACTGAGATCATCGGGATGCAGACTCCTGCCTAGGTTTTTGGCACAGCGGATAATAAGGGTGATGCCGGATAGTAGTCAGCCGGTCCTGTCCTTTCCGAGGAAATCGAAGACAGAACGGATGACGCCGTCCATGTTCAGGTACTCGAACTGGGCAAAGCGTCCAACGAGGGGTATGCCGGCGCTGGTGCAATAGTCTTTGACTATGGCGATGTTCTTCTGGTACTCAAGGTCGTACACAACATACGCGAAAGGCTGGCGTTCAACAGCGCTGAACACAACCTGATCCCGCGTGCAGAATCCCATCTCTTCCAGCATACGGGTCGCCTCTCCGATCAGCGCTGCATCGGGCAGCGTTGCGACTTCGTCGCCCGGCTGGTAGGTGATCTCGGCAAGGATGGAACTGCATCCTTCCGGCGCAGCATGACGGCTGAAGTTCGAAGGGAAGGAGAGCCGGTTGGTCATCCCGAGTTTCTTGTCCGGGATGTACATCCAGGAGATGGGGGGCAATGTTCCCTGTATGCCGATAGTGATGCATGCGATGGAATTGTACACCAGGGCTTTACAGGCGGCTTGTACTTCTGCCGGGACATGGTCAAGGCAGGGGAGCAGGTGCTGGACCGGAATCGTGCAGATGATCCGGTCAGCAGGGATCGTTTCGATGCCATTGCTGACCAGCCAGGCCGTGCCCGTCTTCTTAACAGACGTTACGCGGAAGCCGGTGCGGATGAACTTCTCCACGGGCTTTGCGATTGCCCTGACAAGTGCTTCGATGCCCCCGTCGAGCGGGTAGGAGAAGACCGCCTGGTGGGTATAACCCTCGGTCTCGATCCCGATTGCAGATTTGATGATGTCCTCGACCGGGGGGCGGGGGATGCGGCCGTCCACCCAGTGGAGCGACATCTTCTCCGTGGGGTACTTCCAGATCTTCTCGTTATACGGCACCATGTAGCATTCTGCGAGACCGGATCCGAATGTGAAATAGATCCACTCCCGGAAGTTGCCGGGTTCTTTTACCTCTCCTTTCTCGACTGCGATAAGGTTCTGGACAAACCCATTGATGCAGAGGAACCTGTCTTCAGGAGGAAGTTCAGAAAGACCGTTCTCGAAGGGGTACTTGACAAAGGATCCCTTGTAGAAGATCTTGGTATTCCGGTTGTTGCGTTGTTCGTTTCCCGCAATCATCCTTCGCATGAACGCGAGCACTTCGGCGTCGCGGGAGAAGATGATATGGGACCCGCCGATGTCAAAGGTGAAACCGTCCCTTGTCACGGAACGGCAGAGCCCGCCAATCTCCGGCTCCGCTTCAAGGACAATTACCTCTTCTCCCCGCTCGTGCAGGAGCCGGGCAAGGGTAAGCCCGGTCAAGCCTCCGCCAAGAACTGCTGTTGTCACTGCACCATAGGTTAGCCTGCCGGCCATATATTCATAGGGGTGAAAACTCCGGCATGTGAAGAATGACTACAGCGCCCTGTTGATGGTTGTTGGTGGCGGTGCGCACTGGCCTTTTGAACAGACAAGGCCGGCCGGGCAGTTGTTGCTGCAGATGCCGCAATGGTCGGGGTCGGTTTCAAGGTTGAAACACCCTTCGACACACGCAGTCTTCCCGGCCGGGCAGTCCAGCATACAGTGGCCATTGACACAGGCCTGGCCCCGGGGGCATGCATTGCCGCAGTAACCGCAGTTGCTGCTGTCGGTCAGGGTGTCCGTACAGTTTGTACCGCAGAGCCGCCGGTCTGTCGGGCATGTGCTATGCTTTGGGGTCGTCACGGTTGTCGGGATTGCGGTTGGTGACGGCGTTGCAGTAATCAGGGGTGTTGTGGAGATCGCTGGTAATGGTGCTTCGGTCTCAATAATGACATACGATGACGGAGTCCTGTTGGCCGCGACCGGATTTCCGGTTGCATTTCCCTCGCTCTTCAGGAAAATCGCGCCAACAGCAATGGCAATGATGATTCCGGTTGCAAGGATGACAATCAGGACCTTTTTCGAAAAGGCCGGTGCACGGGGGGTTTGTTCATTCCCGTCAATCTCCGTAACTGTCCCGAGTTGTGCACCGCACTGGCCGCAGAACTTGTCAACGGGTTTTGCGGGTGCACCGCAGGAAGGGCAGGAACGCAACAGGGATCACCGGATCTCGCTTTACACTCCTTTCCCGGCAGGAAGAAAAAAGGTTTCTTTGTAGTCCTCTGGCAAAGCGGCAATGATCGCTCCGCTGTAAAAAAATTATCGCCGGATATACCAGCCGGTCATGGTCTCGTCCAGTACCTTCTCCGAGGTCTTCTTTGTCACCATGCTGACAACGATCATCGCAATGAGCGAGATGGCAAAGGCGTAGAACGAGAAGTGCATAGGCATTGCAAAGAGTTTGATTTTGAAGTAGCTCAGGCCACCGAAAAAGAGGGCGGCGATCAGGCCAAGCGCCATTGACGCAAGGGCGCCCTCGCGGGTTGCACCCCGCCAGTACAGCCCGGCAAGAAGGGGAACAGCGAAGGTGGCAAACATGATCCCGATGCCGGCCCAGATGAGCCAGACGAGCATGTCCGGCGGGCTGATGGCCATCAGGAGTGTGAGGACAGCGGCGCCCAGGACCGAGAGCTGGCTGACGAGGAGCACCTGCTTGTCCGGTGCATCGGGTTTTAAGATCATCTTGTAGATGTCCCACGAGAAGTACGTGCCGATGGTGAGCATCAGGCGATCGGTCGTGGACATGACCGCAGCAAGAATGATGACACCGAGAATGCCCCAGAGGAGGACGCTCGGGAGCGCGTACTCGATTCCGGCAACGAAGATGTAGTCTGATGCATTCTTCACATCCGGCAGGACAATGAGGCCTTCCTTGACCATGGACATCCCGGCAAACCCGGCAAACTTCAGGAGGAACATCACGATGCCGTACACGACAAACGCGATGAGCGGGGCCCACTTGAAGTACGAGATGTCTTTTACCGCCAGCACGTTGTTGATCACGTGTGGGGCGCAGGCAAGGCCAATAGTGAGGAGGAGGAAGAACGACACGACATACTCAGGGCAGAAAACGCCTCCGGCAACCCAGGGATCTACGTTTGAGGGGTTGATGGATGCCATCACTTCATTGACATGCGTGAACCCCCCGGCCGCCATAATGACGAAGGGGGCCATGATGAGGACGCCAGCTATGAGGATGACGCCCTGGACGAGCGTAGTCCATGACACCGCGTACAACCCGCCGATGACCGTGTAGATTGTGACAATGGCCGCACCGATCAGGAGTGCCCAGAGATGCGGGATCTTGAAAAGCCACATCAGCACGATGCTGACTGCGGTGTACTGGCCGGCCAGGTAGATCATGGAGACGACAATGCCCGACACGGCGGAAAGTCCGCGGAGCGCCGTATTGCTCTCGAACCGGTGGGCGAGGTAGTCCTGCACGGTCATGTAACCGGACTTCTTTGCCACCGCGTACATCTTGACACCGAAGAAGATGATACAGAACGCGATGGAGAGCGGAACCGCGATCTGCTCCCAGATGGTGGGCCAGGCGAACTTGAATCCCAGTCCTGAGACACCGAGAAGTGACATGCCCGAGCAGACCGACCCGATCATGAGAAGGGTGAAGACCCAGAAGCCGAGAGACCTTCCCGCAACAACATAGTCTTCCATGTTGTGGATCTTCTTTGAGGCCCAGACCCCGATCCCCACCATGGCGAGGAAATAGATTGCCACAAGGACAACGGTCACAATATCGCTCATGATGCGTTCTCCTTAAAGGTGAGTCCCCAGTACAGCAATGCAGCAATGATGACGAGCACAACCCCGCCAACGATAATGACAGTCAAATCCGGTAACCCAAACATTGTACCGTGTTAGGTTGCAGCATGCTAACATATAACAAATTCGAAATGGTTCGGTATGGTGCACGGGTATCTTTTATTATGCTCCATGATAACATATGACATATTTCCGGCTCCGTGATCGTCCATGCTCTCTCTTTCCGGTGTCACCAAGCAGATCGGCGGCCTTACTGCAGTGAACAATGTCGATCTCACGATGAGCACCGGCCAGATCATCGGGCTCGTGGGGCCGAACGGGGCCGGCAAGACAACGCTCCTGAATATCATCTCCGGGATGCTCTCCCCAACAGGGGGGAAAGTCACGTTCCTCAACGAAGATATCACAGGCATGAGCGCTGACCGGATCTGCCGCAGAGGTATTTCCAAGACGTTCCAGATCGCCGAATCATTCCCGAACCTGAGCGCAGAGCAGTGCGTGATGATCGGCGTCCTGTTCGGGAACACCCGGTCTCCAGACATGAGGGATGCCCGGGCTGAGGCCCTAGAGATCCTTTCCTTTGTTAATTTCCCGGGGGAGAAAGCCGGCACCCTGACGCGAAACCTCAATGTTGTCGAGCTCAAGCGTCTCCAGCTTGCCCGGGCACTTGCGAGCCACCCAAAACTCCTCCTCTTAGACGAGCTCACCACCGGGCTCAACCCGAAAGAGAGCAGCGAGGCTGTGGACCTGATCCGGAAGATCCGGGATGGCGGGACCTCAATTTTGATCATCGAGCATGTCATGAGCGTCATCATGGGAGTCTCGAACCGTATTGTTGTCCTCGACCATGGCGAGAAGATTGCTGACGGCTTCCCGCATGACGTAGTGAACAACCAGCGGGTCATCGACACCTATCTCGGTGACATCGACGCGTTTTAAGAAGGTTTTCTTTGCCATGCTCTCAGTCTCCCACCTTAATGTCTTTCACGGTAATCTCCAGGTAGTCTGGGACCTCTCGTTCCATGTCAACAAGGGAGAGCTTGTGACCATGATCGGCCCCAACGGCGCCGGCAAGACGACCACGGTCGAGACCATTGCCGGCCTGAACAAGCGGGCCACCGGATCGGTTGTGTTCGACGGACAGGAGGTGCTTGGCCGTCCGCCGTATGAGCTCTTTACCCGGGGTCTCGCTCTCGTTCCCGAGAAACGCGAGATCTTCCCGTCCATGCCCGTTATCGAAAACCTCCTGCTGGGCGGGACACAGAATCCGCATCGGGAAGGAGCCCTTGACCGCGTATTCCGCCTCTTTCCGGTCCTCCGGGAACGGGAGCGCCAGGAGGCAGGGACGCTCTCCGGCGGTGAACAGCAGATGCTTGCTATCGGCCGGGCGCTCATGTCAGAGCCCCGGCTCCTGATCCTTGATGAGCCTTCCACCGGCCTCTCTCCGCTCCTGACCGGCCAGGTTTTCCGTGCGTTAGAACACCTTGGCCGCGAGGGCATGACCGTCCTCCTCTTAGAGCAGAATGTCCGGAATGCCCTTGCCATGTGCGAACGGGGCTATGTTCTCGAGAATGGCCGGATCGTTGAAGAGGGGAAGTCTAAAATGCTTCTCAACGACCCCCGGATCCAGAAAGCGTACCTGGGGATTTGATCCGGGACAGGAAACGCTCCGGCTACCTGGTACCGGTCTAAACCCGTAAAAACTGGAAATGAGTCCCTGTTATTTTCCAGTCGAAGGAAGTATTTCCGTTTTTCCGTTCTTCCGTGCTTTCCATTCTTTAAGATGTTCCGGCAGGCTGACGAGCCCTTTTGGCAGGAAGATGATCGTCAGGATGAGGATGATGCCGATGATGACATACCGGGCAAAGGTCATGCCAGTCTCTTTGAGCCCTTCCCAGATGACCGTCAGCACGACTGTGCCGATAACAGGGCCTGCGATGGTGCCCAGTCCGCCGAGAATGACATAGGTGATTGGCCAGAACGAGTTGTCGACACCGAATAACTCTGGCGTGATGTACCCGATATGGTGGATCTGGAGCGCCCCGGCGATCCCCGCGATGAACGCGGAGATAGCAAACGCAATGAGCCGGTACCGGACCGGGTTGATCCCGGCAGCCCGCGCCTCAGTCTCGTTCTCGCGGATCGCGAGGAACGCGAGACCGGCCTTCGAGCGCATAATATACCAGATGGCGATGATGGTCGCGATGGTGATGAGGAGGATGGCATAGTATTCGATCAGCTGGTAGCCCGGAATGGCAGGGCTGACAAGCCGGGGCGAAGGTATCCCGTCCCATCCTCCGGTCATGGGCGCAAGCACACTGACCACGAGCGTCTGGACGATGATGGCGAACCCGAATGTGACCATGGCAAGGAACCACTCCTTCAGTCGCACGCAGGTAAGGCCGATGAGGATCCCGATGACTGCAGCCACTCCTGCCCCCATGAAGATGGTAATGAACGGTGTGATCCCGAGCGTCACAGCAACCAGAGTGGATGCGTACGCCCCGATGCCAAAGAACGCTGCGTGGCCCAGTGACCCTTGGCCCGAGCAGGCGAGAAGGTTCCAGGCCGAAGCGAAGATGATGGCGATCATCATCAGGACGGCAAGGTTCACGACAAACATGTTGTCGGTGAGGAAGGGGAGCGTTAATGCGGCGATGAGCGCAAGGGCAGTCACGTACCGGAGCGACGGCGAAATATTCGTCAGCATCTTCACCCCTCCTTCCCGCCAAAGAGCCCGGTCGGCCGTATTGCAAGAACAACGATCAGGACGATGAACGAGACCGCGTCTTTCCAGATCCCCCCCAGCAGGAATGCGGCGCCGTTCTCGGCAAGGCCCATCAGGAGTCCCCCGATGATGGCCCCGGGGATACTCCCGAGGCCGCCAAGGATGATGATGGCAAAGGCCTTGACTGCGGGGATCGCGCCCATGTACGGGTTGAAGACCTGCCCGCTCACCACCCAGAGTGTTCCAGCCGCCGCCGCAAGCGCACAGCCGAGGCCGAAACTGATGACATCGATCCGTTCCACATCGATACCGACCAGCATTGCGCCCTTCCGGTTCTGGCTCGTTGCCCGCATCTGCATGCCAATGGTCGTCTTTTTCAAAAAGAGGTACAGCCCGCAGAGGACCAGAGCTGTCACGACCATGATAATGATATAATCAAGCGGAACGGACAACGGGCCGACTGGTACCGTAATACCGTCATACGGGCTCTTGACGCTCTGCCACGCATCCCCCCAGATCATGGCGGCCCCGTTCTGGAAGATGTAGATGAGGCCGATGGAGAGGAAGATCTCGTTGAGTTTGCCGGTCCCGAGAATGGGGCGGAAGCAGAGCCGTTCGACCACGGCGCCAATTCCGACAAGCGCGAGCATCGAGAGGAGGAGGATGACATATGGGTTGAAGCCGGTTAAAAGGAAGACGGTGAAGGTGATGTATGCGCCCACCATCAGGAACTCGCCATGCGCAAAGTTGACGACCTTCATGACGCCGAAGATCAGGTTCAGCCCCGTGGCAAGCAGGATATAGATACACCCGGCATAGAGTCCCCAGAAAAGGATCTGGAGGATGATGGAGATCTCGTCCATGAGCCGATCAGCACCTGCCTGTGTATAGGGAGATGATCATGATGCCCGGAATAAAAAGGGATGGTATGCTTTATACGCTGCTTCCCGCTTCGTACCAGGACGGCAGGACAAACTCCGTTGTCTTCAGGTTGTCGGGCCAGACGATCTTCGGCCGCGTTTCACCGGCCGCTGCATCCATATAGAGCTGCTCCATCCAGAGGTCGAACGAGGATTCGCGGAAGTCAGACGAGAACGAGATGGTCGAGTCCTTCATTGCTTCAATGACCTGCGGCATCTTCAGGGTCGTGAGTGCCTGCCGGACTGCGGTCTTGTCGGTACTTCCCGCGGATTTGATTGCCTCCGCAGCGATGAACACCCCTTCATACGTGGACGCACCCATCATGTCCGGGTAGGTCCCGAACTTCTTGTAGTACGCCTGCTTGAACCCGTCCTGTGCCGTTGCAACAGCCCCCGCAGGTGCGGTGTAGGGCGAGAACCGGCTTTCGATCACGCCATACTCGCCGTACTGCCCGACGTCCTTGTAGAACTGGGCATTGTCATTGTTTTCGACATTAAGGAAGATGGTGTTCAGGCTGATGTCCCGCCGGGCCTGCACAATGGCCGGGGCGCCCTCGTTCGGGAACGCCGCGATATAGACTGCGTCCGGCTTTGCCGCCTTGATCGCGGTCAGCTGGGTGCGGAAGTCGCTCTCGCCCATCTTGAAACTCTGCTGGGAGACGAGCACGATGTTGAGGTTCTTCTTTGTGATGGTATTGTTTACCGCAGTCTGGACACCTTTGCCAAACGCGGTGTCCTGGTACAGGACCGCAAGCCGGAACGGCCGGTCGGATGCAGTGCCGAGTTTCTTGTTCACGGCCGCCCGGACGACCTCATCGATGAATGTTGTCGTGTATTCCCCGTAGGTGTCGGTAGTCGGGCAGTGGTGGAAGACATAGCTCGTGTCGATGTCGGTCCGGTGCGTGATGATCGGGCTTGATGCGCCTGTCACGATATACGGCACCTTGTACTCGGCAATGGTCTGTTCGTACGCCGAGGTCACGGCGCTCGAGTATCCCCCGACAAGAATGTCGACTTTGTCATCGGTAATGAGTTTGGTTGCAGCCTTCTGGCCGCCGGCCTGGGTTGATTCATCGTCTCCCACAATCAGCTTTACCTGTTTTTTTGCGCCGTCTTTTACTGTAACCCCGCCCGCAGCATTGATTTTTTCAGCAGCAACCTGCGCCGACTGCCACATGTTGGTGCCGACATTGCTTGCAGGCCCGGTCAGAGATGCGATGACGCCGATCTTAATCGTGTCCTGCGATGCAGCGGGCGAGGACTGTGTTGATGCCTGCTGCTGTGTACAACCGGCAATGCATGCGGCCGCGATTAGCAGGGCCGCAATAATGAGAACAGAATATTTCATGGAACTCCCTTCCCTTCTATGCTATGATATAGCATGACAAAGAATTGGTGGTCGCTGGCGTAATAATAATTATCGGTTTATCTCCGGGGTGGTGCACCTCAGGATGTTTGTCGTATCAAAGAAAGGGGGCGCACGGTATCCAAATCAGGGTTATCGAACATCATACCTTCCAAACGCGGCGATGATGTTCCGTTGAACGGATTCCGGTTGTGCCGCACCAAAACGATATGGTTTTCCTTGATCCTGTCCAACAGCTCAGGACAGACTCACCGGGTAGTTCATTGTGGATCTTGCTTTCCTGTTCCTTCTTGCCATCCTTCCCATTATCCTGATCTTCATCGGGCTCGTCTTCCTGAAACAATCGGGTACGCTGATGGCGATCCTGGGCTGGCTCCTGACGGTCGTCATTGCCGTGATCTTCTTCCAGACCTCACTCTCCGTTGCGCTTGCAGCATCCTGGGCCGGTATTCTCTCGTCGTTTGGTATATCACTCATGGTCCTTTTCACCATTCTCCAGGTAACGATGATGGATTTGACCGGGGCGATCAGCCGGATTACCGCATACGTCAAATCAATCGCGGCCGAGCGCTACGAGCAGATCATGATCCTGAACGTGGGATTCGGGTCGTTCCTGGTCTCGATTGGTGCCACGCCGGTCACGATGCTCCCGCCCATCATGATGGCGCTCGGCTTCTCCCCCCTTGCGGCTGTTGCCCTGCCCTGCCTCGGGTATGACCCGCTCACCTCCTTCTCGCTCCTTGCAGTCCCCATCACGATCCCCGCCGCTGCCTTTGGTTTTGACGCAAAAGCGCTTGGCTGCCAGGTGGCACTGTTCCTTCCCGTCATCTCTACCGGTATCGCGCTTGGCATGCTCTGGATTGCCGATGGATTTGAAGGTGTGAAGAAGGGGCTTTTCACGGCACTCCTTGCCGGCCTGACGCTCGGTTTCTCCGCTATCCTCTTTGTAGCTATCCTTCCTGCCTCCGCCATCGGCCTCGTGGGCGTCTTCTCAGGACTCGTGACTATCATCGTCCTCTTCCTCCTCCGGGCCCTGCGGGGAAAACCGATAGACGCTGCCCCGGCCATCCCCCTTCCGGAGGGCAGTATGCCGCTCTGGAAGGCGGCTTTCCCCTGGATCCTCCTTGTTTCGTTTGCCGTCATCATTAGCATCCCGCTCATCCAGTCAGGGCTCTATGCTATACTGGGTCCCGTGCAGAAGGTTCCGGTCATTGCCGACAAGGTCATTGACTTAAAGCTCCTCAACCAGGCCTACTTCTGGGTGGTTGTAAGTACGCTCATCTCCGCCCCGTTCCTTGTCCGGAACCGTACTGAGGCAAAGGACATCCTCTCGCTCTGGGTGAAAAGGGCCTGGAGCCCGACACTCGCTGCCATGGTCTTCTTTGCCATTGCGTATGTTATGGACTGGTCCGGCCGGTCGGTCGTTGGCGGAACCCTCTCGTTCCTGCCCGGTGCAGACGCCTTGAACATGAACGCGGTCATCGGACTCACGCTCGCCCTGACGTTTGGTGTTGGGTTCCCGCTCATCTCCCCACTGCTGGGACTCTTTGGATCGTTCATCTCCGGCAGCGAGGCCTCTTCGAACGTGATGTTCTACGGCATTATCGACAAATCGACAAATGTCCTCTCGCTTGACTTCATGCCCGTATACGCGGCGCATGCAACGGCCGGGGGAGTTGCTTCCGGTGTTGCTGTGGCAAAGATCATCAACGCGGCTGCTGTCATCGACAAGATAGGTATCGAGGGCGAGGTTGTCCGCCGTGTTGCCCCGGTGGCGGTTGCGCTCACCCTCACTATCGGTGTTATGCTCTGTGTGATGCTGGCTCTCTGATGCAGGCCCGTCGTGCCTGACCGTGCACGAGCATCAGCGGAAAAATTCCGTTTAATGAAACGATGCGAAAAGAAAACGCCGGGGCCGGATCAGGCTGAAGAAACCCGGTCATTGCGGTGATAATGGTGGAGCAGGAATCCCACAAAAGGGAGCATCAGGTATACAGCCTGGCTGTAGAGGTTTCCCGTCAGGGCAATAAGAATGCCGAGGAACGAGATCCCGGGGACAACGAGCGTGCCCAAGGCTACGTGCCGGATGAATTCATCCGGAAGCTCAGCCCCTACAAGCCGGTGGCTGCTGGTTGCGTACTTCCACTGGCAGAACATTCCAAGGCCAATAGCAAGGAGATTGGCCTCGAAGACTATCGCGCCAAGAGAAGTATCCGGGAAATCTCCCGCAAATGAAGTGGAGAAAGGAAGGAGGGAGACAAAGAGCAGGGTCCCGAGGTTGAGCCAGATAAAGATACGGTCAAGAGTTTTTACCGGGTGGATCATAATGTGGTGGCTCAGCCAGAATGCTCCGAGGATGAGGAAAGCGAGGACATAGTGGAAGAAATCCGAGTACAGCGAGAGGATGAGGTGCGTTGCATATGCCTGCGACTGCACGATCCGGGACTTATCCGGCAGGTTGATACTGATAACAAGCAGGGTCATCGCGAACGCGAAGATCCCATCGGAGAGCGATTCGAGCCGGCTCTTCGTGAGGTGCATGGTCCCGAATGAAGAGGTTTCTTCTGTCATGGACTGCCGGAGAGTTCAGCGCCCATAAGGAATAATGGTTGCTGCCAGCAAGATCCCTGTTGCATTGCAGGATCCTGCGCGCAGCGGAACCCCGACGGTGGTGGCCAAGCCAGATTTGACTCTTGAAAAAACGGCTGTCTCGCTCACCTTTTACCCATGCTTAAATATTATTCCAGATTACACTTGTCACCATAATTTTTACACAGTGTTGCCGGGGGTATTTCACATGAACACGTCCCCGGGTCCTTCCCCTTTCTGCAGGATGAAAAACTCGATCTGGCAATGCTCTGGCGAGATGCCCATGTTCCGGACCATCCTTGAGACCTGCGCCATTGCTGCCGCTGCGGCGATTGCCGGTGCGCTTGTCGGTGTGCTGGTCAGCTGAAGCGACATATTCTCTCTTATTTTTTAACAACGGGAAGTCGCCCTGTCGCAGCCCGGCTCCCTTTTGCGGGTAACCCTTAACCGTTTTGCCGGGGCATGCATTACCATGAGAAAACTGTCTTTTTACTTCATGATCGTACTCATGTCCATTGCACTTATCCTCTGTGCCGGTATTGCGGGCTGCACGAATACAGCTCCCGCACAGCCCGCACCCGGGCAGAAACTCTCGACCCTCGAACCCGCGAAGATGGCGTTGCAGCTATCCGATCTCCCGGCGAACTTCATGCTGGTGGAGGAATTCCAGCGGAACGCATCAGACATGCGGGAATGGGCGCTGGGAAAGGGCTGGAAGAAAGGATATGGAGTCTCCTTTGAGGTCCGGGGCCCGGATGCCCGCGGGCTCGACCAGCTGATTTCCGTGTACCCAGCGGAAAATATCACGCTCATTGTCCTCGACACCGTGTCGAGCTTCAAGAACTGGACAATCGAAGACAGGAATGTCACGATTGTAGACCTGCCGTCGCCCGGCATCGGTGATGCGAGCAGTGCGCTGAAAGTGACCCAACCCGGCGAACCTTTTGACGTTTACATTATCGCATTCGTGAAGTATGATGTATATGAGGAGTTGTACGCAAACGGCACTGCCAGCGATTATGAGGTGCTGAAGACTGTTGCCGGCAAGGCCGCGGCAAAGATTAAGTAATTTCTCTCTTTTTTTATTCTGGTTTTTGTTTTGTTCCGGGATAGCATTAAAAAATTTCGCTGTGTTGAAATCCTTTGAAGTATCGATGGGGGCTGATGCCCCCATACCCCCATTTGTGATGAACGGCCGCCGCCCCGAAGGGCGCCCCGGGGCGGGCTGGCGCAAGGGGGGCGATCATAACAGGAAGAATTCTATCTTGTTTCGGAAGTTCCGGTTTCAGAGATTTGTTTTAAGATTTGCGCACAATCAGCCCTTTTTTCAGAACGAGCTTCAGCAGAGCATGTAAAAAATGACAGTCCGGTGCCCGGACTCTATTAAAAAAGAAAAAAATCTAACCCGTCACAACCGGCGCCGCTGCCTGCGATTCGCTGTGCTCGTACACCCGGGTCATGTACCGGGCCGAGAATACTGTATAGAATGGGATGAAGACGAGCTGGATGATATCTCCCACGTACGGGATGAGGGAGATGGCACTCAGGGCGAAAAAGAATACGATCCCGATGACGAAGAGGATAACGAGAGCGATGATGTAGTTCACCCAGCCGATGGACTTCAGGGTCTCCGTAATGGCTGTGAAGCGGATACCCTCGCGGATGCTCCCCGTGCGGGCACAGCGGATGATGCCCATCATGCTGTAAAGCAGTGCGATGATGGCAAGGGCGATCGCGAGAATGACAAAGATGATGACAAGGCCGATGCCAAGAGGCCCGGGCAGGGGGCTGTCATGCGATAAGCCAAGGATAGCGAATACAACCATCAGCGCAAAGGCAAGGATTACCGGAATGAACCAGAGGATCCCTGTCACGGCGATCTTAATCCCGTCAATATAAAGCGGGCCCCAGTTGTCGAACTCCGGCGGGGTTGCTGCGCCCCGGTAGATCCGGGCCAGGTAACCCGAGGTGATGAACGAGAGAAGGAAGGCAGCGATCATCAGGGCTGCGATCTCCCTGATCGGGATGAGGTCCCAGCTGAACTTGGTAGCCACTGCGATCTTCTCCGGATCGAAGACGAACGGGAGGAGCGCCATAGGGAGGCCGCAGATGATGAAGGTGAGCCAGCGGGTCCATTTCCCGGCAAGAGTCTCCTTTGCATAGCTGAACGATTCGGTAACGAGGATTCCGTTATCCATATTCATCGGTCATAAGTCCGGGATAATAAGTGCATTGGCCAAAAGGCACGTTTTTCGCAGCGTTCATGGCCCCGGGGCACTCGTGGCAGCGGATCGCGCACCGGCCATATGGTTGAACGAGGGAAGTTCCGACGATTGGTACGCAGCCCGCGACCACAAAGAATGGAAAAGAGCCAGAAAAAACAATCAGGTATGTCAGATACCGTGAAGACAACCCGGTTCTGGTACCGCCATGATACATCTCGTGCCCGCCGGCAGCTCAACAAGGGATTCCGGCTTGAAGAGAAACAGTTTTTCCGAAAATTTGGCGAACTCCTGCGGAAGTACAAATCCCGGGGATGGAAGTCATGGTGACCAGTCTTTCCCTTTTTTGTATGCCCGGCATCCGGTCGTAGGGGAAAATACCTTAACCGAATGCACGATAATAGAGAAGCAGCATGAGTCCTGCTTCCCCTTCCCCCGGCGAGTGTAGAACGAATGTGGTACACCGGTTTCGTGTCGTTGTTACCCTTCTCTCACTCATCCTTGTAGCAGCTCCCGCCCTGGCCGCAGACCCGGGCAGCCTCACGGTCTGGAAGGACACCTGCGCCATCTTCGAGCAGGGCAATGAGACGGCATACACGGAGGATGCAAACGCCCCCTTTGCACCCATTGCAGCGAACATGACGCCTCCTGCGGACTTCACCAACAACACCTGGAGCCACGCATTCTCTTCACTCCATTCCCTGATGAAGGAGCGCTATGCTTTCTCGCAGTGGAAGAACATTGACTGGGACGAGCTCTATACTACCCGGGAGCCTGCGGTGAAGGCAGCTGAAAAGGCACAGGACAAAGCCGCGTATTACCGGGCGATCCGGGGATACCTGTACGCGATCCCGGACGGGCACGTGAATGTCCTCCCGAACGAAGGCGACTTTGGCGCAAAGTATGCGGATATCGGGGGCGGGTACGGGATATCGCTCGTGCAGCTGGACTCCGGCGATGTTGTCGTGGCATACGTGGCAAACGGGAGTGCCGCCGAACAGGCCGGTATCCGGTCCGGTGACGAAGTGACCGGCTGGAACGGCGTTGAGATCCACGACGCCATTAATGCGACCTCGTTCATCTGGGCGTACAAGAAGCCCTCGACCGAAGAGGGCATCCGGGTCCAGAAGACCCGGCTCCTCATCCGTGCCCCGATCGGCACACCTGCTCTGGTGAAAATCACGTACGGTTCCATCCCCCACCCCCGGGTCCTGAACCTGACCGCATATGATGACCGGTACGATACGCTCACACAGGGCACGTTCTATCTCGGAAAGGCAGTCAATGACATTGGCACCGATGACCAGCTCCACGGCATCCGCCCGCAGGTCAGCAACGATATCGTGACGGTGAAGACTCTCCGGAACGGGTACACTTACATTGCCGTGTACGAAGAACGTTATGAAGTGTACCAGCCGTTTAAGGCCGCGATGCTCTCGGCCATCGCGAACAAGTCCCCCGGCATTGTCCTCGACCTCCGGTTCAATGGCGGCGGGGACGACAACCTTGCGGCCTGCATGGCCGGCTGGTTCGTTGACCGGCCGGTCTTCTACGAGTACGGCACGAAGTACGATCCCGGCACAAAACAGTTCCCGGTTCTGACCGAGGCCTGGTCGCAGCCGCAGGCAGTCCGGTACGAAGGCCCGGTCGCGGTCATGGTATCTCCCGATACGATAAGTTCGGGTGAAGGTGTCCCGAACGTGTTTGTCCGCTCAGGTACCGGGGCGATTGTCTCCTTCTACGGGTCCAACGGGGCGTTCGGCATGAACAATTTCCAGGCTGCGCTCCCGCTCGGGATGTATATCCTCTTCCCGGATGGCGCCTCGCTGGACGAGCACGGGACGATCCAGGTTGATAGTAACGCAGTTCTCAAAGGAGGAGTTTCACCTACGGTCCGTGTCCCGCTGAACGAAGCGACTCTTGCCCGGGCCATAGCAGGCGAGGACGTCCAGCTGACATACGTAATGGACTGGCTGGATTCCAAGCAGCCGGTTTCAACCACGGTCCCCACGACCCCGGCAAAAAAGACGCTGCTCGGTGTCCTTGTTGCGGTACTGGCAGTCAGCGGGATTATCCTGTTACGGAAAAAATGATTGTTTCATCGGAAGATATCTCCCTTTGTTTTTCCAGTAACTCACGGTTCTTTGTCTGTCACATCCGTTCCAGGATCTTCGCGACAACCCGTTCGAAGTCATGGCCGGAGCAGTCGACCGTGATGTCGGCATACTGCTCGTACAGCGGCACCCGCTGGTCGTAAACAGCCTGAAGTGTCTGGCCTGTCTCCAGCACGATGCCCCGTGTTCTGATGTTGACCAGTCTTTTCTCGATCTCCGGAAGTGAGACCTTCAGGTACACGATTATCCCATCCGTTTTAAGGTGCTCCATTGCTTTCGGGCTCAGGACAACACTCCCCCCGGTTGCAATCACCGTGTTATGGAACCTGTGCGAGATGATGACATCTTCCTCAATCTTCCGGAATGTTGCTGTGCCGTCTGTATCAAGGATCTCCTGCAGGGCTCGTCCTGTCTCTTCCTGAATGAGGAGGTCCGTATCAACAAACTTCTTTTTCAGCGCCTTGGCAAGGACAACACCGATAGTGCTCTTTCCGGCTCCCGGCATGCCGATCAGGACGATGTTCTTCACGAACTGGCTCTCCTGGTATGACGTATCTCATTCTATCCCTATCAACTATTGCGCCTGCGTGCAGCCGGTTATTCTTGTATTACAATATTCTCGAACTTCAGTTCAAGACTATCTTCAGAGATCGGCAGGGGCAGTGTGCAGGTAACAAGGCTGTCTCGGCTCACGTGACCCCCGACCGCAAGAGTCCCGAGGGACAGAGTGTTCCAGCAGGCCATATGGCCACGGTAGTAAAAATTGGCGGATACACTTACTGCCCGTGCACCTGCCGAGCCAGTATTGAAAGCCTCCGTGTGGACAACCAGCGGAACCGGGTTCTCCGTTGTTACTCTTCCCTGCGGGTACTCCCAGTACCCTTCGACATGGATCTCTGGTGCTGCACGAGGAAACGTTGCGGACACAGCGGTTGTAACCGGCTCGCAGATATTCTGTGCAATGAGATCTGCTGTTATCATCTCGTTCTTGGTACCACCAACAAAAAAAGAACCTGACCAGGATTCGTAGCCGGTCAACGCAAGCCGGACCGTATGATTGCCGGCTGAAATGGCTTCCAGTGTTATCGGCGTGTGGCCCCGGACTATGGTGTCAAGGGATACCTCTGCGCCGGAAGGATGGGACACGATAGTGACAGCCCCGCCCTCCTTCCCGGTCCCCGTCATGGTTGCAGGTGCAGCGGGAGCGATGCAACCGGATGCTGCAACGCAGACAATGATCCATGCAAGAGCAAGGATCAGCAGGGAAAGAACGCGGGACATCTCTTCGTATTCCACGTGGAACCGGAAGAGTATATGAATTGGGCTGATAGTCCTGGTTCAACGGGCTGTGTCAGGAAGATTTGCATTTTGTACCTCTCCCCCAAATCTTTTTTCTTTTATCCCACCCTACAACTCAATCTGAACATCATGGATCTCCAGCTGATTTATCAGACTTTTACGAATCCAAAGGTAGTGACCAGCATGATGCTTGTTGCCATCTGTCTTGGGCTCGTCCTTTCTGCCATGCTGAAGTATCTCTCCCGGGAATGGTACATGCCAACACTTTTCGTTGCCCTCTGTCTTGCAACCGCCCTTGGATACATGGTCTGGCTGGACCGCCAGGACTGGCGGGATTCCTGATTTCCGGATAAAAAAGAAAATTTTGTTTATCCGGATTATTTCTTTCCAGACAATTGTGCCTGTACCTGACTGATGATGCTGTTGATCTGGCTTTCGAGCGACTGCTGTTGTCCGGAGGTGTCGGGGCCATACTGTTTCCTGCAAACCCATGTCCGCCCCGCATCTCATGGGATGACTGGTTGCCCGCGGTCTCATTCCCAAACATCGACGGCATCATGTTGCCGTACTTCCGGGAGGTCTTGTTCCCGAAGTCCGGGGGTGTCATATTTCCCTTTTCATTCATACCGCCCGGTCTCATGGGGGCGGTCATGTTGCCACCTGCACTGTCTGAAGATCGCTCTCTTCCATTATCAGCGCTGTATCCTGCTTCGCTCCTCTGTTGCCCGGGAGTGCCCTTTCCCCCGGATGGCGGTGCCTGCATCTGATTGTTGTTTCCCTGTCATGTAAGTATCTTCATGGTTGTTGTTCCTCCATTCGTGCAACTGTTGTTGTCCAGTTGCCCTGCCCTTCTATCCATGCCAGTAGGAATATATTGCGTACATGGATGACGGGCAATACTTCACGACTACGGAGATTCATAGAACCTGCCGGTTATCCATTCCGGCACGCTCCGCGCTCCCGGGGCGGAGGAGATGTAACGGAGTAATTCGTGCCCGGATGCGAAATAAAATAAGAGACTATTGATAAAATTGATAACTTCAGGCAGTGGATATATCGGTATGAGTGCTGAGGCAAAAGAGATAGCACGACTGCCCCACTTCAAGATGCTTGTTGACATTTTTATCATCGCCATCTTTGCCGTGGTCGTGTATATCGCTGCGTATTTCATGAACCTGCCGGAGGTTCTGATCCGGGCTCTCGAATCGTCCGGTGCACAGCAGACAAGTGCATTTTTCATTGCTGCAATCTTCCTCACGGTGGGCTTTGTCTTCTTTGCCGTCCGTCGCTGGAATGAAGTAACGCAGGTATCAAAAGAGACGGGCCGGCTCCAGGATGCGCTGGAGCGGGCAAACAGCAAGCTCATGTTCCTCAACAATATCACCCGGTACGATATCCTCAACGAGTTGACACAACTCCACCGGAACCTTGAGCAGGCCGAGAAGACGCCCGTTGTCCGGGCCGTTGACGAGGCGATCGACCGGATCCGCCGACAGATCAAGTTCACCAAGGAATACCAGGACATCGGCGCTGTTCCGCCGTCATGGCAGAATGTTGCCGATGCCATCATGCGGGCAAAAGTCGGCGTCGACCTCGGCAATGTCAGCTTCGATATGGAAGTCCATGACATGGAGATCTATGCTGACCCACTTCTTGAGAAGGTCTTCTATTACCTGATCAGCAACTCGCTGAAATATGGCGGCCCCAAGCTTACACAGATCCGGATCTACCGCAAGAAAGCGGATGACAAGATGGTGATCCTATTCGAAGACGATGGTGTCGGGATCTCGCAGGAAAAGAAAGGCTATCTCTTCCCCAAGGAATGGGGCAGCCGGAAGCACGCCGGTTACGGTCTCTTCCTGATCCGGGAAACACTTGGCGTGACCGGCATCACCATCTGGGAATCCGGCACACCCGGCCAGGGTGCCCGGTTCGAGATCGCGGTGCCAAAGGGGGTCTTCCGGCAGATATAATCCGGATATATCATACGGCTCTTTTCTTTTTAAAAACGGGTAAAAAAGTTACCGGAGTTTTCCGTCTATCATGACGGTCTTTTCCTCAAGCGGGATCTTTTTGCCGGCTTTTTCCATGGCTTTCTCAACCACATAGCGTACTCCACCGCAACACGGTACCTCCATGCGGATGACCGTGACCGATTTGATCGTATGCATGGAAAAGATGGCAGCAAGTTTGCTGATGTAGCCTTCAATATCCGCATCGAGTTTCGGGCAGAAGATGATCACGATCTTTCCTTTCAGAATGTCCTCATGGAATCCGGCATAGGCAAACGGGGCACAGTCAGCAGAAACGAGAAGATCTGCATCCTTAAAGTACGCTGCAGCCGGGTTCAGCAGCGCCAGCTGGACCGGCCATTGCCGGAGCTCTGAAGAAGATGAGCCGGGAACCGGCTGCTTTGGTCCCGGATACGGGACTTCTCTCGGGATGTCCCGGTCCGCTGCACCCGGACAACCGGTAAATGGATTGGGTTCATGGGGGCCCGCGTGGCAGACTGCAGGAGGATTTTTCCTGGTTGACCTTGTACCGAATGGTGCCGGCTTCTTTGCCACCGGGGGCTCATGATCGGGAATCGGGATACCATTCTCGATCAGGAACTCGATTGCATCATTATAGTATCCAACCTGCCCATGGCTGGCAAGGTGTTCAAGATGCGCCTTAATGACCGGTTTTCCCTGTTTTGCGATGGTCCCCATCACCACTTTCTCGTTATACAGTTCGGCTTCGCGTTCGATCACGCTGATCGCACCTTCCGGGCAGGTACCAATGCAGGCCCCAAGACCGTCGCAGAAGAGATCGCTCACGAGCCGGGCCTTGCCATCGATGAGCTGGAGCGCTCCCTCTGGGCAGTCGGGGATGCACTGGCCGCAGCCGGTGCATTTCTTCTCATCGATGCTGATAATGTTCCGCTTCATATCTGCACACTCCTGAAACCGAATGGGCAGAAAGATAATATCAAAGTATGGGTGTGGACATAGCCTGCATGAACTATCAGGCAGATAGAAAAAAAGAATTATTTTCCGCCCGCGACATTCTTGGTCCCGCGGAGGATTCCGACGGTTCCGGTCCGGACGAATTCTTTCACACCATACTGGCGGAGTAGTTTTTCCATGGCATCGATCTTTTGCGGGGTACCGATAACCTGGAGGATGAGTGACTTCGGGCTGACATCAACGATCTGCGCCCGGAAGATCTCGGCGATCTGCATGATCTCTGCGCGGGAGCTTCCGACTTCGGCGGTCACCTTGATGAGCGCCAGTTCACGCTCCACCCGTTCGTTGCCGGTAAGGTCTGAGACCTTGATGATGTCGATGAGCTTGTTGAGCTGTTTCATTACCTGTTCGACCTGGGCATCGTCACCAATAACGACAATGGTAATCCGGCTCATGCCCGGCTCTTCGCAGGGGCCGACAGCGAGGCTCTCGATGTTGAATCCGCGCCGGGAGAAGAGCCCGGTGACTCTTGACAAAACACCGGCCTTGTTCTCGACCAGGACGGAGAGCGTGTGCGGTTTCATCGCGGGTGCCCCCCGATCATCTCATTGATCGCAGCACCGGCCGGGACCATCGGGAAGACGTTCTCCTCCCGCTCGACCCGGAAGTCCAGGACGAACGGGCCGTTGCATTCAACGGCAGCCTTCAGTGCGGGCATGACCTCGTCGGGAGACTCAATCCTGATTCCTTCAATGCCGTATGCATTGGCGATCTTCACAAATTCAACGGATGGCAGCTCAGTGTAGGAATACCGCCGGTCATAGAAGAGCTCCTGCCACTGCCGGACCATGCCGAGATACCGGTTGTTGAGGATCGCGACCTTGACCGGGATGTTGTAGTGGGCGATGGTGCCAAACTCCTGGATGTTCATCTGGATGCTGCCATCGCCGGCAATGTCAAAGACCGGGAGATCCGGCCGGGCAAAATGCGCTCCCATCGCAGCCGGGAGACCGTACCCCATCGTGCCAAGACCGCCGCTCGTGATCCAGGTGCGGGGGTGCCGGAAGCAGAAGTGCTGGGCAGTCCACATCTGGTTTTGTCCGACCTCTGAAACGATCACCGCGTCGCCTTTTAGGAGCTCGCTCATCTGCCGGATGATATACTGCGGGTGGAGGCACCCGTCGTCCGGGCACTTGAGCGGGTGGTGCTGCTTCCAGTGTTTGATCTTCTTGATCCAGGCGTCATGGATGCCCTTCTTCTTCATGCAGGCGAGCATGTCCGTAAGGACCGTCTTTGTGTCACCGACTATGGGCACATCGACACGCTTGTTCTTGCCGATCTCCGCCGGGTCGATATCGATATGGATGATCTTTGCATGCGGGGCGAAGGTCTCGGTCTTGCCGGTTACCCGGTCGTCGAACCGGACCCCAATGGCGAAGAGAAGGTCGCATTCGGTGATCGCGAAGTTCGCGTACTCTGTACCGTGCATGCCGAGCATACCGAGGTTAAGCGGGTGATCGCAGGGAATGCAGCCAAGGCCCATAAGCGTTGTCGTCACCGGAATCCCGAGTTCCGTTGCTATGCGAATGAGTTCGGCTGATGCATTTGAGAGGATGACCCCGCCTCCTGCGTAGATGACCGGCCGCTCGGCAGCCATGATCAGCTGGAGTGCCTTCTCTATCTGTCGCTTATGGCCGGAGTAGGTCGGATTGTAGCCGCGGAGCTGGACTTTATCAGGGACGGGAATGTCTTTTACTGAGGTGGTGCTGACATCCTTCGGGATATCGACAAGCACCGGGCCCGGTCGGCCGGTCCCCGCAATATAGAACGCTTCCTTGACAACCCGGCTTAAGTCCTCGGTGCGCTTCACAAGGTAGTTGTGTTTCGTGACCGGCATCGTGATGCCAGTGATGTCAGACTCCTGGAACGCGTCGTTGCCCAGCAGGGTTGTCGGAACCTGCCCGGTAAGGGCGACAATCGGGACCGAGTCCATGTACGCCGTGGCTATGCCGGTGACAAGGTTGCATGCACCGGGGCCGCTCGTTGCGAGGCATACGCCTACACGACCGCTTGCGCGTGCATAGCCGTCTGCGGCATGCGCGGCAGCCTGTTCGTGCCGTACGAGAATGTGCCGAAGTGACGAGTCGTAGAGTTCATCATAGATCGGCAGCACTACACCGCCCGGGTACCCGAAAATGATCTCGGTCCCTTCGCGCTGCAGCGATTCAACGAGGATTTTTGCCCCGGTCTTCATGTTCTGTCCCTCAATAGTCTGTTCATGCCGGCGATCATCGCCTCGACGGATGCCATGATGATGTCGGTGCGGGCGCCGCGTGATGTAATTATCTTCCCGTCCTTACTTAATCTTACTGTTACTTCGACGAGAGCGTCCGTCCCGCCGCTGATCGCGTCCACATGATACTCCTCAAGCCGGATATCGGCAACATCACTCACGCATTTTCTGAGGACTTCCATGGCTGCGTCGACCGGGCCGTCACCGGTGGCCGCGCCGGTCATCTCCTGCCCGTTGACAACAAGCGTTACGGAAGCAGTCGGGATCATGTGGCTGCCGGAGGTTGCGGTGAACTGCCGCATCTTGATGACCGGCTTGCACTCGATCGAGAGCACGGCATCGGCTACGGCCATCAGGTCTGCATCCGTGACACGCTTGCCTTCGTCGCCAAGCTGCTTGACCCGTTTTACGATCTCCTTTACCTGCTTCTCGTCGGCATTGTAATTCATTTCATGCAGGGCAGCCTCGACCGATGCGGTACCCGAATGTTTGCCTAGAACGATCCGCCTTTTGCGGCCCACCATCTCGGGTTTCACCGATTCGTACGTGGAGGGTTCGCGCATGACGCCATGGGCATGGATTCCGCTCTCGTGCGTGAACGCCATTTCGCCCACGATCGCCTTGTTCACGGCAAGCGCAACACCGGTATGCCGGGATACGAGGCTTGCGAGCGGGTAGATCTTCTCCTCGACGATCCGTGTCCGGTAACCGTACAGTACTTCGAGTGCCATCACAACCTCTTCAAAGGGCGTGTTACCTGCCCGCTCTCCAAGGCCATTGATGGTCACGTGGGCACAGCCGGCCCCGGCTTTTAAGGCTGCCATCGTGTTGGCCAGGGCAAAGCCAAGGTCGTCATGGCAATGGATCGAGAGCGGGGCGATCGCGGAAAGCGGCGGGATATATTCCGCGGTCTTCTCTGGTGTCAGGAGACCGACCGTGTCGCAGAAGCAAAGCCGGTCTGCCCCCCGCTCTACTCCCCCGGAGAAAATCTCATGCAGGAATTTCTGGTCAGCCCGCGATGCATCTTCTCCTGAAAGTTCGACAATGAGCCCGCGGCCTTTTGCGTACTCCACTGCATCGTATGCCATTGCCGCAACCTGGTCGCGGTTCTTCCGCAGCTTCTTTGTTATGTGCAGGTCGCTGACCGGAATGACGAGGTGGACCGAATCCGCGCCCAGGTCCGCAGCGTAATCGATATCTTCCCTGAGGGCACGGACATACGTACAGATTTCTGCTTTCAGCCCGGCTTCCGCAATCCGGCGGATTGCTTCACGCTCACCATCCGAGGCAGCAGCAGATCCCGCTTCAATGACATCGATGCCAATGTCCGAGAGCCTGGATGCAATCTCAAATTTCTGTTCGGGATTCAGCGAGACGCCGGGAGTCTGTTCCCCGTCCCGTAATGTTGTGTCGAAAAAGCGCAGATTATCGGCGAATAAAACACTCACTCATGGTATACACCATGAATAATCATTGGAATGGTGCATATAAAAAATCTCGCTGCACCACTCAGCATAACGGGATGTACATGTTCTATCGCCCGGGCAGCATTCAATTGCAACCGGAGAGAATATATCGTCACCGTTCACATGTTCCTGCAGTCAGAAAATCTGTGTATGGGATTATTCGGAAAAAAGCCTGCACCAGAGATTATACCTGATGCCCGTGTTGATCGCCAGTGCAGGGAACTGATGCGGGCAACAACACGAGGGGAACTGGGAGAGCGGATAGCCGGCCTTGTCCTTCTCTATTCCCCTTCAGACATCCAGCAGATGAAGAGAAATTTTGAGACAAAAGTCCGGGACCTCGATCCTGCCTATCGCGAACGGCTGACCGCAAAAATCACCGAGTACCTGCTCGGGACATGCCAGCGGATCCGGCTTGACAACCAGCAGGGCGTGTATAAAACTTTGAAACAACCGGTCTTGCCGGCGCAGAAGAACTACTGGGAGATGGTTGCACGGCAATGCGGTGATGAGGAAGGCGGGGATTTACCGGTAATCCGGTTCCTCAAGTATCTCCTTGCCGGGTATTCCATGCTGGTGCTCGAAGAACCAGGTCATGCCGTGGGAACGCCCTTTCCGGGCGGGGATGAGGTGGAGTACACGGGCGGAGTCTATTATTGTCCTGTGCGGGAAAAAGCCAGTGATGTGGATGCTGCCCTCTGCCCGTTCTGTCCTGCGAAACAGACCCCCTCCATCGGGTACCTCCGTCCCGCAACGAAACCTACGGAACGGAACAAACAGGAGTTTATTGACAACTGTTACCGGTATCACAACTTCAATGGCTGAAGGATGAACCGGATTTTCTATGGTTTTTTGAACGGACCGGGGCAGTGCAGGGATCCTGCCGTCAGAGAAGAGTATATTTTATAGCAGATCCATCACTACTGATGGACACGCCGGGGAGCACCTTTCCGGCGGATTACTCCGGGGGAATATATGGACGCGCAGGAAATGCGGTATGATGATCCGTCTCTCTATATCAACCGCGAACTGAGCTGGATACTGTTCAACCGGCATGTACTGGACGAGGCCCTGGACGAAAGCCACCCCCTGCTTGAACGGGTGAAGTTCCTTTCCATCTTTGCCAACAACCTGGACGAATTCTTCATGATCCGCGTTTCGGGGCTGCAGCGGCAGCTCAGGAAAGGCGTGCTCAAGGCACCACCGGACGGGATGACTGCCGGCCAGCAGCTGGATGCAATCCACACGATGCTCCTCCCTGACCTGCAGGCACAGGACGACTGCTGGCACAAGGAACTCCTGCCCCGGCTTGCCGAACAGGGGATCCTCCTCCGGAAATACCATGCCCTGACCGACCGGCAGAAATCGGCCATGGACCGGTTCTTTGTTGAAGAGATCTTTCCGGTCTTAACCCCGCTTGCATTTGACAGCTCGCACCCGTTCCCGTTTATCTCGAACCTTTCCCTCAACCTCGCCATCATGGTCCGGGACCATACCGGCAAAGAATTCTTTGCACGGGTCAAGGTGCCGACCAAGCTCTTCCCGCGACTGGTCAGGATTCCCGATGCTGATGGAAGTACCCGAAACGATGACTCCCTTGTCCAGTTTGTATATCTCGAAGAGATTATTGCCGCCCACCTTGACATGCTCTTCCCGGGACTCGAAGTTATAGCTTCATTTCCGTTCCGCATCACCCGCGACGCAGATCTGGAGATTGAAGTGGACGAGGCGTCCGACCTGCTCACCACGGTCGAGGAAGTTGTGGAGCAACGTGCACGGGGCAAGCCGGTCCGCATTGAGGTTGAATGTTCCATGCATGACGGGATCTGCCACACGCTTGGCTCAAAACTGGGTGTTCCCAAGTCCATGATCTACCGCGTTGCCCACCCGGTGGGAATGGCCGACCTGATGCAGCTGATGTCTCTTGACCGTCCCGAACTCAAGGATTCTCCGTTCCTCCCCTCAACACCGGAAGACCTTGCTGATGACCAGGATGTCTTTTCCGCGATCCGGCGTCATGACATTCTTCTCTATCACCCGTATGACAGTTTTACACCGGTCGTCAACTTCATCCGGCAGGCTGCCCGTGATCCCGACGTGCTTGCGATCAAGATCACGCTCTACCGCGTGGGCCCGAATTCGCCTATTGTCAATGCCCTGATGGAGGCTCGGGAGAATGGCAAGACCGTTGCAGCGTTGATCGAGCTCAAGGCACGCTTCGATGAGGAGAACAACATCGGCTGGGCGCGGGCACTGGAACGACTTGGCGTTCATGTGGTGTATGGAGTCGTCAACCTCAAGGTCCATGCCAAACTCTGTATGGTGGTGCGGCGCGAGAAAGACGGGATTCGCCGGTACATGCACCTGGGAACCGGCAATTACAATGCCGCAACCGCCCGGATTTATACGGATTTCGGGCTCATGACCTGCGATCCGGGTATTGGCGAGGATGTTGCCAATCTCTTCAACTTCCTTACCGGTTATGCCCGGATCGAACAATACGCCAAGCTGATGGTGGCCCCGGTCACCATCCGGAAGATGATCCTCCAGAAAATCGACCGTGAGATCGCCCGGCAGAGATCGCATGGCGACGGGAACCTGATCTTCAAGATGAATGCCCTTGTCGATGCTGCCTGTATCGCGGCCCTGTACCGTGCTTCAGCGGCCGGTGTCAGGGTGGACCTGCAGGTACGGGGGATCTGCTGCCTCCGCCCGGAATTACCCGGGATCAGCGAGAACATCCGTGTCTCTGCTATTGTCGGACGCTTTCTCGAGCATGCCCGGGTCTATTACTTCCACAATGGCGGGAACGAAGAAGTCTGGCTGGGCAGTGCAGACCTTATGCCACGCAATCTTGATAAGCGCGTGGAAGTCCTCTTCCCGGTGGAAAACGAGTTGCTGAAAAAGGCGGTCATTGCTACCATTCTCCCGGTCCAGCTGGGGGATACTGTCAAAACACGCTGCCTGCATTCCGACGGCACGTACTCCCGCAGGGCGTCCGTTCCCGGCGAGACTCCTATGAACGCCCAGTCATGGCTTATCGAGCACCGGGGTGCCTGGTATGACCAGCACCTTTAAACGGCAGGCGTGCGGCCCCGGCCTTCGCTGGTTCTCGCAGCAGTGTCTGCCCCCGCTCCTTGCAGCATTTGAAAAAGAGATTGCCGGTGTCCGTGATGCAAAAGACCGTGAATACATTCACCGCATGCGGGTTGCATCCCGCCGGCTCCGTGCCGCCCTTCCCCTTTTTGGGACCTGCTTTTCCGAAAGACCGTATGCCCGGTGGATCCGGGAGATTACCGGAATTACCCGTGCTTTGGGTGAAGCGCGGGATATCGATGTCCAGATAGCGTTTCTTACAGAGTACCAAAAGACGGATCCCGGAGCACCGGTTCCTGGCAAAAATCCTGCAACTCCTGACAGGCATGAGCTGGAGCCGGCATTTGCGTATCTTATTGGCGATCTCCATACTCGGCGCACACAGGCACAGGAAGGGGTAGTCTTTGCGCTTGATGCGCTGGAGAAGAGCAGGATTATTCCGGAAATGGAGGAGTTATTTGCACAAAAAACCTCTGGCACCCATAATGCACCGCCTTCATCGATTGCGCGGGGCATCCCGACCATGGCTGCATTCCGGATCAGCTCCCGTCTTGCCGCCATGCAGTCCTATGAACCATGGCTCCATCATACCGACGCAGTTGCTGAACACCATGCCATGCGGATTGCAGCCAAGAAGCTGCGATACACTATGGAAGTCTATGGCCCTGTCTACCGCAACGGGCTGAAAAAACCGCATGCAGCAGCAAAGAACCTCCAGCAGATCCTTGGCGATCTCCATGACTGCGATGTCTGGATCGATCACGTAACGCGGCTGCTCCTTTATGAGCGGGGCCGGATGAGGTCGAAAAAGAAGGGCCCGGATACGGCAACGCTTGCCAGCCTTCGGTTGTTCTTAAAGGACCGCGAACAGGAACGCGAGAGAATCCACCGGCACCTGGTGCAGTACTGGCAGGAACTGAACGACGAGAAGACCTGGAATTTGGTTTCTGGCACGCTTGTCAACGGAAGGA
This sequence comes from Methanoregula formicica SMSP, assembly GCF_000327485.1. Classification (NCBI taxonomy): domain Archaea; kingdom Methanobacteriati; phylum Methanobacteriota; class Methanomicrobia; order Methanomicrobiales; family Methanoregulaceae; genus Methanoregula; species Methanoregula formicica. The sequence continues at coordinate 1,648,603 of NC_019943.1, read as the reverse complement.
AACGGGAATATCGCTGTGAGCAGATGCTGGACTCAGCAGCCCTTCGTACTGCAAGCGCTGATCTGGCATCGTCATGGCCTGCAGGATTTGCCCATCACCAGAACGTAGCCCGGCTCTCGCTCATGCTCTTTGATGGTCTCGTTCACGTGCACCATCTTTCCGAACAATACCGTGCACTTCTCGAATGCGCCGCGATGCTTCACGACATCGGGATGACCCGTGGGAAGAGAAAGCACCGTGAACGGTCAGCCGCCCGAATCTTTTCTGATGAGTCCCTGCCGCTTGATATGGCTGGTCGTTCTGTTGCAGGCCTCATCGCATCCAGCCATAACGGGAAGGTCCGGATCCGTTCGCACCCGCTCTTCTCCCTTCTCTCAGAAAATGATCAGGATGCTGTTGTCCGGCTTGCCGTCCTCCTCCGCATAGGAAATGCCCTGGATCATTTCCATTCCGGTGCAGTCCGGGAGATCCACTGCATCATCGGAAAAAAAGAGATTCTCTGCGATGTCGTTGCAAGCGGTGACGTCTCGCGGGAAAAGGAGCGTGCCCTGTCGCAGGCCGACCTCTTTCGGGAAGCATTCCAACGGGAGCTGGTTTTCCGGTGAGTGACGGAACTATCGGGCCGGAAGGACGGGTCGTCACGTTCATCGATCTCGGGACAAATTCGTTCCGTATGCTCATTGTCCGGCTCAACCCGAATCATTCGTATACCATTCTCTCGCGCCAGAAGCAGCAGGTGCGTCTCGGGGAGGGAGAGTTCGAAGCAGAGGAGATCACCCTGGCTGCGATGGAACGGGCCGTTATCGTGGCAAAGATGTTTGTGGACCTTGCCCGCACCTTCCATACTGAGGAATTTGTCGCGGTTGCCACGTCGGCTACCCGAGAGGCCTCAAACCAGAACGAGCTGCTGCACCGCATCCGGCAGGAAGCAGGGCTGGACATACGGGTTATCTCCGGCCGCGAAGAGGCCCGCCTTATTTATCTCGGTGTGGCGAGCGCAATCCATCTTGCCGGCCGAAGAATCTTCTGCATCGATATCGGCGGCGGGAGCACCGAGATCGCCATCGGTGATGCACAAGGATATACCCATCTTGACAGTTTCCGTATCGGGGCCATACGGCTCGCCAATACCTATCCCTCCCCGGACGAACGGGGGATTGTCGGACCTGTACAGCAGAAAAAGATCCAGCAGCATGTCCGGAATGCCATTGTCCATGCAACCGCTGCCATCCGTTCGCTGAAACCTGAATGTGCCATCGGGGGATCCGGCACGATCATGAACCTTGCGGAAATTGCCGGGAAGGCACACCATCCTGCATCAGTGACCGAACCCCGGTCAAACGGGCTGACGCTGAAATACAAGGAAGTAAAGAAGCTCATAGAACTCCTTTCACCGCTGACGCTTGAACAGCGAAGGCGGGTGCCGGGGATCAATCCCGAGCGCGCGGATATCATCATTCCCGGCGCTATCATACTCGAAGTCTTCATGAAGGAACTGGGCCTTTTGGAGATCTCTGTTACCAGCCGCGGGTTGCAGGATGGACTGCTTGTCGATTACCTCTCCCGGATGGACAACTTCCCCCTGATGGGAGAACTGACGCCCCGGCAGCGGAGCGTCCTTCAGCTCGGAAGGTCCTGCGGAATCAATGAAATCCATGCCCGTACGGTAACCAATCTCGTGCTCGAAATGTTCGATTCGGCAAAGACAAAGAAGCTCCATGATTTTTCCGATGCTGAACGGGAACTGCTCGAGTATGCAGCGTTCCTCCATGATATCGGTTCGTTCATATCGTTTACCAACCACCATGCGCACTCGTATTACATTATCCGGAATTCCGAACTTCTTGGTTTCAATGACCGGGAAGTGAACCTTATCGCCATGCTGGCACGGTTCCACAGAAAAAAGAGCCCGCGGAAAAAAGACACCTTTGTCACGGACCTGGATCCCCGCGACCAGCGGGCACTCCGTCTCCTCTCCTGTTTCCTGCGTCTGGGAGAGAGCCTGGACCGGAGCCATGCTGCCCTTGTGCAGCATGTCCGTTTCACTGCTGCCAACAAGGATACAGCCCGGCTCGAAATCCAGGCACGGGGGGAATGCCAGCTGGAGATCTGGGGGATCGAGAATGAGAAACGGGCATTTGAGAAAGCATTTGGCCGGAATCTGGTCTTCTCGGTGATGGAAAACCCGTCATCCTGATCGGTAGTGCTCTTCAGTTCCCTGCTACGCGAACTTTTTTAATGCCGCCTCGGCCTCAGCAACGATCTGCGGATCGCGGTTGTTCAGGAATTTCGTCAGGGGTGTGATTGCCCGGCTGTCCCGGATCTCGCCAAGTGCCCAGATGGCTGCCGGGATACGTATCCTGCCTTGTTCAAGCAGGGCGATGAGTGGTTCCGTGGCCTCCTGCGCCTGGAGTGCCCCAAGAGCAAGAGCTGCGGTCGTGACAACCCGCTCATGCGAATCGCCGAGTGCATCGATCAGGTGCGGAACTCCACGGCCACCGGCATCAATTAGTGCATCGAACGCTGCTTCCCGGATGTTCCAGGACGGATTCTCCAGTGCGGTGACCAGGAGATGGAGGGTCTCGTTATCCGGATCCCGCGCCATTGCCTGGATTGCAGCAAGACGGACCGTACTGTCTTTGGAGTCGAGACTGGCAGCCCACTCTGCCCGTTGTTCTGGATCGGTCTCTGACTTTTTATCTTCCGGAAACGTTACCCCCTGCTTACGATCCCCCACCCCGTGTGATAGACCGGATTTTGCGGAATTCTTTATTGTATTGATACCCAGTGCCGTTGCCCAGGTTTCAACAGCCCAAGTGGCGGCCTCATCCGAGAATGCGAGTTCGTCCTGCAAACGCTTTTTGAGAAAACTCCGGAACAGTTCCGGCGTGAGGGAATGACGGGGAGAGAGAAGATCCGCGGGAATCTGCTGGCGTACGGCATTGACAAGAACGAAGATCTCGCGGCGACACCGCGGGCAGGTGTCCCGGAGCAGTGCTTCGCACCGGAGCGGGTCTGATGCAATGGATGTACCGTAGCGGGAGACCAGCGAAAGAAGGATGGTCCTTGCGTCATCGTTCATGGTATCACCGTTGTAGGAGGGGCAACAATAGTAAGAACTACTCCATCGATCGTAATGGTGGTCCCGGGATTCAACGGGACTGCGCGACCCGGAGAGACGATTGCTGCGCTCCCATCCGGAAATTCCGCGTTCCATGGTGTCCTGGTGGTGTTCCGGATCCCGGAAGCACCGGTTATTGAAGGGTGCGGTACAACAATGCCGATAATTGCCCCCCCGTCATCATTGGCCGGGGTCAGGGAGACATGCCTTCGCCGGATCGTGGTGCCGTTTGAGAGAGCAATGGAGATCTCCCCGGATGGACGCTTCACAACAAGGGACGGAGGTGCAGGAAGGGTGATGTGGCAGTACCAGCAGGAACCCGGCCTGCCGGTTTCTTCAAGAAAGTTTTCTGCGCGGCATTTTGGGCAGGCAATGATCCGGTCTTTTATTGCGGAGAACAGGTTCTGCCATTCGCCCTCGGTGACCCTTCTTGATGGATCGTGAAGGCCGTCCGTGAAGGCCCGGAGGAACAGATCCTGCAGGTCAGATGGACAGTATCCCCAGCGTTCGCGTGCAATGGCATAATCAGGGTCCGGGGGCAGGCAGTTTACCGGGTTCTCCGGATCAAAGACAAAGACCGGTGATTCGCCATACACTTTCTTCTTGGCCGGGATGTCCCAGCAGTGAAAACGGTACTCCATCTCCCCATGGAACGGGTGGTGCCAGACCCAGAGGTAGAAGAGGAGGACGGCAAGCGAATGAAGGTCTGTCTGGGTTGAGGGATCGGCCTCCCCCCGGATGATCTCGGGTGCCATGTATTCCATTGTTCCCCAGACCTGGCAGCGGGACTGGCGGTTGACCCCGACATTATCATTGTCGCAGATCAGGACATCACCCGTTACCGGATCAAACATCAGGTTGCCGGCAGAGATATCGCGGTAACAGTGACCGGACAGATGGAGGGCGCGATAACTGTTGGCAAGCTGGTACGAGATCTCGCAAAGGGATGAGAAGTTGGGAACCGGTTTGATATGTGCCCAGATCTCACCAAGTTCTGCAAATTGTTGCGTATCGATCCGCGTCATCAGGTACCCGAACTGGGAAGGGTCCTGTACGGTGACAAGATCGAGGGGCCAGATAAACCTCCGGCCGGCTGCGCCGAACGGGGGGCCGGTCCGGACAAGATACAGCACTGCCGATCGTTGTTCCTTCGTTGCCTGTTCGGGTTTGTACCATTTGACGGCCTGGTACCCCTGCGTTCCTTCGACAAGATAGACCTCTCCCTGGGTCCCTTCACCGAGTTTCCGGATGACGTGCAGTTCCGTGCCTGAAAGTTCGGCCTTTACCCGTTGACCTATAGCAAGGGGCATTACCAGCACTCCGTGAGGCCCGGGGCCTTTTCGTCTGGTTCTGGTTCATGTATGGGTGAGGGGGGGATACTCTCATCAGGATTGATACTCACAAAGACGATTGTCATGTCATCCCCGCTTGCAAGTTCGGAGTACCGGTCAAGCCATCCTGCCATCGAACCGGCAACACTCTCGATCCCAAAATCCTTCACCCGGTCAACAAGGCTTTTGACAAACGTGAAAAATTCCCCGCCTGCCGTACTGTCAAACGAGTCTGAAACGCCGTCAGTTGCGGCAATGAGGACACCGCCATTCTCCCGGTCGAGAGTTGCGGTCCGCCAGAGAAGATGGGCATCCCGGGACGAGAGCGAGTGGGTCTCCTTTCCCACAAGCCGGGTCTCGGGAGGGATCGGGGATTCGATAGTCCCGTCTGGCCGGACCAGGACTATATCCCCGTCACCGATCTGGCCGATAAGGATGGTATCGGCAACGATGAGAGCCGAAATAAGGGTTGATCCATAGCGGATATAGGGATCTGATTCCGGCCTTGCTATCTCATGGGTGGCTGCATCGGCCTGGACATAATCCCTCCAGCGGCGGGTAATTCTCCGGGGAAAATCCGCTTTGAACTCCGAGCGGAGGATATGCGGCGGGACAGTATGGACACGCATACGGTGGAAGCCGGTGAGCTCATCCACCCCGGCCTGTACGGCAAGGGATGCGCCGGTCCCGCTCATATCGTGACGTGGGTCACCATGGCCGTCAGCAATGGCGACTGCGATGCAGGGAATCGCACCAGAAGCTCCGCTATAGATCGCGTAGGCGTCTTCACAGGGTCGGGAAAGCCGGATGTGGGACGCCCCTGTCCGGCTGCACCCGAACGCCCACCCAAGCGATGGGTCGCATGCACAGAGGAATTGTCGGGGCTCAGGCATGAATGGTCTAGAACAAATCGGTATTGGAGGTTATCATCGGGGGTGGCGATTCAAGGGAGACATTTGATGTATCTTCCATGGCGGTGCTCCGGCTCCTGCCCCGGGACGAGGCAACCGATGCCGACACCGAAGCCCACTTGATATAGGTGACCAGTTCCTCCGGAGAATGCGCTTTCAGGAGGCCGATCTGGTCCTGGTTGACAAACTTCAGGAGCTCGGGTTCATTGTAATCCGATTCATCCCCAATAGCGATGGCGAGCCGGACAGCTTTTACGCCCCAGGGGATCTTCGAAAGCTCGGCAATGGCGTTGTCGTATTCATCACGGGGATCGGTACAGAAACCGTCGGAGACAAGGATACAGACCGGGGGGAGTCCGCGGCGGGGCATGTGTTCAACGGAAAGTTCGCCCGTGAGGAGATTGATGGCCTTTGCAGTGGCGGTAAGCCCCGCTGTCTCCAGTTCCGGCCAGGTGAAGTCGGCCAGAGGGATCGGGTCTGGTCCGACATGCCAGGCCGCATCATCGGAGAATCTGATAGCCCGCATGAAGATCTCCACCTGGGGATAGGCAGCGACCGCTTTCTGGACCTCAGGGATTGCCTCGCGGATTGCCTGGTTCAGGGTCGCGATCTTCTTTCCCCGCATGGAGTCGGAACAATCCGCGAGCCAGAAAAAGTGCAGCTTCTTTTTGGCAACCTGCCCATCAGGAATCGGAATTGTATCGTCTATGATAATACCCCCTCGCTTACCATTCAATCTGGCAGATAACCATATAAGTTCACCGTTTCCGGGCCGTTTTTCTGAAGGCAGACACGGTACTGCCCGGTTCGTGAAAACGGGGATGAAAAGAAAAGAAGAGTTGGTGGGGAGTTTTATAATTTCTTGAGGGACTGCACAAGTTTTCCGACGGTTTCCTGTGCGTCGCCATAGAGCATTCTCGTGTTGTCACGGTAGAACAGGTCGTTCTCGATCCCGGCAAAGCCCCGTCCCTGGCCCCGCTTCAGGACAATGACGTTCTTTGCCTGTTCGACATCGAGGACCGGCATCCCAAAGAGCGGGCTGCCCTGGCGGTGCGCTGCGGGGTTGACCGTGTCGTTTGCACCAATCACAAGGACAACATCCGTTGCCGGGAACTCCGGGTTGATCTCGTCCCGGTCAAAGAGCTGGTCGTACGAGACCCCAGCCTCGGCAAGCAGGACATTCATGTGCCCGGGCATCCGTCCTGCTACCGGGTGGATGGCAAATTTTACCGTGATGTCTTTACTTGCGAGCAGGTCGGTGAGCTCCTTGACCTTCTGCTGGGCCTGGGCAACGGCCATGCCGTATCCGGGTGCGATGATTACCTTGTTTGCATAGGCAAGGAGGATCGCAGCATCGTCGGTCTCGATCGCTTTCATGCTGCCCTTCACTTCCCCGCCGCTCTCGTCCTTTGCGCCGAATGCGCCAAAGAAGACATTCGTCAGCGAGCGGTTCATGGCCTTTGCCATCTGGAGAGTGAGGAGTGAACCTGCAGCACCGACAATCACACCGGCAACGATCATGGCATAGTTGGGGGTTGCAAACGAGAACCCGTCAAGTGCCACGGCAAGACCGGTGAAGGCGTTGTACATGGAGATGACGACCGGCATGTCTGCGCCACCGATCGGGAGGGTCATGAGGAGGCCGAAGCCGAGCGCGAGGATAAAGAAGAGTGGCAGGTAGGCTGCTACCGTGAACGGGATGAATGCCGGCTGGAGGATGATGCAGGCCCCGGAGATGACGGCAAGGGCGAGGACTGCCATGTTCAGGATCTGCTGGCCCGGGAAGCTGATCGCCCGTGCCGGCATCAAACCCTGGAGCTTCAGGAACGCGATAATGCTTCCCGAGAACGAGACCGCCCCGATGAGCCCACCAATAACGGCCAACGCACCGGTGACGGGGGTCGTGGTGACGAGGAGCGCAACGGCCGAGATACAGGCAGCTGCACCGCCACCCATGCCATTGTAGAGCGCAATCATCTGGGGCATATCGGTCATGGCAACGCGCTTTGCGGCGATGTACCCGAAACCGCCCCCGATGACGATAGCGATCGCGATCAGGGCAAGGTTGGTGAGGTCAGGAGTGAAGAACGTGACGATGGTTGCAATGAACATCGCGGCGCCGGCCCAGATAATGCCGCTCCGGGCCGTGAGCGGGTGGCTCATCCGCTGGAGGCCTACGATGAAGAAGAAGATCGTGGCGATGTAGATCGGTTCGATGAGGAAGGAAAGGTCGGTCATCTTATGCCTCCTTTCCCGGCTTCTTGCCGCTCTTGTCAAACATCTGGAGGATCCGCTCGGTCACGACATAGCCGCCGGTGACGTTTGCCGCGCCAAGGACAACGGCCACAAAACCAATGGCCTGTTCGAGCGGCGTTGCGGCAAGGCCGAGGGCCACCATGGCGCCGACAAGGACTATCCCGTGGATGAAGTTCGACCCGCTCATCAAGGGCGTGTGCAGGATGACCGGAACCCGGTTGATGACAACATAGCCGGTAAACGCGGCGAGCATTGCGATATAGATGGCAGTCCAGAATGCAGAGATATCGGTCATGGTTTTCCTCCGCCAATGAGGTCACGGGTCGGTGCATGGCGCACCTCGCCTTCATGGACGAGCAGGCTTGCGGCAAGGATTTCGTCGGAATAGTCTTTCACGAGCGAACCGTCTTTTGCAACAACCAGCGAAAGGAAGGACTGGAGGTTCTTTGCGTACATCTGGCTTGCATGGAACGGCACCCGTGCCGGGAGGTTCCTCGGGCCGATGATGGTGACGCCATGCTCGATGAGGGTCTTTCCGGCCTGTGTCAGTTCGCAGTTCCCGCCGGTCTCGGCAGCCAGGTCCACGATGACGGCACCCGGGCGCATCCGGGCAACGGTCTCTTTCGTGATGAGGACCGGGGCTTTACGGCCGGGAATGGCTGCGGTGGTAATGACAATATCGGCCTTTGCAACGGCAGCGGAGACCATCTCCTGCTCCAGTGCCTTCTCCTCGGGAGTGAGCTCGCGGGCGTACCCGCCCTGGCCCTCGGCATTGATCTCGAGCTCGAGGAACTTTGCGCCAAGGCTCCGGACCTGTTCGCCGGCTGCGCGGCGGACATCGTAGGCCTCGACAAGGGCGCCGAGCCTCTTTGCCGTGGCGATGGCCATGAGGCCGGCAACACCAGCACCGAGGATGAGGACGGTTGCAGGACGTATCGTTCCGGCAGCAGTCGTGAGCATCGGGAGGAACTTCGGGCAGTTTGCGGCACCCATGACAACTGCGGCATACCCGCCAGCGGTTGCCTGGGAACTGAGCGCGTCCATACCCTGTGCCCGGGTGATACGCGGCACGAGTTCGAGCGCAAAGGCAGTGACCTTACGGTCCCGCATCTTCCTGATTGCCTCGAGGTTTCCTGCGGGGTTCATGAAGCCGATGACAATGGTTCCTTCGGCAAACTGCTCCGCATCTTCAACGGTCGGGGGCTGGACGCAGAGGACGACCTGGGCCCCTTTCAGGAGCTCTTGCCGGCCGGGTACGATTGTTGCTCCGGCAGCAGCATAGATCTCATCGGGATAGTATGCTCCTGTGCCGGCAGTTTTCTCGACCCGGACTTCATGGCCGGCTTTTGCCAGTTTCTGGACAACCTCAGGCACGGTGGCAACCCGGAGTTCCCCGACAGCAGATTCCTTCACAACGGCAATGATCGCCGGCTTTACCGCAGGGCCTGCACCCTGCCCGTCCTGTGCATGGGCAGGGGCGCTCACTGTGTCCACCCTGCCTGGTCAGCTTTCTCGCAACGTAACAACCTGTTCACTCCATTTCTGGTTGAAATGTATCGTACGAATTTGTTCTACAGTCTCTTTATCTTACGCACCCGCACGGCAACGCCCCGCCGCGAACGGAGCATCTCTCCCGCCGGCAGGGCTGCACGGCCGGTTGCAAGGACGCGCTTTCCGGTGATAAGGACCTCATCGCCATCCCGGATCGCCGGGTCGGCACCGGTCACGCCGGGGATAAGGACATCTCCCTCCGGTACGAAATCGTCGATGGTAACACGATAACCCTCCGGGATAAGGGCCCAGCCATCGAACGTGGGGCGGAGGAGGCCGGTGCCGGTATCGATGGAGAAGAACTGGGTGGTGCCTTTGCTGTAAAAGAGCTCGGGGAAACGACCCCGGGAGACAATGCCTTTGGTATCGACATCCGCCCCGAACTGGTAGGAGAGCATCCCATGGAGATGGTTGTCCTTGATCCTCCGTTCCCCCGCAAGGGCTGCGTCGAGCGCGTTCAGGGCAGCAGGACCTGCCGGATCATCGGTGCAGGAGAATTCCAGCGTGATACCGGCAATCTCCGCCGCCTGACGGGCAACAAGGAGCGCCCCACCTTCGAGATGGGCGATGATCCGCCGGTAGCGGTGGCGTGCGAAATAGCGTGCAAGAATCCCGGAGATGAATGCGCACTCTTCGGCATCCCAGTACCCGGTGACCGGCACATCGTAATGGCCGGCAGGATAGACGCACTCCAGTTCGCGCGGGACCAGGCCGAGCGGGGAGGTGACGATCAGTTCGTGGGCCCTTCCCCCGATAGCCTGTTGGAACCGGCGGTGGCTCTGCGAGAGCGAGTAGGGTTTTCTCGCTGAACAGGGCAGGAGCACGGCAACATCGCATTTTGGTGGCGGGACATAGCGCGAAAGGACCCGTTCGGCAAAGCGCTGCACCTCGGCCCGCTGCATGGTCTCGGCAGAGTTTGCCCGCATCACCCCGCTTCGCGCAATGGGCTGCGCTTGCTCCGTGAATGTATCGTGGCGGTCCAGGTAGCGCATGATGGCAACCTGGTTTGCCTCCATCCGGCACCGGGATTCAACCAGGTCGCGGAGCTGTGCCTGCCGGATGAACCGGGCGACGAGTGCGATCTCCCGGCGCAATGCTTCGCGATTGTGTTCTTTGAGATTGCCGGTTTTGCAGCCGGGGCAGGTGCAGATACCAGATTCCATTGCATTGGCAGGAAACTCTCCTTCTGGAGTGCAGAAGATGCCTTGCGCGGACTTAAGGTCAACAGCTGTGTAATCGAAAAGGTCAAAGCCGGAGTAGCAGAGTATGGCAACAGTCGTTGGCAGGGCCGCAGCAGGGGCATACCAGGCAGTGTCGGCAGGGGTCTTCTCCTTGAGCCCGACAAGCCAGTCCACATAATTCCTCGGATTGGAGAACGCCGTATGCCAGCCTGCAGCCATGACGCAGTCGCCGCTCTCTGCAGTATTTTTCCGTTGCGGGTGGATGATAACCGGGCCGTTTGTGATGGACGGCGGGTATTGTTCCACGAGTTTTGCCGGGGCTGAAAGCGGGATGTTGATGAACGAGGCGGATGCAAGTCCCGGAAAGAGGAACTCCATATCCGTGGCAACCGGTGTCTGCACGGGGCCGGCCCCTGCATCGAACACACCGGTGCGGGCAAGCCCGTCGCGTTTCCGGATATCAAACTTCGTCATCGACAGTCTCCATTTCCGCGAGTTCTTCCCGGATGAGCCCGGCCCATGCCGGGCCGGCCGCGATCACAATCCGGGATTTTGGATGTGATTCTGCGAGTGCCCGGATGCCCCTGCATCCCTGGTGGACCATCGCTGCATCCCAGTCGGGGGTTTCGCATGGCCCGATCGGGAATGTTTCTCTCAGTTCAGCGGGATAGGGGCCGAACGGGGGCCTGAAGAAGAGCGTATCATCGTACCCCCCCTGCACTTTGCCATCGATCACGACAAGCACATTCTTCCCGAGCCGGAGCCGGGCAAGCTGCTGCTGGTACCGCAGCACTTCGGTGCGCTGGCAGCTCTCGTCACCCCGGTAGAAGAAGCGCCGTTTTGATACACGGTCATGGGCTGCAAGTGCAGGTGCGTGGGTAAGGAGTTCCCGGTAACCATCGAGAAGCCGGGGATGACCCCGGCACCGCTCGTCAACGAGTTCCCAGAGCGTGCCATCGACAATGGCCTGACGGACCCGCGAGATCTCGGCCAGGGTCACATACAGGTTGTGGAGTGCGAGCAGGCGTTCCCGGTCCGGTGCTGCCCGGAGTTCCTCGGCTGTATGGGACCGGCAGACGCTGCAGGCACAGGGGAGATCGGCAAGTTCCTCAATGCGGTAACTCCCATGGGCAGTGAGATATCTCCCATCCTTGGCATACAGGGCATATGCGGCCGAGTCGAAGAGGTCGCAGCCCATCGCGGTTGCAAGGGCGAACATCGAGGGGTGGCCTGCACCGAAGAGATGGACGCAGGCAGAGGGGGAGAGTTCCCGTTTCGAAGCCATCACGACTTTCACGAGATCGCGGTACCGGTATGATTCCATCAGGGGGACTACAGCACCGACGGGGCAGAACGTGAAGCCGAGTTCCGTGACTTTCCGTGCCGACAACTCGCGGAGATCGCCAAACGTTCCTCCCTGGACCGGCCCGGCGATCGGCGCATCGGGCCCGAAGACCTCCTTTGCCTCGGCAAGGCGCTGGAGGGTGATGGCCAGCTCGCGTTCGGTTGTCTCGCGGTCTGCTGCCGGGGAGGTGGGGATGTCGAGCGGGACCCAGATATCGCTCCCGATGTCCCGCTGGAACGAGAGGGTCTCGGTGTTGGTGATGGAGACCTCGCCATAGACCGAGAGCTGGAACGACCCGGAATCGGTCATGATGACGCCATCGAAGTCCAGGACTTTGTGCAGCCCTTCGGTGAGTGCCCGCTCGCGGAACTGCCTGCTCTGGGAGAATATGTAGGCATTGGTGATGAGGGCCTCGACTCCCATTGCCTGCATCTCTTTAGGGGTCACGAGCTGGAGGTGGGGGTTGATGACCGGCAGGAGCGCGGGGGTCTTTACCGTTTTCTTCCCGACCGTCAGTTTCCCGCAACGCCCGGCAATGTCGCTGTACAGGCTCTCAAATGCAATGGCCATGGTATACCCTGATCGCCTTGTACATGCGCGCTCCCGGCTGTTAAACGGTTCCCCTCAGTGCTTCTCGGTGAAGATCTGGCCCTCAAAGGTAAGGACTTCAATCGAAGGGTAGGTCCAGCAGTGGTGAGGAAGGCCGGCCTTCATGCAGGTATGGTCGAGGAAGGTCTTTGCATCCCAGCCATATTCGGTTGCCACCTGGGGGAGGAGGAGTCCGCTTGTTCCCATGCCCCGGGCAATGAGCCCGTGCCGTCCCACAACAACCTTTCCCGGCCGGTCTTCCGGGTCGCCTTCTATCGTCACGGGAACGGTCAGGATAGTGACCTCGACTGTAATCTGCGGGAGCTCGGATTTTTCCACCGGCGGAAACCGGGGGTCCTCTGTTGCTGCCGCTGTTGCGGCATGCTCGATTGCCTGCTCCAGCTGCATTACCGGGTAGGGAAGCCCGATACATCCCCGGAGTTGCCCGTTTATTGTAAGGGTGACGAAAACCCCGCGCTTCTCATTGAATATCGGGGTGAGTTTCAGGACAGGTTTTGGCTTCTTTGCGCAGACGTACTCAACGGCGCCGCGTGCAGAGCGGATCGCCATGAGCCCCTCTTCATCGGTGAGCAGTTCCATGGCAGTTCCTTTCTTCTGTTGTGACTGACTTGGTGCATCTGGTATACCAATCTATCGAATCTGCACACTATGCGGGAAATGATCCTGAAATGGCGGCCCTGACGCTGTGCTTATCTCCTCTGCCCGCCCATAGAATACTGAGAGGGAGAGAGCGGCTGACGGTGACAGAAATGTTGCTGAGGAAAGTCCCCCCACCCACCGGGCACGCAGCCGTACGCAAGTACGGGTGGCGAGAGTCACGGCAATGGCACAGAAACGACACGGCCTGCCAACAGTCATGATGCGGTTGAGCCTTACGGCGAGAAGCATGGTCTCCATGCGAGTAACCCGCTGAGCGATCACGGGCAGGAAACGGTGAAACGGCGAATCCCTGCGGGTGCAAGTCAGAACAGGACAGATGGATCGTCCGGTATCCGTCCGGGTATGACGCAGAGCTAAATGCCGCTTGAAACAAAAGGAGGCTTACTCCTCCCACTCACTTTTCATTGTGGAATCCTTTGCACGGGTATCATAGACTAATTCTTGAATACCCCCTGATCATAACGCTTCGTGGATAATGACAACAGGATATTAAACAGGCATTCCCAGAGTATGGTATGAGGATTCCATCATGAACATCCCCGTCATCCCGGGTCGGTCTTTCATGCGTTGTTCGCTTACGCTTATCCTTTTCGTTTTACTGAGCATGCCTGCTACAGCAGTTACCCTGACTCCCGGTGCATCTTCCGGTTCGACAACAATATCCAACGGTGATCCCGTGTATATTAACGGTGTTGCGACCGGTCATCCTCAAAACGGTCTTCAGATCTGGCTCATTGGCAATAACATGGTGAGGATCACCACCGTACAGGTCAACAGCGACAATACCTATACCTATGAGATCACCTCGACCGAGACACAGAACTTTGCTCCCGGCCAGTATCTGGTCATTGTCCAGCACCCCATGATGAACGGGCAGTATGATATTACCTACTCCGCGGCAACTGGACAGGTGATCAATCGCCAGATGCAGGCCAGCGGGGGAAGCGGCAGCGGCACAGCAATTTTTCAGCTGACCCGCGCCGGCAATCTCCAGAGCTCGGATGCGGCGTCAGCGCTCATGCGGGCAATCGGCAGCCAGAATGTCGATGATACCTTTGCCACGGTGTCGTTCTTCATCAATCCTCCGAATGCGTTTGTCAATCCGGTTGGCGACCATGTTGTGGGTGAGAAATTCATGATCTCCGGCACGACAAACCTTGCAGTCGGTGACAAGCTCCAGGTAGATGTCTATTCCTCCTCTTTTTCCCCCACAAAAAAAAGCCAGTCCGGAGCCTATTCCGGAGCAAGCGGTGTTGTGGAAGTGACTGCAGGAACCGGCGGGAAAAACCAGTGGTCTTTTGCCATTGACTCGGCAACATTCAGGCCGGACGAATATATCATTACGGTTGAAGGGATCCTGCAGGACGTGAAAGGTTCGGCCACCTTCAATATCCTTGCAGCAACACCGGCCCCGACAACGACGGTCCAGCTTCCTATGACACCATTACCTGAGACAAAGACCGCCTTTGCAATCGCCACTACCCCGACGGTTCGGACAGTCGAACCTGTAACAACCCATGCTGATGTTCCAGTGTGGGTAATCTTCTCCGGACTCGTTGCCGCCATCCTGCTCCAGATCAGCAGGAGACGATGAGAGAGATCTCACCACCCGAGCAGCAGGGTCTTTGTCCGGGAGTAGCTCTCCAGCGCATGAAGACCATTCTCCCTCCCAAGGCCACTCTCGTTCATTCCGCCGAACGGGATTTCCGGGGGAACGGTAAGGTGCCGGTTCACCCAGATGATGCCGGCGTGGATCTCGTCAAATGCCCGTTTTGCGGTATGGAGGTTGTTCGTCCAGATTGATGCCCCAAGACCATATGATGTACGGTTTGCCTCTGTTATAGCAGTGTCCAGATCGGGCACCGGTACGACAGGCAGGACCGGCCCAAAAACTTCCCCGGTCAGAAGCCCGCTGGTCTTCTCCACATCAGATACTACCGTGGGCCGGAAGAAAAATCCCCGTGAATACTCCGCTCCCTCGGGCCTTGTCCCCCCGGTAAGGATAGTGCCCTGCCCTGCATCCTGGACCTTGTTAATAAGTATTTCGATACGCTCACGCTGGATGGCGCTGTTGAGCGGGCCCATATCCGTTCCGGTATCAAGGCCATTCCCCAGCCTGAGTGCCTCTGCATTCTGTTTGAGTTTGCGGGAGAATTCGGTGGCAATGGATTCATGGACAAAAAGACGTTTAACGGCAGTGCAGGTCTGGCCCGCATTATAGAACCTCCCCCGGATTGCGCCATCAACGGCCTTGTTGATATCCGCATCGGGCATAACGATCATCGGGTCGGATCCCCCGAGTTCGAGCGTAAGTTCCTTAATGCTTCCGGCAGCGCGTTCGCGGATCCGCTGTCCTGTTGCATAGTTCCCCGTAAAGGAGAGTTTTTTTATTGACGGGTGTTCCGCGATAGCTTCACCGACAGTCTCGCCAGGACCGGTGATGATATTCAGGGTTCCGGGGGACAGTCCCACCGTATCGAGGATCTGTGTAAGACGGAGCGTGGTCAGCGGTGTCGAGGATGCAGGTTTGAGGACAAGGGTGTTGCCGGCCAGCAATGCAGGACCGACCTTCCAGCCCATGATAAGGACCGGCATGTTCCAGGGAATGATGGCACCACAAATGCCCAGTGGTTCACGGGTAACAAGGGCATCTCCTGTTGCACCCAGTCGGACCAGTTCGCCGTTCTGGGCTCCGGAGATCCCGGCATAAAATTCAAGGATGTTGGCAAACCCCCGGATCTCGTCAATGGATTCGCGAAGGGGTTTTCCCTGTTCCGTGGTGAGAAGACGTGCCAGGTCCTTGTGCTGTTCCCGAACAATCCCGGCAGCACGAAAGAGGATCATTCCCCGTTCACGCTGCGTTTTTTTCTTCCATACAAAAAAAGCTGCATCTGCAGCGGCCACTGCGCGTTCAACATCGTCTTTTGTCCCTTCTGGAACACGGTCGATCTCATCACCAGTGGCCGGGTTAATTACCGGTATCCAGCTGTCATTGCCAGGTTCTGCATCGACCCCGCCAATCCGCATCAGCATCTGTTATCGCATCCCTTCAGGGACATTCTTCCATCCCGTAGTACTGGTTTACTTTGCGGCTGTGCCCTAAAAATCCACCCATCCGGTTGAATATCTGAATGTAACAAATGAAGTATTGTTATCTGTGATTGAACGGCGATTATTGGTGCCGGGATGATGGAACAGAACGGCTGCACCCGGATGCAACGGCGGCTTTTGCTACCGCTGTTGCAACCCTTTTTGTCACGCTCTTGTCAAGGATACTGGGCAGGATACAATCAGGGCGCGGTTTTGTTACACAACCGGCAATGGCATGTGCGGCTGCGATCTTCATGTCATCGGTGATCCGGGTAGCCCGGGCATCCAGCGCACCCCGAAATATTCCGGGGAACGCCAGTACGTTATTGATCTGGTTGGGATAGTCGCTCCGGCCGGTGCCGACAACGGCTGCACCAGCCTCTTTTGCTTTATCCGGCATAATCTCCGGAACGGGATTTGCCATGGCAAAAACAATGGGATCCCTGTTCATAGACCGGATCATCTCCGGTGTCACAAGACCCGGGGCAGAGACCCCGATGAACACATCGGCTCCGCACAAGGCGTCGGCAAGTGTTCCGCTCAGGGCGATCCGGTTGGTTTCTTCTGATATGATGAATTTGTACTTGTTCTGGTAGAGCCCTTCCCGGCCCCGGAATATCGTGCCCTGCGTATCGCAGACAATAATCTCGTTGACCCGGGTACAGACTTCCGGGCTGTAGCCGATGCATTTCAGCATCCTCGTAATGGCATATCCGGCAGCACCGGCCCCATTGATAACAATGTTCAGATCTTTGTATTTTTTTCCTGTTACTTTACAGGCATTGATAAGTGCTGCGAGAACGACTACTGCAGTTCCGTGCTGGTCGTCGTGCATGACCGGGATCCCGATATCCTGAAGGGCATCTTCTACCTCGAAGCATTTCGGCGCGGCAATGTCTTCAAGGTTGATGCCGCCAAAGACCGGCGCAATGTTTCTGACCTTGTCCACAAAATCCGTCTCGTAACTCTCAAAACAGATCGGGAACGCATCTACTCCGGCAAATTCCTTGAACAGGATCGCTTTTCCCTCCATCACCGGTATCGCTGCATATCCCCCGATATTGCCCAGCCCGAGAACCGCTGAACCATCCGTAACAATCGCGATGGTATTTGCCTTCAGGGTATATTCGTACGCATTGTCCCGGTTACGGATAATCTCACGGCTTACTTCAGCAACTCCTGGTGTATAAGCAAGGGACAGGTCATGTCGTGTTTTTAGAAGGACCTTCGGCCGGATGGCAAGTTTCCCACGGTGTTTTTCATGAAGAACAAGGGATTCCCTGTACAGGGAGTCGCTACCGGGTGAGAACGGCATACAGATATTTCACTATACCTGACAGTGATCGCGTTGGTCATGAATCTGGTGGTCGAAATGGGATTCTCGCTGTATACCACTCCGCCGGGATTCTTGCCTGAATACCAATAATGTGCCCCTTCCAGAAAGCAATATTTAATACATAAATGAACAAATGTATACATCAAGGCATACAAAATTCATTGCGCGGCTCTTGTTCAGTCGCTTGTCATCCTTGTTACCTGGTTATGGTTGTGCAAATCATGAAGTCAAAAGATATTGCTATTGTAGGAATTCTGCTTGCTATCGGTGCCATCCTCCGGTACTTCCTTGCGATGCTCCACACTCCCCTGACACCGAATATGATCATCGCGTTCTACTGTCTTGCGATTATCCTGATACGGCCGAAGATCCTGGAAGCGCTCGGTATCGGTCTTGTTGCCGGTGTCCTTTCGATGCTGATATCGAGTTCGATGTTCCCTCCGGCAAATATCATCAGTGAGCCAATCGGTGCGCTGGTCTGTTTTATTCTCTACGCAGCCCTCAGGGAGCGGACGAAACTCGCCCCGACCGTTACCACGTTTCTTGCAACACTTGCCAGTGGCTTCTCCTTTGCTGCGATAGCAATGATGTTTGTTGGTGCAAGTGTGCTCTCCAGCCCAAAATACGGGGGAGACATCATGGCCTTTGTCGCTGTTTTTGTCCCTATCGTGGTCATAACGGCAGTCTTTAATGCAATCGTAGTCCAGTTCCTCTACATCCCTTCCAGCAGGGTGCTTCTTAGAGGACAGGAATGATCGAACTAACAGA
The DNA here is from genome assembly GCF_000327485.1 of Methanoregula formicica SMSP. Lineage (NCBI taxonomy): Archaea > Methanobacteriati > Methanobacteriota > Methanomicrobia > Methanomicrobiales > Methanoregulaceae > Methanoregula > Methanoregula formicica. The sequence goes on along the minus strand of NC_019943.1, from coordinate 1,630,444 downwards.
TATTACGTACACGTATCCCCACACGGTGCAGCCGGCCCTGCACCGTGTATCCCTCTCTCTTGAGGAAGGCCGGTGCGTTATGGTGACCGGGCCTTCTGGTGCCGGAAAAACATCGCTTTGTCTTGCAGCTTCCGGTATCCTGCATCATGAATATGGCGGGAAAAAGGAGGGCTCCATAGTTGTTGACGGGAAAGATGTGGCAGAGTATACAACCCTCTCGGATCTCGCGCAGAATGTCGGTGTCGTATTCGATGACCCTGAAGCCCAGATGATCTTCACAACGGTTGAAGAGGAAATCCTGTCAGCACTGGAACACCGCGGATTATCGGCTGCCGATATTGAGGAGCGTCTTGCCGGCATCATGAAAACCACCTATCTGGAAAAACTCCGGGACAGGTCCCCGCATCACCTCTCCGGTGGCCAGAAACAGCGTGTTGCCCTTGCCGCAACGCTAGCTCTCGGAAACGATATCCTCATCCTTGACGAGCCGACATCCGAGCTTGACGAGCACGCCACAAAAAGGATCGCTGATATCCTCTCCGATCTCAAACAGCAGGGAAAGACCATTCTGCTGGTGGAGCACAAATACCACCATTTTAAAAATCTCGTGGATACCCTTGTCATCATGGAAGCCGGGACCATCACAACCAAAGGCATACCGGAACAGGTTCTGCAAAATGAACGGATCCGCGCCATGGTTCTGCCGGATTTCACCACAATCCGTAAAGCGGTGCCGCACTCGTCAGCCAATGGCCCTATCATCTCGGTGCAGGATCTCCGCTATTCCTATGGAGATGTCGAAGCCCTTTCCGGGATCAGCCTGACCATCAGGCGGGGTGATTTTGTCGCTATCGTTGGTGAGAACGGATCAGGGAAGACAACACTTGTCAAGCATTTCAACCGGCTCCTTACGCCAACAAGCGGGGATGTCATCATCAATGGGAAAAATACAAAGGATTGCAGTATCGCAACACTCGCCCATGATGTCGGTCTTGTTTTCCAGAACCCGGACCACATGTTCTTTGCCGATACCGTACGGGACGAGATTGCATACGGTGTTCACAACCTTGGAATCGAAAAGAGCGATGAGGTCATCGATGCCGCACTCCGTGACGCGGGACTTTCCGATTCTGGGGGATTCTACCCCCGCTGGCTCTCCCGTGGTGAACGGCAGCGGCTTGCGATAGCCTGCGTTGTTGCCATGCAACCCGGCGTCATCGTTTTGGACGAGCCCACCACCGGCCTTGACGGGAACGAAGCGAGAATGGTCATCGAGATGCTCAAACACCTCCAGGAGAAAGGACATACGATTCTCATTATCACGCATAACAAGGAGATCGCGCAGCATTGCGCCGACCGTGTTATCCTGATGGAAAACGGGAAGATCGTGTCTGACATTGGAGGTGCATGACTATGGCCGAGATCCTCCAGTATGTGCACAAAGATGCGTTCCTGCACCGGCTCCATCCGTATACCAAGATCTTCTTCATCATCCTTGTCTCGCTCATGGCAATTATCGCGACAAGCATCCCGTTCCTTTGCCTCATGGTCTTTGCCATGCTCGTGTTCGCCGCGTATGGTGAACTCTTGAGGGAATCACTCCAGCAGCTCAAGTTCATCCTTGTGATGAGTATCATCTTCATCCTCATAACGGTCGTCACCATGCCCGGGGGAGAAACTCTGGGGTATGTGATCCCGGCAGGGATCCCGTTCATCGGGGGTTTCATCCCAATTACAAGCGGCGGGCTCATGATTGGTATTGTACTCACGCTCCGGTTCATGATCCTCATCTTCGCGTTCCAGCTCTTCCTGATCTCGACGCAGCCACGAGACATTGTCCATGCGCTGGAGAAGGTCCGGCTTCCCATAGATTATATCCTGATGTTCATCATCGCGCTTCGCTTCATCCCGACACTCCAGATTGAGGGGCAGCGTATCCATGAAGCCCAGCTGGCACGGGGATTCAATCCAGGGACGGGAATCACCGGGAAAGTGAAAAGTGTTGCCCCGATTGTCATCCCGCTCGTTTCCAATGCTTTGCTTCGTTCAAATGTTCTCGGCCTTACGATAGATATGCGCGGGTATCGGACAGGCAAGAGAACCCATGTTCGCGAGCGGGTTTTCCTTTCCCGCGATTATGCGGTTATCAGTATTCTTGCAGTCAGTGGCTGTGGATTTATCGCATTGTTCATCGGGCAGATGGTATAGGAAAAATTGTTATTCATTTTTAAAACGCAGATTTCATAGCGATTGCTATCGGTTTTTCAGATGCTGCCGGGAATCCAACCCGAAAAAGGAACGCCCCGGCCGGGACTTGAACCCGGGTCAAAAGCTCCGCAGGCTTCTAGGATGTCCACTACCCCACCGGGACGCGAGGTTATACGCCTGCCTTACTACAATAGTTTTCATCGTTTAAATATCTCACCGTTTTTAAAATATGCTGTGTAAAAATATGTTACCGTTTTATGACATTTCCGGGAGCCCATGTAGGAGTTGTCGTCGCTGTGACAAGAGCATGTGCTGTTACATCGCGGGTCTGCCCCCAGTAAGTACATGTATCAAATGTCATATTCTGTGGATCATCAAAATTGCCGTAGGGTTTTACCCAAAAATTCGTGGTGGCTGTGATCTTGTTACCATTTATTTCAATCAACATATCATCCGCATTTAATACTTTCAGCGTGCGAGAAGGGTAAGTTGTGTATTCAGTACCAAATCCGTCCTCAAGATAAATCTCACCAGTTGATTTGCTCCGCACTGTTATGATGAGATAGGATTGCGGATCATATGTTGAATACTGGTAGACAACGTCTTCTTTTTTCCCAAACCGGGATGTCGCTGGTTTATTGACAGTAATATTCTGGGGAATGACTGAGTAATTAATATACATCGGTGGATTCTTGAGATCAAACGTGAAAGCGGTCCCATTATAAAAGTAAGTCTGGGTTGTTGTGAAAATCCTGCAGCTACGGTCTTCTGGAACCGGGGTCGGGGTTGAGATTGCACGTGAATCGGAAGAATCGGGGCTCTCAATACCAAATAATGTCACATACGGTGTAACTTCAGTTACATAAACGTTAGCTGGAGTCGCTGTTGTACCAGGAATTGTCTTTTCCCCCGTGACAATAGATGATGAACCAGCCGAATCAATTGAACCGGGTGTTTCTTTCGGTGGTGCCACACACCCGGTGAGAATGAGAAGGGCAATTATGAAAAGACTCAGGAGAATTGAACTTCGTTTTATCATTATACCTGATTACTGTAATTAATGGTTTATAAAATTTTCAAAAGATGATACGACATAATCAACAACCGGTTCCATAAATTCTTACGAATTTCTTAGTACCGCAGAAAATGACGAGATACCTGAAGAAAGATACCATGATTCTTCGTTTCATTATCGCAAACATCTCCAAAATTTTTTTTACCGTTGATTATCATTGGATATAGGAACAATCTCGGTTTAAGAAATTTTTCTTTGGGAATACACACATAGAATACACACATAATGTATGTTATCAGATGTTCATGGTAGGTATATATGGCAGTGACTAAAAGCATCATTATTCTCGTATTATTCGTAATGGCTGCCCTTCTTGTCAAACCCGTCATGGGTGGAACACTCTACCTGTCCGGTAGCCCGAATCTTTCGGCATCCATTTCAGGAACCAATGAATTCTCACCAAATTCTGATGTGCAGATCAGCATCACAATCCAGAACACCGGGCAGAGTAAAGACAAACTGGTTCAGTCCGGGATCACTGACAGGGATGACCTGCCAACCACTGCGAAATTCCTTATCTCCACACTCTCCTCGGGCAATGCGCCGGTGTCGATAAAAACCGATCCGGTTATGCTGGGTGACCTGGCCGAATCATCATCCGCCGTTGCACAATACACGGTAAAGATCCTGGAAAATGCAGAAGGGGGAACCTACATCCTTCCTCTGATGTTGAACTATTCCTACCTCTCTTCCGCAAGCCAGTACAATGATGCAACAATGGAATATTTCTACCAGTCAAAAGAGATCACGCTGGATATCCCCATCACAATCAAACCGGAAGTTGTAATAGACGTCCTCTCTGCGGAACCTGAACATATAACCGCGGGGGCCAAAGGATACATTACCATACAGGTAAAAAATTCCGGCACTGCCCATGGATCGCAGGCTATTGTTGTCCTTACCCGTAATGGCGACAGCCCGATTCTTCCGGTAGATGACAGTGTCTACATCGGCGATTTCCCTGCCGGAAGCACTGCAACCGCCCGGTATAAAATCTCGGTTTCGGGCCGTGCGGAACAGCAGTCCTACCCGGTTGATGTTGGTGTCGTGTACCTGAACGCAGAAGGAGACAGTGAATCAACCCGTGAAAAAACCATTGGCGTTCCCGTTGGAGGAAAGGTGAATTTTGCTATTGTCTCTCCACCGGCCGCAATGCACCCGGGGAACAAAAAAGAGATCTTGGTTGAATATAAAAATATAGGGGGGAGTCCGGTTTACAGTGCCCAGGCGAGGATCAGTGCCGTAGATCCGTTCACCAGCGCTTCAGATATCGCCTTTATCGGCGATCTTCAGCCCAATGAATCACGGGTGATAACGTACCCGTTGGGTGTAGACCGCAGTGCCACGATAAAAGAATACGGCCTCGATTCAGAGATCCGGTACCGCGATGCTCTCGACAATACGCATATCTCGGATCCCATGAAAGTCACAGTTGACGTTACCGCAACAGAAGGAATTGCCATCATCCTGACAAATCCCATCTATCTCTCGATTGTTGCTGCTGCGGTTATCGGCATTGCCTACCTGGCATACCATTACCGGAAGAAAAAGGAATAATCCAGTCCTCTTTTTTCAATAAATACATCTTTATCTGCGATACGGCCAGAGTATCATTGCAGTATCATTAATCCGGATCCCAAAAGCATGTTATCACTCCTGGGACCCGGCATATCAAACGAGCCGGTCATCATGATCAATCTGCCAGAAAAAACGGAAACAATCTCATGACAATCCCCCGTATTGTTATTGCCGGAACGCACAGCGGGTGTGGTAAGACTACTGTCGCGGGCGGGCTCATGGGAGCCCTTGTCGCACAAGGATACCGTGTCCAGCCCTTCAAGGTCGGCCCTGACTTCATCGATCCCAGCCACCATTCCCGGATCTGCGGCAGTGAATCCCGCAATCTCGATCCATTCATGATGGGAGATACCGGCTGTCTTGATACGTTTCACCATGCATCGGAAGGATCCGATATAGCGGTCATCGAAGGTGTCATGGGGATGTTCGACGGGGTCGACGGGACAGACCTTGCCAGCACCGCACATGTTGCCCGGATCCTTCATGCTCCGGTGATTCTTGTCGTCGACGCAAAAGGGATGTCACGGAGCATCCATGCCCTCATCCGTGGTTTCCGGGATTTTGATCCAACCGTCACGATTGCCGGTGTGATTGTCAACCGCACCGGCAGCCCGCGTCACCGGGCGATGATCGAACCGTTCCTTGCGCTCCCCGCGCTGGGGTGGATCCCGCGGAGCGATGAAATTTCCGTAAAGAGCCGGCATCTCGGGCTGGTCATGGGCCACGAGCCCGCCCCCCACAACGAGATAACTGCCATGATTGCTGAACATTGCGATCTTGACGCGGTGATGTCAGTAGCCCGGGCAGCCCCCTCTCTTCCTTTCCTGCCACAACCTGATCCTCCGGTGGAGTCCCGTGCGCGAATCGGTGTTGCGTATGACAATGCATTCTGCTTCTATTACCGGGACAACCTCGACCTGCTGGCACGGTCCGGTGCCGAACTTGTCTTCTTCTCCCCGCTTGCCGATGCTCTGCCGCCCGTTGATGCCGTGTACATGGGAGGAGGGTACCCTGAGCTGTTCCTTCCCGGCCTTGCATCAGCGATCTGCACAAAAGAACTCCCGAAAGCTGCGGCCGAAAACCTGCCCATTCTTGGTGAATGCGGAGGACTGATGTACCTTGCAAGAGAAGTCTCCGAAGAAGCAACGCATCGTATGACCGGAATTCTTCCCGTTTCAGCAACCATGACGAAACGCATCCAGGCCCTCGGGTATACAAAAGGCACCGTCACTTCTGCAGGTGCGGCATTTCTCACCCCCGGACAAACCGTTACCGGCCATGAGTTTCATTATTCACAGCTCGAACCCGACCGTGATGCACGGTTCACCATCACGCTCTCAAGGGGAAAGGGAATTTGTGATGGCAGGGACGGGCTCGTGTCCCTGAATGCAGTGGGCCAGTACACCCATGCGTATTTTTCCCCAGCATTTGCCCGGTGCTTTGTAGATGCAGCAGTATCCTTCTCGCGGACCTGATTCTCCCTGCACCACCTCGCACGCAGACACAAGGGATAATCATTCAGGAGCACGAATCTCTTTTTCACAGGTAGTCTGGTTTTTTATGCGCAGTGATAATGCAAAGAAAGGGTATGAGCGGGCACCAAACCGGGCGCTTCTCCGCTCGCTTGGGGTGACCGATCGCGAGATGGGACTCCCGTTCATCGGTATTGCGAATGCATACAACACAATCGTTCCCGGGCATGTCCACCTCAACCAGCTGGCCGGGAAAGTCAGGGAGGGCATTGCAGCGGCCGGCGGTGTGCCCTTTGAGTTTGGCACAATCGGTATCTGCGATGGTATTGCGATGGGTCACGAAGGAATGCGGTATTCCCTCCCGTCGCGTGAGAACATCGCCGACTCGATCGAACTTATGGTTCAGGCGCATTGCTTCGACGGCCTTGTCTGCGTCGGCACCTGCGATAAGATCGTGCCCGGCATGCTGATGGCAGCAGTCCGGTGCAATATCCCCACAGTAGTCCTGACCGGTGGGGCCATGCTCTCCGGCTTCCAGGACGGAAAGGAGCTCTCCCTCATCGATATCTTCGAAGGCGTAGGAAAGGTCGCCGCGGGATCCATGACCGAGAAAGCACTCGGCGAGCTCGAGTGCTGCGCCATGCCGGGATGCGGCTCCTGCCAGGGGCTGTACACCGCGAACACCATGGCCTGCATGACCGAAGCCATGGGGATGTCCCTCCCCGGCTGTGCGGCAACACCCGCGGTCGATGCCGGAAAACTCCGGATCGCCCGCGAGACCGGTGAGGCAATCATCCCGCTCGTAAAAAAACAGGTCCTCCCCCGGGACATTATCACAAAGAAGAGCCTGCGGAATGCCATCCGGGTGGATATGGCACTCGGCGGTTCCACCAACACGGTCCTTCACCTTATGGCAATTGCAACGGAGGCAGGAATCCCGCTTTCCCTGGATGACTTTGCGGAACTTGCCGGAAAAATCCCCCATATCTGCTACATGCAGCCGTCCGGCCCGCACTCCATGCAGACACTCCACCGTGCCGGCGGGATTCCCGCGGTCATGAAACAGCTGGAGAAATTCCTTGACAATACCCCCACGGTCTCCGGCAGGAAAGTCCTTGATATCGCAAAGTCCGCGGTCGTGAGAAACAGCGAAGTGATCCGGCCGGTAAAAAAACCGATCAATGCAGAAGGCGGTCTCCGGATCCTTTCCGGATCGCTTGCGCCTGACGGGGCTGTTGTGAAGAGCGCCGCTGTACCAAAGGAGATGTGGAAGCATACCGGCCCTGCCCGTGTCTTTGATGGTGAAGGACCCGCCATGAAAGCAATCCTTGGCAGGAAGATCCGGGAAGGAGATGTTGTCGTTATCCGGTACGAAGGCCCGCGTGGCGCACCCGGCATGCCGGAGATGCTCTCACCCACCTCCGCACTGATGGGGCTCGGGTTTAAAAAAGTGGTTCTCATAACTGACGGAAGGTTCTCAGGGGGTACCCGAGGTCCCTGTATCGGGCATGTGGCCCCGGAAGCAGCGGCCGGTGGACCAATAGCGCTGGTGAAGGATGGCGACACGATTGCTGTCGATCTCCACAAGAAAGCAATCGATCTTAAGGTCACGGCACAGGAACTCAAAAAGCGGAAGAATACCTGGAAACCTGTCACAAAGAACCTGACCGGTGTCCTTGCCCGGTATGCAAAAACCGTTGAACAGGCCAATCTCGGTGCTGTTCAGCGCTGATCCATTTTTTTACAATACACAATCCCGTTGACCCCCATTCCTGCGCTCATCTTCCTGAATTTCAGAACGTTGGGTTCTTCAGCAACCGTACTCTTGTTGTAAGATGCCGGTCATCCGGATTTTTCCTGCATGTACAGGAATCTCCGTTGGTGAGGGTCAGGAGAAAACAGGGAAAAAAGTGTTGAAGGATTATGCTGCGCTGTCGTAGATCAGGCAGAAATAGCGCGATTGCCAGAGCACGAGGGGCGGGACGATGAGGAACAGGATGAGTGTTCCAACATAGGGGATCGCCATCAGGATGAATTCAATGATACCGATGATGATACCGATGATGATGAGGGCAATGATGTAGTTGACCCACCCGATCTTGCCAATGGTTTCGAGGATTGCCCCGAAGTTGAATGCCTCTCCCATGGATCCTGTCCGTGCAAACCGGATGATACCGATCGTTGCAAGAAGGCCCGTGATGAAGGCAACAATGAAGAAGAGGAGGAAGCCTACGAGCATCCCACCCATGATCCCTATGATTGCAGCAGGGTTTGTAATATAGGAGGTTATCGCTGCACCAAGCATCACAAAGAAGATGATCAGGCACGGGATGGCCCAGATGAGCGAGATGATGAGATACTTGATACCGTCAATGATGAGAGTCCCCCACCCGGTGACTTCAGGGGCAGGTTTCTCACCGCGATAGATCTTCAGGGTATACCCGAGGAGCGGGATACAGAGAAGGATGGTCGCAATCAGGAGCAGAATCCATTGCATCCATTTACCAACAACCCCGTCTTTTGCATAAGCAAAAGACTCGCCAAGCATGTTTCCGAAATCCATTCTTTTCGCCTCAATATAGTCAAATCGTCCATGACCGGAAGCGGCCACAAACGATTTAAAGAAGGTATGGCAACTTCGCAGAATAAATATCTATCGCAGATTTCTGCCTGATTTTTAAAAAAGAGGAAAAATATCAGTGCCTGAAGTACCGTACGCCCGTAAAGACCATTGCCATATGAAGGCGGTTTGCGGCATCGATGACTTCCTTATCGCGGATCGATCCCCCCGGCTGCACAAGTGCCGTGGCACCGGCCTCTGCGGCAACTTCCAGCGTATCCGGGAACGGGAGGAACGCATCGGAGGCAACAGCCGATCCTTTCAGGGAACCGCATGCCTTGCTGATGGCGATCTTTGCCGAATCGACACGGCTCATCTGGCCGGCGCCAATCCCCAGCGTCCTCTTCTGGTCGGCAAAGATGATGGTGTTGCTCTTTGTATGCTTGCAGACCTTCCAGGCAAGCTGGAGTGCCATCATCTCATCTGCAGTCGGGTCGCGGTCCGTGATTACCTGCCAGTGCTCCTGGTAGGCCGGTGTCCTCTGGACAAGGATTCCCCCATCGATTGCCCGCACCTCATCCGCTTCGCAGCGATCCGGCAGAAGAAGGACACGCATGTTCTCCTTCTTCTTCATAACCTTCAAGGCATCTGCGGAGAATTTCGGCGCAACGATTACTTCGACAAAAGTACCGCAGATCTCTTCGGCAAACGCTTTTGTGACCTCGCGATTGACGGAAACGACCGAACCGTACGCGGAGACCGGGTCCACGTCGCGGGCAGTGAGGTAGGCATCGAGAACGTCCGTGCCGGTGGCAACACCGCAGGGATTGTTGTGCTTGACAATCACCGCTGCTGCATCATCAAACTCCCGGAGCAGTGCAACGCCTGCATTCACGTCGAGGTAATTATTATAGGACATCTGCTTTCCCTGGAGAGGTTCTGCGCCGGCAATCCCGCTAGTGCCGTACACTGCCGCCATCTGATGAGGATTCTCCCCATAGCGGAGAGGCCTGCCATGGGTGTATTGCAGCGAGAGGGTGGGGGGGAAAGGTGAATCGAGCCGCTGGAGGTAATTGCTGATTGCTGCATCATAGGCAGCGGTACGGGCGAACACTTTCTTTGCAAGCCCGAGTCGCTGTTCTTCGGAAATCCCGCCGCTTTTGATTGCAGCCAGGACTGCCGGATAGTCCGCGGGATCGACAACGACAGCAACATCACGGTAGTTCTTGGCAGCAGCCCGGATCATCGCCGGCCCGCCGATGTCAATGAACTCGATCAGGTTCTCAAGATCCAGGTCCTTCTGCGACATTGCTTCGAACGGGTAGAGGTTGACAACAAGGAGGTCGATCCTGTTGATCCCGTGCTTGGCCATCACAGCATCATCGATCTGCCTTCTCCCGAGAAGGCCGCCATGGACCCGGGGGTGGAGGGTCTTGACCCTGCCATCCATCATCTCGGGAAAGCCGGTATAACTGGAGACTTCCGTGTAGCGGATCCCGGCGGCGGCAAGAGCCTTGCCGGTACCCCCGGAACTCATGATATTGTATTTCTGTCCGGCAAGTTCCCGTGCCAGATCCACAATCCCGGTCTTATCCCAGACTGAAAGCAGTGCCCACTTCATGGTCATAACGTTGGGCAGGAAGGGAGAAAAAAGGTGTGGAGGAGAACTTCCGGTTCCATCCTCCGGTTGCGCAGGTAACCGGCAGAACATTGCCAAAAAACCTGATTCCGGGAAGATTCTCTCTCAAAATTGACAAACCTGGCCTGTCCGATCTTCATTTCACGCGAATATTGGTCCCAGTTTCTGAAACAGGCCAATAATTGCCGCTCGCTTGGTATCCGCTTACTCAAAGTTTATATAGAACCACAATGCAATAGATATTGGAACATCGAATGGGATGGACTATGAGCAATGCAGAGAACGGGCAGGAGCCCCCGGAACAGGAGACACCGGACATTGCCGCACAGAATGCGGAGATCCCGGCATCCGGAACTGCGGAAGCTGATGCACAGAAGAAAGCCTACGCAGAACTGAACGACCGTTTCCTGCGTCTTGCAGCGGATTTTGAAAATTACAAAAAACGCAGCGAGCGGGACCGGGTCCAGACTATAGCCCTTGCAAACGAGAGGTTTGCCTGTGACATCCTCGAAGTTGCCGACAACATCGAACGGGCACTGAAATCGGACGACGCTCACCTTCGTGAGGGAGTTGTCCGGATTCAGCAGCTCCTTTCAGCCCAGCTGCAGCGTCACGGCGTCTGTCCCATAGAGTCGCTCAACAAAACGTTCAACCCGCAGGAGCATGAGGCGATTGCCCATGTGCCCTCGGACGCCTGCACCGGAACCGTTATTGACGAAGTATGCCGCGGGTACCGGATGCATGACAAAGTTATCAGGTATGCAAAAGTAGCAGTATCCAAGGGAAAAGAAAACAACCACAAGGAGGCTTGAAAACCATGGCAAATGAGAAGGTTCTGGGAATCGATCTGGGAACAACCTATTCCTGTATGTCGATCATGGAGGCCGGGAAGCCCATTGTTATCCCGAACTCCGAGGGAGGGCGGACGACCGCTTCAGTGGTCGCGTTCACCAAAGAAGGCGAACGCCTTGTCGGCAGTCTCGCAAAACGCCAGGCTGTAACCAATCCGTTAAAGACAATCCAGTCCATCAAGCGGAAGATGGGCACAAGTGAGAAGGTAACTATTGACGGCAAGGCGTACACCCCGCAGGAGATCTCTGCAATGATCCTGCAGAAACTCAAGATCGATGCCGAGGCATATCTTGGCGAGAAGATCACCAAAGCTGTCATTACCGTCCCTGCGTACTTCAACGATGCCCAGCGACAGGCAACAAAAGACGCCGGCCAGATCGCCGGCCTCGAAGTGCTCCGTATCATCAACGAGCCGACTGCCAGCGCCCTTGCGTACGGCATCGACAAGGAGACCGATGTCACGGTTCTCGTGTACGATCTTGGCGGCGGGACCTTCGATGTCTCGATCCTGACGCTTGGCGACGGAGTCTTCGAGGTCAAGTCCACGGCCGGCAACAACCACCTTGGCGGCGACGATTTCGACAAGCGGGTGCAGGATTACCTTGTCGAGGAGTTCAGGAAGAAGGAAGGCATCGATCTCCGGAACGATCCCTTCGCCATGCAGCGGTTGCGCGATGCAGCGGAGAATGCAAAGATCGAGCTCTCCCAGCGGCAGACCACCAACATCAACCTGCCCTATATCACAACCGACGCAAGCGGCCCCAAGTTCCTCAACATCGATCTCACAAGGGCAAAGCTCGAACAACTGATCAGCGATCTGGTCGAGTCCACCATGGGCCCGGTCAAGCAGGCGCTCTCGGATGCCAAGCTGGAGCCCAAGGACATCGACCATGTCCTGCTTGTCGGCGGTTCGACCCGTGTCCCGCTCGTGCAGGAAACGGTCAAGAAGCTTCTTGGCAAGGAACCCGACAAGGGAATCAACCCCGATGAATGTGTTGCGCTCGGTGCCGGGATCCAGGGAGCGGTCCTTACCGGTGAGGCAAAGGACATCGTACTGCTGGACGTCACCCCGCTCACGCTCGGTATCGAGACCCTGGGCGGCATTGCTACCAAGCTCATCGAGCGGAACACGACCATCCCGACCCGGAAGAGCCAGATCTTCTCCACGGCAGCCGACGGCCAGACCAGTGTCGAGATCCATGTGGTCCAGGGCGAACGTGCGCTCGCAAAGGACAACTTCACGCTCGGGCGCTTCCAGCTGACCGGCATCCCTCCGGCACCCCGTGGCATCCCGCAGATCGAGGTAACGTTCGATATCGACTCGAACGGTATCATCCATGTCTCGGCTAAGGACATGGGCACCGGAAACCAGCAGGCCATCTCCATCAAGGGCGACCGCAAGCTCTCTGAAGATGACATCAAAAAGGCCATGGACTCTGCCAAACAGTTCGAAGCAGAAGACAAAAAGAAGCGCGAGGAGATCGAGCTCAGGAACCAGGCCGACACGGCGGTCTTCACTGCAGAAAAGATGTTGAAGGAGAGCGGCGACAAGCTTGAGACCGCAGACAAGACGAAGATCGAAGAGGGCATTGCAGAAGTCAGGAAGGTTTTGCCCGGTGAAGATCTCGAAGCCATCAAGAAGGCAATGGAGTCCCTGACCGAGGCAGTCTATGCCGCAACCACCAAGATCTACCAGAAGATGCAGGCCGAGCAGCAGGCAGCAGCCCAGCAGCAGGCCGGCGGCGCTGCGGGCGGGGCCGGACAGGCTCCCGGGCAGGAGCCTAAGACCGACGACAACGTGGTCAACGCAGATTATAAAGTAAAAGACGAGTGAAGTGATCCGTAAATGAGTGCGGGCGACTACTACGACACCTTATGTGTCCCGCGGAATGCCGACGAGAAAGAGATCAAGAAAGCCTACCGCAACCTTGCCCGCAAGTACCACCCCGATGTCTGCAAGGAGCCTGGCGCAGAAGACAAGTTCAAGAAGATCAACGAGGCCTACAGCGTACTCTCCGATGCCCAGAAGAAAGCCCAGTACGACAACATGGGCCACGAGACCTTCACCAATGCGTCGAAAGGCTCCTACACCGGCGGAGGCAGCGGCTTTGGGAACGGCGGGTTCTACTCCGATTTCTCGGGCTTCGGTGACATCTTCGATTTCTTCGGCGGGGGCGGCCACCGGAGGTCCGGCCCGCAGCCCGGCGCCGATCTCCTGATGCGGATCCAGATCCGGCTCGAGGATGCCGTTGCCGGCATTGACCGGGAAATTGAGGTGATGCACTCGGAGCCGTGTGCAACCTGCAGCGGCTCCGGCAGCGAGACAAAACGGCTGAACGTCTGCCCGCGGTGCGGCGGGAGCGGCCAGATGCGGCAGGCAACCAACTCCCCGTTCGGCCAGTTCGTCCGGATGTCCACCTGTACCCAGTGCGGGGGCCGGGGAAAGATCCCGGAGAAGACCTGCCACGAATGCCACGGATCCGGTCACAACCGGGTCAAGCGAAAGGTCTCGGTTCACATCCCGGCCGGGATTGACAGCGGCATGCGGCTCCGCATGGAGGGTTATGGCGAGGCCGGGGATTACGGGGCGCCGAACGGGGACCTGTTCCTTGAAGTCTATGTCATGCCCCACGAACGTTTCATCCGCTCGGGCGACAACCTTGAGACGGTCATTGAAGTCTCACCTGCCCAGGCCGTCCTTGGGACGGATGTTGAGATCGAGACCATCGACAAGCGCCACATCGACCTCAAGATCCCTGCCGGCGTGCAGTACAACATGGCCTTAAAAATTGCCGGCGAGGGCGTCAAACGGCGCGGAAAGCCCGGCGATCTCCTTGTCCGGGTGAAAATTGTCACCCCCAAATCCGTCAGCAGCGAGCAGAAGGAACTGTACCAGAAGATCATTGAGCTCGAAGGAAAGGGTGGCGGGGTCGGGGGCTTCTTCTCCGGTATCATGGGAAAGAAGAAGGGGAAGAAGTAATTCGATAAATCCCCTGTTTTTCCCTCTATTTTCTGGCGCATCTATTTGAGTGGCCGGGTACCATCTGATCAGGATGAAGCTGCTCTTTGAGCTCTCGGGAGAGAACGCGACACTCCCGTTTGCCGAGATCGAATGTATCGGCACGGTCGCCGACAAGAGGCTCCAGGTGGCAGTTGCCGAGTGCCCCGATCCTGATTCTTCACTCCGCCTCGCCATGACCCAGGTTGTCCTGGAATACCTTGGCGAGTGCGAACCGGATTGCGTCTCCTTCCGCGCCCTGCTCAAAGAACTGGCACTTACAACAGACCGTCCCTTTGCCGGCCGGGCAAAGAAAGTCCACGGGGGGTCGCAGGAACGCAATCCGGCATCGCAGCGGGAGTTCGAGCGTCTTATCGGGACCATGATCGATGGCCCGGTTTCCCTGATCCATCCGGAAGTCGAGTACCGGGCCATCCTCTCGGAGGACCGCTGTTATTTCGGAAAGGTGCTGCACCGGATCAACCGTGGGGGCTATGACCACCGGAACCCCGGCAAACGCGACTTTTTCCACCCGGGGGTAATGATGCCCCGGATGGCACGGACCCTTGTCAATATCGCACGTACCCGGGCGGGCGAGACGCTCCTGGATCCGTTCTGCGGGACCGGGGGCATTCTCATTGAGGCGGAACTGCTCGGCATGCACGCGATTGGCAGCGACTTCGATCCTTTCATGATTGGCGGGAGCAGGCTGAATGCAAAGGATTCCGACCTTCTTACTGCTGATGCGACCTGCCTCCCGTTCCCGGATCATTCCATCGACAGCATCGTCACCGATTTTCCCTACGGCCAGTCGGTCTGCATCCTCAAGGCTGACACCATGGACCGATTGTACAGTGACGCCCTGTCAGAGATTTGCCGCGTGCTCCGTCCCGGGCGCAGGGCTGTCGTCGTCACTCACCGTGACATCTCCGCAATCGCCGCACAGCACATGACGGTCCTGCAGCAGCACAGCCAGCGCGTCCACAAGAGCCTCACCCGGAAGGTTCTCGTCCTCACCAGCTGATGCGGGACCTGTCCGGTGGGAACGCTTTTTTCACGGTACGCCAGATAGTATCACACGTTATGAAACACCAGTACCCGTTCCTGATTGTGGTCCTCCTCGCCCTGTTCTTCCTGTCCGTTCCTGCATCCGGCTATTCCCCGGACGCCGTTACCCTGTACGAACAGGGAACAGCATCGGTAGCTGCCGGTAACCTGTCCGACGCAATTGCCGCATTCGACCAGGCCCTCCTGCTTGAGCCGGAGTATTACGAGGCCTGGGACGCCCGTGCCGATGCCCTGAACCGCGACGGGCAGTTTTCCCGTGCACTCGAATCCTCCTCCCGTGCCCTTGCCCTCAATTCCAGTTACCTGCCCGGCTGGATCAACCGGGGCCAGATCCTGTATAATCTCGGGTACGTATACGAGGACCAGAAAAAAGATACGGTGAAAGCAAACGAGTATTACCTCCAGCAGGTCCAGGCATTCGAGAAGGCGATTGCTCTTGATCCGACGAATGCCGATGCCTGGTTCAACAAGGCATATGCGCTCGCCGGCCTGAAACGGTACGACGAAGCAATCGCAGCGTTCGACACGGTAAAGGAGCTCAATCCCGCATATCCCAAGATCGACAAGAACCGGGAGATCGCCCGCCAGCTCCGTGATTCCGTTACGCCGTTCTATGTCACGTATGCACCAGTAATCGTCGGCATTGCCGCGATCATCAGCGGGATCCTGTTCTGGGCCCTGATCCTGAGGGAAAAAGAAGAATAATTTTCCGGGCTCTTTTTTCGGACTGGATTTTTTGTGAAATGATCGGGGTTACCGTCCCTTCTCATAACAGATCCGGGCTTCTTCGTGCTTCCCGATCCTGTCCAGGATGTCCCCGATATCGTTCCAGCATTCTTTGCGGGTCGGATCAATCTCGAGCGCACGCTTGAAGACTGCAAGAGCGTCCTGGTACAGCTCCAGCTCCTGGAGCGCCCGGCCCTTGTGGATATACGCATCCACAAAGTCCGGCTGGATATGGAGCATGGCATCGAATGCCTCGACTGCTTCCTGGTACCGCTTCATCGCAATGAGGGCGCTTCCCCGGGTGAAGTAAGCAATGGAAAACGTCGGATCAATCATAAGGGCGCGGTCGTAGTGCTCCAGCGCCTCCTCAAACTTCTGCTGGGCTGAGAGAACCATACCCTGTCGTGTCCAGGCCTCGGCATTCTCCGGGTCGAGCGCAAGCCCGCGCTCATAGGCCTTTTCGGCATCAGCATACTTGCCGAGGTCGTACTGGACATTCCCCTTGCCCATCCATGCCTCGGCAAGATTCCCGTCATGCTCGATCGCCTTGTCGAATGCCTCGATGGCATCGCGGTACATCCCCAGCTCGGCAAGGGCGATACCCTTGTGGGCAAAGACCCGCGGAAGGGGCTCGATCTCCAGGGCCCGGTCATAGGACTGCACCGCGTCGCGGTATTGTTCAAGGGCCGCATAGGCAAGTCCTTTCTGGTCATGGAGGATTGCCTTCTTTGGCATGATCTCGAGGGCACGGTCGAGCGCCGTGATCGCGCCATCGTAGTTGCCCTGGTACGTCTCGGCCCTTCCCTTGCCGGCTAATGCCTGCCAGCAGGAGGGGTTGATATCGATGGCCCTGTCGAAGGCAGCCGTTGCTCCGGCATGGTTGCCAAGGGCAATCAGGGCCCGGCCCTTCTCGAAATGTGCGTTGGCATTACCGGGAGCAAGGATCAGGACCTGGTCAAAGGAGGCAATGGCTTCCCGGAACATGCCGGTGTGCACGAGCGATCTCCCGCGTTCGAACAGCGCTTCGGCATAGTCGGACCGGATCCCGAGAGCGGCATTGAACGCAGCGATTGCCTCTTCATGCTGCCCGGTGCGGGCAAGGGCAACACCTTTGTTGTGCCATGCCTCGGCATACCGGTTGTTGGCGGCAAGCGCCTGATCGAAGACCGGGATTGCCTCGGTATACAGCTCCTGTTCCAGGAGTGCAAGCCCCTTGTAGAACAGGGCCTCGGGGTACTCCGGCTCCACAGTCAGCGCATGGTTGAACGCTTCCACGGCCTGATCATGACGAGAGAGATGGATGAGAGCGATCCCCCGGAAGAGATGCGCCGGTGCATAATCCGGCCTGAGGCCCAGCGCATGGTCATAGTCCAGGATCGCCCGGTCGTACTGGTCGAGGCTGGCCTGCGAGATCCCGCGGTACAACCAGGCCTCGGCAAAGTTCTCTTTTCCGGCAATCGCCTTGTCATAAGCCGTGATGGCATCGTTATGCATCCCGAGCATCGCAAGCGCACGCCCTTTCTGGTAATTCGCTTCAACGCAGGCTGGCTGCTGTGCCAGGGCGCCCTCAAGATACCGGATTGCCTCATGGTATTTACTGAGCTTTAAGTAGGAAACCCCGAGCTGGTATGCGGCCCGGGCATCCCGGCTGTCGATACCCAGTGCCTTTGTGAAGAAGCTGACCGCATCCTGGTCCCGCCCCAGTGCAGACAGGGCAATGCCTTTTCCGGTCCAGAGGTGTGCATGGTTGGGCCGTATCTTCAGGGCAAGGTCGAATGCCTGGATGGCCTCGTCGTATTGTTCCAGCCGCAGGAGGGAAGTACCCTTGTGGTACAGGGCATCCACGTTCTTCTGCTGGAGGGCCAGCGCATTGTCGAATGCAATGACCGCCTCGCGGAACATGCCCATGTGGAAGAGCGACCGGCCCTTGTCGTTGTATGCAGATACGTAGTCCGGCCGGAACTCCAGTGCCTTGTTGAAGGCCTCGATGGCATCCTCATACCCTCCTGACGCGAAGATGGCGCTTCCCTTGAAATACCATGCCTCGGCATTCGACGGGTCGATGGCAATGGCACGTACATAGGATTCTACCGCATCGTTGTATTTCCCGAGGGCAAAGAGGGACAATCCCCGGTGGACCCACCCCTCGACAGAACCCGGTTCCCGTTCGATCACGCGGTCAAAAGCTTCGATCGCATCCGGGTGCCGGCCGGTCGTGGCAAGCGAGAGCCCCTTGTGATAGGCAGCCTGCGCATTGCCCGGGTCGAGGTCGAGCGCCTTGTTGAATGCAACAATGGCATCATCATGCCGCCCCAGGTGCGCGAGCGCTATCCCTTTATCATAGGACACTTCCGCATTGCCTGCATCAATTCCGAGCAGCTTGTCATAGGTCTTGACCGCCTCGCGGTACATCCCGAGAGCCGAGAGTGCCCTGCCTTTGTCGTAAATCGCATCGGCACAGGCAGGATCGATCTCAAGTGCGCGGTCAAAGACCTTGATGGCTTCCTCGTATCGTTCCAGGCGGATGAGTGCAACTCCCTTGCGGTGCAGCGAGGGTACGTGCATCGGCTGGAGGGCCAGCGCCCGGTTGTACGCATCGATTGTCTCCTTTGGATCGCCAAGGCTGTCAAACGACCGGGCCCGCACCTCGTGGGCATCGAAGTAATCCGGCCGGACCCGGATCGCCTGGTCGAACGCATGGATGGCATCCTTATGGCGCTTCAGGCGCGAAAGGGCGAGACCGTTCTCGTACCACGCGGTTGCGTTGTCGGGCGCCCGGGTGAGAAGAAGCTCAAACGACTCCACTGCTTCGGCATCTTTCCCGATGGCAGCATATGCCAGAGCGCAGTAGTACAGCGCGTCATGGTTTCCTCCGTCTTCCTCCAGCGTCTTATCAAATGCCGCGATTGCCTCTTCGTACCTGCCAAGATCATAGAGCGCCATCCCTTTCTCGTGCCAGGCCGCGGCGTGCTGCGGGAGATAGCCGATGACCCGGTCAAAGGACTCGATGGCCCGGTCAAAGGATTTCAGGGTGTAATATGCCCGGCCCCTGCCGAGGAACGCCTCGGCATCGTCCGGGCGCAGTCCGAGCACTTTGTCAAACGCCGGGACTGCCTCTTCTGCCCTGCCGAGATGGGCCAGGGAGATGGCCTTGTGGTACCAGATGTCCGGGTCCGTTTCATTCAGGGCAAGAGCTTTGTCAAAGGAACGGACAGCATCGTCATACCGCCCGGTCAGCATGAGCGAGAGGCCCCGGAGGAACGGGGGTTCGAACCGGTCCGGCAGCCGCTCTGTGGACTGGCCGAGCACAACCTCCGCTTCCTCATGGCGTTCGAGATGGGCAAGGGCAATACCCTTCTCCAGCAGGAACTCGCCATCGGAAGGCAGCAGGGTGAGGGCGTGATCGTAGATCCGGATCGCCATTTCGAACTGCCCGAGGCGCGACCGGGCCTTCCCCAGCGAAAGGAGAATGGCCGGGTTGTCCGGTTCGGTCCTGCGGGCATGCTCGAAAGCATCTGCAGCATCCTCATCGTTCCCGATGTGCTCCAGGGAAAGGCCCTTGTGGTACCATGCCATCGCATGGTCGGCGATGACGGCGATCGTACGGTCGAACGAAGAGACTGCTTCACGGTACTGTTCAAGATGCTCGGAGGAGAGCCCTTCGTAATAGTGGGCATCGGCATACCCGGGATCGAGGGCGGCTGTTTTTGTGAACGCGTCCCGTGCCTCCCCGAACTGCTCAAGCGCGTGCAGGGCAAGACCGAGAGCATAGTATGCCTCCTTCTTCCCGCCATCGCATTCAATCGCTATGCGGAATTCGGCAACCGCGGCGTCCCACTGCTCCTGCCCGGAAAGGACAAGACCTTTCTCATAGTGTACGGCAAACGAACGGGGGTCGAGGCTGATGGCCTGGTCGAACGATGCAATGGCTTCCGAAACATTCCCGAGATGCCGGTAGGCAAGGCCCTGGTGGTACCATGCTTCGAATATTCCTGAGTTAAGGTCAAGCGCTGCGCCCAGCGATGATGCAGCCTCCTCGTACCGCTGGAGCTGGAAGAGCGAGAGCCCTTTCTGTGTAAGGGCAGGGACAAACGATGCACTGATAGCAAGCACCCCGTCGAATGCCGTTACCGCGTCCTGATGCTCACCGAGCCTTGCAAGGGCAAGCCCCTTGTCGTAAAACGCGTTCATGAACCGGGGGTCGATTGCAGTCGTGTTTTCGAATGCCTGGATGGCGTCGGTATCCCTCCCGAGATGTACGAGGGCAACCCCCTTGTCGTACCATGCATTGGCATACTTCCGGTTGATCGCGATGGCCCGGTCGTACGATGCAACAGCATCTTCGTACTGCTTCAGCTCGGCAAGGGCAATGCCCCGGTCGTACCACCCGTTGGCATTGTCAGGCTGGAGGTCGAGCGACCGGGTAAGGGCCTCGATTGCCGGAGCAAACTTTCCCAGCGAAAGCAGGGAACTTCCTTTCCGCAGCCATGCACCTGCACAGGTTTCGTCAGTCTCAATAACCCGGTCAAAACAGGGGATTGCTTCCTCGTACCGGGCCAGATCGGAAAGCGAACGGCCTTTCAGGTACCAGCAGGTGATACTGTCAGGATTGAGAGCCAGGGACCGGTCATAGGCCTCAAGCGACTCCTCAAACCGTCCCAGCTCATAGAGCGTGCTGCCTTTTTGTTCCCAGACTGCAACGTCATTGTTCTCGATGGCAAGCGAGGCGTCGATGGCCGTGAGCGCCTCCTCGTACCGCATGAGACGGAAGAGCGCCCGGCTTTTATGGAACAGGATATCGGCCCGTTCCGGTAAGGTTTCCAGGACCCGGTCAAACGTCTTTAACGCCTGATCGTTTTTATTGAGGGCTGCATAGCAGAGCCCGGTCTGGTACACGGCATCGGTGATGCTGCCATCGTGCGTGAGCGCCTGCTTGTAGGACCGGATCGCCTTCTCGTATTTCCCCTGCGCCTGCAGGGCAAGACCCCTTCGGTAATGCGACTGGGCGTGATCGGGAGCGTACTGGATGGTGTAATCGAACGACGAGATGGCCTCTGTATACAGTGCAAGCCGGAGATATGCACAACCCCGGAGGTATGCGGCCTCGGCCTGGGTGGAGTCGAGCTCGAGCGTGCGGGTGAACGCGGCAATTGCTTCCTCGTCCCTGTCCAGTTCTGCAAGCGACTGGCCCCGGCCGAACGCTGCAGGAACGGAGGTTGCGTCAAGTGCCGATGTCTTTTCAAATGCCTCGGTTGCAGCTGCGTGGTAGTTCAGTTTCTGGAGGCAAAGCCCCTTGTTGAGCCAGGCCGGGGCATTATCCGGAACAAGCGCGATGGTCTTGTTGAATGATTCGAGTGCCTCCTGCCACCGTGCCAGCTGCATAAGGGAGGTTCCGCGGCAGTACCAGAGTTCACCCTGGTCGAGGCCAAGAGACGCGGCACTGTCGAACGCGGCAACTGCGTCACTGTGCAGGTACTGGGCTGCCAGGGCGAGCCCCTTGCGGTATGCAGCATCCCGCATGTCTGGCTGCAGTTCCAGTGCCCGGTTGAATGCCGCCACTGCTTCCGCATGCCGTGCAAGGGAGCCGAGCGCCCGGCCCTTGTTGTACCAGGCACCGGCGCAGGTCTCCTCAAGCGAGATTGCCGTCTCAAACGCCAAAAGGGCATCCTCGTACAGGTCCTTTGCAAGAAGGGCCTGTCCCTTGTAATACCAGCCCTTTACGTACTTCGGATCGATGGCAGTCAGCTTGTCGAACATCCCGTAAGCATTTTCCCACCGGCCCAGCCGGAGGAATGCCTTCCCGCGGAAGAGCAGGACAGTGCGGTCCTTTGGCCGCCGTTTTACGGCCTTGCCCAGGTACTCCACGGTCTCCTTGTAGCGCGCAAGACGGTAGAGCGAATATCCTTTGCAGGTGAGGAGATCGGCGTTCGTGGCATCGTTCTCGAGCGCATGGTCAAGCTCGATGACTGCATCCTCGTACCGCCCGAGCTGCACAAGGGAGACACCCCGGCCACGGCGGGCCCGGTCGTTCTCCGCGTCCCGTGCGATAACGCCGTCGAATGCTGCGACTGCCTCTTCGTGACGGCCGAGCCGGGCAAGCGACTCGCCCTTTGCGAGAAGCGCCCGGGTCTCGCTGGAATCGAGCGCAAGGGCACGGTCCGCAGACCGGATGACCTCCTCGTCCCGCCCGAGTTTTAAGAAACAGAGCGCCTGTTCCGTGTGGACACCCGGCGTGTTCATACCCTTGTCGATGGCGCTGGTGAACGCAGCCAGCGCGTCTTCGAACCGGTCGAGTTTTACAAGGGACAGGCCTTTCTGGCAGAGGATCACCGGATCGTCCGGCTTCTGCCCGAGATACCCATCAAAAGCCTCCAGCGCCTTTGCATACTTTTCCAGGACAACGAGCGCTTTTCCCTTCTCGTGCCAGGCGTCAGTATTCGCGGGATTGATCTCGACGACCCGGGTAAACGCTGCAACGGCGTCCTCGTATTCGCGGACCTGCAGGTGGGCAAATCCCCTGTACAGGAATGCCCGCTCGCAGTCCGGTGCGATCCGGTTGACTTTTGCATAGGCCGGGATCGCCTCTTTGGCAGACCCGAGCCGGTCCAGGGAACGGGCAAGACCATAGGTTGCGTTCAGGTCGCGTGGCTGCATTGCAAGAACCTGTTCGAACGCTGCTGCGGCTTCCCGGTACCTGCCGAGTGCAAAAAAGGTACGTCCCTTCTCCTGGAACGCTTCGGTGAAGTCCGGCATCAGCCGGTTCGCTTCTTCGAAGGCAACGGCAGCCTCGGCCAGTTTCTTCTGCCGGAAGAGAGCCTGGCCCATGTAATAGAACGCCTCGCCGAAATCGGGGACGATCTTGATGGCCTGCTCGAATGCCAGAACGGCATCGCTGTCGTTCCCGAGGTTCAGGCAGGTCCGGCCCTTGTAGAACCACGTGTGGGGGTTCTGCGTCTCCAGCTCAAGGGCCTTGTCGTACGAGGCGAGCGCATCGGAGTACCGCTCGACAGCAAAGAGGCAGAACCCCTGGATCAGCCAGGCATTGGCAATCTTCGGGTTCCTCTCCACCGTCTTTGCCAGGTCTTCGATTGCCTCGCTGAACCTGCCCAGCTCGGCAAGCGACAGGCCTTTATGGTACAGCGCATCCTGGTTGTCCGGATCCCGTGCGAGTGCTGCAGAGAATGCAGCCTCTGCCTCGTCATGCCTTCCCAGTGCCGCAAGGGCAAGGCCTTTCTGGTAGGGGTACTCGGTCTTCTGCGCATCGATCGCAAGGGCAGCGTCGAATGCGCCGATCGCATCCTCGAAACTCTCCAGCCGCATCAGGGCAAGGCCTTTCTGGTACAGGACGGCAGGATCGTCCGGCAGGATCTCGAGTGCGATGTTGAAGGATAATACCGCCTCTTCATGCATCCCGACTGCCATGAGGGCCAGCCCCTTGTTGTAGAAGGCCGGCACATAGTTCGGGATCAGGGAGAGCGACTGGTCGAAGGCCTGGATGGCTTCGATATGCCGGCCAAGCCTTGCCAGCACGAGCCCGCGCTCGAAATGCGACCGGGCATTGGCAGGATCGATCTCGATGGCACGGTCGAAGGCTGCCAGTGCTTCGGGAACCCGGTCGAGTTCCGCAAGTGCAGTCCCCTTCCGGTGCCAGGCCTGGGCCAGCTCCGGCCGGATAGCAATGGCAACATCTGCCGCCCCGAGAGCGTCGGCATGCCTTCCGAGACTGGCAAGCGCGATCGCTTTCTGGAGGGCTGCATCCGCCAGCTGCGGGTCGGCTGAAAGCGCCCCGTCGAACGATTCCAGCGATTCCCGGTACCGCCCGAGCGAGTTTAAGGCAAGGCCCCGCTGGTACTGGGCCGGCGCGTACCGGGGCGAGAGGGCGATGCTCTGGTCCAGCACCTGGATCGCATCGTTCTCCCGTTCCAGCCGTACCAGTGCAAGGCCGTGCTGGTAGAATGCCATGGCATTTGCGGGCGTGAGTACCTCGGTGCGCTCGAACTCCGGGATGGCTTTCTCAAACTGCGCCAGTTCCATGAGCGAGAATCCCTTGTAGTAATGGATATCCGCGGTGTCGGGATCGAGCCGGAGGGCGAGGTCATACGCACCGACGGCTTCCTCATGCCGCTTCAGGTCAGCGAGGGCCCGGGCCTTATAGTAATGGGCCTGCGAACTGTTCGCGTTCTCGGCAATGGTCTTGTCGAAATCATGGATGGATTCGATGAATTTCCCGAGGTTGTACTCGGCAATCCCCATCCGGAGGCGGGCATCGGTGTACCGCGGCTTCAGCTGCAGGGTCTTGTCGAACGCAAAGGCCGCGTCGGCATGCCGTCCCAGATCCGCGTAGACCTTCCCCTTGTGATAGAATGCGAGGGCATTGCCGGGATCGTAGATGAGGGATTTGTCAAACGATTCGAGTGCCTCTTCGAACCGGCGGCTCTTTTCGAGTGCGATCCCCCGGTTGAAATGTCCCGGGGCATTGCTCCCGTCCCGTGTAAGGTTGCGGTCGAACGCTTCGATGGCACCGGTGTAATCACCGGTTTTTAAGAGCGCATACCCGAGGTAATAGAACGCTTCCGTGTAGGATGTCTCGATCTCGATAGCACGCTTCAGTGCCACGATTGCGTCCGGGTATCTCCCGATCTCGATGAGCGATTTGCCCTTGTTGTACCAGGCCGGGGCGGAGTCCGGGAGGATCTGGAGGGTCTTGTCGAAACTTCCGATGGCATCGCGGTGGTCGCCTAGCACAGCAAGTGCGAGCCCCTTGTGGAACTGCGCATCGCCGTTCTTCGGATCGATCTCCAGCAGGATCTCAAAGACATGGATAGCACCCTCGTGGCGATTGACCTTTTCGAGAGCGAGACCCTTGTACCAGAATGCCTCGATGCTCCGCTGGTTCAACGAGATGGCATTGTCGAAGGCATCGATGGCGTCCTGGTACCGGGTGAGGTCAAAGAATGCTTTGCCCTGCCGGATCCATCCGGGTTCGTTGTCCGGATCGATCTTCAGGGACTTGCCATAGGCAAGGATTGCATCCTCGGTCTTCCCCAGCTGCTGCAGGGCATCGCCTTTCCTCATCCAGATGTCGCAGAGCGCCGGGTTGATCTCAAGCGCCCGCGAGTATGCTCCGACCGCGTCCTGGACCTTGTTAAGGTCCATGAGGGCGTTCCCTTTCCGGATCCACGCCTCGGCAAAACCGGAATTGATCTCAAGCGCCTTGCTGTAGGCCCCGATCGCTTCCTGTTTCAGCAACTGGCTTGCAAGGGCATCGCCTTTCTGCATCCAGGTATCGATGAGCGTCGGGTTGAGGGAGAGGATCCGGTCATCCGTCTCGACAACCTCAGAAAATCGTTCGAGGACCATGAGCGACCGGGCCCGGGCTGTCATCGCATCGATATGTGTCGGGTTTCCGGCAAGACTCTTGTCGAAGAGCGGGACTGCCTCATCGTGCCGGCCAATGGCTGCAAGGGCAATGCCGTGATACAGGTATGCGTCAAGAAGCGATGGATCGAGCTCCGTTGCGCGGGAGAACTCTGGGATCGCGTTTTTAAACTGCTTGTCCTGCAGGTATGCAAGCCCCAGGTAATAGTGGGTAACAGGGTTGTCGGGATCGCGTTTCAGGGCGCTTAAAAACGCCGTGATTGCTTCCGTGTAGCGTTCGCGCTGGACAAGGGCTATCCCCTTGAAGTGGAATGCCTGACCCTGCGTGGGGTCAAGCGCAATTGCATTGTCGAACGCCCGGATCGCGTCATCGTACCGCTCGCGCCCGGCATAGGCCACGCCCAGGTAATAAGCGCCGGAAGCATTCTCCGGTTCAAGGGCCAGGGCGCTCTCGAAGGCCCTGATGGCCTCGTCGAAACGCTCCCGCTGGGTTAAGGCCATGCCTTTCTGGTACAGGATCTTCGGGTCGTCGGGCGAAAGCTCCAGCGCCTGGTCGTACGAGACTACCGCCTCAAGGGGCTTGCCCAGCTTCAGGAGCGCGTTGCCCCGTTCGAAGAATGCCCGGGCGCACCGCCGGTTGATCTCCAGTGCCTTGTCAAAGGAACGGACAGCCTCGTCGAACCTGCCGAGTGCAGAGAGGGCAAGGCCCTTGTAGCACCAGCCGTACACGTCCTTTGCATTCTCGTCCAGCGCACGGTTGAGGGTACTGACAGCCTCTTCGTGCCGCTCAAGGGTGAAGAGGACGATTCCTTTCCGCACGTAAGCCTCGGCAAGTTTCGGGTTCAGCGCGATGGCCTTGTTAAACGCGGGGAGCGCTTCTTCAAGATGGCCGATGTGCGCAAGGGAAATACCCATATACAGCCAGCCGTTGACAAGCGCCGGGTTCTGTTCGAGGGCCTCGTGGAATTCCTGCACGGCCTCCGCGTAGCGCAGGAGGTGGAAGAGGGCAATGCCTTTCTCGTACCGTGCATTGGTGTTCTCGGGCGAGATGGCGAGCACCGCGTCAAACGCAACAACCGCTTCCATGAACCGTTTGAGCTTGCCAAGCGTCAGCCCGCGGTGATAGAGCGAGAGCGTATGCGTCGGGTCGATAACTGCCGCCTGTTCGAATGCCGTGATCGCGTCGGAAAAGCGTTCCAGCTGGACAAGGGTCAGGCCCTTCTGGTAATAGGCATTGACGTATTTCGAATTGGTCACAATTGCCTGGTCGAATGCCTGGAGCGCATCCTCAAATTTCCCGAGACGGATAAGGGCTGCGCCCTTGTCAAACGCTGCCTGGGCAAACCCGGGCTTCAGTGCAAGGCTCTCGTCAAACGCCTCGATTGCTTCGTCGAACCTGCCGATCTTCACCAGCTGCAGGCCTTTCTGGTGGAATGCCTTTGCATTCTTCGGGTCGAACGCAACGGTCCGCTCGAACTCCTGCACGGCATCCTCGGTCCTGCCGAGTTTCGAGAGAGCAAACCCCTTGTGATAGATGGCGTCGGAAAGGCCCGGGTTGATCCGAAGGGCACGGTCGTAAGACGCGACCGCCTCGGAAAACCGGCCCAGGCTCGCGTACGCAACGCCCTGCTGGAACGCGGCAGAAGCGCACGAGGGATCCACCTGCAACGCGGCATCGAAAGACTCGATCGCTTCCTTGTTGCGGCCGAGGCGCGCCTGTGCAATGCCACGGAAATACAGGGACCCGGCATGGTTCTGCCCGAGGCCGAGGCGGCGGTTGAAGGACTCGAGCGCCTCCTCGTACCGGCTCAGGTTGACGCAGGCGATCCCGCGACGGTACCACGCCTCCTTGTTCCCGGGCTCCGGTTCAAGCGTCGAATCAAAGTCCTGCACCGCCTCCCGGTACTGCTTCAGCCGGTAGTGCGCGAGACCGCGGTGGAAGAGAGCACCGGCATTGCCGGGGTGGATCTCAAGGTTACGGGTGAACGCCTCGACTGCATCGTCAAACTGCCGGGTCTCGACACCGGCAAGGCCGAGATAATACCATGCATCGGAAAGATCGGGATTGATCGCGGTGGCCTGCCGGAGGGCATCGAGCGCCTCGTCGTACCTGCCCAGCTTGAAGAGGGACATGCCCCGTATAGCCCAGATATCCGCGTGATCGGGCTCCTGAGCCAGGAACTTCTCCGCGGACTGTGCCGCAAATTCATTCTGGTCCTGCTTGGAGAGGATGAAACTCCGGTAATACCAGACCCAGATGTCGTCAGGATCGAGCTCCGCGGCCCGGTTGAACGCCGACAGCGCATCGTCCAGGTTGCCGAGCTCGTAGAGCGAGATGCCCTTGTTGTAATATGCCCGTGCATATCCCGGCACGATCTCGATGGCCTTGTTGTAGGAGTAGATCGCCTCCTGGTGCCGGCCAAGGTCAGCAAGGGCGATGCCCTTGTTGTAGTAGACCTTTGCATGGCGCGGGTCGATCATCAGGGCGTGATCGTACGCGGAGATGGCGTCCGTAAACCGTCCCAGTTCGTACAGGGCAATGCCTTTTAAGATCCAGGCCTCGGCATTGTCGTACCGGATCGCAAGGAGGCGGTCGCAGGCTTCAAGGGCTTCCTCGTTCTTTCCGACCTGCGCAAGCGTGGCAGCCTTGTTGTACCAGGCGTTGGGATCGGACGGCTCAATGGAGACTGCCATGTCGTAGGCGGCAATTGCGTCCTCGAACTTCCCGAGATCGTATAAAGCGATGCCCTTGAAATAGTGGGCCTTTGCAAGCCGGGGGTAAAGGGCAAGCCCCCGGTCGAACATGACAATGGCCTCCTGGAACCGGCCAAGGTCATAGAGTTCAATGCCCTGCCGCAACAATGCTTCTGCATCACTCTTGTTCATGTACTATTTGCCCCGGATGAAATCTGGCGATCGGTTTTCCGTTATTGTGCGTCTTCTCTGCTGACGCAGATCCTGTTAAAGGTTTTATAAATACCACATATACCCTTTCCGGTATTTACTATGGTACAATACTGTTGGTTTGCCAGAGTTTTTATACTCAATCCGTAATAAAGGGCGGCGGGAACGATCGGGTATGTTCCCCGGCATAGTGTTATGGTATGGACGTGCGACGTGAGGGAAAAAAGGATCAGGGGCGGTCCATGTCCCGGATCACCCGGGCGAGCCGCCCGATGCCGGCCCGGATCTTTTCGGGCGATGAGTTGGAGAAGTTGAGCCGCAGCGTGTCCTTTCCGCCGCCATCCGTGTAGAACGGCGTGCCGGGCAGGACCGCTACATCTTCCTTGAGCACCCGCTCGAAGACCTCCATCGACGAGATCCCCTCCGGCAGCGTAACCCAGACAAACATGCCGCCCTGCGGGGTTGTGAACCGGACTGATGCCGGCATCAGTTCCTTCATGAGGCTGACCATCAGTTCTGCCTGGGCCTTGTACCGCGCCTGGATGACGCGGATCTTTGTATCGATGTCCTCATGCGTGAGGTACTCGTACGCGATCCGCTGCGAGAGGTAATTGGAGTGGAGGTCCGACGCCTGCTTTGCAATGACGAGCTGCTCCATGATGGCCGGCGGTGCGACAACCCATCCCATCCGGATGCCCGGGGCAAGGATCTTGGAGAACGATCCGGTGATGATAGTCTGTTCCGGGAGGTACTGCCGGAATGACGGGAGCGATTTCCCGGCAAAATTGAGTTCGCCATATGCATCGTCCTCGACCAGCAGCGTGTTCTTTCCACGGAGGAGTTCTGCGATATCCTTTCTCCGCTGCTCCGAGTACGTGACACCTGAGGGATTCTGCGAGTTCGGGACGCCATAGAAGAACCGGATCGGGTTTGCTTTCAGTTCATGGGCAAACTGCGCCGGATCGAGGCCGTCCTCATGGAGCAGGACCGGGTGGAAGACCGGTTCATACAGCGAAAATGCCTGGATCGCGCCCAGGTAGCCGGGCCGCTCGATAGCAACATGGTCGCCGGCACTGATGAGGACTTTTCCGATCAGGTCGAGGCACTGCTGCGACCCGTTCGTGATCAGGATCTCGTCCGGAGAGATGTCGAGGCCAAGGCGTTTTTTGTACCGGTCCGCGATGAACTGCCGGAGGGGCCGGTAGCCTTCGGTCGTGGAGTATTGCAATGCCACCCTCCCGTCCTCCGCGAGCACGGCAGCCGTTGCCCGGGCTACGCCATCGACATCGATAAGCTCCGGGTTCGGAAGGCCGCCGGCAAACGAGATGATGCGGGGGTCTTCGGTCACCTTGAGGATCTCACGGATGAAGGACTTGGGCGTCTTTGCCATCCGCGCTGCAAACGTGTACTTATAGCCTGAGGAAGCTTTGGTCCCGGCCTTTGACAGTGTCTGCTGACTCATGGTTCACCTGATTTGTGCGGATAAACTTGGAGAGGATGAAGGATAAAGGGATCCGTAGCGGAGGGCGCTGGAGAAATAGTTCTGAACGTTTTTTTGGGAAAATTTCCGGATTGGTTTTTTTTAAATTTTGTAACAGAAAAATTTTCAAGTTTTTTTTGAAAATTCAGAACAATTTTTCCGGACACATTGCAGGACGTAATCACTTTCACGCTGCGCCCGGCCCGCGTTCAAATATCCATTCGCCAATTTTCTGTTCATGATGATGGATGTGGCAAGACCAGCGATCGCATCGGCCTATGATTACCGGCACCTCGACCGGATCCGGGAAAAATTCCATGAGGTGTTCGGCCGCGAGTGCACGCTCCGGGACGACGTTTTACTGAAGAGGTACAACCTGTCGCCGGATGGCGAGCTGATTATGTTCATCCGGTGAGGTTTCCCCTACTCCCATTCACTGATTCTCCGACGGAGATATCGTATCCTCCGTCGGTAAACCCCGGGTCAAAACCCCCTCCCGGTTCATTTCGCGTGCTCATGTCCAGAAACCCGGGCGATCCTTTGTACAAGAGAGTCTATATTGACATTTTTCCGGCCCCATAATGAGCCATTTCAGGGGATTACGCGATAAATTACGTGTATTTCAAAAAGAGTGTACTGCAATTCGCAAAAAAGTGCGATCCTCCAAAAATCGGTTTTCCAAAATGAGCCCGGATTCGAAAAAGGAGCGTTTTACGTGGAGATCAATTTCGCAGGAATTGTCTCTGGAGAAGAGTGCCCCGGAAGGGCAATCTTCGACGGGAGATTGGTTTTGCCCATTCTGTAACTGCCCCGGGCCGACATTCACCGATGTGGAGGCATCTTCGGGTTTAGGGATCCCTCATACGGGTAACCTTACCCGTCACAGGTATCCGACCTGTCACGGGTATTTTTGAAGAGGTGGATTTTGCACTATTAATATGGGGCAACATCCGAGTGGAGAATGTCGAGGGCCATCAGGTCCGGGACAGGAGAAGACCATACAGTCTTGGACCGAACGACGTATGTCGTTCTTCGACTGGTTCGGAAATGCAGTAATATATAGGGGGATTTGGTGGGGTATCAATGAGATAGATCATGAACCAGGGATATCAGGAGAATCTGCAAATTCGTCCAACAGTGAATGGGGGTTAGGAAAACTATCAGAGTTCACTTAAAAAAATTTTGCCGGACCCTGCTGAAAATTTTTTGAACGCAATAAAGATCGCGATCGCATTTGTGATCCGGATCAACCGGACATTGTGTGAATTTTTTTTGTTGGACTTTGATTGTGAAATGCTAAGCTCGTGCGAATGACAGGAAGCATACGCGCAAAACGAATCAAGCACTGCCTGATTCGCAGAAGTCATCAGGCTTCGAGGTTTCCGAACGACCCCGAACGGGTGGGATGCATCATAATGTCCTGAACAAAGAACAAGTGAGATGTACGAAACTGAATCAACTTCAAAATCAAAAAGAGCCTATGCCGAGATTTGAACTCGGGACTTCCTCCTTACCAAGGAGGCACACTGCCGGGCTGTGTCACATAGGCATACGACATCCGACGGAAGAGACTCCCGCACGGGTTGCCTAACTACGTTGTGGTTACTCCCTATAAAACATTGCGGAGAAGCCGGCGCATAAATTCGGGCATGCACCGCCGTATTCTCCGGTTCGCGGGGGATGATGGCGGGGATTACAGCGCATTGAGCCGGTCGATGCTCTTCTGCACGTCCTCGAACTTCTCGACCTCGATGATCGGTTCGATACCGGACTTCTTCACTGCGTTCATGACAACGGAAAAATCGATCGTCCCGTCGCCAACGGCCCTGTGCGAATCGGCATCGCCCGCATTGTCGTGCAGGTGGTAATGCGCTGCGGGGTATTCCAGGAACCCGTCAAGGCAGTGCATCTGGTGCGCATGCCCGACATCGAGCGCGAACAGGGAGTTGCCGATGAGCGGGAGTTCGTCCGGCACTTTTAAGAGAAAGTATTCCCAGTTTCCCATGTTCTCGATGAAGAACGGGACCGAGAATTCGCGGGAGAGGACAGTCAGGTCATCGATCGAGCGCTCCAGCTGCCGGCAGGCCTTGTCCCGTTCCTCGGCCCACGCAAAATAGCCCGGGTGGACAACAATGCCGGCATTAACTTCAGCCGCGATCTTCATGCACTGCGCCATCACCTCAATGCTTGCCCGCCGGATAGGTTCGAGCAGGCTCGCGATGTTCGTGCCCCGGCAGGGCGTGTGGATGGAGAAGCGGTGGTCGTAGGAGAGCAGCGGTTCAGCGGAGTGCAGGTAATGGAGCCCCTCGTCCATCACCTCAATCCGGTCGGTAAATTCGGAGATCTGTTCCAGCGCGTTTTCGAGCGGGAACTGGTGGAGACAGAATGTTGAAACCCCGAACATAATGAGTGATCACGCGGCAACGGACATAAAACGTGCGGGTTGGAATTTTAAGCCGTGCTGAACGCATTGGGTCCCGGTTCAATGCTACCTGCTCGTGAAAAAGAAGGGACAAAATTTACTCTGTAGAACACCCGTGTGGGATAGTGTCAGATACGGAGGGAGCCACGGGCGCTCGGGGTCTGTCGACCCTCGTCCCGCGAAGATTCCTTTGGATTCTTCTGCGTCCTCGTGGTCCTGTTGGACCATTCGGACTCCCCCTCTGGGGACCGACCGCAGGGAGGTCGGGAAGACTACGGAGCATTCTTTGAGGAGAGAGGGGGTCACACTCGCAATTCCACGGAGTGTGTTGTGAGGAGGATTTTTACAGAGCCAAAAAATTATTTCTTCAAATGCACATCCATCTGCGGGAACGGGATCTCGATTCCTTCCTCCGCGAACCGCTCGGCAATGCGGGTATTGAGTACGTCCTTCACTTCATCCGGGACATTGTACTTCTTCATCCAGACACGGAGGATGAAGTTCAGGCTGGATTCGGCAAACTCAGTGAAGAAGACCGTGGGCTTCGGGTCTTCGAGGAGATATTCCGTGTTGCGGATTGCCTCGCGTGCAATCTCGAGCAGGATTGCCTTGACCCGTTTCGGGTCGGTGCCGTACGCAACCGAGACCGGTATGGTGAGACGGAGTTTCTCGTCCGGCTCCGAGTAGTTCACGATGACGTTTGTCGTTATCTTATTGTTGGGCAGGGTCACGACCTGGTAATCAAGGGTTTTGATCCGGGTGCTGCGGGTACCGACCGATATGACATCCCCGTAATAATCATCGATCTTGACCCGGTCCCCGACCTTGAACGGCTTGTCGACCTTGATAATTGCCCCGCCAAAGAAGTTGGAGATGAAGTCCTGGGCCGCGAGCGCAACGGCGATACCTGCGATACCCGCACCGGCCAGGAACGGGGTGATATCGATGTTGAAGACCTTGAGGACTGCCATGATGGCGGCAAACCAGATGACATACTTGACCACCAGTTCCAAAAGATCGATGAGCCGGTCGTCAAGATCCGTTTCGGATTTCCCGGCAAGGATCCGCCCGTACGTGGCGATGATATCGTGGAGGAGCGAGGAGACGATCCAGGCGCTGATGAGAATATAAAAGGAGGTGACATACGCCGGGTTGAGGAGGAACTTCGCATTCTCCGGGAGGATATCAAACCAGATCACGGCGAAATATATCGAAACTACGACAATGGTGATCTGGACTGGTAGACCGAGGGCGGCAATGAGGATGTCGTCCCACTTGGTATCGGTCTCTTCGGCTTTCGACTCCAGCCACTTGACAAATGCCCGCACAAAAAAAGCGATGATTATTCCGGCGAGGATTGTGAGTGCTGCGTAGATATAGTTCAGTTCGAGTCCTGCGAATTCGAGCACCATATACGTACACTTATGTGATTTTACAGTTAATACTTCCGGGACATTTATGGCGACGGGAAAGGAGATTGCAGACACGCTGCACGACATGGTTGACCGGGAGATGACTTTCATGCATATCTGCGGCACGCACGAGGCCGCGATCGCCCGGACCGGTCTCCGGAGCCTGCTCCCGGAACAGCTGAAGATCGTCATGGGGCCCGGCTGCCCGGTCTGCATCACGCCGCAGGGCGAGATCGATGCAGCGCTCGACCTTGTCGACAAGGACTGCATCATCGCAACGTACGGCGATCTTCTCCGCGTGCCCGGGACCCGGGGCTCGCTTGAGTCCTGCGGCGGCGATGTCCGGGTTGTGCAGGGCGTCCACAAGGCGGTCGAGATCGCGCAGAAGACCGACAGGGAGGTTGTCTTCATCTCGGTGGGCTTTGAGACCACGGCCCCCACCGTTGCTGCAACGATCCTGACAAAACCCCCAAAAAACTTCTCGATCCTTTCCTGTCACCGCATTGTCCCGCCCGCCATGAAATGGCTCCTTGACCAGGGCGAGGCAAAGCTGCACGGGTTCATGCTCCCC
The DNA here is from genome assembly GCF_000327485.1 of Methanoregula formicica SMSP. Taxonomy (NCBI): domain Archaea; kingdom Methanobacteriati; phylum Methanobacteriota; class Methanomicrobia; order Methanomicrobiales; family Methanoregulaceae; genus Methanoregula; species Methanoregula formicica. Next base: position 1,596,101 of record NC_019943.1, on the reverse strand, counting down.
GGCCATGTCTGCACGGTGATGGGGTACGAGGAGTACGAGGCGTTTCCCGTGCCGCAGGTCGTTGCCGGCTTCGAGGCCGAGGACATCCTCTTAGGCCTGCTGATGCTCGTGAAGCAGGTGAAAGAGGGGACGCACCGGGTTGACAATGCCTACCCGCGTGCTGTCAGCCGCGAAGGAAACGTCAAGGCGAAGAAGCTGATGTACGAGGTCTTCGAGCCGTCCGATGTTGAGTGGCGGGGCTTCCCGGTTATTCCCGGGTCAGGGCTCCGGCTCAAAAAAGAGTTCGAGCAGTACGATGCGCAGAAGAAGTTCGGCATTGTCTTTAAGCACGTGAGCAAGCACACGGCGTGCATCTGCGACCGGGTGCTCCGTGGGCTTGCCACTCCTTCGGACTGCAAACTGTTTGGGAAGATCTGCTCTCCCCGTACTCCGGTGGGCCCGTGCATGGTCAGCCACGAGGGCGCCTGCAAGATCTGGCACATGTACCAGGCAAAGAAGGCGTGAATTTTTGCTTTACCAGTTTTTGATGAAGAGGAGATATTAGATAATATTTTATATCCGGTTATTGGCAAGAAGTATCAGAAAAATCACGTCTGACATCTATGGGGGGATTTTGCACTCTTAATACCAGTTACTGTCACCCCTAAACAAAACAGATTTATCGCGCCATACACAAGAGTCATGACACGTGTCACCCATCAAAAAAATTCCGGTGAACCCGATAAACAGGTCATTACTCGTGGCAGTTTTTTTCCTTGCAATGGCTCTCGCGATCGCGGCCGGTTGCACAGCACCGGCCGGAACGGACAATGCCAGTGAAGACATATCGTCCGTCCCCGTCACCAGCGCGGCATTGTACCGGGCCACCATCAACCAGCCCGATGCTCTGTCCGGCTTCGTGAAGATGGACACGGACATCTATAACAGCGGAGAAGTGGTTGAGTTCACGGTAATTAATGACGGCAGCGGGACGCTGATCTGTGCCGGGAACCCCCCGGCGTTTTCCGTGATAACGCAGACCCCCGGGGGAACCTGGAGCACGAAGATGGGTTCCGGCCAGCCGGACCGGGCCGCAGGTTCTGCGCTTGCTCCGGGTGCGTCGACCCGCCGGTATACCTTCGTCACCACCGGCTGGGAACCGGGCCGGTACCGGATCGTGCATGACTGCGGGATCGAGCGCGAGTTCCTTGTGCGTGCCCTGCCACCAGCAACGCTCCCGGTGACTTCCTCATTGACACCCGTGCCGGATGCCTGTCCGGAGACCAACACGACAACCACTGCGCCGTGGATCGCAATCGCTGAAATCGGGAGGCCGGTTGCCTACCAGCCTTTCACGATCCGTGGGACAACAAATCTCCCCGCGGGAGAGGAGCTGGTGTACACGATCTTTGCCGTCGGGGAGGGGGATGCCGGCGTCAGCCTTGACAACCAGGGATCGTTCCGGACAACCGTTATCGAAGGAACGTGCGGCACCAACACGTGGGAAGCGCATGGCGAGATCCAGGCAACCGGTGAATTCGCCATCGGGATCATGGGAACAGACAAAACCCCCTCCGCAATCCGGAAATTCACGGTGATTCCGGAATAATTACCGGTTTTTCCCATTTTTCCTATTTTTCCCATTGTGTATCCGGGGAGCAGGTAATCCCTTATTTCCACCTACATCCCTCTTGTATGTGAATACCCGCATGAACCTCCCCACCTTCACGCTGTTTCTTGATCCCGTTCACCCGCCTGAGTTCACCCTCCCGGAGTTCCGGGCATCTCTTGCCCGCGATCTCGCGGAGCACCCGGCATCGGCACCCGGTGCAGCTCATGACGGGCAGATCCTTTACCGGTATCCTGCGATCCTGTGCAAACAGCTCAAAAACAATCTGGCGGTGATCGGAATTTGCCAGGGGGCCCGGTTCCTTCGACAACTGGCTGATAACAATGCGGAAATACTGTCGGAAAATAATTCCTGCAGGATTGTTTCGCGGGATCCGGAGATTCACAATGAAGAGTTCGGGATCACCGGCCGGATGTATGCGTATGAGATCCTCATCCCGTATCTTGCCCTCAACCAGCAGAACGCAAAAAAATTCTATGGCCTGAAAGGGAAGCCTGCACGGGACGCATTCATGCAGAAGATCCTCACCGGTCACCTGAACACCCTGGCAAAATCCCTTGACTATTCCTTAAGCGAGCCCATCACCTGCACAGCCCGTGTCCGCTTCATCCAGGAGCGGATCGATCGCGAGAACAGGATTGTCTTTCTTGGAAAATTCACGACAAATCTCTGCATCCCGGATTACCTGGGGATAGGCCAGTCGGTCTCTTCCGGTTACGGCACGATCCGGAAGATCTGCGCGATGGAAGAACCGCATCAGGACCCTGCAACAATCCCGTGAGCCCGAACCTGGTTGTGATCAGGGCCGCATTCCCACATGATCATGCTCCGCCCGCTCCGGAAGGAAGATATCCCGGCCATCAAATCATGGCCGCCGTATCCCCCGGAATTTGCCTGCTTGACTACTCGCTCCGTGACAGCGGCTGGCTCGATGAATATGGCGGGCGCAAGGGAACGGAGATTCTTGTTGCAGAAGACAGGGACGGGATGATCGGTTTCTCTCTCCTGGCAAGAAAGGACGGTGGCAGCGCAGAGTTCCGGATCGCCCTCCACCCGCACCGGCCCGGTCAGGGTCTGGGAAGGCCTGTCGCGATCCTGGTGCCCGCGCACGGCTTTTCCGATGCGGCCTGTGAGAAGATCATCCTGCTCGTGAGAAAGAATAATCCCCGGGCACAGCGATTGTACGAATCACTCCGGTTCTCTCCCTGCGGCGAATGCACGGAACTGGTGAACGGCGAACAGGTCTCATTCCCGCAAATGGAGATCGACAGGAAAACCTTCGAAGGTGTGATGAAACCATGAGCGAAGCATTGCTGGTCATCGATGTGCAGAACGAATATTTCACCGGAAAACTGCCGGTCACGTACCCGCACGGGAGCATTGTCACCATCCTGCAGGCAATGGATGCTGCGCATGCGGCCCGCATGCCGGTTATCGTTATCCGGCATTCAAACCGGGCAGCCGGTGCTGCAACGTTTGTTCCCGGGACCCCCGGATGGGAGCTCCACCCTGAGGTAAAGAAGCGCCCGCATGATGTCCTGATAGAGAAGACCCTGCCCGGCAGCTTTACCGGGACAAACCTCGAAGCATGGCTGAAGCAGCACAAGATCACCACGGTTACGATTGCCGGCTACATGACGCAGATGTGCTGCGACACGACTGCCCGTCAGGCATTCCACCATGGCTACACGGTAAACTTTTTATCAGATGCAACCGGGACCCTTGCCATCACGAACAGCGCGGGCTCAGTCCGCGCTGAGGAGCTCCACCGCGCAATCCTCGTTACCCAGCAGATGCGGTTCTCGCAGGTGATGAATACCGTGGAATGGATACAGTCGCTCTCGCTCTTCCTATCGTGACCGGCCTATGTTCTGGGCACTTCTCTCCGGTATCGGCGCCTGTGCCGATGCCGGATATTATATTGTCAATAAAAAGTTCCTCCGGTCCGTAGACCCCGATCTGCTTGCAGCATCGGGATTCTTGTTCACCTCTCTCTTTCTTCTTTCCACCTCCTTCTGCCGCGGCATTCCCCCGCTCGGTCCCGACTTTGCCATGGCGGTCACTGCCACGGTCGCCATCAACATCATCGGCACAACACTCGCGTTTCGTGCCCTGAAGTCCACGGACATCTCGCTTGCGGTCCCGATGCTCTCGTTCACCCCGCTCTTCCTGATCGTGACAGCAGCCGTGATGCTTCACGAGATCCCATCCGTTATCGGCATTGGCGGGATCCTCATCCTGGTCTCCGGCTCGTATGTCCTCAACACGGCCGCTGAACACGAGAGTCTCCTTGACCCGTTCCGTTCCATGCTCTCCCATCCCGGGATCTTCTCCATGCTCGTGGTCTCGTTCCTGTATGCGATCTCTCTCGGTTTTGACAAGATGATCGTGCTGAACTCGGACACGATATTCGGGTCCGGGATGGTTTTCCTCCTTCTGGGGAGTGCGTTTTCTGCAATCCATTGCCTGAAACGGTGGCGTGGCCGTTTGCCGGAACACGGTGTCGAAAACAATAGCTCTCAGTTGGGCGGGATTCGGATCTTCAGCGGGTCACGCGGGTTGCTCATAGCCGGGATCATCATCGGGGTTTTACTGACCCTTGAGGCGATGGTCATCAACGCAGCATATCTTGTCCAGATCGTGCCCTATGTGAGCGCAATCAAACGGACGAGCATCCTGATCACGGTGCTGTACGGGACCATGGTCATCCGCGAGGAAGAGGTGTTCCGGAGAGTGGCGGGTGCAGTCCTGATGCTCTGCGGGGTTGTCCTGATCCTCTTCTTCCCGTGATTATGCATCAAACAGCGGGACGTCCCGGAACGCAACGCCATCGAAGACGCCCCTGTCCGTGACCCGGAGGGCAGGGATTACCGTGAGCGCGAGGAACGAGAGGTACATGAACGGGTTGTCGATCCCGCCAATCCTGTCGGTTGTTTTGTGCAGCGCTTTCAGCCGGTCCGCAACCTCATTGTAGGGAAGCGTTGACATCAGGCCTGCACAGTCAAGCGGGAGCACCGTCATCTCGTTTCCACAGGCGGCAACCATGCCGCCCTGTGAACGGACAACCTCGCGTAGTGCCTGCAGGATTGCATCGTCGCTGGTGCCGGTTGCAACGATATTGTGCGCATCATGGGAGATACTGCACGCAATCGCGCCGTCCCAGAACCCGAAGCCATGCACCAGGCCGAGGCCCGGGGGCGCGTTGTGGTACCGGTTGCAGACAACCACCTTCTGGATATCCTGCTTCCGGTCCGGAATGCCTGCGGCACTGCACTGATACGTGAGCGCCTCCGTGACGATCTGGCCAGGCACGAGCCCGATCACCCGTGCCCTGCCGCTGCCGGAAACCTGAATCGCTTCCGGTTGCGGTGGCCTGCAGCGGATGGACGGAGGGAACGGTGCAGCGGGGACCGGTGCGGCGGCTGTCACTGCAGTTCCATTTCGGAAAACTTCTTGTACGACAAACTTCTCCGGATCATCGATCATGCAGAAGTCCGCCCGCCGCCCGGGGGAGAGCGCCCCGCGGTCATGGAGGCCGAAACGCTCAGCAGGCGAGAGCGTGGCCATACGGATGGCTAGTTCCGGCATGAGGCCGCAGACAACAGCCTTCCGGATACACCGGTCAATGTGACCGTCCTCCATGAGCAGGTCGGCGTGGCAGTCGTCGGTGGCAAAGCAGCAGCGCGATACAGTTTTTTCAGTAACGAGCGGGAGGAGAGCCTCGATATTCTTCTCGGTCGAACCTTCCCGGACAAAGATGTACATGCCGTTCCTGAGTTTCTCTTCCGCTTCTGCAAACGTCGTGCACTCGTGGTCGCTCTGGAGACCGGCAAGAATATACGCGTTGAGGTCCTTTCCGGAGAGCATCGGGGCGTGCCCGTCGCGGATGCCTGCAAGCGCGATTTTTTCTCCAACCCCGGGATCAGCAGAAAGGACGCCGGGGAAGTTCATCATCTCGCCAAGGCCGAGAATGCCTTCCCTGCCCACGAACTGCCGGAGGCTTCCGGCATCCAGCACGGCCCCGCCCACATCAGCGGGTGTTGCCGGCACACAGGAAGGGAGCATGTACAGGATGTCAACCGCTGCGCCTTCCCGTGCCGCGAGCATATACTCAAGGCCCTTCTCACCAGCAATGTTTGCGATCTCGTGAGGGTCGGCAATAACCGTACCGGTGCCGTGGAGTGCGACAAGGCGGGCATACTCGGAAGGCCTAAGCAGCGAGCTCTCGATGTGGACATGGGCATCGATCAGGCCGGGGACAAGGTACTTCCCCGAGCAGTTCCGGGTCTTGTTTCCTTCATAATCGCCAGTCCCGAGAACGATCCCGTCCTTCACTGCCAGAGTACCCTCGTCCCACGAACAGGTGAACGGGTTGAAAATCGTTGCGTCCTCAAAGATCACATCCGCAGGTCCCATGCCCCGGGCTGCATCGATAACAGGTTTACAAAAAGGCGTCATGGAAATCACACGGTTATATCACGGATTACGGCTGTCTTCCGGTCATTGTCTCCCAGGACATAGACAAAAAGCTTGTAGGACCCGGGCGGGAGTTCCTTGGAAATGGTGACCAGCGTGTCGCCTTGTGAGAGCGAGACCGGTGTGCTGAGCATCGTATAGAATTCCTGGCTCATGGAGTCGATCCTGTATACGGTGACCTGCACGGTGAGGTCTGCCGGTTCTCCGGTATGGCTGATGGTTGTCCTGAGGGTGTGGTTCTCGTACCAGGTGTTGCCCACCGTTGTTGAGGTGCATCCGGAACAGAAGGAGAGGGAAATTATGAACAGTGCGAAGACTCCTGCTGTTACGAAATGCATTCGTCCGGACATCAAGCAGATGTAACGCGTGCAACCATAAAAACCCTGCCGGAACGGAGATCGGCATCCAGTGACGGCTTGAGGAACGCCATGGCGGGTGTTTTTTTTATCCCCGTACATCATCTGATGGCATCACGTACGAATGGATGAGAATGCCGTTTGTGCCTGTATTGTGTCTGAATCTTTCAATGAAAATGAAAATTCCCGTAATATTCAAAATAAGTGCATTATGTTAATGTACGAACGACCCATCTTATTAAATACTTTAATACACAGAAATTCCATCCAAGGTGATATTATTACCGTAATTGCCTTTTCCCATCATAAGGGCGGTACCGGCAAGACGACAAGCTGTCTGAACATTGCCGGCTTCCTGGTACAGGCCGGGAAAAAGGTGCTTGTTATTGATTGTGACCCCCAGGCAAATGCCACTGTCGGTCTCGGGTTCAGCCCGAAAACCCTTGGGAAGAACATCTATGATGTGTTCTTAAGCGGTTTTGAGGATTTCCCGAAAACGGGTCTTTTTGAGATCATCCAGACAACCCCCTCCGGCATCGATCTTGCGCCTTCCAGCCTCGATCTGGTCGGAGCAGACCCGTTCCTCTACCGCATGGAGCACCGGGCGGAAATCTTAAAGAATGCAATTGCGACGGTGAAAGACCGCTACGATTTCATCCTTGTGGATACGCCCCCGAGTCTGGGACAACTTGTCATCAACGGTCTTTTTGCCGCTGATCATGTTATTGTCACCTTGGATTCCGGAACTTTTGCGCTTGAAGGAGTATCAACGCTCTCGACCATTTTCGGGGACATGAAAGAAGACCTGGGAAGGGAGATTATTCCTGACATGGCTGTAGTGACCCGCTGGGGCGAACAGGGAAACCCTGAAAAGCCCGGCGCCGAACAACCTGATGAGAAGGATATTTTCAGCCGGTTGCGGGATCTTTTTTACAAGAAACCGGAACCAACGCCCGAAGAGATCCGGGCACGGGAAGAACAGGAGACTGAACACGAGCGGCTGCTCTCCATTCGTGCAGAAGTGAAGCGGCTGTTCCGGACTGTGTATATCGTACCGTACTCTCCCCAGATTTACGAGGCGCAGAAGCGGGGACTCCCGATCTCGCAGTATGCGCCGGAGAGTGCTGCCGGTAGTGTTTACAAGAACATCACAGAAGAGGTGATGAGATGGAGTTAGAAGAATTTGAAAGAATACTGACCAAAGCCCGTGACGGGGATTTCTCTGTTCGTGTTGATGAATACAAGGTTTCTTCTGAATACCGTTCCCTTGCCAAGCTGCTGAATGGCACGCTGGAGAAGGCAGAATTCAGTGACACTCTGAGACGCCGTGCTGATCTGATGATCAAGCACAATCCCATGGCTATCGCTATCCTTAAAAAAGATAAGTCGAGGATCGCGATCAACAAGATGTATGAAAAGATGTGGGAAGGAACTCACGATGAGCTGATGAAGAAGAAGCTCTACGATTTTGATATTAAAATCCTTTCCGGGGAAGACTTCTATGCCTGTTTCACGACAAAGAAACTCTCTATCACCGAATGTTTTGTCAAGTTCCCCAATGGGAAGCAGAAATACCTGACGCTCTACGCGCTGCCGGTCCTCGACAAGAACGGGGACATTGACGGAGCTTTCTATATCTGGGCGGACTACACCGAGCTTCACGAAAAAATCGAGGCTGCCCAGGAAGCGGAACGCAGGGTCAACGCGATGATCCAGGACAACCCGCTCGCAATCGCCGTCTTACGAAAGGACAAGAGCCGGATCTCCATCAACAAGCAATACGAGATTGCCTGGTGCGGAACACACGAGGAACTGATGAAGAAGAAGCTGTATGACTTCGATATCACGGTCCTCTCAGGAGAGCACTTCTATGCCTGTTTCGAGACCAAGAAACTCGCGGTTACCGAGGCCCTCGTCAAGTTCCCGGATGGCGTGAAGAAATACCTCACGCTCTATGCAATCCCGATCCTTGACGAAAAGGGTGACATTGATGGTGCGTTCTACGTGTGGGTGGACTACACAGACCTCCACGAGAAGATGGATGCAGTCAAGGCAATGGAGTACCGCGTTGACAGCATGATCCAGAACAACCCGCTCGCAATCGCCGTCTTACGAAAGGACAAGAGCCGGATCTCTATCAACAAGCAGTACGAGATCGCCTGGGAGGGGACCCACGAGGAGCTGATGAAGAAGAAGCTGTATGACTTCGACATCAAGGTCCTCTCCGGGGAAGATTTCTATGCCTGCTTCACCACAAAGAAACTCGCGATCACCGAAGCGCTGGTAACGTTCCCCGGCGGCAAGAAGAAGTACCTGACCCTCAATGCAATCCCGATCCTCGACCAGCAGGGCGAACTGGACGGTGCGTTCTACGTGTGGGTGGACTATACTGATGCGCACACCAAGATGGAGGAGATCCAGAAATTAATGGACAACTCCAAGGAGGCGCAGGAAGCCCTTGCCGCCAGTGCAACCGAGCTGGGTAAGTCACTGACGCTCATGGCCCAGGGAGATCTATGCGTCCGCACAAATATCCTTGAAGGCGATCCGCTTGCACAACTCAAGGATGACTTCAACAAGGCGATCGAGTCCATCCAGCCGGTCATGCTGGAGCTTGAGAAGGCTGCTACCCAGATGAAGGTCACGACCGACGACACGAGCAAGAGCACGCAGGAGATCTCCAAGTCTACCGAACAGGTAGCCATCCAGTCCCAGAAGTCCACGGACGGCGCCAAGAAGCAGATGGAAGAGATCGAGCGGATCAGCAAGGACGTGTCCGACCTCTCGGCATCCATTGAGGAGATTGCCAGCACTTCGCACACCCTCATGGAGCACGCGGGCAAGGCAGCATCTGAAGGCAACACGGCAGCAGAACTCGGCAAGGTAGCGACCGGCAAGATGCAGGTTGTCGAGAAGATCTCCGGTGAGAGCGTGAACGAGATCACGGCGCTCAACGAACAGATGAAGAAGATCTCTGACATCGTCAAGATGATCGCCGACATCTCCAGCCAGACAAACCTGCTTGCCCTCAACGCGGCAATCGAAGCCGCACGTGCGGGCGAACACGGCCGGGGCTTTGCGGTTGTTGCCGGAGAAGTTCGGAACCTTGCGGGCGAGTCCAAGTCTGCAACCGGCAAGATCGAGGAACTGATCAACACCATCCAGGCAAGTTCCAACAAGACCGCTGCGGCCATCAACAGCTCCTACAAGGAGATCCAGGCAGGCATCGAGAGCGTGAACAAGACCGTGGAAGCTCTCAACCGGATCACCGCGGAGTCCAACATTGTGGCGCAGGGTGTCAACGAGATCACGAAGGCGACCGAGGCACAGGCCGAGGCAACGACCCGCGTGATGCAGGGAATGGAAGAGACAAACACCATCACACGGGAGAACCAGGAGCGGATGGAAGATATGGCCGCACTCGCAGAAGAAACCAGCGCGTCAACCGAAGAGATCGCGAGCGCGTCGTCAGAACTGGCCAACATGGCCGAGACCCTGAAGACGAAGATGGGCGCTTTCAAGCTGAGGTAGGACGATGGCATCTACCATCGATATTGTCGAGTTCGAGCTGGGCGGCGAGCGGTACGCACTCGATATCCAGCTGGCTAGGGAGATCGTGGAGATGATCCCTATCACTCCTATTCCCCGGGCACCGGCATACATCTCCGGCGTCATCAACCTCCGTGGTGAAATAACGAACATCATGAACCTGAACACCCTGCTCGGCCTGCCCGACCAGGAGGTCAGGACCAACCAGAAGATCATCGTTCTCGTACCGGAAGCGACCGGAGGGAGCAATGTCGGGATTATTGTGGATGATGTGAGCAGTGTCATCCAGGTATCGGAATCCGATGTCGACAAGGTCGGCGAAGGGTTCGGCTCTGACAGTTCGGCCTTTGTCAAGGGGATCATCAAAATGAAAACAGAGGAAGCGGTAGCTGATACCAAGAAGAACCTGATCATCTGGATTGACATGGAGAAAGTCATAAGGGATCTTGTAGAGAAGTAGAATGTGTTGATGTGCATGCGATCACCGGCGGTTTTTAAAGAATACGCGGAGGAATGAAATTGTCTGAACGACCTGGAAGGAAAGCATTGTTCAGCGGTGCCGGGGCACCGCCGGTACCGGCAGTACCTGCTGCGCCTGTTGCACCTGCAACCACCTCAACGGAGGAGATCGCAGCCCACGTCCGCCAGCTGAACGAGGAGATAGCATCCGCTCTGTCATCAGCGGTTGCCGGCAGGAGAGCAGGCCCGCTGGATGCGATGAAATTCGGTACGGAATATGCCTCGCTGATCGGCGCGATCAATGCAACGTTCGAAAAGCTGGAGACGGCGCGCACAATTCCGGAACCTGTTGTTGTTGAAAAACCTGTTCCGGAAGGGATAAGCAGGGAGGCTGAAGGCATCATCACGGATCTCAAACACCGCCTTGAACTCATGGTCGAGCGCAACCCGGTGCCGATGCTCGTTTCCACCCCGTCGTTCTCGATCACCGAGGCAAACGATGCGTTTCTCCAGATGAGCGGGATGAGGCGGGACGACCTGTTGAATACGAGCCTGTCGCGTTTTACCCTCATCTCCCAGTCCGGCGAAGGTGCCAAGGTTGCCTTACAAGAGCGGCGCCGTTCATTCGGGGAAGTCACGATCGATCTCCCCTCGGGACGACACATCCTCGAACAGTACTGCATCCCGGTTGTTGCGGACGATGGTGCGGTCACCTCCCTTCTCTTCGTCTATAACGAGGTCACTGCCCAGAGGAAGAAGAATACCGAGATCGAGCAGCTCAGGCACCGTTCGGAGACGATCGTCCAGCAGAACCCGATGCCGATCATCCTTGTCGACAAGACATTCCACATTAGGGTTGTCAACGATGCCTATGTGACCCTCAGCGGGATGTCGCGGAGCGATCTTCTGAAAAAGACGCTCCACGACTTCAAGGTGCTGGAGCAGTCGGGCGAGGGACTGAAGCGTGTCATCACCGAACACCACCGCTCGAAAGGCGAGGTGCTGGTGGAGTTCCCCTCAGGGATTAAGAGGCTCCAGCAGTACGGCATACCTATCACGGATGGTTCCGGTGAGATAACGAGCATCCTCATCGTGTACAACGACATCACGGAAGAGCGCAAAAAACTCGACGAGATTCATGCGCTCGTTGCAGAGCAGGAGAAGACAAAGGCGGAGATCCAGAAGAACATGGCGGAGGTCGCTGTCTTACAGCAGCGTTCCGATACCATTGTCCGGCAGAACCCGATGCCCATGATGCTGATGAACCCGGAGTTCAAAATCATCTTGGTCAACGATGCCTATGTCACAATGACCGGAGTTTCAAAGGATGAACTCCTGCGGCTGAATGCCAGGGACTTCAAGATCGACAGCCAGAAAGGCGAAGGGCTGAAGAAAGTCCTCACCGAGAAGAAACGCAGTTTCGGTGAGATCTCGATAAAATTTCCGTCAGGAGCCCATATCCTCGAACAGTACGGTATACCGATCCTTGATGCAAGCGGCAACCTGTCAACCATCCTGTGCGTGTACAATGATGTCACCCGCCAGCGCGAGCAGGAGAAGCAGATCAACAGGATGATGGACGAGGCAAAGTCCAATGCGGAACTCCTGACAGTCAGCGCATCCGAGCTGCAGACCGCACTTGCAAAGATTGCCGACGGGGATCTCACCCACCGGGTCAGCATTGATGAAGCGGATCCGCTCGCCCGGCTCAAAGTTGATTACAACTCATCAGCCGGTGCCATCCAGAGAGTACTTGGAAGCCTTGCCGATGCGGTCAGCAAGCTCGACATCACGATCCGCGACACCATCAAGAGCACCGAAGAGATTGCAAAAGCCACCGAGCAGGTCGCGATCTCCAGCCAGAAGTCCACCGACAGCGCGAAAGCGCAGCTGGGCGGCGTTGAGAAGATCTCAACCGATATCACCGAGATCTCAGCATCCATCGAGCAGATTGCAAGCACCTCTCACGATGTCATGAGCCATGCCGAGAAAGCCTCAAGGGAGGGAGAAGAAGCTGCAGGTATCGGGAAGGTTGCGACCGGCAAGATGCAGATCGTGGAGAAGATCTCCAAGCAGAGTGTCGATGAGATCACCAAACTCAACGAGCAGATGCAGGAGATCTCCAAGATCGTCAACCTCATCACGGACATCGCCAACCAGACGAACCTGCTGGCCCTCAATGCTGCCATCGAGGCTGCCCGGGCCGGGGAACACGGCAGGGGTTTTGCCGTTGTTGCCGGTGAAGTGAAGAACCTTGCCGGGGAGTCCAAGAAGGCGAGCAACCAGATTGAGACCCTCATCCGCTCAATCCAGGCCCAGAGCGAGCAGACCGCAGCATCGATGCAGGAATCCTTCGAGGAGATCAAGGGCGGTATCGAGAGCGTGAACATGACCGTCGAGTCGTTGAACCGGATTGTTTCCGAGGCCTCGATCGTTTCTGCGGGTGTCGGAGAGATCACGCGGGCCACCGAGGACCAGGCAAAGGCAACAAACCAGCTGATGTCCGGCATCGAGTCATTCCGCACCATCACGAGCGAGAACCAGCAGCGCATGGAGGATATGGCTGCCCTTGCCGAAGAGACCAGTGCTTCCACCGAGGAGATTGCCAGCGCATCAGCCGAACTTTCGGCAATGGCAGAGCACTGCAGGACAGAGATGGGGCAGTTCCGGGTCAAGTGACCCGGGCCTCCCACCGTCACCCTGATAATTATTTAACACAGGCAGACACCATTTTACGATACCACAAAGGTACTGAGGAGAACCGATGGATGGCTTTGACCTCTTAAAGCGCTATATCGAGCAAACCCTGAAGATCCAGTGCGGGAACTACAAAGAAGATTACATCAAGCGCCGTCTCCTCTCGCGGATGCGGTCGACCAATGCCGCAGATTACAACGAATACCTCAGGTACCTCAAGGCAAACCCGCCGGAACTGGAGGTTCTCAGGAAGGCGCTCACCATCAATGTGACGGAGTTCTTCCGGGATGGCGATGTGTACGATGTCTTACGTAAGGAAGTTCTCCCGAACCTCTTCGCAAAGCGCAAACGGCTTCGGATCTGGTGTGCCGGGTGCTCGACCGGTGAAGAACCCTACTCGATTGCCATGATCATCCACGAGATGATGGCACAGAACAAGGAACTTTCCGGCCAGATCTTTGCAACGGATATCGACAAAGTTGTGCTCGCGAAAGCGCAGGAAGGAATCTACACTCAGAAGGCGATGGCCAAGTTATCGGAGAGCCAGATCCACCGGCATTTCACGAAGCTCGCTGACGGGAACTACCAGGTGAAGGATCATCTCAAGGAACTCATCCGTTTCCGGCCGCATGACCTGATGAGCGGCACCCCGATATCCCGGTGGCTTGACCTCATCACCTGCAGGAATGTCACCATCTACTTTACCGAGAAACAGAAGGACGATCTGGCCCGGCTCTTCCACGGGGCGCTCGTCAGCGACGGGTATTATATCATGGGCAAGACCGAGTATCTCGGGAGACAGGTGGAGAACCTGTTCGTTGCGAAAAATTCCGTCCAGAAAGTCTTTGTCAAGAAAGAATAATCCCCGGGACAGGGATCATTCTTTCTTCTCTTCTTCTGTTCCCCCTGCTCCTCTCTGGAAACTGCTTGTCAGGCTCCGCTGCAGTTCTTTTCGTGCAGCATGGGTCTTGAGCTGGTTCATCACCGTCACAAAATTCAGGCCGATAATAATGAGGACAAGGAGCAGGCTGACCCAGAGCATCACTCCCTGTGACGAGAGGAACGCTGCCCAGAGAAGGACAACAAAGGAGATGAGGTAAAAGACCACCCATGTGCGAAGCCCGGGCAACTCCATGTACATCCATTTTCCCGGCGAGGATATAATCCATACGGAGTACGGATCCCAAAAATACCGCTGGCAGTGATAGTGTTTTGGCCCACTCCGGGAACATATCTCCAGGACAACTTTCTCCGCATATGTTCCGTCACGTTTTTTTTCTTTTGGGCCCAACAACATCCTGTGGAGAAAGGAGATCTTTTCACCCTTATCGGCGGAGTCATCCTGGTCTTTGTCATCGCCCTGGTCTTAAACCCTCATTACCTCTCGGGTTTGCCCGGGACTGGGGGAAAACAGCCCCTTACTCCTGTCCCGGCTGTGGTCTCCACGGTCCAGGATACGCACGTTCTTCCGATCACTGCGGCGCCTCCGCTCACGGTTGCGGTTACCGTGATCCCCACAGCTGAACCGACCGTTGCCCCGCCGTACCGGCTCTTTTACAACAGCAGCCCGTTCTCCTATCCCCGGTTCAAGATGCCAGATAACATCTATATCTATGGCGCCGGGGATATCCCGTTCCGCGGACGCGAGATGGTGACCTTTGCCTACATCAACGAGTCAAGGGGGGGACTGACCCAGAGGTTCAGTGTTCCCTATCCGGTCTGGTCCCTGAATGCAACGGTAACGGCCGAGCGGACGCCCCAGTACGGGAACTTCAAGATGGTTCTCTGTTATGCGAACAATGGTACGGTCATCGATGGCATGGAGATCCTGAACCGGGGATCGATGACCCGGGTTATCCAGACCTACGGGGTGGACGTGTACATGATCATAACGACTGCGTATATAGACAGTTACCAGATCGATCTGGAAACGCCGCGGGACTATTATATCCAGTACACTAATCGGTAACCTTCAGTAACAGTGCTTTTTGGGATAGTCAGGATCCCTCCCGGAACACCCGGAGGTCAGAGTTTTTCAACCGTGATCCGGACCCGGTCCCCGTTTTTCAGGAAATGCCCTTTCGGGATATCGATGTTGAACCAGAGTGCTGCCGGATTATCCTGGTTTGAGTCCTGGGACATCAGGCAGTCCTTGTGTTCATTGATGTTTGCAATAAACTCGATTGCGGATTCAAATTCCAGTACTTTGGTCATGATAAAAGGAGAGATGGGTGTTCACTGACCTAGATGGCACGCGAGGTGACCATCCAGGTAGTGCTGTTCGAGTAGCTCCACCGGATAATATCCAGTTCCTTACAGATCTCGGCAAGGATTGCCATGTTGGTACCCACTTCCTTGGGCGAGAGGCCAAGGTCTTTTGCAATGTATTTCGATTTGAAATAGTGCTTGCCCTTGGTGATGCCCGAGTTGAGGTACGTCACGATCTTGTGCTGGGTCTCGTTGTACGTCTCACGTAATTTCTTAGTGGTTGACATGTTGTGCCTCAGCATTAAAAACTCATATAGATCAACTGCTATATATATATATACCTAATTCTCTTGACAAAAATGCGGTCTTCTTTTTTTCACCCGGCTGAAATTTCGACCAGAAAGATTATATTTCGCCCGACATGGGCGTGGTTTTTCAAAGATTGCTGATACGCGCGTCTTCTGTCTTTCCGGATAAAATCCATTGAGATCCCAAAAAGGTGAAGGGGTTTATTTTGGTGCCTGGACCTGGGCATCGGCTATCTTTGTGATGAGTGCCTCAAGGACAACATCGCGCATGCCCTCAACGAACTTTATGCTGCCCACGACAAGGTGCCCGCCCCCGCTGATGCCGCCTCCCGGGATCTCGACACGGAGTTCACGTACCATGCGGGGAATGTTCATGAGAACGCCCCGGGACCTGAGGACGGCAAAGTCGGGACCAAAGCCGATCGTGATAACCGGTTTTCCTGCATGCTCCCGGCAGAGCCGGTCGTGCACCTCGCCGCTGGTCTTGCCCGGGGGCGGGAAGGTAAACTTGTGCGCATGGATCTCGACATCGATGAGGAAGAGGCGGGCGTCGTTTTTCAGGACACGGGGAACAACATGGGGCATGCAGGCGCTCATCTGGTCCTCGATCATGGTGTTTGCACCGTCAACGAGCAGGGCAACGAGCTTCTTGTGGCGCTCGGTTTTGCCCGTGATGTTTAAGATGTCCTTGATGATCTCCCGGCCGTCATTGAACCGGAGCCAGAACTGCTCGTAATCAAGGGCAAGGGCGATGTCCCTGCAGGCCTCTTCGGGGTACTGGTCGCGGACAAGGTCAAGGAAGAGGACACGCTCCGGTGCCTCGCTCCGGTCGCCGACACCGGCAATGGCCGGGAGGTGGCGGATCAGGGGTTCGACTTTCGGGTTGATCAGCCGTGCAACTTCTGTCCCCAGCATCCCTGCCGTGATCCCGAAATCCCCGCCAACATGGTACGGGTTGACATGGGCGACCAGGTACTTGTCGATGGTTGTATCGGGATGGTGGTGGTCGATGACCACGAAGGGGATCTCGTATACGCTCGCGATCTTGTACGAGGGCTCATCCTCTTCGGTTGAACCGTTGTCGGTCAGGAGGACGAGCGGCATCTTCTGGCCGAACCGGACATGGTCCTTTAACGAGAAGTCGAGGTCGCGGGTGATGTCCTCGATCTCGTAGAACGGGGCCTTTGACGGTGCCCGCTTGAAGAGGAAGTAGTCGGCATCGAAGTCGCCGCCAGACTCCCGGATGAGCGAGACAACGGCCTGCTCTATCGCGACCGCGGAGCAGATGCCGTCAGCGTCGGCATGGTGCCGGAGGATGATAGGCTGGGAGGTGAAGACGGCTTTCCGGATGATCTTTGCGACCTTTTTCATGTCGGGACGGAGTTTCTCCAGGACCTCGCTCTTCACAAGGAGCGGGATGTCTTCCGGCTCGGAGCGCTTGTCGAGTGCCTGCTCGATCCGTGTTTTCACCGCGTCCGCGTCTTCCCCTTTGAGCGCGGATATGAGATCCGCCTCGATCTGGAGCTGGTTGTTTCTCCGCATCACTTCCCCGATGACCTTGACGATGTGACCGAGTTCGATCTCCGGGAATGCCCGCACGCCAGCCTCGATGAATGCAGCTGCGTTCTGGGTTCCGGTCTCATCAACGATGGTGAAGATGGTCGGTCCGCTGGTCTGCTTGATCTGGGCAACTTCGCCTTCGATGGCAACGGTCTTTCCGATCTTTCCGGCAAGATCCGCAATCCGGACGGTCGTGGACTTCCGTTCGATGTTCTGCACCTGGTAGACCTGGATCTGCACCTCTTCAAGGTCGATGTTGCCATTGGGGCGGATCTGACGGACCCGGACAAGGATCGAATCGCGTTCCTTGTGTTCGGCCTTCATGTTGCTCTTGTGGACAAGTCCTTTGATCCGGTCGTTCAGCTGGACGAACATCCCGAAGTTGGCAAAGCCCTGGACCTTTCCCTGGTACACGTTCCCTTCCTCAATGTCGGCAAGGTCGCAGCCTGCGCCAAGCCGGTACACGAGGATATCATCACTGGTATTAGACATGGTTCTCTCTCACCACACACGACGTACGGAAAAATGGTTGCGATTATGGTATGGATCGTCAACGCTCCGCGAAATGGTTGATATGATATCAATGGGTGCCTGAAAGGTTAATTTACTTGTTATCAGGATAAGGGAAAATCTGTAAAAGAATTTTTTACGGAATGCGTTGTTTCAGTCCCGGAACGGGACCTCGATCATGTCCAGGTCATTGGGAACAACAATGGTGCCGGCATACCTGCTCCGCGCTTCGGTGACATGAGTCTTGGCATCCGGGTACCGTGAGCTGGTGTGGATGAGGACGAGCGTGCCGGCATTGAGCGCTGTTGCGGCCTCGCCGGCCTGGGCAGCGGTGGCGTGGTAAAACTCGGCAGCCCGTGCGGACTCCGCCTCGTCATAGGTTGCATCGTGGATGAGAAGATCGGCATTGGCAGCGACGTCTGCAATGGTCTCGTGGATGGCGCGGGTGTCCCCCGTATAGACGATCTTCCGTCCCGGCCTCTGCGGGCCCATGACCTGGTCCGGCCTGACTTCCGTACTTGTCTCCCCGGCTTTTACGGTTACCGTCTCCCCCCGCTGGAGTTTCCCGAACAGCGGGCCCGGGGGCACGCCAAGGGCGATGGCCTGCTCGCGGTCGAACCGTCCCGGCCGCGGATCCTCTTCGAGAATGTAGCCAAGCGTGGGCATGCCATGGGAAGCGGCGAACGCGGTGACGGTATACCCTTCGAAGCGCACCCAGGATCCGGGAGCCAGCTCAACCGATTCCATCGGGAACTTCAGGTTGAAGCGTGCAACATGCCGGAGGGTCCTGACGAACTCGTGCACCCAGTCCGGGCCATAGATGGTCAGTGGCTCGGTCCGGCCGTTGAAGGACATGGTCTGGACAAGGCCGAAGATCCCGAGGAAATGGTCCGCATGCCAGTGGGTGACAAAGATGGCATTCACGGTGAACCCGCACCGGGCCCGCATCATCTGCTGCTGGGCACCTTCCCCGCAGTCGAAGAGGAGCGTATCGGAGCCCCGCCGCACCATGATGCAGGGCGGGTTGCGCGAAGGCGTGGGAAGGGCACCGGCCGTCCCGAGGAAATAGACCTGCAGGGTCTCGCCGCTCATGTGGCAACCCCCGTCACGCGAACTCCCTCCTGTAGACGGCAAGGCTCTTTTTTGCCTCCTCGATCGAGCGTCCCTCAATCACGATCCGTTTTCCCTTGTATCCGGAAGCGATTGCCCGGCCGGTACTCTTCCAGTCGATTGTCCCGTCGCCAAGGGCAAGGTGTTCGTCGGTCACGCCATGGTTGTCATGGATGTGGATATGGTCAGCCCGGTCTACGTACCGGAGGAACTCGCCGACCTTTCCTACGGTGTTTGCGTGCCCGAAGTCAAAGGTCATGCCAATCCCGTCAATCCCTTCGGTCATACCAATCAGTTCCTCGGGGAACCGGCAGAGGAACTCCTTGTAACTGATCATATTCTCGAGGCAGGCAAGCACCCCGTGTTCGCAGGCGCACTTCCCGATCTCGCGGAGTGCCTCCTTCTGGAGCGCCCACACCTTCTCCGGCATCATCTTACCGACCGGTGAGATGTACCCGGGATGGACGGTGACGCGATCGGTCAGCGGGGCAGCGTGCCTGATGCAGGTCTTGATCTGCCGGACCGACTCCCTCCAGATGGGGTCGTTGAGGGTGGCGAGGTTCAGGTCGCCATACGGGGCATGGACGGATGCCAGGAGCCGGGTGGTGGACAGGACATCCTGCACGTTCCGGAAGGAGTCCGGGTTCTCCAGCCGGTAATTGCCGTCGCTGACGATCTCCCAGCCGTCGAAGCCCGTCTCTTCGATCCCGTAGACCCATGCAATGTCTTCCCAGACCTTTGCTGATGAGGAGAAGAAGAGTTTTGCGTTCACGGATCACCCCGCAGTTCTCCGAGAAGGTGCTTCACATCCCGTTCGAACTCCTCCAGGGTTCCCTCGTTCCTGATCCGGATATCGGCCTGTTCCAGGGCTTTGCCAAGACCCCACCCCAGTTCCCGCTGGTCGCGGTTTTTGAGCGCATCAGCTGTCGTGAAATCGTCGGAGCGGGCCCGGGCAGCGATCCGATCGAGGCGCTTTTCAAACGGCGACTCGATGCTGATTAAGGTAAAGCCTTCGAAGTATTTCCGGAACAGGGCAACTTCGGTATCCCCCCGGATGCCATCCACCAGGGCGAGGGGTGCATTGAGCCGGCGGATCTCCGGGACGCAGAGCTGGGCGATGGCGTCCATGCCCCGCTCGGCCCGGAGACGGTTTGCCGTTGCCCCGAAGTTTGTATCGTTCGGTTCGAGTCCGGCCTCGCGGACGGCCTTCCTTATCATGTCACCCATGACGATGACCGGGATCCCCGCTTCCTGCGCTATCCGGGAGAATTCACCTTTTCCGCTTGCCGGCATTCCTACGACGCCAATCACTTTCATACGATATCTCCCCGATCTCCCGTGTCCGTATCCGCACTGTCCGCCCCAGTTCATCGGCGATAGCCTTGAGCTCAGGTAAGGTCAGGGGCGGATGGTTGTCCTGTAGTGTTCGACGTTTACAGATATATTCCCCATTGGTCATGTCCGGTGCGGTCTTTTGCATTCGGATGATCTTATGCTCTCCCTGCTGGAGGACGAGCGGGGTGGTCCCGATCTCCGCCGAGATTTTTTTGATGTAATCGGCATTCTCGTAGAATGCGGTGATGACAACCTCGAATTCAAAGAGAGGATTATCCCGTGCAGCGCTTTTGCAGAGACTGATGGATTGTTTTAAGCATTTCTCATAATTCTCGGCAGGCATGGAACTGTATCCTCCCTGCAGGCCGGAGAACCCCTCCCACCGCGTCTTGTAATCGATGGCAACGCGGTCCAGGAGTTTTTCTTGGAAGAGGCTCTCCAGAGTCCCCGGGAAGAGGCCGTTTGTCTGGAGGCCAACCTTCAGGTTCCGTGACCGGGCATGACGGGCAATCTCGACAACGGCCTCCTTCTGGAGCGTGGGCTCGCCACCGGAAATGACGATACCACTCACGAAGGGGGCGGACCCGTCAATCATCTCCCGGATCTCGTCCATTTCCCTGAGATCCTGCCCGGTCTGGATGGCTTCGTTCTGGCAGTAGGAGCACCGCAGGGGGCATCCCCGCAGAAAGACCGTGCAGACTGCCCGGCCCCGCCAGTCGATTGTCGAGATGGGGACAAAGCCGCCGAAGTTCACCCTGATACTATCACCGTGCCGGAATATTTATTGCCGGGGTTATTTGAGTGTATTGAGCTTGTCGATGAATGAGGCTTATTGACAGGAATAAAAAAAAGTGCGTGGCAAAATGGGGGAGGAGATCAGAACTTGAAGTGGCGGCTGACAATCTTGAGTGCGCAATAGTCGCCGCACATGGTGCACCCGTCGGTATCTGCGGGCATCCGCTCCGACCGGATCTTCTTTGCCCGGGCCGGGTTCATGGCAACGGCGAACTGGCGCTCCCAGTCCAGGTCGCGGCGGGCATGGCCCATCTCGAGGTCGAGTTCGCGGGTCTTCTTGAGCTTGATCATGTCGCCGACATGGGCAGCGATGCGGGAGCTCATGACACCCTCGTATACTTCCTCGGGGGTCGGGAGCGCGAGATGCTCGGCAGGGGTGACATAGCAGATGAAGTCCGCTCCGCAGGACGAGGAGATAGCGGCACCGATGGCAGCGACACGATCGTCATATCCGGGAGCGATATCGGTGACGATGGGGCCGAGCATGTAAAACGGCTTGTTGTTGGACATCCGCTTCATCAGGGTGACATTTGCCGCAATCTCATCAATCGGGACATGGCCCGGGCCTTCGACAATCACCGGCACGTTCTCCTGGTGCGCCTTGTCAGCGAGTTCGGCATTGATGACCAGTTCCTGGATCTGTGCCCGGTCGGTGGCATCATGGATGGCGCCGGCCCGCATACCGTTGCCCATCGAGAGGGTGACCTCGTGCTCCTTCATGATCTCGAGGAGGTAGTCGAACTCCGTGTAGAGCGGGTTCTCTTTTTCATTGTGGAGCATCCATGCGGTCATGAATGCGCCGCCCCGGGAGACAAGACCCCCGTGCCGGCCCTGGTGTTTCAGGCGCTTGACTGTCTCCCAGTTGATGCCGGTGTGGATGGCCATGAAGTTGGTCCCGAGTTTTGCCTGCTCGGCGGTGATGCGGAAGAGGTCGTCTTCCTTCATGTGGACAACGGCGCCGTCCTTGATTGCTGCCTCAATGAAGGCCTGGTACAGGGGAACACATCCGACAGAAAGCTTAGTATTTGCGATGACCTGTTTGCGGATCTCGACAAAGTCCCCGCCGGTGGAAAGTTCCATCAGGGTGTCGGCACCGGCAAGCTCGGCCTGCTTTGCCTTCTCGATCTCCTCGGGAATATTTACGATATCGGTCGAGGTCCCGATCGATGCGTTCACCTTGGTCCGGAGCCCTTCGCCGATACCGCAGATCTTCACTTTGCGGTAGGGGGAGGTCGGGATAACGATATGCCCGCCGGCAACGCCGCGGCGGACGAAGTCTTCGGTGACCCCTTCCTGCTTTGCGACGATCTTCATCTCTTCGGTTACGATGCCCTTCTTGGCATCTGCGACAATACTCATGGCATACTGGTTGCGGTAAAGACCAGATAAAGGCTTGTTTTTTCAATTCTGGACTAAATCTGGCTTGTTATGTAAACAAGTAAAGTTGAATTGGGATAACGCAGTTTATTTTGTGTTCCATCCAGCCCTCAAAATGGCATGAATGGCCGGGCTTCCCCGTATTTTCCTGCGTTGGGGGGACCCGGTTTTTACACAATCTTTATATGGTGTAAAGCACTAACTAATGGTAAACCTTGAATGAACGAGGTGCTTTACGATGACAGATAAGGATTATTACGATGTTACGGTGAAGGAAGCAGCCCACGACGACGCCGGGCGCGGCATTGCACGACTGAGTATCGAGGTGATGAAGAAGATCGGTCTCGTCTCCGGTGACGTGATCGAGATCCAAGGGAAGAAGAAGGCCGCTGCCATTGTCTGGCCGGGTTTCGCCCAGGATACCGGCTTTGGCATCCTCCGCATCGATGGCAATATCCGAGGGAATGCAGGGACCGGTATCGACGAGAAAGTCAGGATCAGGAAGTCGGAGGCAGAATATGCGAAGAAGATCGTTGTCCAGCCTACCCAGCCGATCCGTCTCGTCGGGGGTGAGCAGTACCTTTCAAGGGTGCTCCGCGGGCGGCCGGTGATCGAAGGCCAGGCCGTCCGCGTTGACGCGATCGGGAACTCCATCACGCTGGTCATCACGAAGGTGGCCCCCAAGGGCATGGTCATCGTTACCGATGACACCGAGATCGAGCTCAAGGAAGAGGCCTACAAGCCCGAAGAGGGCAAGAAGGAAGTCTCCGACATCCATTACGAGGATATCGGCGGCCTTGGCCGCGAGCTCCAGCTGGTCCGCGAGATGATTGAGTTGCCGCTGCGTCACCCGGAGATCTTCGAGCGCCTGGGGATCCAGCCTCCCAAGGGTGTGCTGCTCTACGGGCCGCCCGGCACCGGCAAGACCCTGATCGCAAAAGCCGTTGCAAATGAAGTCGATGCCCACTTCATTACGCTCTCCGGCCCGGAGATCATGAGCAAGTATTACGGCGAGAGTGAGAAGGGCCTGCGCGAGAAGTTCGAGGAAGCTGAGCAGAACTCCCCCGCGATCATCTTCATCGATGAGATTGACGCGATCGCTCCGAAGCGTGCTGAAGTCCAGGGAGAGGTGGAGCGGCGTGTCGTTGCCCAGCTCCTGGCGCTCATGGACGGGCTCAAGGGCCGTGGCCAGGTCATCGTCATTGCAGCAACCAACCTTCCGGACTCCATCGACCCCGCGTTACGGCGTGGCGGCCGGTTCGACCGGGAGATCGAGATCGGCATCCCGGACAAGAAAGGCCGGATGGAGATCTTCCAGGTACACAGCCGCGGTGTTCCCCTTGCCGAAGACGTAAAGATCGAGGAGTTCGCCAACACCACCCACGGCTTTGTCGGCGCCGATATCGCCCTGCTCGTCAAGGAAGCTGCGATGCATGCGCTCCGGAAGATCATCCCCCAGATCAAGATCGACGAGGATATCCCGGCAGAGGTACTGGATGCACTGCGGGTCACCAACGAGGACTTTGCAGAAGCCCGGAAACATGTTGAGCCATCGGCCATGCGCGAGGTGCTGGTAGAAGTACCCGATATCACCTGGCAGCAGGTGGGCGGTCTTGAGGATGTGAAGCAGGAGCTGCGGGAGGCTGTCGAGTGGCCGCTGAAGTTCCCCGATGTCTTCGAACGGCTCCAGACCAAGCCGCCGAAGGGTATCCTCATGTTCGGGCCGCCCGGCACCGGCAAGACACTGCTCGCAAAGGCCGTGGCAAACGAGAGCGAGTGCAACTTTATTGCCGTGAAGGGCCCCGAGCTCCTCTCGAAATGGGTCGGCGAATCGGAGAAGGGCGTGCGGGAGATCTTCCGGAAGGCCCGGCAGGCATCCCCGTCGATCATCTTCTTCGATGAGATCGATGCCTTGGTCCCCAAGCGCGGTAGCTATCAGGGCTCCTCTCACGTGACCGAGAGCGTTGTATCCCAGATACTGACCGAGCTCGACGGCATGGAGGAGCTCAAGAACGTCACCGTGCTTGCGGCTACCAACCGGCCGGACATGCTGGATGATGCCCTGCTCCGGCCGGGCCGGCTCGAGCGGCATATCTATGTGCCCGCTCCTGATGAAGAGAGCAGGAAGAAGATCTTCGAGGTCTACCTTGGAGGAGAAACTGGCAGCATCCTTGCAAAGGACGTTGCGATCGATGAACTCGTGAAACAGACCGAGGGCTATGTCGGTGCCGATATCGAGGCGCTGGTCCGCGAGGCCAAGATGGCCGCTATGCGTGACTTCATCGTCCAGATGGGCGACCGGACCGAGCAGGAGCGGAAGGACGCAATCAAGAACGTGATGCTCACCCGGGCACACTTCGATGCCGCGCTCCTGAAGGTGAAAGGATCGCTTGACGCAGAGACCCTGGAGAAGTCCGAACGGCAGGCATGGGAGATGCTCTACAACCAGGAGCAGCGCACAGCCCTCGACAAGGCCTCAATGCTGTTGTCCCGGGCCGGGATGGCTCACAAGAAGGCCGACGAGAAACTTGCCGCAGAGCTCCGAACGGCCGTGTATGCACGGAAGAAGGACTTTGGCGAGATCAAGAAACTCACAGAATCGCTGGAAAAGAAACTGGAGAAAGCGTAAGACAACAACAAGCAACGGGGTGATTACGATGAAAGGAGATCCCATGGATATGTTCGACCAGATGGACGAGATGTTCGCACGGCTCTTCTCGCAGATGAGCCGGGACATGTCGACCGGTGGACCAAAAATGTACGGCTACCACATTGTCATCGACAATAGCAACGGGGAGGGGGATGTGACGGAATTCCAGCCGGCACTCCCCCGCAGTGCCGGTGAGCCGGTTGCC
This sequence comes from Methanoregula formicica SMSP, assembly GCF_000327485.1. NCBI lineage: Archaea > Methanobacteriati > Methanobacteriota > Methanomicrobia > Methanomicrobiales > Methanoregulaceae > Methanoregula > Methanoregula formicica. Next base: position 1,570,897 of record NC_019943.1, on the reverse strand, counting down.
GAAGTCCACCATATCGGTGACGAGACGATGGTTATCGCTGAACTGCCCGGCATAACAGAGGAATCGGTCCGGCTGGATATGAAGGGCACAACCCTCGTTATCGATGCAGGGGATGCAGACAACCACTACCATACGACCGCTGAAGTCACGGGTGTGGACCCGGCGACAATGAAAAGGTCGCTGAAAAACGGCGTCCTGGAAGTAACCTTTAGCAACCTGCCGGAGAATGTGAAAGAAGCAGACACTCCCGGCGAGTGACCGGGACAGTTTATTTTTCCCCCTCTCTCCACTTTTCCGTGGCCCTTCGCGTTTTTCATCAATAATAATCCTGATAAAGATCGCGGCCAAACGACTACATACCTGAGGGGTCTAAATCGACCCCCCTGCGGCTGAATGTTCTTTTGATCGGGATGGCGGTACACCATGAAACTCAAAGAATTCCTTGAACGGGAAGGAACGGAGAAGAACCTTGCGGAACTGATCCTCTTTTTAGCAAGCCGGGCCCCTGCCATCAGGAGAGGTTTCCTGGTTGCGGGAGGGAAGGCAAAGGATGGCGGGAAGACAAAGAACGTTTATGGCGAGGAGCAGCAGCCCCTCGACAAGTACGCGGACTCTGTTTTCGTAGACGGGATAAAAGAGTCCCGACTTGCCCGCTATGTTGCCACCGAGGAGCAGGAGACGATCGTTGAGGTGAAGGACCCAAAGGCGCAGTTCGGCGTGGTCATCGATCCTCTTGACGGGTCATCCCTGATCGATGTGAACCTCTGCGTGGGCACCATCATCGGGATCTATCCCGGCCACGTGCTGGCAAAGGGGTCGACGATGGTTGCGGCCATGTACCTGCTGTACGGGCCGCTCACGAGCCTTACCTATACCACGGGAAAAGGCGTCCATGAGTTCGTCCTTGACGAAACCGGCGAGTTCGTGCTCCGCCAGCGGGACCTGAAGATTCCCGAAGGCAAGGTCTTTGCTCCCGGGGCCCTGCGGAAGGACTGGCTCTCACCCCATACGAAATGGATCTGCCAGCTCGAGGAGGACGGGTATAAGCTCCGGTTCAGCGGCTGTTTTGTTGCTGATGTCCACCAGATCCTCCACAAGGGCGGTGTCTTCAGCTACCCCGGGATCAAGGGGAAGGAGAAAGGGAAGCTGCGCCTCCTGTACGAGGCAAACCCGATGGGGAAGATCCTCCACGAGGCCGGTGGCGCGATCAGCAACGGGAAGACCGATATCCTCGGCATCATCCCGTCTGCCCACGATGACGTCACGCCCATCTATGTTGGTGGCAAGAAAGAGATTGCCTTAATTGAGAAGTGTTTCCGTGAAGGATGAATTTGCGGAATGGATGACTATAAACAGAAAGGATGAACAAACTGGTGTGAAGCAGTATGTCGATGAAGAGTTTTAGTCCAGTACCGGGCTCGGCCATCCTGAATGCCGTGGCGGGCCAGAAGACCATCGTGATGGCGGCTAACGTCCGGGTCGCCACCGTTGCAAAGGGTATCTTCCAGGCAGCAAAGGACACGGACTCGGCAGTATTCATGGAACTGGCGCGTTCCGAGTGCGACTTAAAGGGCGGGTATACCGGGATGACGCCTGCGGATTTCTCGAAACGGATGAACGATGCAGCAGCAGCGGTCGGGTTCGACGCCTGGGCACTCCATGCTGACCATATCACCATCAAAAAAGGCGATGCGGCCGAGATCGAGGGCACGAAGCAGCTGATCGATGCCCAGATCGCTGCAGGATATACCTCGTTTGCGATTGATGCATCCCATCTCTTCAATTTCGAGGGCAGGAATGTCCGTGATGAACTCGACCCGAACATCCGCGTCACGACCGAACTTGCCCAGTATATCCAGAAGAAGATGAACGGGAAGGAATTCGGGCTCGAGGTCGAAGTCGGCGAGATTGGACGCAAGGACAACAGCGGGCTCGTTCTTACGAAGCCTGAAGAGGCGGTCACGTTCATCAAAGCCCTCAACGAGAACGGTGTCCTCCCCCATGTCCTTGCCATCGCAAATGGCAGCACTCACGGGCATACCTATGACGCGGCCGGCAATGTCGTTGAACAACTGTCCATCGACATCCCGCAGACAAAGGCGATCGCAAAGGCGCTCCGGGACAACAAGCTCACGGTCGGCATTGCCCAGCACGGGATCACCGGAACGCCCCGCGACCTCATCAACCTCCACTTCCCCAAGGGGGACATCATCAAGGGGAATGTCGGCACGTTCTGGCAGGACGTTGTCTTCAGCACCCTGAAGGTCTACGAACCGGCGCTCTACAAGAGCATCCAGGACTGGACGCTGGAGAAGTACCGCCCGCTCAACGCAGGCAAATCCGACCGCCAGATCTTTGACGGCAACTGCAAGATGGCGATCAAGGAGTTCTTCAAGGACCTCTACTCCCTTGACGAAAAGACCGAGCATGCCATCCAGTCCATGGCTTATGCCGAGAGCCTCGTCTTCTTCCGGGCGTTTGGCGCGTATGGGTCGGCGTCGCTTGTCCGGAAGGCAAGGAAATAACCTGCAATTCTTTTTTTTCTGTCACCCGATTTTTGTTTTGTGAATGCAATACTACACATTCCGATCTGGTGACAAGGAACACATGATGCGTTTGGGATTACAACAGAAGGAGTAGACTTTTTTCAGATCTTTTCCCAACCATAATTCCGTGCCCCTTCGGGTCTGACGACCCTCAGGAACTCGAAGAATGCCGATGCGTTCTTCTCCTCTTTCGGGTCTGACGACCCTCAAGAAGCACAAGCCTTAATAGTCTCCCATCCCAAATTAGGGCAGATGGTTAACGGAATTGTTTTGCCGATAAAGAAAGTGTTTGCGCTGGTAGATTCAAAAATTTCCGTCGAGATCAAGGATGAGGGGCGGAAGCTGCAGGGACGCCTCGTTGCGGTGGATGAATACTTAAACATCCACATGGACGAGACCATTGAGTATGTCGACAACCAGCGCGGGCGGAGCCTCGGGACGGTTGTTATCCGGGGGAATAATATCCTCACCATTGCACCGGTATTATGAGCAGGAAGAAGAGCAAGAAGGAAGAGCCCCCGGTTGAAGAAATCCGGGGGGAAGAGAACCACGGAGACCCTGTGGAGGATGGCCTGAAACTGATCCAGTCCCGTCCCGAAGGAGTTCTCCAGAGCGAGCTCTGGAAGGAACTGGGTGTCGACAGCCGGAAGTGTTCCCGGATTGTCAAGAAACTGGAGGAAAGCGGCCTCATCGAACGCATTGAGTTCAAGAAAGAGGGGCTCAAGACCTACCTCCTCAAGGCAAAGCAGATGCCGGTCAATCCAACTCACCTGCTGGCCGGCGATGAACTGATCCCCTGTATCGGGTGCGACCTCGAATGCGTTGTTGAGGAGTGCCACCCGCTGATGGACTGGATGTACCAGCTGGCGATCGTTTCTCATTCCGAAGACTGACCGGGCACCCGGCCCGACCGATACTGTTTTTCCCGTTTGTAAATCCTCGCAGATACAGGCTGATCTTGCACGATCCCGTTCAGGAATTGCCCGGGTTCGCCGTATCCTCAACAACTATTTATCGCTCCGGCATCCACCTGATAATAATTAATCTGGAACATTTGTTCCGGACGATGCACGATGATCTCGATCCTGTTTGTCGATGACAATACCGACCTGTTTACCCGCATCCGTACCTTTCTTGAAAAGACCGGGGATATCCGTATTGAACAGGCCCATTCCATCAAACAGGCGACCGAGAAACTCCGGGGGAGGATGTATGATGTTATCATCTCCTACGAGCAGCTTCCCGAAGTCAATGGCATCGAGTTTGTGCCGGATATGAACGGGATCGATTTCCTCAAGTATCTCAAGAGCCAGGGAAATTCGACGCCCATCATCCTGCTCGGGCGACGGGGGCCAAACAAGATATCCCTCGGGGAAGTGAGCAATGCCACGGAAATTACCCTGCCCTCCACCGGTGATCTCCGTCCGCAGCTGATGGAGATGGTCACCCTGATCAAGCAGACCATGCTCCGGCGGAAGGCCGAACGGGAACAGAAAGCCCAGACCGAGCAGCTCGCAACCATCCTCTCTGCAACCCCGCTCGGGATATTCCAGATCAGGAACGGGATCATCGAATGGGTGAACCGGCCCTTTGTCACCATGCTCGGGACCGATGAGGGCGCCCTTATCGGGAAGGAACTCCGCACCCTGATCCGGACCACGGAAGAGTTCGACCAGCTTGCCCGCGAGTTCCAGATCCGGAAGGATCCGGAGGGGCTTGCTCATGCAGACTGCCGGCTCGTTCGCAGGGACGGCAAGACAATCCCCTGCCATATCCAGGCCCAGGCACTCGATCCCCAGGACATAGTCCGTGGCGGGACATTCGTTGTAACGGACAATACCGAGAAACAGAAACTCACGGACGCCCTCCGTGAGAGCGAGGCAAAGTACCGCGAGGTGCAGACAAACAGCCAGAGCATCATTATCCGGATGGATATCCAGGGCACCATCACGTTCTTCAATACCTATGCGCTCACGTTCTTCGATTACAGCGCCGAAGATGTGATCGGGAAGAACGTAGTCGGCACCATCGTTGCCGAGAAGTCCCGCGTCCAGCACGGACTCTCGATGATGGCAAGCGACATCGGCTTCAATGCCGAGGGCTATGCGGTCAACATCAACGAGAATATCCGCAGGAACGGCGACCGGGTCTGGATTGCCTGGATCAACAAGGCGATCCGGGACGAGCAGGAACGGCTCATCGAGATCCTCTGTATCGGTCATGATATCACGGACCGGAAGCGGGGCAGCGGCGAGGTGCGGATCAGCACCGACACCTGGAAGGACATGGTCGTTGCCGATACAGACATAAAAGAGGAGGTCTTTGACGCAGTCTTCCATATCTGCACGGAGATCACCATCGAGGGACGGGAAGGAAAGCCCGTTGGCACGACCTTCCTTATCGGGGACACCAAGAACGTGCTGGAGAAGTCCCGCCAGATCATCTTAAACCCGTTCGAAGGTCACAAGCCGGAGCTGCGCATGGTAACGAACCCGGGGCTCAACGAGAACATCAAGGCCCTTGCGCAGCTCGATGGTGCTTTTGTTATCACGGGCGACGGGTTCATCGAGGCTGTCGGCCGCTACATCACCGTGGACTCAAGCAATGTTTCCCTCCCACCCGGTATGGGTACCCGGCACAACTCGGTAGCGGCTATCACCGCGGTCACGAATGCCGTGGGGATCGTGGTATCCCAGAGCGGGGGCGGGATCACGGTCTTCCGGGAAGGGCGGATCCTGAAGAAAATTACTCTCTGATTCACCCCTCTGCCTTGTCATCAGCCGTGCCTGCACCCCGGGAAGCCCGAGCTGCACTTATGCTGGCAGATATTCCCCACCGTCCTGAACGCATCTTCGAGATCGGGGAAGTTGGGGATCTGGGAGTCGCGGAGGATCCGGAGCGGGGTCTTCATGCTGTCGCCGCCGATCATGCAGCCCACGATCATCTTGTGGGTATGCCGGGAGAAGCGGACGATCTCGTTTGCAACGCGGAGGGGATCGGATATTGCCGAAGGGACGGCAACGATGAACGCGATGTCCCAGAGGTCCTGGCGCCGGATCATGATGTCGAACGTGCGGGCGAACCGGTCTGCGCTGGAATCCCCCACCATATCGATGGGGTTTGCCCGGCTCCAGTTGGCGGGAAGCACCGCATCCAGTTCCGAGACAAGGTCCGAGGGGAATTCCACCATATCTATGCCGAACCGTTCCGCATAGTCAGATGAGAGGACGGCAAAGCCCCCGGCATTGGTGATGACGATGGCACGCGTCCCGCGGGGATATCCCTCGGAGGAGAGGAGTTCGGCTGCCTGGAACGCCTCACGAATAGATCGGGCCGGTATCACACCGGCCTGCCGGAACGCAGCCATATACACCTCATAACTGCCGGCAAGCGATCCGGTATGGGAGGACGCGGCTCTCTGCCCCAGCCGGGAGGCGCCGGACTTGATGGCGACAACCGGTTTTGTGAGCGAGACGCGGCTGACGACATCCATAAACCGTTTTCCGAACCGGATCTGCTCGATATAGAGGATGATCGAGCGGGTTGCGGGATCGTCACCGGCGTACCGGACGAAGTCCTCGAACGTGAGGTCTGCCTGGTTCCCGACGCTGATGACTGAGGAGAACCCGATCTCCTCCGGCAGGCTCCAGTCCACGATGGTGGTGATGATGGCGCCGCTCTGGGAGATGAATGCAATCCGCCCGGGCCGGGGGGATACCGGGTCGAAAGTAGTGTTGATCCCCTTGTGGGGGAGCATCAGCCCGAGGCAGTTCGGCCCCATAATCCGCATACCATGGCGCTGTGCGATGGCAAGGATGTCCTCTTCCAGGTTCCGGCCTTCGCCCCCTCCCTCCCGGAACCCGGAGGAGATGATGATGGAGAGCGGAATCTTCTTCTTTCCTGCCTCTTCAATAACGCCCGGGACTCCGGCCGCTGGGATGGCAATCACGGCAAGGTCAACCTTCCCCGGTAGGGAAGCCAGGTCCGGGTATGCCTGCCGCCCGAGAATCATGGGTGACTTTGGATTGACCGGGTAGAGCGAGCCGGGGAATGTGAGAAGGTTCCGGCAGATGGCATACCCGATCTTGCCCGGGTCCTGCGATGCCCCGACAACGGCAATGGAAGAAATGTCGAGAAGGCTGTTGTCCATCCCTGCGGAAGATACTGTCTCCAGGGGGATCTCCCGGTCCTCCCGGTAAAACCGGGCATCGACAGCACATGCCCCGTCCCTGTACAGGACGAGTGGGTTGATGTCGAACTCTGAAAGCGTGAGATCGGACAGAAAGAGGTCCGCAGCTGACCGGATGATCCTTACCAGCGCCTTTTTGTCGCGGGGTGGCTCGTCGCGGTAGCCGGTGATCAGGGGATATCCTTTCAGTTCCCCGACTATGTCGTTGATCTCGTCGTCGCTGACCGGAAGGACCCGGAGGGAGACATCCCGGAGCAGTTCCACCATCTTCCCGCCAATCCCTACGGTAAGTATGCGGCCAAACGCCGGATCGATCTTTCCGCCGATGATAAGTTCCAGCCCGGGTGACAGTTGCTGCTCGACAAGGATCCCGGTGATGCGGGCATCCGGGGCACGGGAGTGCGTACTGTCCTGGATCTGTGTAAATGCAGCCCGCACCGCGTCCCCAGAACCGATGCCTGTTATGACCCCGCCAACATCGCTCTTGTGGACGATCTCCGGAGAGACAACCTTCATGACAACCGGATACCCGATTGCATCGGCAGCCCTGACGGCTTCTTCCGGTGTCGTAGTAAGCGAATGGTTCGGCACCGGTATTTTATGGGCGGCAAGCAGAGCATAGCCTTCGGCTTCAGAAAGGAGTGTCCGGGTCATCGCAACCTGTCCTGAAATAGAATAGTCGGGAACGGTTTAAAGGGTGATCGCTTGAGGCCCTTCTCATTGCGGCACATCAGAGCCCGTACGCCCGGTTCTCCCTCAGGCAGGTTTCCATATCGGCAAGCACGGTTGTCAGGGCCTTCCCCCGGGAAATCCGCCCGGCGATCCGCTCCGCAAGGCACCCGTTTTCGATCCGGTCCCGGACTATCGGGAGGTACCCGCGTTCATCGGGAGTAGCGTTCCGCCAGGCAAGATCGTACATCTGTCGCAGTTCATCTTTCAGGCCGGAGGTCCCTCTCTGCACTGCCAGTTCTGCCAGTTCCAGCAGGGCATCCTGGCCAGTCTCCACCGGCAGGGTATGGCAGCGGAGGAGCGGACGGACAAACGCAGCAAACGCCATATCGGAACGGATCGACTCCTGTTCATCCAGCGCTTTGATCTCCAGGCACTTGCGTGAAAACCGTACAATGACACCGGCCGAGTCCACCCATTCCTCGCAGAGGATATCCGCATCGCGGGACCGGAGTTCACGCCAGATGCTCTCCATGCGGCGTTTGTGATCGGCAACCGTCCGGATCTTCTCCGGGATGATCCCGCTGCATATCGCCGGGAGCTCTTTCTGGTTCTGCCGGTAAAAGAGGAGCCGGTTGTCGCAGGACCCGGTCAGCTTCCCTTCCACTACCGGTGATGAGGCCGTGATCGCAATGAGGTACGGGAGCAGGGAGCGGATGCGGTTGAACAAAAAGACCAGTTCGCTGCTGTCCTGGAAGGAGAGATTGATCTGGAGGGCCTGGATGTTCAGCCACCCGTGCTGCCGGATATCAAAGAGCCGGTCATAGGTCCGGTAATATTCCCCCTCGTCATGGTCCCAGACCGGGATCTCGTGGACCCGTGCAGTCGGGTGCATCCCGAGACCGAGAAGACGGTACCGGTTGCCGAAGATCCGGTAAAACCGTGACAGTCCTTGTGTCAGCTGCGATTCCAGCGCCGCGATCTCCACTGCCGGTGATCGCGGGACCATCTCGATCACGGTCTTCTGGAGTTCCTTTGCAAGCCAGACGTCCCCGAACAGGATCTCACTCTCGAAGCTGCCGCAGATCTCTTTTAAGATCTGGTCGGATACCGGGAGCGGATGAAATTCGCTGTCGTTAATTGAAAATTCGTGTTCAGTGCCGATTGTCATGCTGCACCGGGTATACGCGCGGGATCTCCGCGATTTTCTCTGTTTCCGGCTCCTCAATCCGGCAGATTGCGGCCAGTTCATTCTCGCGCAAGTCCGACACGAGGCGGGTGATGCTCCTGACTGCCGCGGCATACTGCTGGTCGTATACTTCCGGGAACTCTTTTAACAGCCGTACCAGCGGGCAGATGGTCTCGTATTTCAGGAATATCCGGATGGTATCGGCGGTCACATCGAACGTGAACGGGCCTGCGATGCAGGTCTCCGGCTTGAAGGCATGGATACTGCATTTCCCCCCTTTGCAGAGCATGCAGGTCCCGTCATCCCGGGTCTTTACGAAGCGGTACCCGTCCTGCCCGAATACTGCGTCAGGAACTCCCTGTGCGACCAGCCTCCGGTAGCAGTCTTCCGAGATCGGGGGCTGTGCACCATTACAGCAGTGCCCTCCGCAGAGCATGCAGATGGCCTCTGCACGTGTCATCCAGTCGTCAGTCATGGTATCATCAGGCAGTGAGGCGTTCTACGATCTGCTCGAAGACGCGGGGATAACAGTCATCCTCCCCGCTCTCGATGGAGGGATTGTCGTTCACCTCGATCACGTACGCGTCGCCGTTCGTATTCTTGATGTCAACCCCGTACAGCCCGTGGCCGATGGCATTTGCAGCCTCGATCCCGAGCCTGAGGACCTGGGGTGGGACATCCTTTTCCGGTACGCTCTCGACCCCGCAGTACACGATATGCCCGTTCACCGATGCCTGGATTTTGAAGGTCACCGAGGGGATGGTATACTTGCAGGCATAGAGGAGTTTCCCGTCGAGGACCCCGACCCGCCAGTCATATTTGCTCTCGATGTACTGCTGGACCACGATCCAGTCCGAAAGCCGGATGAACCGTCGTGCAACCCGGAAGAACCCGGCAATGTCGTTCACCTTCTCGACCCGGAGCGAGAACGATGTCGAGGGTTCCTTGAGGATGAGAGGAGATCCCATCTCATCGAAGAGATGGGTGACACACTCAACGGTCAGGTCCTGCTTAGCGAGAAAGGCTGTTTTCGGGAGCGAGACTCCGGCCCGGATCAGGTGGGAGTACATGTTGATCTTGTCCGAGCAGATACGGATGGACTGCGGGTCGTCGATGACCGGTATGTTATGGAACGCTGCCATCCGTGCCGCGACAAATGTGACATTCATCGGGTCGGTCCGTGCCCGGATGAAGAGCGCATCCTCTTTGGGGATCTTGCCGATATCCACCGGAAAGATAAAGTCAACGTCATGCCCCATCTTCTCCGCTACGTCACGGCACCGGATAAGAGCACCCAGTTGTTCCGCGTTTGACAGGGTTTTCCGGTCAACAAAGATCCCGAGCCGGCTCATAGGAACTCCTGCTGCGAGAGATATGCGGAAAGGATCGCCCGCTCTTCCTCAGACAACTGCGAGGATTTGACCGGCGAGAGCGAGGAGAGGAGGTACCGCTCCCCTGCTCGGACGTATACGATGGTGACAAGCGGGATATGGAAGAGCTCGTAGACCTGCCCTGCGAGCTCCGCAACGCGGCTGCACCTGCCCGCAGTCCTGCCGAAGATGGCTGTGCAGGACCCGATCTCCGCACCTTCAGGCAGTTTCTGGTAGCAGAAAGGATATTTCCCCCGGTTGGTGATATGCTTCACGAACTCCTTTGCCTTCAGGGTGTCCCGGACAACTGCATATTCCAAAGCCGTTGCATAGTAGTTCAGCCCGTAGAGGATGGCAGGAAGGGGGGTGTACACCTGCGAGATGCCCCACTCGCAGACCGGGATGCCGGCAAGGTGCGCCCGTTCGAGACAGACCGGGACTACGTAGGCGTCGATGACGGATGCACTGGACGGGAGCACGGCCTTTCCTTCCAGTTCGAGGCGGAGGATCGTGTAATAGGGTTCGGTCTTGTAGGAATAGTTCGCGCTCACCACGTGCAGGACATGGTCACGCCGGATAGCGTAGAGCGCGTCACGCGAGAGGAGGGGCTCCCTGCGTGCCGGGTTCCGCATGGGCTGTGCCTGGCTATCGGCTCTGGGTGACGGTAGCTTCGCATCCGGCCGTATGAGGGGGACACAGGAGCCGGGTGCGGGGGGAACGCTGATAGATCCTCCGCGATGGCTCCCGCTGAATGGTGAGTTCATGGGATGATCCGCTCCCGGATGGCCGCTTGCGCCACGTGTCTCCTGGGCCGGCAAACAAAACAGTCAACATCTCTACCGGTTACAAAAGAGAACCGCCGATGGTTCTCTTCATCATCATCGTTTGTCTCGGACTCTGTCATAGAGAACACTAATCCGGCATCAGGACGCCGGATTATCGTTACCAACTCTTTACCAGCAGAGGTTTAAAAGAATTATGCATGCGGATGGAAAAGACGGTGCCGGAACAGGAAAAAAATCACTGCCAATAATAGGCAAACACGCAGGCCCCGGGTTCCGGCCATCACTTTCCCCTGCCAGACTCATGATGTTTTATGGGAGAGTTGCACGCGTGTTCCGGTCCCGGGGGAAGGTTGATATCATCTTATAACCAGTAGTAATCAGCAATGCACGTACCAACTCCCGATGAACTCCGGGCACGCCGCGAGGCGCTCGGTATGCGCCAGACCGAGCTGGCACGACGCGCCGGCATCAGCCAGTCCATGGTTGCGCGGATCGAGGCAGGTAATGTTGATCCCCGGGTCAGCACGCTCAACAAGATTATTGTCGTCCTCAACAGCGCGGAGCCCAAGAAGATCCGTGCCGCCCAGATCATGCACACCCCCGTCCTCTCGGTCCAGCCGCAGGACGCGATCAGCCGTGCCGTAGAGATTTTCGAGAAGAACAACATCTCCCAGCTGCCGGTCATCGAGCGCGGCATCCCGGTGGGCTGCATATCCGAGGCCGTCATCGTCAAGGCCATCGAGCAGCAGCGCCTCCACAAGACCCACCTCTTCTTTGTCCGGGACTTCATGGAGCCCGGCTTCCCCACCGTTCCCCCCGATATGGATGTCGAGACCGTGGTGAACATCCTGCAGCAGAACCACGCGGTGCTCGTTGTTGACGGGAGGATCGTAAAGGGGGTCATCACCAAGCACGACCTCATCTCCCTCATCATGTGAAAAGGCCGGTTCTTATCTTCTTCTTTTTATGAGTGGAACTGGCACCATTTCCCGAAAAACGCGTGCTGCACCACACAAAAGTATTTAACGTATATTACCAAGCGATTATTATCGTGGTAACCTGACCGCGATGAGGAGTTTTACATGGCGGAAGAATCATCCGAGATCAGCAGCATGACGGTAATCGGAATTGGCGTTGTCTTGTTCATCATCATCGTGGGAGTCTGGTACCTCTTCCTGAAGTGACCGCGCCTTTTAAAAAAGATCAGAGTTTTGATACAAGGTCGCGGAGGATCGCGGCCGGTTCTTTTGATTTTACCACGCTTGAGGCAAGGAGGACACCGTCCGTTCCGAGGTCCACGGCGATCTTTACGCACTCTCCTGACTGGATTCCCGCCCCGGTGAGCACCCTGACGTTTGGATTGACGGCATGAACGGCTGCAATGGACCGTTTGATGATCTCGGGGTTCGCCTTCGAGACCGAGACCCCGCTGCCGATCAGTTCCGGGGGTTCGATGGCAACGTAATCGGGGGCAAGGGCTGCAGCACCGGCACTTGTGCTCTCGTTGTTCGAGCAGACAACCGAGATGAGTTTCTGGTTCCGGAGGCCGCGGATCGATGCCTCGATGTCGGCGATGGTCAGCCGCCGTTCGGAGTGGTTGACGAGGGATCCTGCCGCACCGGCTGCACGGATGGCTTCGACCGTGGTATGCCCGGTGTTCGCCCCGGGCTCGCAGCCGTCGACATGCTGGGCATAGACCGGGATGGAGAAGTGGTGGCAGAGGGGATGGAGGTCGATGTAACCCGGAGCAACCCCGATGGTCACCCCGCTCTCCTGGCTGACGGCCTGCGCAGCCTGTGCGATCATGTGGGCCCGGTTGCCCATCCCTTCTTTGTACGTTTTCAGGTTAACGAGAATCAGTGGTGATGACATGCCAAACGTCCTCCGCTCTTTATTCAGGGGAATAATTACACCTTTTGGCTGGGGAATGATGAATATTTGGAATTGGAGCAGGAACCGGAGGTCCCGGCAGGTTATTCCTTCAGCCCGCGGATGAAGTGGCCCGCGGTGATGCCGCCAAGCGAGAGGGCCTTTGCCCGCTCCTTCAGATCCCGCAGTTTTACATCCCGGGGTGCGCCGGGTTCTCCGAGGGCATCGACTGCCTCGCGGTACAGGCGGGTCATGGCGGCTGTATATGCCGGCGGCCGGAACCGTGCATCGACGATGATCTCTGCTATGCCCGCATCGCGGATTTCTTTGAGCATGTCGATAAGGCAGAGTTCGGCGGCATTCGCGATCCGTGTCCGGCAGTCTGCGGCCTCATGGAGGGGAAAGACCCGCCCGGTATCATCCCGGAGCGCAAATATCCTGCCCTTGTCCCCGCGGCACTGGCGCACGAGACGGGGGATACAGTCTTCGGTTACCAGCGCTTCGCTGCTCCCCTGCACAATGAGGGCGAAATCCGGAACATCTCCGGAACCAACAGATGATGCAATCAGTTCCGCAATCTCATTACGGGACAACTCGGAGGAGAGGGTCAGGAGCCGGTACCGCGGTGCGCTCCGGGTGGCTGCTGCATGGTTGAAGATATTCAGCCCGGCACCCCCGAGAAGTGCCATGCCGGGAATGGTTCGTGCGACAGTGTGCGAGATTCCCGGGTTTTCGGACATGCAGAAAGCGAGCCCTTCACGCTCTGCTTCCGTGATCTCAGCAAGGATCTTCTCCAGCTCGCCATCGTGCAGGATGCGGGGGAGCTTCAGGACGAAACGGGCACGGGTATTCCGGCAGGCATCCATCGCCTCCCGGATCTGCATCCGCAGGAAGCCGTCGGGAACCCTGCCTGCGCAGGTGTGCCGTTCCGACGGGACGGCGGGTTCGAACAGGATCGTATCGGCGCCCCCGTCCCGGGCCCCGCGAACCTGGTCAGGGATATCTGTAATCACCGCAAGCCGGAGCCGGTCCGCACCATTGCGCCCGCCCCGGCGGGTATGCGGGGAACGACCGGACACCCGGGCCTGCAGGGCTTTCCGCGCCTTCCCGATATCTTCCGGAGACGGGCGGTACGAGGCATCGAGCAGCTCGCCGGCCCTGCGGAAGAACTCCCGCCGCATGTCATTGAGGAGGGCCATCGGGGCGAACAGGCCGCCATCATAATGAATGGTGCACTCACCGACAACAAACGGCGTTCCCCCGGTCTTCCTGAACTGCTCCTCCAACTGGCCGGCGGTGAGGGGGCGGGTTGTGGCCGGTTCCAGCGCCCGATCGGGCTGGTACGAGACCGGGATGGTGGTGCCATCGGGGCGCGTCACGGGCCCGTCGATGGCAACAGACCCGCTGCTGCTTATGGTGATTTCCATGTCGGCAGGCAGCGGGCGCAGCAGGTCGGCCGGGGGTTTTGCGATAATCCTGCGTGCCCGTGCATCGAAGCCGGGGGAAGAGGTGATGTACACCAGTGCGCCCTCCGGCACCGGGGCCGGGACAGGGAGAAGGTATCCCCGGGGGGACGGTTTTGCAGCAGCATTCAGGGCAAATCCGAGATCCCGGCCCGCCTCCCCGGGCAGGGTGATGAGGAGCCCGTCCCCGGGGACCGGAGTAACGAGGCAGGACGGCCGGACAAATGCGGTCTTGCTCTTCCGGTCGTACCGTTCTACCCGGCCAACGGCAAGCCCCCGGTTGTCCGGTGCATCCCGGCCCATCAGTTTCCCGTACCGGTCACCGAAGAGGTACCCGTCCGTGAACTCCCGGTTGAACGCCATGAGGAGGTCGCGGTAATCTTCCCGGGACGGCTCCCAGGTCCCGGCCGCAATGGCATCGAGAGCCCGCCGGTACGTGGAAACGACCATGGCCACATACTCCGGCGACTTCATCCGCCCTTCGATCTTGAGCGATGCGACCGGTGATTTGACCAGTTCCGGCAGGTGATTGTACGTGCAGAGGTCTTTTGGCGAGAGGAGATACTTCTCCTTTTGCGCAACTTCCTTCAGGTTCTCCGGCCTGCCATACGCATCGGTCTCTCCCTGCACCAGCGCATACGGCTTCCGGCACGGCTGGGCGCACATCCCCCGGTTCCCGCTCCGTCCGCCTATCACGGACGAGAGGAGGCACTGGCCCGAGTAACCATAGCAGAGCGCCCCGTGGGCGAAGACCTCGAGCCCGGTGCCGGTGTCACGCGTCTCTTCTGCGATCTGTTCCACTTCATACAGGGAAAGTTCCCGGGCAAGGACGACCCGTGACAGCCCCTGCTCCGCGGCCCAGCGGACGCCGTCGCTGTTGTGGATCGTCATCTGGGTCGATGCATGCAGGGTGAGGCCGGGGAGGAACTCGCGTGCCAGCGCGGCAAGCCCGGCATCCTGCACCAGTACTGCATCCACGCCAATGGACCAGAGCCACGAGAGGTACTCCAGCACCCCGTCGAGCTCGCGGTCGTGGATGAGCGTATTGACCGTGACGTACACGCAGATACCGTACGAATGGGCGTACCGCACCGCTTCTTCGATCTCCTTGTCCGAGAAATTGGCAGCGTACTTCCGTGCGCCGAACCGTTTCCCGCTCAGGTACACGGCATCAGCGCCTGCAGCAATAGCAGCACGCAGGGCTTCCGGGGAACCGGCCGGGGCAAGGAGCTCGGGGAGGGTGCGGGCCCGGGGGTTCATGGGTGCACCAGTCCGGGCAGCGTTACCTGCAGCAGGCCTACCGTGAGGACAACCATGATGGCAAGGGCAATGACATACCCGATCATCGTGACAAGAAGGGCGTGGTCCTCCCGCCAGCCAAGCACCCACGATGCCGGGGCATTGATGTAGACACCGAGGAGAATCTCGCAGGGGATGAGGGCGAGGATCCCATACTTCTCGATGCTCTTCGACTGGTGCACATATTGCCGGCTCTTCTCAAGGAACTGCCGGACCGGTTCTGACGTGTGGCCAATGGTGTCGAAGATGTCGTACAGTGCAAGGAAGATCCCGATCTCGGTGCAGATAAGGACAAACGAGACAAAAAGCGGGGTGAGACCGAACACGATGCCGACCGGTACCGCCCCGTACTCGATGATGAGCCCGCTGCCGATGAGGGCAAGCGTTGCATGAAGGGGGATGGAAAAGGCAACCGCGACAGCAAGCGGGATGATGAGTGCGACGAGCACGCCGCGTCCAAAAGCCGCCACCACGTGTCGCAGGAATGTCTGCCGGTCCCAGAGTTCCATTGCGTATCATGGTATGGTTACCCTGCCGGGCATAAACAGGTTTCATTTCCCCATGATGCCGGGCGCAGCCGAACCAGTACATGGCGAGCAGACGGGCTCCACCACCGGCACCTTGAGGCATCTTTTTGTGAAACGCCCCCCAACCATGAAGTACATGAAGATCGTTGCCGCCCTCACGGACCCCGCGAAAGCAGCGCTGGCAGAACGGCAGGGCGCCGATCTGGTAGAACTGCGCATCGACCTGTACGAGGGAGACCTTGTGCAGCAGGTCAGGGACGCGAAAGCAGCAACGTCGCTTCCCGTTATCCTCACGCTCCGCTCCGCGCAGGAAGGGGGTCGCTTCTTTGGAACACCAGAGGAGTGGATGAAGAAGGTCGAACCGCTCCTTGCCTTCGCAGACTACGTTGATGTCGAGCAGCCCTTCGCGCAAGCTGCCCCCCTGATCCGTGAAGCGGGAAAGAAGATCATCGCCTCGCACCATACAGCCCGGATGGTCCCACTCTGTGAACTCTTCGCCATGGAGCGCGATCTCCGGGCGTACGGCGACATCCCCAAGATCGTGGTCACCCCTCAGGGCGATGCGGATGTGATCGAACTCCTCACCTTCACACAGGCAGCAAACAAACCGATTTGTACCGGTGTCATGGGCGCGCAGTTCCGCCACGCGAGGGCCGTGCTCCCGCTCGTTGGCTCCGAGTTCGTGTACTGTCACATGGGCGACACAACGGCCGAGGGTCAGTACTCGGTGGAGGAGTTCGTGCAGCTCCGGAAGATCCTGGGCTGCTGACATCCGTTCCCGTTCCCCAGTCGAAAAGGCGAATCTCTGATCTCCTGCCTCCGGCGTAATAGGGTTTTTCCCCGTACGGGCTCCTGCGCCCCCTCTTACCGGACCCGGTATTGCTTCGCCAAACGATAATAACCCCGGTTTTTCACAGGGTGATTTCCCGCATCAAATAAAAGTAAAATGAAAATCTGGTTGTATGGCAGATCCGTCATCCGGCACAACGTACATGGGATTTTCGGGAGGGTTCCCGGATAGAAGACATTCGTAATTTTACAGCATTTCAGATATTCATAATAGACAATTTTATCTATTTTCATCTACTATGATTATTCAAATGTGGTGATTATGACTGTCCGCGACACTCTTCTTGTCCAGCAGCGTGACCTCCAGAGAGCACTGGCCGAGACATATGTCGAGAGGGATACGAGGATTGCCGGGTCCGGCACGTCTCTCATCAAGGTGATCACCGGCCCGCGCCGGGCCGGAAAGTCGTTCTTCGCCATCCACCACCTTGCCCGGAGCAGCGACCGATCGTTTGGCTATGTCAATTTCGATGACGAGCGGCTCACGAATCTTCTGGATTATGATGAGATCATTGCAGCAGTCGATTCGGTGTACAATAAACCCAAAGTCCTGCTCCTTGACGAAGTCCAGAATCTCCCGGAGTGGGAACTTTTTGTGAACCGCCTCGCCCGCCAGGGATATGACCTCGTGATCACCGGCAGCAATGCACACCTGCTCAGCGCGGAACTCTCAACGCACCTCACCGGCCGCTATCTCCAGACGTTCATCCTCCCCTTCTCCTTTGCCGAGTTCCTCCGGCTCACTTCCCGCGAACTCACCATGCAGGAGAAGATCGCCGCGCTCCCCGCGTATGCTGAGGGTGGGGGGTACCCGGAACCGCTGGTGAAGAGGTTTTCCTCCCGGGATTATCTTGCAACGCTCTTCGACTCTATCGTGTACAAGGATATCGTGAAACGCTTCCGGGTCCGCTCCGTGCAGGGTATCGAGGACCTTGCCCGGTATCTCCTGTCCAATACTGCATCCGAGTACTCCTATGGCTCACTGGCCCGGATCACGCGGAGCAAAAGCCCGATGACCGTGCAGAAATATCTCGGGTACCTTGAGGAGACCTTCCTCTTTTTCTCCCTTCCGCGATTCTCATTCCGGGTGAAGGATCAGGTCGCGTCCAACAAGAAGATCTACTGTTCGGATACCGGCTTTATTGCCGCAAAGGCCTTCCGCTTCTCCGGGAATCGGGGGAAGATGTACGAGAACCTCGTTGCCATCGCGCTCTGGAAGCTCCAGTTGCAGGGGCAGGCCTCGGTCTTTTACTGGAAGAACGCCCAGCAGGAGGAAGTGGACTTTGTCATACAGAAAGGTGGGCAGGTCACAGCCCTCATCCAGGTCTGCACCGATCTTACTGTCGAAAAGACCAGATCCCGCGAGATCCGGGCGCTCCTGAAGGCATCGCGTGAGCTCAAATGCGATAATCTTGTTATCCTGTCTGAGAGAGTGGAGAAGATCGAAACGGCCGAATGGTTTGGGATGGTGGGGACGGTGCACTATATCCCGCTCTGGAAATGGCTGGTGGGACCGGGAGATTCGTCAGGTTCTTGAAAAATTCCGAATTTACTTATTAAATATTGTCCGAAAACATACTTTTTTGCGTCCTGGGCCGACACCCGGGTTACGTATGAACGCCAATAAGAATGCAATAACACTGAGCGAATAATTTCCAGAAAAACAAGTTTGTTCAATACACAATGGTGTATGGATATTTTATGGAAATTTTTACGCGATCAATAAATAATGCATATATATTTGAATAAATGTATTACTTCGTAAGAGATCAGCGTTCATATTCGGGGCCGGGTAATGGATCCGAAACTGAGTGAAGGTAACTCAATGTTCCGGTGCTCAGGAACGGAGATATATCCTGCTGCCATGAGTGTTTTCAGATAGGTGATCTGATCCTGGTGATCGGTTTGTTCGGCTGATGTGGATATGTGCGGAAGAAGTGAACCTATGTCAGAATATCTGTTATCCAATAAGCGTCGGAGGAGTCCTGTTTGCCCAGCTGTTGCCTTGTGCATTGTGCTTGTCAGCCTGCTCCTGGTGGCAGCATGCACATCTGCGCAGGGTCCCGGAAATCTTGCAACGGAAAACCAGACTCCGGTGCCGATAACCACAGCTACTCCGGAATCCAAAGCCCTCTATAAAGTCACGATAGCCCAGCCAAACGATACGACCCATCCTGATTATATCATAATGGATTCGGATATCTACAATCAGGGAGAGGTTGTCGAGTTTTATGTTGTGAACAAAGGCACAGATACGCTCACCTGTACAAATAACCGTGCGTCATACCTGATCATCTTTCAGAATGAAAACGGCACATGGGAGTATCTTCCTGAAGTTGGCCCACCGATGCTCCCCAAAATTTCGTACCTGAAACCCGGGGAAACATTACCTCCAAGGCGGTTTGTGACAACGGGATGGATTCCAGGTCGTTATCGGATCGTGTTCGATTGCGGCATTATGAGGGAGTTTGAGATTCGGAGTGTCACAACGTAGTACTCAATTATTATGTTTATGGCGAGCCCGATGTCAAAAAAATCCTAGAGCCTAACAGAAAAGATCAAACTCCCAGTCATCAGCGGTATCGGATATTACAATCTGTCTTGTATTTTTCATCTCCATACTTGTTATTCCAAAATATCGACAAGGAAAAATCCGGTGATCACGGATATGATTCACCATAATATTGCTTCCAATGCTCCCGGCATAAAAAATCCCAGCATCACAATCAGATTTTTCCCAGCATATATTTCACAATCTATATGTGTTATCGCACAGAATTTTCCTAAGGCATGACCATACGCCCTGTTATTCCAAAAAGCTGGAAGAGGCCGGTAAGCGCAACGGCTATTCTCATATTGGTACTTGTGGCAACTGTACTCTCTGCAGGATGCGGCGGATGGAACGGCGGAAGATATGTGCGGGATCAGGATGTTCGGATCACGAAACTGAATTCTGATGGCGTGATGGAATGGACAAACGTGATTGATTCAGGAAACTATGATTTCGGCCTGGACTTCACGCAGACTCCTGACGGGGGATTCGTGGTTGTCGGCGGGACTACAAAACTTGCCTGCCTGAATTATCCGGCAGCACCAGATACTCCCCGATTGACAAAAATGTCTGCCACGGGTGAGGCCCTCTGGACACGGGATTACCCCGTTCACATCGTGGAAGTAATTCCAAACCGGGGTGGAAGCATATCCGCAGTGTCAGATGCCGGAACGATACTGCAACTGGATTCCAATAGTTCTGTTATAAATGAATATGATCCGGAAATAAGCCTGAGTGCGTCGGGAATATGGAAATATAATCGTTCTTTTGCAGGATTGGAGGATGGAGTTTATCTCTTTCCGGGACCTGCAATAGTTAGGGTAAACAATCCGGAAAATCTTTCCTGGCTGAAAATCAACAGGTCGGCAATCGACAGAATCGTATCCGTCGCGGAAATATCCAATACCGGGGGATATCTTGCTCTCGTAAATGATAATGCCGGTGCGGAGATTCTTCAACTGGATTCCGATGGGAATGTAATACTGGCGAATCCTGTGAGCCTCTTTTACTATACCCCAAAACCGAAGATATACTCAACTATACATGGGTTTTCAATCGTGCTTGACATATTTGGATCGTTCAGAGGATATGTATTCGATCAGAACGGAACGATGACGAATAATATATCGATTTCAACTAGAGATGCTGTAATACCTTCAGAGGATGGAGGTTTTACCAGTATCGGCATTACCGATCCCGGTGACCGCATCACCAAGGTAAAATACATGCCTGATGGGATGATTGCTTCGGAGAACACAACACTGTGTTCGGCAAAAGGGTGCCCGAAATTATATGGCGATATCATCCATACGTCCGATGGCGGATATGCCATTATGAGCACGGTCGAGAAACAAACACGATGTTGAATTTGGAATGTAAATAATTAGAAAATTGCTTACTAAATTTATTGAATAATACATACTTGTTCAAGCAACCCACTATCATAAATTTTTCCAGAATGAAAATGGGACATGGGAATATCTTCCAGAAATTAGCGGGATAAAGATTCCATGGATTTTGTATTTGAAACCAAGAGCGACATTGCGCCTACACACCGGTTTATAATGATAGGACGGTGGCTGGGCCATTATCGAATAGTATCTGATTGTGGCATTGTTCGGGAGTTTGAAATACGGACGATTTAATTAAAAATCGATTGCAGAACCGGAATTTTGTACAAGTCCCGTTCAGGAGTCATTCCAAAGAAGCCTTCGCACGCCCGGTATTTGTATCAGATGCGCGAATTCCCAAAGGAATACCGCTGATTAAACCAAATTGTCGTTTGCAATGATGAATAGAGTATGGTAAAGATCCGGATAATATGTACTATAATATCAATACTTAATCAACTGGTACAATAAATCGAAATCATTTAACAACAAATATATCTGAGAATGTAAAATAATCCCTGTGTTGTGGGATGGGTTCACCCCAGTTTGGCGACTAGATGAACCCAATCCTGCCCGAAGGCATGAGTTAGATCTACTTTCAACCAGATGAATGTTCTGACCGTGCCTCTTTGAAAAACCATCTTAAGGGAGGCATAGATTCGAATGAAGTGTTTAAAAATTTCTTTCGTCGTGTTACTTGTAATATTAGCATGCATAACGGTAGTAAATGCAAGTCAAGTGAAGAATAACAATTCCATTTCGACTTCCCATGATTTACCAGAAATGGATATGACTGGGTTGAATACAGATCTTGAATTAATTGAAGTCGATCCGGAAATCATGAATTCAACACCGGACTGGATTGTCCTGGCTCATGATGATGCTGGTAAAAAATCTCTGATCGATGATATCGACAGATCAGATCTCTCTTCTGAAGAAAAATCGGTTATGAAAAATTCTGTTGTTTCTCTGTGGGATACCTATCCGGTAAAATCAGTTGATGGCGGTCAGAAGACCATAGAATTAACCAACCAGGTAGATGGATCAAATAAGATAGTTACCATACCTATCGGGCATGTCACCCGTATCCAATTTGACAAGGAAAAAATAAATCAGGCTGCCCAAAAAAGCAGAAATGCCGTACAGGCAATAAAACAACAGACTGTTTCTCCTGCATCTGTGATTGCCCTTTCCGAAGAAGAAAACAAGACTGTTAAAAATGTTACCGATTTACGGTCCAAGTTATATAAGAAAGATCAAATTTCACAACAGCAGTTCCGTTCATCAGGCAAATCATCGCAGAATGTTAATCCGGTAAATTCGCATATGGCAAGTAATTCTTTCCCTTCAGGTCTTTCGGCATCATCCAGTTTCCCTGATGTTCCGGTCTATTATTCCGATTCTGGAAAAAAGAGCGAATTGAAATACAATGGATTGAGAGCCTGGGCAGGGGATCCTGGGATATCCCCTCACGGATCCCATGTATCAGATCCGGAAAACTATCTTGGTCACAATGCCTTTGTTTACTGGGCCTGTGTTAACCGCGGATTTCCATTATCATCCAATGCAGCAGATGCTGCAACCGAACCTGACGGATGACCACAAGATGTAACTGAAAGTGTTGTTCTTCCTTTAAATGATGAAGAAAAAACGCTATTTGAAGCTGTTATTCATAGTTGGGACCATTATTATAATCCAGACTGGGAGACTGGGTTTGCGCCGTTATTTACCCACTACTGGGCATCTCAGGCTCAGGGTAATTACTCATCAAATCGACCGAGTTCTGCCTTGTATCTGGGATGGGCAAGCCATTTTATGACGGATGTTGCAAATCCTGAACACACCGGTTTTGAGTTCGAACAATATGCTGATGTTGCGCTACCGGGAGGCTACGATACCCATTCGGCGTATGAAGGATATGTAAGTACAATGTGGAATCAGACACATGCAGGTCAGACAGGGGCCAATACATTTCATCAAATCGTGAAAAACCAGGAAAATGTTAATTATCGTATCACGAATCCGAGTACTGCCACAAAAAATATCGCAAAATTTTCCCATGCTTATTTACCAACACTGTATTACCGGGTTGCTAATCAACCATATATCGATAGCAATCACCGTGGGTTTTATGATGATCCAACAGTCGGAAAAATTACTGAAAACTGCCTGAAAATCGCAGCCAGATATACCGGCGGATTAGTTGAATATACCATGGGTAATTCAATTAACGAAGTTCCGATAGCAGATTTTACAGGAAACCCGGTATTCGTAACGCCCGGTGGATCTGTTCAGTTTCTCGACAAAACGCAATATTCCGGACCATTAACAACACACGTTGACTGGAATTTCGGTGATAACACTCCTCATTTTACCGCAGATGATCCATCACCATACACACCTGAGAATCCCTATCCTCACCAATATTCGACGCCGGGAATTTATACCGTAAATCTGACGGTATCGAATTCAAATGGCGCAACATCGAAAACGATGGACATCATAGTCGGAAACTGGCCCGTTGCAGACTTCATGGCAACTGCCGTTGTTACTGATTCCGAATATACGTTCCATTTTACTGATCTGTCGACAAATTCCCCGACACACTGGACGTGGGATTTTGGGGATGGAAATACATCTACCGAGCAGAATCCCTCCCATCGATTTGCAGCAGTCAGACAATATGATGTGACAATGACCGCATCGAATGCCGCAGGCCCGGGGAAAATAACAAAGACGATTCTTACCCTTCCTCCGAATCCTATCGTTGAATTCCTTATCAACGAAGGTCAGCATGGGCCGGCTCCATTGGTAACTTCATTCAAGGACGATTCAGTCGGATGGACAGACAGCAGGACGTGGGATTTTGGTGATAATACAACATCAAATGAGAAAGATCCCGTCCATGTTTACCAGTATCCTGGAAGTTATGTCGTGAGATTAACTGTGGTCAGTAATGGAATAGGATCTAATTCCACAACTTCAACGGTGGTTGCCACACCCCCACTCCCGTTGATAGCCAATTTCACCTCAACCTCTCCCAATGGCACTGCCCCACTCACCGTTCAATTCACCGATACCTCCACCGGTTCCCCGACAAGCTGGAACTGGAGTTTCGGGGATGGCAGTTATTCATCTCTGCAGAATGCAAACCATACGTACACGCAGTATGGAAATTTTGACATCTCGCTGACCGTCTCGAATGCCACAAGTTCCAATACAACGATTTTGCAGTATTTCATAACGGTAACTCCAGATGAATCACTGAAACCAACCATTACCTCTATATCTCCCGGGATGGGTTTCAATTCAGGGACCGTTTCCATCACGGACTTGACCGGAACAAATTTCACAACGGGTTCGACCGTTGCATTAGTGAATTCCAGGCTGAATCATGCAGGTTCCATTACCTACGGCATGAGTAACGTTACCATGGATATCCCGACAGATGTCTTCGTTTCAGGGAATTACGCATACGTAACAAGTGAAGAGGTTAGCGGGCTTGAAATCTTCGACATATCGGATTCGGCACACCCGGCCCATAAGGGAAGTATATCCGACGGCACAGGTGGAGCCCACCTTGCAGGACTCTATGATGTCTACGTATCCGGCAATTACGCGTATCTTCCGGACTTTTACAGCAATGCGCTGGAGATAGTTGACGTGTCAGATCCGGCAAACCCGGTCCATAAGGGCAGCATTACCGATGGTACTGGTGGAGCCCAGCTGGCAGGTGCGTATGGTATCTATGTTTCCGGCAATTACGCATATGTTGCAAGTCAAAGTAGTAATGCATTAGAGATCGTGGATATATCGGATCCGGCAAACCCGGTCCATAAAGGAAGTCTAACTAACGGTGCAGGTGGTGCAAATCTCTATAAGCCCTATGATGTCTTCGTATCCGGAAATTACGCTTATGTCATAGGCACCGGGGGGCTTGAGATTGTGAATGTGAATAATCCGGCAAGTCCGTTCCATAAAGGCAGCCTGACTGACGGTGCCGGAGGCGCTCTTCTCGGGGCTCCGACGGATATCTATGTTTCAAACAACTATGCCTATATTGTATGTGAGGGCAGTGGTGCACTGGAGATCGTTGATATCTCGAACAAGGTAAACCCTGTGCATAAAGGTAGTTTAACGAATGGAGCCGGGGGTGCGTTATTGTATGGCGCGGAAGACATATCCGTCTCCGGTAACCTTGCGTATATCGTCAGCTATTACGGTAGCTCGCTTGAAATCGTTGATATATCTGACCCGGCTCATCCGGTCCATAAAATCGGTCTGGTGAATGGTGAAAACGGTACTCTCTTGAAAAATCCCTACGGCGTTCACATTTCCGGAAATCATGTTTATATTGCAAGCCTGAATAATGGCGGCGCGCTGGAGATCCTCGAGACCGGGACTGTGACGATCCCCGCATCTAACGTCACACTGATCTCACCCACGAATATTTCCTGCACGTTCGATTTGTCGGGTGCAGCCGCCGGAACATATGATGTCAGGGTGACAGGTGCAAATGGACAATCCGGGACCCTTACGAACGCATTCATTGTTTCCAACAGGCTCCCGAAAATTACAGGAATCACACCCTCCAGCGGGACACGAGGAACAACCATTGCCGTGACTAATCTTACCGGCACTGGTTTTCTCCCGGGAGCATCGGTGCAGATGACCCGGGCGGGCAGCTCGCCAATTTCGGCTTCCAATGTCGTTATTGTCTCGCCAACGAAAATTACTTGTAACCTGCCCCTCCCCTCAACGGAAGGGGTATGGGATATAATTGTAACTAATCACGATGGACAGAATAGTTCGCTTGTGAACGGATTCTCTGTTACCAATGTCTCACTGTCAGTTACAGGAACCACTCCTGCAAGTGGGGCACGCGGGGCAACCATTGCTGTTACTGACCTTTCTGGTACTGGTTTCCTATCCGGTGCATCAGTACGGCTGAACCGGACAGATTCCCCGCCAATTTCCGCCACAAATGTTGTCGTTGTCTCAACAACACGGATCACATGCGATCTGATTCTTCCGGCCAATTCAACAGAGGGGATATGGGACGTCGTTGTGACAAATCCCAACATGCAGAGTAGCACGCTTTCGAATGGGTTTACGATCACGTCAATGTCGGAATCTGAACTTACCGTGACATCGATTACTCCTTCGATAGGTGTTAATACAGCAGCAGTGTCGATAACAAATCTTTCCGGAACAAACTTCACTGAAAATGCGAAAGTTTTACTGTCACGGGTAAATTCCAATCCGGTGCATAAAGGTAAATTCCTGTACGGTACTGGCAATGCTCTTATGGAATGGCCGGTGAGCGTTTTTGTCTCAGGAAATCACGCATACATCGCCAGCTATGATAGCTGGGCATTAGAGATCCTGGACATATCGAACCCGGCAAATCCCGTTCATACAAGTTATATTACAGATGGAACTGGCGGCGCTCAGTTAATGAATCCGAACGGCGTTTATGCTGCTGGTAACTATGCATATGTTGCCAGTTATGGTAGCAATGCGCTGGAAATCGTGAATGTAACAGATCCGGCAAGCCCAACCCATAAAGGCAGTATTCATGTCGGGGGTGCTCGGAGTATTTATGTTTCAGGCAATTATGCATATGTATTGAGTACCGATGGGCTTACGATCGTAAGTATATCAGATCCAGCCAATCCGGTTATTACAGGCAGCATCGGAGTCGGAGGCTATGGTGTCTACGTATCAGGTAATTTTGCGTATATTGCAAACCGTGATGGGAATTCCCTTTCGATTGTAGATGTATCGAACCCTGCCCAGCCGGTACTAAAAGGGAGTCTATCTGACGGCACCGGTGGAGCCCATCTGGCAGGTGCTTACGGAGTATATGTCTCCGGTAATCACGCATATGTCACAAGTGCATGGAGCAACGCGCTGGAGATCGTGGATGTATCAGATCCGGCTCACCCGGTTCATAAGGGGAGTATAACTCATGGTACTGGTGGCGCTATCCTGAATGAGCCGACCAGTGTCTATGTCTCAGGAAATTATGCCTATATCGCAAGTTACCAGAGTGACACACTTGAGGTCGTGGATGTATCGAACCCCACAAATCCCGTCCATAAGAGCAGTTTATCAGATGGTACTGGCGGTGCAATATTCTCACATCCGATCTGTGTCGTCGTTTCTGGTAGCAATGCTTATGTGCTGAACAATGGCTTAGAATCCCTTGAGATTGTGGACATTGGAACAATTCCCGCAACCGGTGTTACGGTGGTTTCGCCCACAAAAATCACCGGGGCATTTAACCTGACAAACAAGATTCCCGGCCTTTACGATGTAGTTGTCGTAAACCCAGAGGGGATGATAGGAATATTGGAGAATGGGTTCATGATCACAGGGTAACCACAATTCCCAAATAGGAAAAGCCACAAGCCTTCCGGTATGAAACCAGTACCCATTTTTCTTGCCAGCCTGTTCCTCCTGGCCTGTGCTCTCATTGCCGGCTGCACCTCCGGCACCACGACCGCACCGGAAACAACCGTCCCGGTAACCACCGCAACGCCCGTCCCGACAACTCTTGTTGCAACGCCCCAGCCGACATCGGCCAGCCCGGCCGATGCCGAGATCCAGTCCCTGCCTGAGGCCCAGATGGTCTCGTTCGAGCTGACCAAGGACCGCCCGACCTCGAAGATCCACCTGCTGTACCAGGGCGGACCCGGCACGGTCTTCACCCAGAAAGTCGCCCTCTGGGTGTACAAAGAGGACGGCACCTACCAGGAGTACCTGATGAAGGACGGCAAGCGCCCGTCGGCAGGCGACGAGGTTGTTGCGAAGGGTACGCGGGGCGGCGACCGGTGCGTGGTGTTCGTGACATCGGGCGGGGTTGTGTACAAGGTGATTGACAAGAAGCTGTACTCGGATATCTGAGGGATTAAAAACTAGAATTTAAAAGATTATTTATTGTAATGATCGTCCCCCCATTGCGCCATCACTAATTCGAAGAACCTTTCAGATTCTTCTCGTGTCTCATCTCTGACGAGATTCGACACCCCCTGGGGCAGGGGGCGCTGGCGATGTCTCCTCATTACCAGTATAATTGATCTTAGTGAGGAACTGTTCCATATTTGTATGAAGGTAATACGGCATCATCGCAATTCGTGGGATGCCCACGCGGCGGGGGCAGAGCCGAAGGCGGAGCCCCCAAGAGCGTCAGAATACTACTAGAAAAAAACCGTAAATGATTTTTTTACTTATTCCCGGTACTTCCTCTGCTCCAGCACAGCATCGATAAGCACCAGCGCGAGCATCGCCTCGGCCACCGGGATGATCCGCGGGACGATGCAGGGATCATGACGGCCTTTTACCGTAATGGAAGCATCATTCCCGCCTGCATCGATCGTCTTCTGGGGCTTGGCGATGGAAGCCGTGGGTTTCACCGCGATGCGGACAACGATCTCCTGCCCCGATGAGATGCCCCCGAGGATGCCCCCGGCATTGTTGGAGAGGAACCCACTCTTTGTAATCGGGTCGTTGTTCTCGCTGCCGAACCGGCCCGCAACGGCAAAGCCGGCCCCGATCTCCACGCCTTTCACGGCGCCGATACCCATCATGGCGCCCGCGATGGCCGCATCGAGTTTGCCAAAGACCGGATCGCCAAGTCCTGCGGGACAGCCCTTTGCCGTGATCTCGGCAATGCCGCCAACCGAGTCGCCTGCGTTCTTTGCTGCAAGGATCTCGGACTCGATCTCCTGTGCTCCCGTCTTTCCGTGGACGGAGACGACATGCCCCTTGATCGTGATCCCCAGTGATGTGAGGTATTTCTCCGCTACTGCACCGGCCGCGACACGCCCGATGGTCTCGCGCCCGGAGCTCCTGCCACCGCCGCGATAGTCGCGGATCCCGTACTTCTGCTGGAACGTGAAATCTGCGTGGCCCGGCCGGAAGAGATTCTTCATCTTTTCGTAGTCATGCGAGTGCGCATCATGGTTCCGTACGAGGAGGGCGATGGGCGTGCCCGTTGTCTTCCCGTCAAAGACCCCGGAGAGGATCTCGACCCTGTCGCTCTCCTGCCGGGGCGAGACCAGCGGGGAGGTGCCCGGCTTTCTCCGGTCAAGGGCCGGCTGGATATCCGATTCGGAAAGGGTCATGCCCGGGGGGCAGCCGTCAATGACAACGCCGAGTGCAGCGCCGTGGCTCTCGCCAAACGTGGTGATGCGGAAATTGGTTCCAAAGGTGTTCATGGGAGATACTTCCTCATCGTTTCATCGGGGACATCGATCCCGAACCAGAGGTAGAACTGCTCTTTTGCCTGTTCCAGAAAGAGGCCGGTGCCCGTGATAGTCGTACAGCCTTTCGCCCGCGCCATCTCGATGAGCGGGGTGATGGGAGGCGTGTACACGAGGTCGTAGACCGTGAGATCGGGATAGAGCTGGCTTTCGTTCAGCGGGCTCCGGGTGTCCGGCTCCATGCCAAGCGGGGTTGTGTTCACGACAAGGTCCGGCCTGATGGTATCGAACGTGTCCCAGGCAGCCCAGCGACAGCCGAAGCGCTTTGCCAGTTCCTTTGCCCGTTCGGGCGTGCGGTTCAGGATGGTGACATCCATGTTGAGATCCGTTAGTGCGTACGCTGCTGCCGATGCAACGCCGCCGGCCCCGAGCAGCACGACCTTTGCACCCTTCATGCCCACGAGCGGCTTTCGTATGCCGAGCCAGTCCGTGTTGTACCCGATCGCGCTCCCGCAGGCAAAGACCACGGTGTTCACGGCCCCGATCTGCTGAGCGGCGTGCTCGTCCACTTCATCGAGATAGCCAATGACGTCCTGCTTGAACGGGATGGTGACCGAGAGCCCTTTGGCATCGATTGCCCGTGCTACCTGCATGATCTGGCTGAGTTCGGGGTCCTCAAAGAGCGTATAAAAGTTGTTGAGCCCGTACTCGGCAAAGAGGCCGTTGAAGAGCGTGGGGCCCCGGCTGTGGGCGCAGGGGTAGCCGGCAACGCCGAGGATGCGGGTCTGAGGATCAGATGGCGGGTTGTTCAGGAGTTCCTCCAGCCGTCGGAGTGCGGGTGCGGGAATCCTCCCGCTGCGGAAGAACGCGAGCGCATCTGTCCGTGCTGCCGGGGTTGCTGTTCCCGCCTGGATCAGTCCGGCAATCTTTTTTGCCGCGATCTCCGCGGTGGTGTCGCTGGTGTCGAAGCAGAGATCGGAAGATGCGTAATAGTTCTGCCGCCGCCGGTCCATCATGACGGCGATCTCCTCTCGGAGGGGAAGGCCCGTGAGCGGTGGCCGGGACGAGTGGTTGATACGCCGCCCGATCGTGTCGATGTCAGCGGTGAGGAGTACGACCGTGCTGCCCCGCCGGAGGTTTTCCATGTTGCGCGGGTCCGTGACGATTCCGCCGCCGGTCCCGATAATCACGTCTGCTGCCGGGAGTGAGGCAGTCACCTCACGCTCGATGTCGCGGAAGCGCTCTTCGCCGTCCTCGTGGAAGATGTCAGGGATGGACCGGCCGGTCCTCTGCTCGATGAGGGCATCGGTATCGATGAACGGCACTGCGTAGATCTTCGCCAGCTGCTTCCCGATCTCGGTCTTGCCGGTGCCCCGGTAGCCCGTCAGCACGATCCGTCTCATGGTATGAGGTCCTGCATTGCGTCCCAGAACCCCGGGAACGACTTGTTCACGCACTCCGCGCCCGTGATCTCGATCCCGCCGACAGCAAGCCCGAGGATGGCAAAGCTCATCGCGGTCCGGTGGTCGTT
This sequence comes from Methanoregula formicica SMSP, assembly GCF_000327485.1. NCBI lineage: Archaea > Methanobacteriati > Methanobacteriota > Methanomicrobia > Methanomicrobiales > Methanoregulaceae > Methanoregula > Methanoregula formicica. The sequence continues at coordinate 1,540,462 of NC_019943.1, read as the reverse complement.
TGCGGGATCGATGGTGCCCCCGTGGAGCGGTGCGGGGCGGATGGTGATGGAATCATCATCCACGCTCACGTCCCCGCCCAGCGCTCTGAGGCGTTCCGCGGTTCCATTGATACGGTCGCTTTCCTTGAACTTTAAATGACTGATTCCCGTGATGGTGGTCGGGGTCGTTGCCCGGGCCGCAACCATGCAGAGGGTCTGGACGGTGTCGGGCGATGCGGACATATCGAACGTGATCCCGCTGAGCTCACCGGTACTTTCGACTGTTGCCTCGTCCTTCCCGTACATGACCCTGCAGCCCATGGCCGCGAGAGCGTCAAGGAACCGCCGGTCGCCCTGCACGGAGTCCGGGGCGAGTTTTGTGACGGTCACCTTCCCGCCGCAGAGCGCTGCGATGGCAAAGAAATACGAGGCCGAAGAGTAATCGCCCTCAATCGCGTAGCGCCGTCCCGTGTAGTGGTGGTGGTTGCTGACCGCGAACTGCTCGTACCTGTCCCGTGTGACCTTTGCGCCGAATGCCTCCATCACCGAGAGCGTGATATCGAGGTACGAGGCCGATGCCGGGGGCGACGGGATCGTTACAACGACCTCCTGCTCCGCGCAGGGAGCGGCCATGAGGATGGAGGAGATGAACTGGCTGCTGACCGAGCCGTCGATGGTGACCGGGCCGCCGCGGAGCTTCCCGCTCACTTCAAGCGGGGGGTATCCCGGCTGGTTCCGGAATCCGACCGTTCCCCCGATGGCGGGCAGTGCCTCGGCGAGTGGCCCGATCGGGCGCTCCTGCATCCGTGCGCTGCCCGTGAGAATGACCGGGTTGTTGCAGAGCAGGGCGAGCGTTGTCAGGAGCCGGAGGCTGGTTCCCGAGTTGTCGAGGTCGAGGGTTGTTGGGTTTTTGTCTTTGAACGCGCCGTTGCAGCCGGTGACGATGAGCCGGTTCGGCTGCTCTTCGATTGCTATCCCGAGGCGGCGGAGGGCCGTTGCTGTCAGCCGCGTGTCCTCGGCATCCAGCGGGCGGAAGATCGTTGTCTTCCCGCTGGCAAGTGCTCCCGCGATCAGGGCCCGGTGCGTGAAGCTCTTCGAGGGCGGGGCGGCGAAGGTGAGGTCGACCTTCCCGTGCCGCTGCACGCTCTTGTTCATGGCTTTACCTCGATCTTCTTGTAGCAGCCGAGCTCTTTGATCTCCGTGATCTCCTTTAAGGCAGCGAGTGCTTCCGGAGTTTTTTTCGTCCACGCAAGATCGAGGAAGAAGACATAGTTCCCGATCCCCCGTTTTGACGGCCGCGACTCGATGCGCGAGAGGTTGATCCCGCGGGAGGCAAAGACTTCCAGCAGGTCATGGAGGAGCCCGGACCGGTCGGTGCTCGGGTCGATTAAGACGCTGCACTTCTCCGGCCTTCTGTCGCGGGCCGGCTCGCGTGCGATCCGGACAAAGCGCGTGGTGTTGGTCCTGCTGTTCTCGGTGTTCCGTACGATAACGGGCATCTTGTAGATCGCTGCTGCCGTCTCCGAGAGGATGGCGCCGGCATTGGGCGTTTTTTTTGCCTCGCGGGCGCTCGATGCATTGCTGCTCGTGTGGATGACCGGAAGTCCCCACTGTTCGATCTTGTCGCTGCACTGCTCGTGCGTCTGCGGGTGGGCATAGATCACCCGCATCTTTTTCATTGACACCAGCGAGGCGAGGTTGTGGTGGACAGGCAGGTACATCTCTGCCGTGATAAAAAGTGGCGACCGTGCCAGGCCGTCCTGCGTCTCGCCGACACCGCCCGCTTCCGAGTTCTCGATGGGTACGATCCCCTCGCCGTCCCCACGTTCCACCGCGGCCATGATGCTCCGGATGGTGGGGAGGAGGACGATCTCGTCCTTTTTCTTTTTTAGCTTCAGCGCCAGTTCGTGCGAGAAGGTCCCCTCGGGCCCGAGCGTGAGGATCTTCATTTCTCCACCATGCAGTCAATCAGGGTATCGGTCATCTTCTGGCCTTCCTGGCAGTAATTCCCGAGATGCCGGCTGTTCCGCTCAAAGAAGCTGCGGAAGAGTTCCGGATCCTTACTGTTCACGACTTCCGCAAGCTCGGTTGCGGATGCCCGGCACCCGGCAAGCACGTCCGGCACGAACGGGTTCTGCTGGAGGATGTCAGCGTAGAGCGCGGGATCCTGGGAGAGGAGCCGGCCCATGAGCGAGAGCTCGATCTGGTACACGGGGCTCGTGAATGCCTGCGTTGCGCGGATGTCCATCCGCAGCCTCCGCACGGTGTCGGCCATGCAGAGCGTGACATAGTGCGTGAGGCCCTGGACAACGGCAACCATCCGGTCGTGGTCCTCCGGCGTCGTAATGGTGCACGTGGCGCCTTCGTCCCGGAAGACTTTTAGCAGGGACCCGGTCCGGGCTTTTCCGGCACGGGCCGGGCAGGCGATGATGGTCTGGCCTTTGATCGAGCTGACCGTGGGGCCGAACATCGGGTGGAGCCCGATGACATCTGCCTTCGACGCGAGCATGGCTTCCACGGGCTTCACCTTGAGCGATGTGAAGTCGCAGAGGAGCTGGTCTTTTTTCATAAGCGGGGCGATCTCCGCGATGATGCGGCAGGTATCGTGAATGGGAACCGAAACGATCACGATGTCGCAGGTCGTTGCAAGGTCCGCGTTCTTCAGAGCGGTTTTCCGTCCCGACACGAGGACCTCGAAGCCCGCCCGCTCAAAGACCGGGACAAAGAGCCTCCCCATCTTCCCGGTGCCGCCGATGATTCCGAGTTTCATGTTATTTCTCGCGGATCGTCTCTTTGACCGCCATGCCAAAATGCCTGCCGCCTTCGAGCACGGTCCCGAGGATCTTGTCGCCGGTCTTCAGCTGGACGACAGAAATTGCCTTCCCATCCTCGCCCACGAGCCGGATCGTCTCGGCGTTCTGAAGGATGAGGCTCACCTTGTCTTTTCCTGATGCTGCTTCCACGAGGAGCAGCGGCCTTCGCTCGATCTTGGTCCGGCCGATGATCGCGGAGTGGGCTTTTCCATCAGCACCGGATACGAGCACCGACCCGCCGATCGCAAGGTCGGAGAGGTACGCGGTCTTCCCGTCCGGGAGCAGGATGTACGCATGGACTGCGCCGGCGTTCACGCGGAACGGGCGCGGGGCAACGTACGGGTTCTCGAGCGTCTCGGCATGGACGAGGAGCATCGCGGACGAGGTGTTCCCCATCAGCATGCCATCGCCATCGGAGAGGATCGAGCAGGTGTCCACACAGACCCGGTCGCCCATGCCCACGGGATGGATCTTCGTGACCGTGAACGGCACGAGCCCGACTTTGCCGGTGCCGGCTTTGACCATGGCCGCGACTTCCTTGACTACTGCCGGTTTGTCTGTCGCGAGCAGGATGCCGTACGTCCCCTTCTCCAGCACGTTGAGCGCAAGGGCCGCTTCCTTTGCATCCTTCACCCGCGCCACGATCTTGTCGGACTGCGCCACGAGGTTTTCGAGCGGGATGACCGTCCAGTCGCTCGTGGTGACGATGACCGGCTTGTGCTTTCCCGCTTCCGCCGCCTTGTTCTCGCTTGCCTTGTCTGTGATCGTGCACTCGCCGATGTCTTTTCCGGGTTGTATGTCGCCGTCCGGGGCGATGGTCGTGATCCGGCCGAGACGTTTCACGTCCTCTGCCTTGTCCACAAGGATTGCATCCGCCCCGCTCTCGATTGCCGTTGTCGCTACTTCCTTGTTCCAGGGCCGGCACTCGACCCAGAACTGCTTCATTTGTGCTGCTCCAGCGCTTTTGCCGGGTCAACATTGTGGTGCACGACACGGCAGAGCGCATGGACGAAGGCCTGCGTGTCCTTTCTCTGGAACGCGTTCCTCCCCACGCAGACACCGGCGCCGCCGACACTGACCGCGTCGCGGATGATCTTCAGCGAATCGAGGTCGCCCGTCTTCTCGCCCCCCGCGATGAAGACCGGGACCGAGCAGGCCTTCACGATCTTTTTGAAGGACTCGGGATCGCCCGGGTAGTTGGTCTTGATCATGTCCGAGCCGAGCTCTTCAGCCACCCTGACCGCGTGGCCCACCGCCTGCGGGGAGAACGGGTCGATGCCCTTGCCCCGCGGGTAGATCATGGTCAAAAGCGGCATGCCCCAGCGGGTGCAGTCCCTTGTTACTTTCGCGCCGATCTCGAGCATCTTCGACTCGTTCGGGGCCCCGAGGTTGATATGGATCGAGACCGCGTCAGCGCCGAGCGCAATGGCCTCTTCGACCGTGCAGACCTGAACCTTGTCGTTCGGGTCCGGGTTGAGCGAGGTCGAGCCCGAGAGGTGGATGATGAGCCCGATGTCCCGGCCGTGCCTGCGGTGCCCGCGCTTGATGAGCCCCTTGTGGAGCACGATGGCGTTTGCGCCCCCGTCGCTCACCTCCGAGATGACTTTTGTCATGTCCAGGAGGCCGTCAATCTGTCCCATGGAAAACCCGTGGTCCATCGGCACGATGACCGATCTTCCCGTGTTCCTGTCCATTATCCGTTCGATCCTGATGTCCTTTCCAATCATGTCAATCACTTCAGAATTTCCAGTGCTTCTTCTACGCTCTTGTTATGGTGCACGATACATGCTGCTGCCCGCACGAACCTGTCGGGGCTCTTGTGCTGGAAGGCGTTCCTGCCGATCGAGATCCCGGCAGCACCGCCCGCCATCGCGCCTTCGATCAGTTCCAATGTTGTGCGGTCATCGGTCTTACTTCCTCCGGCCACCACGACCGGTACCGGACAGCCCCGGGTGACCTCACGGAAGCTCTCCGGATCTCCCGTATAGACCGTTTTGACAATGTCGGCCCCGAGCTCGGCTGCAACCCGGGTCGCGAGCTTGACGTGGTCGAGGTCGTTTGCCTGTTTGATGTTCTTTCCCCGGGGGTACATCATCGCAAGGAGCGGCATTCCCCACTCCATGCACTCCACGGCAACCAATCCCAGGTCCGCGAGCATCCGCGCCTCGGACTCGGCCCCGATGTTGACGTGCATCGAGACCCCGTCGGCCCCCATCTTGATGGCGTTCTGCACGGTATTGACGAGCACCTTCTCGTTCGGGTCCGGTGCAAGCTTCGTGCTGCCCGACAAATGCAGGATGAGCCCGATGTCCCGGCCGCCCTGCCGGTGGCCGTGCAACGCAAGGCCTACGTGCCCGATCACCGCGTTCGCCCCGCCGTCCGCCACCAGGTTGACGGTCTGGCCCATGTCGATGAGCCCGGGGATCGGGCCGTCCGAGACCCCGTGATCCATGGGCACGATGATGGTCTTCTTCGTATTGCGGTTCATGATTCGTTCCAGACGGATTTCCTTTCCTCTCATAGTAGTAACAACAACACCTCCCCCTGCATTCACACGCGTTGAGTTGTGCAAACCAGAGGGCTTGATCAATACCAGTAATAAAACCGGTAATAAACGCTAAAATTGCTAAAAAAGCCGGAGACCCGGGACCAGACGGTACCGTGGCCAGGCAATCTCTCAGAAATGCGGTTCATGCATTGGACAGAGGGCTGACTAGTTGAGATAAAGACATTCACGGGCGAAAAGACCCTCACGAATGCTGTGGCACTCTTCCTGCATGCTTATTGGGTTGGAGCTGGTTGGATATAAAGGTGTGTGCTAGTGGTTAGCATGGTCCGACAGGTCATCAGACCTGGAGGAAGAGAAGAACCCGAAGGGTTCTTCGAACTCCCGTTCTTTCAGGAAGGACGAGTAGGAGAAAGGAGGCGAAGACGAATCTTCGACTTGGTTCAACTGGTTTGCGAAAACCTCGAGGAGAGTAGTATAGAGTTCTTCCTGTCTGGAAATTCCCTGAAAAAAAGAGCTACGGCTGGGGATAATTCTCTACAGTATCGTAAATCAGTTTTTTTCTATTTCTTTCCGGATGGCTTGTGCTTCAGCAAATTCACGTTCGGCCAGATCTGTTTTATTTATTGTCTCATGCAAAATCGCGAGGTTGTTGAGGGTCTTTGCAACATATAGCAGATAAACGGATGGATTTGAATTGGCGAGGTTCCGGTACAATGTCAACGCTTCCGAGAATTCGTCTTCTGCTCTGCCGAACTCGTTTTTCGCTTTATGTAAAATTGCAAGGTTGTTGAGAGTCAAAGCACGGTTTTCTAGCGGTAACGTATTCCCGAGTTCAGAAAAAATTCGCAGATACGTGGCTTCTGCATCATCAAACCGGTTATATCTCTGATGATAGTAAGCGAGACCAAATAAATTGTCGTGAAATGCACAGCTCCGGATGGATTGAAGATAATAAGTTTTCGTTTCCTCAAACCGGTTTGGATTCGATAAATCAAGTTCAGTTGCCTGGGCCTTGATCAGGTATTCTGTTGCATTGTGGCGGAGCTGGTTATCGAGTTCGTCCTTTTTTCTTCTGCGCTCTTCTTTCAGGGCAAGAAGGCGTTCCTGATCGGATTCAAGATCCGTTGCATTGAGCAGTTCACCCGTGCGTTTAAAATCACCGCTTTCAAACGCTGCCTGCGCCTGCCGAAGGCGTTCACTATCAATTGTGATTTTGCTGAATGTTTCTGCCATTCGGAGTACATCCTGTCGGAATGCCTCAATTGCCTGCTTCTGGCTCTCAATCTGCTTACTGATCCTGATTCGTACCTGACTATTACTATCAGGAATCGCATTGTATGCTTCTTCGAGTTCCGCCAGTTCTTTTGTCAGTTGAGAATATTCCCCGGATTTTCCCAGGATTGCCCTGATATTTTTAATATCTCCCTTGATATCGTCCAGTTTTTTATTTACTTCATCCACTTTACGATCAATATCGCACAGGTATTTCCTGAACTCATGAATTTCTGGCGCGAATTGCTGTAAAACGAGAACTGTAGCCTTGATGGTTTCAAGATTAGCCTTGATTTCTCGAGAGTTCTTGGCATTTTTTTCAAGTTCTGCTTCATTCCTGTCGAGAGTGTCCTTTGCCTCCCGGAAAAATGCTTCAGGGGATTTTTTTATACACCTATCAATCACTTCGAAAGCATTCTTCGAAAAATTCTCTACGAGTTTATCCAGGACTTCGTCAGGGAGATCATCAACTTTTTACCGGACATATTCCCGGAATGCGGCACTCGCTTCTTCTTTACGCTTATTGAATGCCAACTCGTGTAACTGGTTGAATTTTCCAATGAACCGGGAGAAATCATCGAAAAAAAGAGTTGATGTGAAAAGCTGCTCACGTATTTGTTGTTCAATTGTCAGAGTCTCATCTGCTAGTGTCTTCTTGACCGCATTTGTATAGATATTCCGAAGTTTTTCAGCGGTAAGCCGCTTTTGAAAAAAACCAGTCAAGGCATTTGTTGCTCCAGAAATAACAAGCGACTGGGCAAATGTGCCCGTGGCTTCAGCAGCAAAAAGACCGGCAGGTGCACCGAGCGAGGTGATGAAAGCAATTGCCGAAGGATTAAGAAAGGCATCTAACATTTTATCAATCCGTAATTTTTTGTTATTTTCATGTTCGAATTGAATAATTCATCATTTCGGCAAATCGTCTTCGATGATTTTAACTCAACACGTTAATTTCTTTCCCTTTTACAATCCGGTAATCCCAATGTTCTTCGATATTTTCGAATTTTGTAGATTTAAAAACCGCCCAATTATTACGAATAGCGAGTGTCTTGAAAATTAATTAAGCATGTTCCCCTCTCTCCAAACAATCAGTTTTATCATATTTATATTTCTTATTTGGCATTAATCAGGTATTAGGTTGGATCGAATAATCAAAATTTCTGATTACCTAAATCCTTCCCTTCGGCAACGGCCCCATCCCCCCCTCCCCCACCATAGCCATCCCATCAGCACAATCCGGACATCCCCCGTCGATCCCCGCACTTCCGCATGCCAGAAAACAGCGGGTACCCCCCTCCCTTCTCATTGATCACGGGAGGGGGGTCACCCCCTCCGGAAAAATTTGAAGAGGTGGGGTATGCCGGATACCCCCCCTCCTCAAAAATGGTATGAACGCACTATTGCCCGCATCTCCGCCCGCACGGCCGGGTGCTGCTCCGGCGTGAAGGGGCCGCGGGAGGGTTACGCGAAAATGGCAAGGGGGGCCGGTCCGGGCCGGAGGGGGGAGGGGGCTCCTAGAGACCTCCCCCCCCATGCGGGTGGGAGGGTTGGATCGATTTGTGGGATATGGGGGGAGGGGGTACCCCCCACCCTGGGCAACGCCCCCACCGCAGCACAAGCGGGCAGGGTCGGGCGCGGGACGACGGCCGCTCATCGTAATTCGAATTCTTATCACAGCTCCGCTCATGAGGCTGCCTGCTCTCTCTATCAAAGGGTGGGTCCAGGGCGTTTCATCCCTCACCAAGCATGCAGAATTTCATTTAGATATATTTATTATCTTTCAAAAAAATTCCTCTTTGTTAAATCATTAATTTAATAAAAACTAAAATCAGAATGACATTCGATAATAATGACAATTATTTATTGATGTTGTTGTTTTTAGGTTGGATGGAGATATCATGATTGGAAAAAAATTACATCAATTTGTCTGTATCCTGATTATTTCTGCAATGTTTACAATCACAATGTCGCCAGTATTGGCAGCAGATTCCGAGAATAGCAGCGTGAACGCAACTGGTGACAGTAGTACGGGCACAATTAATAACAGCAGTATGAGCGTAACGAGCGGGTCCGATAATCTATACGGATTCGCGAGCAGTCCTCCTCCCGATAACGAGACGCTTATTTCACAAGGTGGCCTCTCCCGGGTTTCGCCCAAGGCACGAATGGCAGCTTTCTCATCGGCATCCCCTTCCTGTGTTGGAGATGGCGTTAACAGGGGACTCATGGAAATCCGCGCTCCAGTAAATTCAGGCTGGGCAGGAATGGGACCCTGGGGATGGTTCAGTGGTGTTGCCAATGGGATTCCAATTTTTCGTCCGACAGATCCGAGTGGAGTGACATGTGTTATTGTCGATGTATGTGGATGGTATGGCTCACCATGGCGGATCGCAGTCCGGCTGCCTGATGGGTCCATTAAAGATAGTGACATATTTGATTTCTCCCAATATCCGGCACCTCCCGGAAGTAATGCGCAATGCTATTACGTATTCGAAGCCTCGTCGGGTTTACCATCCATAAATGTACAGTCATTATTTGGTTCACCATCATCCAATCGTTATTCCGCATATTCCTATGAGCCGATAAACCTGGCAACGGGTAATTATTTTTACCAGCACCAGGACCTGTCCATCCCGGGTCGCGGATTGCCCCTGACCATTGACCGTTATTACAATTCTCTGGATTCATCGAGCTCGGCTTTCGGTTCCGGATGGACGTTCAATTACAACATGAACCTGACTGTCATCGCCGGCAGTGGAAATGTACTTGTGAAAAGAGAGGACGGCCGCGTGGATACTTACACCCGTAAATCTGATGGTACCTATTCTCCACCACCAGGAAATTTTGATAATTTAGCGAGAAATGCTGATGGCTCCTATACCCTTGAAACGAAAAATCACATTACGTATCACTTCACACCTGCCGGTCAACTGATCGATATCGTGGATAACAATGGAAATACGATAAGTCTTACGTATACCGGAAATTATCTGACCAAAGTGACGGATTCCTCCGGGAGAGCGCTGACCTTAACATACGATGCAGCAGGACGGATCGTTTCCATCACCGATCCAATAGGCAGGACCATACGATATACGTACGATGAAAAAGGCAACCTGATCCGCTTTTCCGATGCCATGGGCGGGGAATTCAGCTATACGTATGATGAGAAGCACCGGATGACCTCGATAACGAATCCCCGTGGCAGCACCATGCATAATATCTATGATGCAGATGGGCGTGTTACCAGCCAGAGCAACGCCATGGCCGCCGTATACAGCTACAATTACGATATCGATAAGCGGATGACAACCGAAACCGACCCTCTCGGAAGGAAGCACATTTACACCTTTGACACCAGGGGTTGGGAACTTAGTGAAACTGATGATCTGGGAAATACCATCTCGTACACGTATGATAATGGAAACAGGATCAGTGCAACCGATGCTATCGACCGCACGGTCGGGTTCACCTACGATGCTGTTGGAAATGTAATCCAGGTTATTGATCCGCTGGGACAGAGCTCAACACTGAATTACGATGCGAATAACAATCTCGTCAGCGCGACAAATGCACTGGGACGTCAGGTAACGTTCAGCTATGACGCGAACAACAATCTGCTCTCGGTTACCAATCCGGCGGGATCGGTCTCCACATTTACGTATGATCAATACGGACAGCTGGTGAGCGGAACTGATGCCAACGGGCATGGTACAAGCCTCGTGTATGACAACAACGGCAATCCGACTGCCATCACCGATGCCCTTGGCAACACAATCATGCTCTCCTATGATGGCGTCGGGCGCCTGACTGGCTTAACTGATGCCAAAGACGGTACCGGCTCGTTCAGCTATGATGCACTTGATCGCATGGTGACGGTTGTCGATCCGTCTGGTAACAGCGCAAGTATCAGCTACGACAGTGCCGGCAACCGGATCAGCACTACCGATGCCCTGGGGAGAACGACAAGGTATTCATACGATTCCATGGACCAGCTCACGACTGTCACTGATGCCACGGGCGGAGCTGTGAATTATGCCTACGACACAGTGAATAACCTGGCATCAATGACCGATGCAAACGGCCATACAACAACCTATGCCTACGATCGCCTGAACCGGATGAGCAGCGTCACAGACCCCTTAGGACGTATTTCAAGGAACAGCTACGACGCAGTCGGTAATACGATTAGTGTTACGGACGGTAATGGAAACACCACCGGGTTCACGTATGATGCACTGAACCGGCTCACGGGCATAGCCTACGCTGATGCAACCACTGTGGGCTATACCTACGATGCCATCGGCAACCGGTTATCGATGACTGACAGTCTGGGGACAACGAGTTACGCTTATGACAGCCTGAACCAGCTCACCAGCGTTGCCAGTCCCAGCGGCAAAACGGTAACTTATGGTTATAATGCAGTTGGCAATACCATCAGGATGACCTATCCGGATGGCAAGGTGGTTTCGTACGTATATGATGATCTTAACAGGCTCAGCTGGGTAACCGACTGGTCAGGGAATGTCACAAGCTATGGATATGATGCGAACAGCAACCTGGTAAAGATGACGTATCCCAACGGGGCGAGGACAGAATACAGCTACGATAAGAATAACAGACTGGTCACCCTGGCCAACAAGGGCGCGCACGGCATGGTCTCCAGTTATGAATACACACTGGATGCGGTCGGGAACCGCGTCCAGGTCAAGGATAAGTATGATTATGAATTCTCAAAGGAATTACGGGAACAGGGCCTTGATGAACCCTATGCGGGATTAGCCGACGCACCAAAGCCGAAGGATAAGGAGTCCAAAGGCGGCATGTCCTTTGTTACCTCCTATGCATATGACAACCTTAACCGCCTGAGCAAGGTTACCTATCCCTATGGGAACACCGTTGCGTACACGTACGATCCTATGGGCAACCGCCTGATTATGGTTTCAAAAATTGGAAAAATGAGCTCGACAACCAGCTACAGTTACGATGCTGGCGACCAGTTACTGAGTACGGGCAAGGCTTCTTACGCGTATGATAACAATGGAAATCTTGTCAAAAAGACCGGACCGGCGGGAAAAACAACAACCTATGGATATGATGCTGCCAACCGGCTGAGCACAATAACCCAGTCGCAATCTTCAGGACACCGCATGTCTGGCTCGGAAGATTCCGGGAAAGACAAAAATACAGATACTTCCCAGGATTTCCAGAACGTGAAGAATACCGGTGCTCCCAAGAATTCCCCGAAAGTGACAAACCAAACCACCGTGATTCGTTTTACCTATGACGGGGATGGTAACCGTATCGACAAATCCGTAACCAGCCGTAGTAAAACTGAATCCACATCATATCTCTGGGATGTCAACATGGGGCTGCCGCAGGTCCTTTCCGAATCGGATGGAAAAGGAACCGCCTTATACTCGTATGGCCTGGGCCGTATCTCCATGACCGATCCCCGCAAGGCACAGATGTATTACCAGTATGACGGCCTCGGAAGCGTACGCAGCCTGAGTGACCGCAAGGGAACTATAAGGGCCATGTATTCGTATGATGCATTTGGTATGCCCCTTCTCACCACCGGCCGTGCCGATAACGATTTCCTGTTCACCGGGGAACAGATGGATATTGAAACCGGATTGATTTACCTGAGATCACGGTATTATGATCCCGAAACCGGACGGTTCATCAGTAAGGATCCCTTCGCCGGTTTTGATACCAATCCCCAGAGTATGAACAGGTACACGTACGTTCAGAATAATCCTGTTCTGTATTCTGATCCGAGCGGGAAAGTGGCTTGGGTTCCTGGCGTTATCGGCGCTGTTGTTAATACAGGATGGTATGTAGGGATGGATGTTATAATTGGAGGTCAACCGTTCAGTGCGGTTACATTTGGAGGCCGTGCAGTTGGAGGAGCTGCTGGTGCCTACGCGGCTGTAGGTGCGGCTGTATTGACCGCTAATCCCTATATTATTGGTTCTTCCGCAGGTGGAACTTCGTATATTGCTGATAAGGTAATAACCCAACCGGCGCTTTCTGCACTAGGAGTTCCAGGAACAAGGGAAAATCCTTCAGTGGAAGGTTTTACACTTGCTACTGGAGGTGCCGCTGTCATGAATAAAGTTAGTAGTATCGTATTTCCTTCAAATACAAATGCAGCCGGAACTTCAGCCGCAACTTCTATAGCGAGGCAGGTTGAAACAAGCATTTTGAAGAAAACCGGTGTGAGTGGCATCGGGAGTGGCTATAACTATGCCATATCTAACCAAGGACCGCCAATTCGTCTTGGCCACGGTTCGCTCGCGCTCCCGGGTCAAAAACTATACTGAATTACCAGAAAGATTCCCTGAATGGGCAACTGAAGAATAATATATATTTTTAAAATAAGAGGCGGTTGAAGATGATGAAGAGGGAAGAAATTATTAAGAATTTATCAATCATTTTCTGTGTAATCATACTTTTGATTATTCCCTGGGCCTCTGTTATTGGCATACAAGACCCGGTTCTTGTCGGAGCATCTGGTGAAATTCAGCGCATTGCGTTTTTTGTAATCGTAACTTCCCTGCTTGTTAAACTGGTTTTTCAAATTTATAATAAACCCCTGATGCAGGAGATGAAGAAAGAAGAGGTCAGGGAGGCTGAACAAAAAGACAGGAAACAATTGCTATTTAAACCATCAACGGGGGTAATTATTTTTTTTCTGTTTTTGATACTTCTAAGTATATGGGGGATTATCTATGGACTCTTTCTCAGAAAACCCGATGAAGACATGTTTGTTTATATCATAGGTTCTTCCTTCCTGATTGTACTTTTTACTTGGATATTGTATGCAACACCAGTTTTCATCTTTGCAGGTGATTCGGTGCAAATCAGATCACATCTGTTGTATCTTTTTGGCATTGACAGGAAAACAATTATCAGATATGCAGATATAACATCGGTGCGACCTGATGCAGAATTCGAATCTGACGAATCGAATACGTATGGGTATGACCGCAAACATCGGATTGTGATATCAATGAATGGAACAACACAAAAATATGGTTTAGTTTTTTTTAATACCGATACAATTGTAAAAATCTACTTGCGGTTCAAAGAAAAACTGGGGGATAAGGTAAGATTGGAATAAATAATACAAGAGAACGTTTTTTCTCATCAGTCTTGTTGCACCACTCACCGCTTCTTCTTCATCCACATCACGTACGGAAAACCGATCCTGGCCCGGCCGGTGCCCGCACCGAATACGGAGACACGGACTTTCTTCCAGATCGACGTCGCCCTGGTGTCAGCAGGCTCCTGCGTCATCTCTCCAGAAGGGGGAACAAATGCCCGGTGCATATGGGTAGTGAGGGTGTCTCCCGATAAATAGGTATGCGGGGTGCGTGTCGCCCCATAGAATCCCGCAGTTCAATCATTCAACCGACAACATATTATTCAAATATATCATTTTTTATACAATGAAATTCACCGCACTCCCCCAGGCTCTTACAACCCCGGGAGAGCGGCCCGTTCGCACCGACCACCAGACCATAACGAAGTCTGAACAATGGAGATGAAAGCATAAGCACAACCTTCAATCAAAACACCCGGCCGGCTGGAACATTTCCCCGCGAGCCGAAATCAAAGAATGCATCGTTGAACAATCCGCAGGTTCCGGGACGGGCCCGCGAAATCTTTCGGGGCCGCCCCTCATGATCCACCGCAGGGCTCGCGCCCACCGGGCACTCCGGGACGCGATCCCGATCGCCAAAGCCCGTGGCCTCATCCAGCTGGCAATGGGCGGACCGGAGAGGATCTATGATCTCTCCATCGTTTCGAAGATCCCGATTGTGTTCGCGACTATCATGTTTGCGCCAAAAATTCTCGCACCGGTCCCCGAGCTTGTGGAGTATTACGCAAGCGATCTTGCCCGGCTCCGGGTCATCGCCCGCGACGCTGCGATTGTGACCGAGCTTTGGATCCGATCACGGCACGGCACGTGGAGATTTTTCCAGGTCACACCGTCCACAATCGTGGAGATCGACCGCGACGGGAACCGGCTCGAATCCGGAAAGACGATCGAGTACCTTGCCGGAGTCGCAGAGAGGGAGAAGAGTGGGGGGGTTACCCCCTCTTTGTAATACTCCTGTTTTCCCTTCCATACGGGGTAGAAACTCCGGGCCTGTATTATGCCCGGTTGTATGCGTTTTGCCTCACCACCCTTTTTTGATGAGGCAATGATTCCGGAAAACACGGTAATTGTTCCGGAATTGATCAGGGTTTTACGACGGGAATTGGTGAGGTAATGCACGGCAACGTTACAATCGCGGTTGGCCGGGGCACCCCCTATATCTGTCCGTTAGTTGACCGGCCATGCGGGTGTTCCGGACCCCCCTCCGTCGGAAGCCCTGACCCCCGGTCACCCTCTCCCCCACACTCCGGCAACGGCCACCCTCTTCATCCCTTTTTAAAGTGGTTCGGCGGAAATTACCCGATCATATGTATATGTCTGCCCGATAATCTCACGGAGGATATCGATTCGTGATGCAAGACTGGCCGGTTCTGCTGTTCCATAATACACAATATAATGTTCGTTATTTCCGGAATATTGTATCTCACCGGGTTGTACCCCGTACCCGGAAATTTCAACCGTGAAAAACAGTCCCGCAGTACCTAAACTCTCATACCCGGTTGTATTCAGTCTGACAGGCAGCAGGTCATTGTTCCCTGAATCCATGTCCGTGTAACCTGGCTGATCTATAGCCAGAGATCCGGAAAAATTCAAATCAATATCCGTGATCGTTCCTGAAGATACGAGAAATTTTTTCAGTTGTTCGCGCGATGCGAGAAACCTGCTCTTCTCGTAAAAGTACCATACTGCAATCATGTACCTGTCATCGGTATTCTCCTGAGTATAATTCTCATACCGGCAATACGGTGATAGTGCAGGAAATTGTGGAGCCGGTCCATCGCGTACTCCTGAAAGGACGAAATGTTCACGGGATGAAGGATTTGTTCCGGATCCGGGACGCGTCCATACAATATCCTGCTGGGGAAGATACCATCCTGCCCGGATCTGGGGGGGCACGGGATCTGTCCTCAATCCCGTGAGGACTCCCAGAATGATCGCTGATCCCAGGATTACGAGTCCGATAAAGATCAGAATTTTTTTCCTGTTTACGATCATCGTTTCAGTCCATATTTAGTAAAAAAATTACGTGGGTCGGGAATAATCCGCAACCGCACCAAGCCAGCTGTCAAACTGCAGTGAAATTGATGTCAGGGGAGTCCACGTGTCCTGGATAACGACATAGTCACCGGACAAATAGGATTCATAGCCAACAACGGCTACACTATGATCCCCATATGCCTGCGACCGACCGTATCCTGTGCCACCTCCCAGCATATTGAGAACGAAAGGCTTGTTTGCATTGACCTCCGTTTTTACATCGGCGAATGTCACCCAGCCATCTTCATTAAAAGTGAGAGAACTTCCATATCCATGGTTGGAACTGACTGTGTTCATGCCATCATCCACATTATATATGTAAGTCCCGGTACTTGTCGATGTACTCATCGCTGTGGCGAGTTCAGTGACGAGAGTATATGAATTGTCAGGTATATTGGGATATCCATGTGAATCCCAGTAGGAAAGTACCATTCCCGCTGATGTTGGCGAACAATAGTTATTCAGAGGCTGACTGTAGAGTGGAACTCCCTGGATGTATTTTGATCCATACGTTTTGGACATGCCCGATACTGACGCAGGGGCAGGATTATCATAAGAGTCCCACATCTGATTTGCCTTCTTGATTCTCGCAGCTTCACGGTTTTTTTGTTCTTCTCTGTCCAGAGGATACTTTTTTGCTAAATCCTGCAGGTCAACGATGGAATTGTCAGAGAGATCAACGAACTTTGTTTCAATGGTACTGCCTTCGGAATCCGTTACAGGATATTGGGCAAAGTAAAAGGTACCGCCCAGGTAGAGGAGCCTGGGTGATCCAACATTCTGCGTTTTCGTATCAACTGAAGACTGGACTGCCTGTTGAGCCCGGGATAGCGTCTCAGGACCAGCATCCGGTACTTTTCCGCGGGAGAATTCCAGAATAGGATAGTTGTTTCGTGTTGCAGATGTCAGGATATATCCGGAATAAAGGCCATCCACAGAGACATCAAACAAGTAGGCAGTCTTGTGATCATTCAGGTCATAATACACCGTTGACGGCTGTAATGTTCCGGTTACCCATTCTTTGTAATCCCCGGACATTGTTGCTACCGATTGCATATGCATTTCTGCGATGTGTTGGGCAGTGGCCTGGTCGACATCATTTTCATTTTCCACCGCGCTCACGCACGGTACTACCGCCATCCCCGCCAGCAGCAATGCCAGCAGGACGACGCCAATTTTAGATAGATTCATTTTTTCTTCAACTCCTTTACATTTTTACAGAGTCTCCGCTCGCCGGCACGGGAAAATCTTCATAAGGAGTGAAGACAATCTTCTCATGCCTACGGGCGGGACCGGGTTCAACACAGGTTTGTGGCTTGGCGAACCCGTCCTTCACTTTTCGTGGAACAAACCCCGGCCGTCCACACTGAGCGATTTATAATTTTGATATATATGATTTCTCTCACAATCAGCTACACGTTCGAAAATACGAAAGGTGCCCGGGAAGAAAAGGAAAATGAAATGAGCAGGGATTGGCCGGAAGAGATCTCTCCCGGCGTAAGTAAAAACCCGCGCGGGGAAATTCGTCTCTTTTTACCTTACCGTTCTGTTTTTCATTCTTTGCAGGGTTTCCGGCCGCCCCCTTTTCCCACACCCCGGCAACGGCCCCCGGGCAGCACCCCCGCGCCGGCACCGGGCAGCACAAAGCCGTTTGCCCGGGTGTGCCAATGCCCAGCCCTCGCTGCTGATGTGGGGCAGACTCCCTGTTCGGACATGAGATGCCGGCAGAATCTAAAAAAGTATTCGATCACACCGAGGAAGTCGGGAGCAGGGCAATCCCGTTCCGGAGTGTCCCTGCAATCGGCGATGCCGTATCGGCAAGCTCTTCGGTTGTCAGGGTCACGATGTCGAGCGGCACCCGGAATTTTTTAATCGTGTTTAATTCTGCGTCCCGGGTCAGGAGCGCCCTGTCGAAAATATCCCGGCCCGCGAAATCATCGGATATGATTGCAAGGTCGATGTCGCTGCCCGGTCGTGTCAGGCCTGTACTCGAAGAGCCAAACAGAATAATACTATCGATATGGATCCCGCTCTCACGGATTATTTTACTGAAATAGTTCACCGCTTCGAGGACCTTTGCATCAACCATGTAAGAATCTCCCGCGTATCCGCAAGCAGTTTTCGGGTCTTTTCTGTTGTATATTGTTCAAGAACCTTTTCAAGGTTATGGGGATAGCGTCCCGTGACCCCGGTCCTGTTTATGACAAACAACGAGTCCAGGTATGGCTGCGGCAGTTCGAGTCCAAGGAGTTCAACAAGATAGACAAGATTATGTGTTTTGTCCGGTTCACTGTCGAATTTCTCTGCACAAAGAGCCTTGAGGGCTTTTTCCAGTGCCAGGTGGCAGAAAAAAACCGCCGGGGGATACCTGCCGGAAGAAACGAGCGATTCTGCAGTGCCGAGATCATACTGTGCCTGCCGGAACCATTCCCCGGGATCAACCGTCATGGGGCAATCCACTTCTCCTTGTTTATCGTTTCCCATGGACCCTGATGAATATTGTTGTCGCGGGCGGACGGGATCTATTTTCCTGGAAACCGATGATATTTCTGAAAAATATCTGGTTCGGAATTCTTCGCTCTCATTCCCCTCTCCCCCGCCCTGGACAACACCTTCTTCCCATCACACCCGGGCAGCACCCCCGCCGGCACCGGCCAGCACAAAGCCATTCGGCCGGGTAGGACGATGCCCAGCCCACTCCCTCAACTCGTTACCCTCAGGCAACGCCCCCCATGCAGGATGAGCGGACAGTAGAATCTCGCGTACCTCACTTGAATTTTACCGACTCGGATAGTAACCGGAAAAAAAGGTTTCCAAACCCGGTAAGTCCTCACACGAGATGTGTCTGCTGTTTCCGGGAAAAAATCAGAATAACTCCGAATATCGCGACAAAGCACATGACTATCGTTAATCCGGAAGCGGATTTTGTTGTCGGTTCTAAGATGAAATCAGCGGTATTAACGTTTTGCGTAAAAGTCATCTCTTTTGTAATATTTGTATACCCGTTTTTTTCCACACTGATTTTCTGGCGGAATCCATGTGCGTTGTTGATACGATACGTACCATCGGCATCTGACTGTACGGTAACCGTTTTTGTATCATAAGGCCGGGGAAATTCCGTTCGGACTGTTGCCCCCGCTACGGGACGACCGTCCGGTGTAGTAATTTTTCCGGATATGGTAATTCTGGGTGGTAGATCAGGCACTCCGTATTCTATTGAGAAATTTCTTGTCGTAGATACCCGTCTCCCGACAGAATCCATGGCCGTGATAGTGATCTGGTTCAGACCTTTTGTAACCGGAATCGTACAGGATATAAACGATGTGTTGCCACAATCTGTCGACCCTTCATTGGAACTGACGATGACCGATTGCAATGATTCCATGTTTCTCACATAACCAATCACTGTAACACGAGGTGGTTCTGGCAAATTCAGAAAGACCTTTTTCTCCTGAGGAGCTTTAATATCGAGAATAATGACTGAATCGCCGGAGGGAATCGTTGAAGTATTCATATCCGGTTCAGCGTGGATTGCGGGAATGATCATCAATATCCCGATAAGGACAGGTAGTGCAAATTTCATGATACGAAAAATAAATAGAAAATTATGGGGAACTGTCAAATGGATCAAGTGTTCCGTCATTGTCATGGTCTCCCCAACCAATGAACCGTTTCGTTGACAGGCTTATCACGGTTTGGCCCAGATCCCGCATTACACTGGTTGTTGATACTGAACAGTTGAAATTGTTGGTATTTGTATAGAACTGTTGCATTGGATCGACTGCAAGACTACTTGCCTGCCCGCAGTAACTTTGGCCCTCATATTCATCCAGTGCCCCGTAAAGGTGCAGTGCCTCATGTTCATAGTGGTATTGTGTTGCGAAGTGCACTGCGCTGTCTGATCCCATCCACCAGTATCCTATCGCTGCTTTATCTGCATATCCCTGATCGGGACCTACCGCATAGGAACGGGTTATATCATGCGTGGCGAACATCAGCATTACCGAATCTGCACCCTGATAACTCTTGAGCGCCCGGGCCATATCATCGGTATACCTGCCGTCGCTGTTACTGTCCGTGTAGCCAAGGTTTTGCGCAGCCCGTTCCATCCATCCTGAAGAACCCCATGCATTACTGTTGTCCCCGGTATTTTGTCCGCTCACTGTGACAGAATACGTTCCTACGGAATTATCTACGCCGGCTCTTGAATCTGCCTGGCTTTCAATCTGATTTGTTCCCATCCAGGCATCGTACCAGGCATCCTCTTTGTGCGAGTCTCTCCATGCTCCCTCTTCACTGGGGATCTGGAAGTCGGTAAAGATAAGTACTGTATACAGGTATCCTGTTGCAGAAGGTGCTGACTGGGTGCTTGGACTTGCAGTAAGAACCATGGATGATTTCTGCAATGAGGAGAGTGCAGATTGGGATGGGGCCTGATAATTCTGGTAATCCAGGCGCGTTTGCTCTTTTTGGGCTTTAACAAAGATAGCCGCCTGTTCGCTCGTTATTCCAAGACCCCTTTGCAGATCCCGACTGAATTCTTCAGGATTGTTTATCTCGTAATATTTTTCCGAATCGTCCCAATATTTTTTCAGATCTCCGGCTTCCATTTTTTTGACACCGGTTTCTATCTGCTGCTGGGATAATCCCCATTCCAGTTTGTTATTCCAGAAGGTCAGAAATGTGACGGGATCTGTAAGAATAAATGCTTCCTCAGAGTGTTCTGTATGTCGTGCTTTCAGTTCGCTGAAATCAACAGATTCAGGGGCGGGAACCGTGACACCGACCATATTTGCCTTATCACTCGTGTCCGCCGCATTCACCATTGGTACTATCGCCATCCCGGCCAACAACAGTGCCAGCAGGACAAAAACTGTTTTGTGTATGTTCATTTTTCTTCAACTCCCCGCATGTTTCCATGCGCTTCGCTCGCCGGCAGGGGAAAACCTTCATAGGATCAGAAGATAATGTTCTCATGCCTACGGGCGGGACCGGGTTCAGCCGCAATTCTACCTGGGGCGAACCCGTCCTCTTCTTCTTGTGAAACAACTACCGGTTGTCCACACTGAGCGATTTATAATTTTGATATATATGATTTCTGTCCCAATCAGCTACACGTTCGAAAATACGAAAGGTGCCCGGGAAGAAAAGGAAAATGAAATGAGCAGGGATTGGCCGGAAGAGATCTCTCCCGGCGTAAGTAAAAACCTGCGCGGGGAAATTCGTCTCTTTTTACCTTACCGTTCTGTTTTTCATTCTTTGCAGGGTTTCCGGCCGCCCCCTTTTCCCACACCCCGACCGGCACCGGGCAGCACAAAGCCGTTTGCCCGGATAGGGCGATTCCTCCCCACCCCCTGTTGCACGAAAAGCGATCATAATCCTCAGGGAAATACACCGTATAATCAGGAACCTGTACGTCAGCTGCGGAACAGTATATCATGGACGAGAGCGGCAACAAGGTCGCGGTGATGCTCCCCATCCGTGAATACGAGCATCTCCGGGAAGACCTCCACGACCTCGCGATGGTTGCCGAGTGGCGGGACGAGGGCACGATCAGTCTTGCCGGGCTGAAGAAACGCGTGATGTAATCCGGAGAATCCTGGCATCCTGTTGAAAGACTATTTTGCCGGGCTTCTCTCTCTTCGTGTTTCTTCTTTCAGAATTTTTGCAATAGCTCTTTTAAGATCGGGCAGATTGTTTGTTGCATTATCCCAGAGAATCGAATATTTTATTCCGAAATAGACATGGGTAAGAACATCGCGGAATCCGGCAATCTTTTTCCAGTCCGTTCCCGGATATCGCTCTTTGAGATCCATCGGGAGATTCTTGATGGCCTCACCTATGACCTGGAAATTCCGGATAACCGCATCCCGTCTCCTCCGATCTTTTGAAAAATCCTCGAAGGTGATACCGCTTGTATCCTCCTCAATATTGGCAATTGATTCAAGGATATCGTCAAGGAACTGGAGCGTAGTTCTATGCATACACGACCTCGCCAAGTATGTAGGGTTTCAGCCGCTTTTTTATTGCACCTTTCATGACGAGATCGACTTTACGCCCGAACAGATCTTCGAGATAGAACTTGCAGTCCATATAATTGTCGAACGTTTCTTCTCCCCTTCGGAACGTGACAAGGACATCCACATCGCTCTCCGGCCGCTCTTCTCCCCGTACATATGAGCCGAATATGCCAATCGTTGCAACACCAAACCGTTTTTTTAATTCCAGTTCGTGCTGCCGGAGGAGGACGAGTGGTTCCATTGATCTCTCTGGAAGTTGTATGTCTGTCATTATTATTAATGCATTGACGGTGTGGTTACATCCGGTGCCGGCCGCCTTTTCCCTATACACTTTTTGCAACAGCCCCTCACCACATCCCGGCCAGCACCCCCGCCGGCACCGGGCAGCACAAAGCCATTCCGGCCGGAGAGGGCGAGGGCTCCCTCTCCTTGTTGATACAGGGAGTTGCCCGGCCTACTTCACAATCAGGGTAAGATTGAACCGGAGACCCCCCGGGTCCTCAGGCCTGAAGACCAGTTTTCCATTCAGAACTGAAGTCCCGGGGCTGATTGCCCGGTACCGTGCGCGGTAGTATCCGGTGTTGTTCCAGAAATCGCCGCCACTATAATAGGTGCCGTCATTCACCAGCTCTATACCACACCCGGAGACCGGGACGATCCAGCGCATGGCAAGTCCCGGGGCAAACCCGAGTGTGACCTCGACAATATCTCCCTTTTCGAGTACAATCGTCCTGTCTGAATCGCTCCGGTTTAAGGAATACCGGATCCCGGGCATCGGGTCCCGGACGGGCACGGATGTATCGACCGGGGCAATGATTTGGAGATTAGAATTACATACGGGTCCGGGATCCTGTGTTGAATCGGGTAACGGATCGGCCGGAGAACTTCTTTTTGGCTGCGGCCAGATATGATCTACTGTACCATTTGTGACATTGACATACACATGGTAAAGATCATTAGGTGTATCGATCTCAACAGCGGTTACATGAAAGATGGAATTATCAGATTCAAAATCTGTTGGGCCCGCGTAGAGAATCTTATAAGACCCATCATATGCAAGATAGGTTCTGATCCTGGTATCATTGAGTGCGATTGCTATCGCAGTGGAATTGGTATCCGCAATAACTGCCTGTGTTTCATGATCCGGTTTATCAAAGACGCATCCAGATAAAAGGCATCCTTCAATAAGAATCAGGAAAAAAAGGGTTGAAATGATTGCAGATTTCACACATTCCATGAGTAAAACTTCCATGTGCCGCTATTCATATAGTGATCCTTCAGAACATATCCATAGGGATCGCTGCTCAGGGATGTCCCCGTAGTGGGATAATCGCCCCACTGTACGGAACCTGATGTTGTATAGAGGTTCTCGTTCTGGAATGCCGGATTAATATCATCGTAATCAAACCAGTTTGTCCCCAGAGACCAGATTTCATTTGCATTATTTATTCCGGTCTGCCGGGCTTTAAGGTGACCGCTCCGAACCCAATTATTATCAATCCAAATGTTATAAATATATCCGGATGAATCTGATGAGCTCGTAACATAAATTGCATAATTTTTATACCATTCAACTTCGGCCGCTCCATGAAACTGCCATGCTCCTTCATCATTATCATAGGTGAAATAACGGGCGTAGGCATCGTTCATGGAATTCAAGACACCGGCTTCTGTCCAGTCATCCTGACCGGAGGGTGTTTTTTTACCAACATGGGTTGTAACAACATGCTGGAATGTGCCTGCTGAACTTACGAACATTGATCCCGGATTCATATATCCATTAAATCCAACAAATGTATTTTCATTGTTTACACTTTGCGTAGCTCCTCCGGCTCTTCCATCCCTCGCTATTGCAGATGACGATCTGGTCTGTGAGAATGCACCATAGGGAGAATAATCCTGCCCACGGATTTTGTTAATGATCTTTTGTTCTTCAGGTGTGGGTGCGGTTCCTTTCCAGCTTGCACCGGTTTTTGGATCCCAGCCATATCCATTCATATTTAAGAATTGTGTAATCTGATCTTCGGTGTAGCCTCCATTTTTCATGGTTTTGACCAGGTTATTAGCAGGGCTGATATAATTGTTCAGGTATGCTTCCGTTTTTGCATCAAAACGGGATGCTGTAATATTGCCGTTCTTATCAGATTTAGCTGCAATAGAATCAGGTAATGATTCCATGGCGGTTGCATTTTCAAGTATCGCCTTAATTACCGGATCATTCATAGGATCTGGTAATCCCCGATTTATTCCAACAGAGTTTACTGTTCCTGTATCTTCCGCCGCATTCACCATTGGTACTATCGCCATCCCCGCCAGCAACAGTGCCAGCAGGACAAAAACTGTTTTGTGTATGTTCATTTTTCTTCAACTCCCCGCATGTTTCCATGCGCTTCGCTCGCCGGCAGGGGAAAACCTTCATAGGATCAGAAGATAATGTTCTCATGCCTACGGGCGGGACCGGGTTCAGCCGCAATTCTACCTGGGGCGAACCCGTCCTCTTCTTCTTGTGAAACAACTACCGGTTGTCCACACTGAGCGATTTATAATTTTGATATATATGATTTCTGTCCCAATCAGCTACACGTTCGAAAATACGAATGGTGCCCGGGAAGAAAAGGAAAATGAAATGAGCAGGGATTGGCCGGAAGAGATCTCTCCCGGCGTAAGTAAAAACCTGCGCGGGGAAATTCGTCTCTTTTTACCTTACCGTTCTGTTTTTCATTCTTTGCAGGGTTTCCGGCCGCCCCTCTCCCCTCCGCGGGCAACGGCCCCCACACTCCACAACCGGCCAGCACCCCCGCCGGCACCGGGCAACACAAAACCAATCGGCCGGATATGGCGGTGCCCAGCCTGCCCCCTTCGTTCGAGACTTCACGATACCGGCCCAGCATTCCTGTCCCCCCATATCCTTATAGTACCCGGATGTCCAATTCCATATAGGAAGGAACGGCATGCCCGGACTCATCGCAAGGCCACGGAGGAAAAGCCCGGTTATAAAAAAACTGGAAGCAGCAGCTCCGGCCATCCGCAGTACGTTTGGGGTGACGCGGATCGGGATCTTCGGCTCGTTTGCCCGCGGTGAAGAGACAAAGAAGAGCGATGTTGACGTTGTCGTGGACTTTGCCGAAGGACACGCTACCCTGAAAAATTTTGTTGCCCTTGCGGAGCGACTGGAAGCCCTGTTCATGAGGAATGTGGATCTCATCACGGTCGAAGGGATTGACAAGTACATCCGGCCCCGAATTGAGGCCGAGGTGATCTGGATTGAAGGATGACAGCGTCTATCTCCGGCATATCCTTGACGAGATCGCGTTCCTGGAACGGATAGCAAAAGATCGGACCCTCAATGATCTCATCAATGACGATTATTTCAGCCACGCAGTCCGGAGTGCGATTGAAGTAATCGGCGAAGCGGCAAATAATGTCCCTGAGTCGGTAAAAGGGGAATACCCGGATCTTCCCTGGAAAGAGATGGCCGCCCTTCGCAACAGGATCATCCATGGGTATTTCCGGATCGATTATTCAATTGTCTGGGATGTCATCGTCAACGATCTTCCTGAAGTGAAACCAGCGATTTTTACAATTCTCCGGGATATGGATCAACACTCCTGAAAACCGGCAGAAATTACCGATTCAGGGTGATACTATTGTCAGGCTGGGGATCGTCTCGCAAAAAATTCCGGCCACGATTCGTTTGATCCTGCTCACCAACCCAAACGCGAACATCCTTGCGAACAAAGTTTTCCATACGATCCGTGAAAAAAATTCCGGGTTGACTCTGTAAATAATTTCAAACAACGTCCGGCAAAATTTTTCCGGCAAATCCCTGTGCTCAAAATGTTCCGACTCATCATCTCTCCTTAACGCCACGACTTCGCACCCCACAGAATCCGGTTGTTCAATCATCCAACCAACAACATATTATCAAATTATATCTTTCATTAGACAATGAAATTCACCGCACTCCCTCCCGGCTCGTTCAAGCCCAGGAGAGCGGCCCCGGTCGTTCCGGCCGCCCTTTCACTTGCAACAAAACTATCCCTTCAACGATACTTCACCGGCAGGGAGCGGGCGCATGCAGAGTTTCTTCTGGTGGGCATCCCGCATCACGCCATCGATTTTCCGGGAAGTATCGGCTGTGTAATATGCCTCACCACACTGCTCGCAGACATAAGCAGGGACATCCTTGATCACGATGACTTCACCGGCAGCATGGGTAAGAAATTCCGTTGTTCCCTTGCGGAGTTTTCCTTTACAGAAGCTGCAACGATCCGGAATCATGGTTTACCGCATCTCTCATCCGGTGATGATGAAACAATTTTCCCCGAGCGTCCGGCAATCGTCTTCTCCTGTGATTTGACCCTTCGCTCCAGTTTTACGAGATCTTCTTCCGGTGGCAGGGCTTCAGGACAGATTCCCCGTTTCAGGAGAAGGTCCCGGACGTCCTGGTTGTTCTGAACATGTTCGGTCGTGATTGGATCTTCCCCATGCATATCCTCCTTGGAGACATTGAAATTCGTGATCTCGGTTGCGAGGTTCTTGGCGGTGATAGTAACGGTCGGGAGAAAATCCGCAAGAGGCCTGCTTTGAGGAACTTCGAGGCGCTCCTTCATCGCGTGGGTGGAGTGACCGCCAAACAGGGCTTCGTCCCCTTTACTGCGGATACGGGCAAAACCCGATTCATCCACGCCCCGTTCGTAGATATTCCGGGATAATTCTTTTTCGGAATCCTTCAGGTGTTTCCTTGCTTTCAGTCGCTCGGAAAGCCGGATGTGGTCTTCGATGATCTCCTGCTTTCGGGTCTGCACTGCGAAATAACTCTGGGCAAACGCGATCTCTTCCTTACGCGGGTCCCCGTTCTGGGCGATGAGGTAACAGGCATAGCGGGTGAGCAGGAGATCTTCGATCTTCCTTTGCGATCCCGATCCGAGGAGAACCATTTTGTTGGCGTCAACGAAATGGTCTGCTACGGTATTACCTGAAGATGTACAGGACTCTTTTGCTTTTTCGATAACGTTTAAAAAATTCCTCCATTCATCGTACCCGAGAAGGCCCTGCAAATCACGGGCAAACCAGAACTCTACACCATCCTGCACGTGGACGAAATCCTTAAAATGTTTGTGAAGACGTCTGATGATGGCTGGTTTCATAGTCCCGGTCCCTGAATGAAATATTATTCTCTATCGATATATTCCAGAATACTGGCACATATATTCTGCCTGCGCAGGGTGAAACTAATCCCGCCCCCCTCAGAGATCCGCCGCAGGAGGGCCCCCATCCATCTCCTCGTGACAATGGCCCCCGTACCCCTCACCCGGCCAACACCCCCGCCGGCACCGGGCAGCACAAAGGCGTTTGCCCGGGTGTGACGGTGGCTCCCTCTCCTTGCTGATATAGGTAGGCACCCGGCCTACTTCACGATCATAGTGAGGTTGAACGTAAGCATTCCGTTTTCTTCGGGTGTGAGGACAAGTTTTCCGTTCAGGACCGATGTCCCCGGGCTGACTGCACGGTACCTGGCCCGGTAATTGCCGGTGTTGTTCCAGAAATCGCCACCAGAGGAGTACGCGCCGGCATTCAGGAGTTTAATCCCGCATCCGGACCCCTGGACGATCCAATGAAAAGGCTGGCCTGATGCATAACCGAGATTAATCTCAGCAACATCTCCCTTCTCAAGTACGATAGTCCTGCCGGATTCGCTTCTGTTAAAGGAATACCGGATCTCGGGCATCGGGTCACGGATTGGGATGGATGTATCGACCGGTACGGGAATTATTGGAGCAACATCCGGGGGACTGCACGTGGGTACAGTATCCTGCACGGAACCAGGTACCAGCAAAGTCGGTGTGGCTGGCGGAATCAGTGTTGTTATTGCGGGGGCTTCTGCTTCCGGAATGATTGGACTGCTCGTTGTCGGGAACGGGGTTTGTTCAGTCACGCAACCTCCGATAAGTGCCATGCCGATGAGGATAATCGTTAATGAGAATCTTCCCGTCATTTCGCATTCCTTACTTTGTTCACCAGATCCATGTGTAACTCATCGTCCATTGTGTTCTCTCAGGAATGGACCTTCCCGTCATCAGATATTGACCCGGTCCGACCGGTAAAGAGGTACCAGGGATTCCCCTCCAGCGCAATGATCTGCCTGAGATCGGCTGAACCCGCTGAAAGGTTGTTCTCCCCGACCAGGCCAAAGTATTCGATGAAACAATCGTCCCTGCCCGGCATGACCGCTTTTTTTATGACAAAGAAATACCCTGCCGTATCATTGCCCTCGAACGTTGTACCCTCCAATGTTGTTGGCGAGGCTTGTCTGCCCGAATATTCCCAGGACTGAATCTCGGTCGTAAGATTGAGCGCGACAGGTGTAACCTGTCCACCGGCTTTCAGGTACCTGGACAACTGCTCTTCCGATCTGTTACAATCCTCCGGATTTTCGAAATACCAGATTGCAAAAACGCGGGGCTGGTTCGTTCCCGGTTTCCGGAACACGGCATAACTCGCAGTCGCATAACCTGCAGTCTGAGTCAGGGACGGAAATTGCGGGTAGTTTCCTGAGTTCCGCTGGCTGATACAGAGATCAGGTCCCGGGGGATTCGCACGATCCGGCGAGTCGCAACGATGTCCCACGTTCCAGATAACCCCGGTGGAAAAATCCTGGTGCTGCGGCAGTCCGGGACCGATTGGGTGGATGAGGATCGCGAGAAAAAAAATGAAGAGCAGGATAAAGGGTATCGTGCCCCATATGATCCATCTTTTCAGATTTTCTGTTTCTTTCAAGGTTTTTCTCTCCTGTTCTAAGTTTGCTGTTCCGGGCCCAATCCAGAAATCGTTGTCATGGGAATATCTGTTGTCAGGAAATTGTGGTGCTCAACACCCCGGAACGCCGGGTATTATTTCCCCTTATTCACAACCCGGTGGAGAATGGAGCACACGCCCAGTGCCGTTATAACAACAACTTCCGGAAACGGGGTGGAGGTTACCGGCAGACCTGCAGGAGATGCCGTGTCCCTGACAGATTCCTGGTATGGTTTTCCTGTCGTCATGGTAAAAAAAGACATTTTTTGTCCGGTACTGATGACGAACGATCCGGTTCCGGGAACTGCTGAAATAAACCGGACCCCGCTGCCGGCCTGAACGGTTCCAAGATTCTCTCCGGTTGCAATCCTGTACAGCGTAATATTCCAATTCCCTCCCCGTGCAAGGACATCGCCGGTATCGGATACTGCAATTCTCTGGCCGGGTTCTCCGGGCAAAGAGACAATCTCCTGCATCTTCCCATCCAGAGCATAGACCCGCCCTTCGGAAGTTTCCACAACAAGCCGGGTACCGTCATCTGAAATATCCAGTGCTGTTCCGGCACCGGGAAACGATCTCTCCCCGGTCATTGTCCCCGTACGGTTGAACATCATGAGATTGCCGAAACGTCCCCCGATCACCGCAATCACGGACCCGTTTCTGCTGACAGCAACCGTGTTCTGACCCCGCGTCTGGTATTTCCCGAGGACCGAACCCGTCCCGTCAAGGAAAAACAGGTCGTACGGGCTGAGCCGCTCACCGTAATGTATCCATGAATCGTAGTTGCTGTCTCCCGCCGCAACAAGGGTACTTCCATCCGCTGATGCAGCAAAGGAAAGCACAGGGGCGTCAAC
The DNA here is from genome assembly GCF_000327485.1 of Methanoregula formicica SMSP. Taxonomy (NCBI): domain Archaea; kingdom Methanobacteriati; phylum Methanobacteriota; class Methanomicrobia; order Methanomicrobiales; family Methanoregulaceae; genus Methanoregula; species Methanoregula formicica. Next base: position 1,511,012 of record NC_019943.1, on the reverse strand, counting down.
AACGGTTGTCCAGCGTACCGATCCGTTCCTGTCAAGACCGATGATTCTCCCGTCTTCTGTCCCGACAACGATATCACCGGTGTTCGGTAAAACAGCGGAAGCAAGGGGCGGCTGGTATGTCACATAATCCCAGACAATCCTGCCGGACCTGTCATAGAATGTCACCTTGTTTGAGGTGGTATTGGATACGGACCCGTGACAACAGCCCGGGACCAGTTGAGTGATCACAATGCCAGTTCCATCGGGAACAGGAGTGATAGATGAAACCCAGGGGATTTTTTCAGCAGTGAGTGTTTTGTTGAAGAGAAGCGATCCGTTCCCGTCATAAACGAAAAAATCCGGACTATACGGGTAATTCAGGGAAATGAGCCGACCTTCTTCCGCGACATGCAGTACCGGGGAGAGATTGGCCGGATTATCTGAAGGAACGAGTGGGACTTCCCATGCAGGATGTAACGGGTATTCAAGCCCCATGACCGGAAATGGGGTGATCAGGAAAGCAAGGATGAAAAAAAAGAAGAATGGTGTTATTTTTCCAGGCATCATCGTTCGTCCTGTGACCGTTTAGTTTCTGATGAAAATAACTCCTTGCACCGGATTTGATCCTGACAGGAAGGTATTCCAGTTTTCCCAGTACAGGGATCCCACATTGACCGGGCCTGGATCGTAGATATACAGATACTGTGATGATGAAGACGAATACGAATACCCGGCAACAGCACGTGCGTGAAGGGACAATGATTCATAGCGGCTTGCATGCTGGGGGCGGTTTGCGCTCAGATTGCTAATAAAATCATCATACGAGAACATGCCGGTATACCTGAGTTGGGAATTCGGTTTTCCTAATCCGCCGGATGCCGTAGATAGCTGATAATAATTCGAGAGGGTTTCCTGGAGTGTGGCACCGTTACTGGGGTTTGATATTCCCATGGTACTGGCGATTCCGGATTGTGTTCGCGAATATCCATAGTATCCGGATATCATCTGGGCTGTCGCAAAAGGACACCACCCATTTGCCTGCTGAGCATAAAGGGGGAATCCGCTCAGAGTCTTGGTCGCCCCTGCTTTAACTGATAATACGGTCTGCCGGTTCATGAGGGAATCCTGTTCGGATTCGGCATTTGCAATACGGGTGCTGATATCCGACGAATGGATCCCGTTATAATAGGAGACCTGTTTTGACTCCGGAATAACTGAGAAATCATACGCGTCCAGTATCAGGGTTTTTTCCTTCGATCCCGGCGCAGAGAACCTGAATAATATCGCCATGTCGGGATAATCATAACATACCAGAGTCATTGAGTTGATTACCGTTCCCTTGTATTCTTTTTCGATGATCTCTCTGGCGTGCGTTTTGGCGGAATCCAGATCGACAGGTCCGGCGCCGGGGCCGATCGTGACAATGGCACCCCCGACAACCTTGCTCGCTGCGGCCTTGATCTCACCGATTCTTTTCCCTTTGCTCTCAACAGAGAAGAGATAGAATAGTGGTTTCCCGTTGAGGTCATAGATAATGTCTGATTTGGGATCTACGGTTGCCCCGTCCCAGTTATTGTCAAGTGCACCTCTGCTGACAAAATCTTCGACCGCAGCACGTGCAGACTGGAGAGCAGTATCCTCTGAAATAGCATTTTTATCAACAAGCGTTACTATATCCGATGCAGATGAGGCCTTATCGGCATTCACCATCGGTACCATTACCATCCCTGCCAGCAGCAACGCCTGCAGGATGACAAACGTTTTACGTATGCTCATTTGTTCTCACCTTTTTTGATAGCCTTCGCTCGCCGGCAGGGGAAAACCTTCATAGGATCAGAAGATAATGTTCTCATGCCTACGGGCGGGACCGGGTTCAGCCGCAATTCTACCTGGGGCGAACCCGTCCTCTTCTTCTTGTGAAACAACTACCGGTTGTCCACACTGAGCGATTTATAATTTTGATATATATGATTTCTCTCCCAATCAGCTACACGTTCGAAAATACGAACGGTGCCCGGGAAGAAAAGGAAAATGAAATGAGCAGGGATTGGCCGGAAGAGATCTCTCCCGGCGTAAGTAAAAACCTGCGCGGGGAAATTCGTCTCTTTTTACCTTACCGTTCTGTTTTTCCATTCTTTGCAGGGTTTCCGGCCGCCCCCTTTTCCCACACCCCGACCGGCACCGGGCAGCACAAAGCCATTCCGGCCGGGTGTGGCAATGCCCAGCCCGGACCCATGAGTGAGAGGTGAAAATCCGGCCCCGTACAGGGCTTCGTTTCCCCCCGGTAAGCACATCAGGAGGACAAAATCGCCAAAACGGAAGACTAATTCACCATTTTTTGTGAATTTCACGTCGGAGAAATGAGGACGCAAATAGCGCTTGTACAACAGCCGATTTTCCCGTCCACAGACTCCCGGAGGGCAGGATCGAACCGGCTGCATCTATTGCCCGAATACGGGCATATGCCAGATTTCACGTCGGTAAAAGAGTTTGATGGGAATGTTTTCGGGCCTACCCGGTCGAGCAGTAAAGTTTGCACCGGTCACGCCACATCAGCCTTCAGCGAAATCGCAATCAGAAGCCCTATCGCAGTTCATGCTCGTACATTCTCGATACATGCATGGAACTGCTTAGTATCGATCACATTAGCCGGTGCCTGCACCGTCTTCTGCTGAGGAAGGTCTACGGCGTAATAATGCATTCCGGCAACAATACTGCCGGCAACGGCCAGAACTGCCATGAACAGTACGAGCCGGGAAAAGAGAAGAACCTGTAATGGTTCTTCGAGTGGCCGTATTGGAGTCTGTCAGAAAACCGTGTCCCGGCAGATACCCTTATCTTTCTCCGGCCGATGATTGTTCTATGGAATCCCCTGCCCCGTCCGGGAACTCCGGCTCACCGTCCGTTCAGGCCGGTGCCCGCGTCACCGTACTGACGTTTGTTGTCCTTACCTTTGCCTTCTCATCGGTATTCTGGTACCTGACCGCGATCACCCCGCCGGTTCCGGAAAACCGGAATCTCCTGCTTGTGTGCACCATCGGCGTCATGTGGTGTCCGGCACTTGCCGCTGTCATAACCCGGCTCTGGTTCCAGCGGAACCTGAAGGGCTTTGGTATCCGGCCCGGCAAACCGGTCTGGATTCTTACGGGGGTACTCCTTCCCGTTGCTGCTGGCCTTATCATGTTCGGCCTTGCATGGATCTCGAATATTGCACCGTTCAATTCCGAAAATGCCGCCATCGTCTTCTCGCTCGCGTTTATTCCCGCGTCCCTGTACGCCATCGCGTTCAACCTGTTTGCTGCAGCCGGTGAAGAGTTCGGCTGGCGGGGCTTCCTTGTTCCCGAACTGGGCCGGTTCTCCGGATTCACCACCCTCGCGCTGATCTCCGCAGCCATCTGGACCGCGTGGCACATCCCGCTGATCCTCTTTGGTTCCTACCATGGCACCGGGCCGGCCTGGTACTCGCTGGCGGTGTTCATTCCTTCGGTCATGGGCGCCGGGATCATCCTCGCATGGCTCCGCCTGGCATCCGGGAGTGTCTGGGTTGCGATCCTCTTCCACGGGTTCTGGAATTATTTCATCCAGGTCTTCTATCCATCTCTCACGGTAACGACACCGGCCGGGTCCATGATGCTGGGCGAATTCGGGTGGTTCGTTGCGATCTTCTACGTACTGCTTGCCCTCATCTTCTGGCATTTCCGGGACCGGCTCCCGAAACTGCCCGCGGAAGGGCTCTGAACCGTACTTTTTTTCCTTTCCCCGCAAGACCGGCAGACCGGGAGGAACATATCCCGATACCAGGTTTTTTATTCTCCTGCAGGCTGTACGTATTCTCATACGGAAGTGGAAACCATGGAGAACGAAACAACCGAACCGTCTTCAAAATGCTGGTGTGACGTTGGGCACACGATGAAACATCATGCCTGCCACGGGTCCGGAGGCGCCCTGTATGCCCTGGGCTTCCTGGGCGCCCTGTACTATTACCTCACAACGGCCACGAGCTTCCTTGCAGGAGTGATCGGCGTGATAAAAGCGCTGCTCTGGCCGGCGTTCCTGGTGTACGGCGTGCTGAAATATCTCGGGATGTGAAACGGAGAACTGGCAGACCCTTGTCAGTCACGGCAGGGGGATCCGGTCTGAATGGAACGGGAGGATACTCCATGAGGACTCCTGCGGAAGAACAAGGGCTCGTCCTGCCCATCTGATTTTTTTGTCCCCCTCACTTCTCCAGGGAGATATATGGTATCAGGTTGAGGAAATCGCTTCGCAGTCCATCCAGCGTGATGCGTTCCATGAACCGCGAGGTCCGTTCCTTCTGTTTTGCATGCGTCCGGAAATATTCCAGTAACCGGTCCATCAGGTCAAGCACTTCTTCTGTTGTCAGACCCGTTGCCAGCACATCGCCGAACCGGGGCCTTGTGCCGCCGTTCCCGCCAAACAGTACCGTCCAGCCGTCCTTTGATCCCATAATCCCGATATCCCGGGTATGGCTGTCGGCGCAGCACCGGGGGCAGCCCGAGATGCCCAGTTTCAGTTTCGCCGGGAAGGGCAGTTCCCGGTATTTTGCTTCGAGAGAAAGGGCAAGGGCAAGGGAGTCCTGCGTCCCGTTTTTGCAGTGCCGTATGCCGGGGCAGGACCGGACGTACCGGACGCAGGGCCCGGTCCTTCGCACGGCATCAGGGCCCAGGTCTGCAAAAACAGCATCAAGGTCTTCCCTCTTAACCCCGATGAGGTCGAGCCGCTGGCCGGAGGTGATCTTCACAGTGCCGATGTGGTATTTCCGGGCTATCGCTGCCACACGTTCGAGAAGTTCCGGCGTGACAAGGCCGGCGGGTGATCGCACCATCACCGCATACGTGGACCCGTCCCGCTGGAGAATCGCTCCTTCCACCTGTTCTGCCATGCATAGCAATGGCGCCCCGATCTCAAAAACCCGCGTGTGCGTGCCGGATTTGACCGCTCACCCTCTCTCCCCTCAGGCACGCAACAATCCGTCAGCAGGAAAAGCGATCACCAACAAATAACGGGCATCTCCCTTCATGTACCGGGCAGTCCCAACCCCCCATTTTGAAAAATCCGTTTTATCCCCTCCCGGCGCAAACATACGTACCAATGCTCGCCCGAAAAGTCACCCCGGAACTGGTCAGCACGTGGAAGGAAACGGCAAAGACGTACCGGTCCCTGCTTCAGCCCAACAAAAAAACCGGTCCCGAGATCCTCGCGTATCTCACCGGCAAATATCCCGTGCGGGAACTGACCTCGGACGCCCTGCGCGATGTTGTCAAAGACAATATTCTCTCAAACGAGTGCCACGCACGAAAGATGCCGGCAGGGACAACTCCTGAGGTGCAGGGTTTTGTCATGGAAAATACCGGGACGGGAAAACACCTGTATGAAACCCAGGATGAGATGTTCCGGGGAAGGGCCATTATCGGTGCAGTCGAACTCTACTCCGCGTACTTCATGGTCGAGGGGAGCAGCCTCCTGTGGGACGAACTCTTCGCGTTCCGCGGGCTGGATAAAGAGGACCTGGGGAATTATTACCTGGTGGCTGAATACGTTGCATGCCGGTCACATAATGCCCTGAGGTGAAAGGCTCCTGCACGCGAGAGCAGGTCGCCTGTTTTTTCTGATCCTGTTGACCGGTTGCTGCACGGGCACTTTGCATACATCCCCCGCCCCGGATCTTCCACCCGCATTATGTGGACCGGGCGCTCTGCCCGCACCCCTTCCGCCCGCACCGGCCCTGAGGGATTCCGGGGCTGCCTCAATGAAAAGCTATCCATAAAAAAGAGGATTTCGCCAACAGGGGATACCACCTTACCCAGGTAAGTTGTCCGGAGATAAAATCACCGGACCGATCAGGAAAGAATTACAACCAGACAACAGATTGTAAAGAAAAGCCGGGGGAGAAATGATACGTTGCCCGGGCAAAAAAAGGAAATAATTTTTTAAAAAAAGATTACAGCAGGTTTCATTTCCAGAAGTCCCTGTGGGGGGCAACCAGTTCGTCTTCCAGTTCCGGAAAGGGGCCCGCCACCCGGATAGGCTTCTGCCCCGCCGCAAAGACCGTGCGGGACGGCAGGTTCATCGTGGGATTGCTCTTGCTTGCGCCGGTCAGGTTCTTCAACGTGGTTTCCGGAGCGCCATAGGCCATATTTCCGATATTGGCCCAGTAGATGTTCCCGGAGCACATAGCGCACGGTTCAAACGTCGTCACCAGGGTGCAATTCCACAGGTAATCAGGATCGTATTGCAGAGACGCCCGCCGCGAGAGCTCTGTTTCGGCATGCGAGAGACCCCCCATGTTTCCCTGTTTCATCAGCACCGTCTCGCCATCCGGCGCCACAAGCACTGCGCCAAAGGGGTGATGGCCGGCTGCCTTCGCTTCCTTGGCAACCTCATTGGCCGTCCTCAGGTGTTTCAGGATCTGCTCACGAGTAAGGGGAAAATCTTTCCCGTCTGAAAAATAATTCACGTCTTCGGATCCCGGCCCTGAGATCCCGGAAACTGTGGTTTCCACGTCGGGAACGTTCAGTGTGCCCGGATTGGCGCTCACGACCTGACCCGAAGGTCCGCTCATGCCGCTGTTGTCGTTGTCGGTTGTTTTGGTTATGCAGCCGCCAACGATGATAAACAGAACAAGGAACAGGAACACGGGCAACACGTTCATTGAGATATTCTTCATTTTGAATCTCCCATTCCGGTGTAATTTTTTAATGACGACAGATGCCGGAGTGATTGCAGCTTTGTATAGCTGAAGTCATAGGCATCCGCATATAAAATTGTTACTATGTTGATGAGAGCGATATTCCATTACCCGCCGCGTACTCATCTCCAGGGTCCGGGGCAGGGCCCCCACCCACCAGGAAATCTGCTGCACTGCAACAGCCGCTTAACCACTGCCAGAGCGGGACCGGTAAAAGGGATTGTTATTCCTTTGGCGCATGCGGCGGCAGGTTCTGCTGCGCGAGCGGGACTCCGCCCGTGCCGATCGCGTCGAGCGGATACTCCCGGACATAGACGAAAAATGCAGGCGGCGGAAGTTTTGTGATCTCCGACGCGGTCCTGGTCAGTTTCTCGATCAGTTCTGCTTTCACTTCAGGGGTTACTTTCCATAGATCAATCGTGATTACTGGCATGGTACTACCTCAGTTTTTTCATTTCCCGAAAAATTCACTAACCTCGTGCAGGTATTCCCGGATGGGAAAATGCTGCGGGCATTTCTCCTCGCACTCCCCGCACTCAACACAGCAGGATGCATACCCCGGCACGCCCCCGGCGAACGAACCATTGAGGGCCCAGAAGTACACGCCTTGTGCTTTCTCCTTTGCCTCGTAAGTGTATGCCTGGTTGTAATACATGAAGCACGAGGGAATGTCCACGCCGTTCTCGCACGGCATGCAGTACCGGCAGCCGGTGCAGGGGATCTTCACGCGGGAGGCAAACGTGTCCCGCAGTGTTTCGATAACGGCAAGATCTCCGGGCGAGAGCGAATTCGCCACGCCCTGTTCTGCAGTGGCAAGGTTCTCCCGGACCTGCTCCATCGCATTCATGCCGGAGAGCACGACCGTGACCTCCGGGTGGTTCCAGACCCAGCGGAGCCCCCATTCCGACGGCGTGCGCCGGACCGGGGCATTGATGAGATGCTGGTGGATGGCGGGGACGTCGCCGGAGAGGAGGCCGCCCCGGAGCGGTTCCATGACAACGATCCCAAGGCCCCGTTCTGCAGCGTACTTCACGCCCTGCGTGCGCCGGCCTGGAACTGCTCGTCCATGTAGTTGTACTGGACCTGGGCAAAGGTCCACTCATAGGAATCGACAATCTCTTTGAACACGGAGAACGGGTCGTGGAAGGAGAACGCCGGGTGACGGATCCGGCCGTCAGCCCGGGCACTGTCAAGGAATTCAAGGACGCCAAGCCGGGAAAGGTTCTCCCATGTCTCGGCGCCGAGCCCGTGGTGGAGATAGAAATCGATATGGTCGGTTCCGAGCCGGGCGAGCTGCTCGTCAAGGAACTTGTCCATGTCCTCCCGGCCAGTGACAAGCCAGCTCGGGAGCTTGGTGGCAATGAAGACCCGGTCGCGGTACCCACCTTCCAGCGCCTTTCCGACAACAACCTCGCTCTCCCCGTTGTGGTACGGGTAGGCCGTATCAATGTAATTGACTCCGGCGTCGATGGCCGTGCGGATCATCTGGGTCGCCTGCGGCACATCGATCTTTCCTCCGGCCTGCTGGCCTGCCTCGACCGGCAGCCGCATGCGCCCGAAACCGAGGATCGAGACATCCTCACCGGCCCGCGGGAACTTCCTGTACAGCATTCTCTCACCAATCTCCAGATTAACGAAGACTTCGCTGGACGATAAAGGGAACAGGGACAAAAATGTCAGGAAGGGGGCCGTTCATCGACCTGGATTATCGGAGGGTACCGCCTCCGGCCCTGCATCGTGATCACATTCTTTTCGCTGGCAGATAGATCTGCCCCGCGATGATGATACCCCCGGTCATTCTCACTGCAGCAGGCATAAAAACTACCGGGAAGATAGTACGGAGATCATGATGAGAAAAACCCTTGTTCTTATCCTGGCCGGCACCCTCTGTGTGATGCTGGCCGCGTCCGGCTGCACGGGCTCTGCCCCGGCCACAACGCCCTCACCTGCTGCCACGGCTGCACCCGTTGAATCCCCGGCTATCGCAACCACAACTGCCCCTCCCTCACCGGAGACCCTGCCATGGGCCGGGACATGGAATTCGACCTGGCTTGAAAAAGACGGCAACAGCACGGTTTCGATTCTGCACCTTGCTCAGGCGGGAACGGACGTGACCGGGAACTACCGTTACACCTATCCCGGCGTGGGCAATTTTACCGGGTCCCTCAACGCCACAGTACAGGGAAATACCCTGGTCGGGACCTATGCGGAAAGCGATGACGATACCGGGTTCTTCGTCTTTGAACTGTCAGAGAACAAGAGATCATTCACCGGCCGGTGGGTACACGCGGTAAACAAGAGTGAACTTGCCGGTTCAGCGCTCACGTGGAATGGGGTCCGGGAATAATTTTTGGAATTACCGGCTCCTTTTTTTTTGATTTTTTAAAAATCCAAAAAAGAGAATTCCAGACCCTGATGCGGCGATGGGCTCGTTCCGGTCACTCGTGCTCGTTGATCTGGTCTGCCAGTTCCTCATCCGCCCAGTCTTTCAGGGATGAGAGGATCGGGATGACGCTCTGCCCGCGTTCCGTCAGGGCATACTCGACCCGGGGGGGCATGCCGGGATACTCCGTGCGGGAGACCAGGCTGTCTGCTTCAAGGGCCCGGAGCTGGCGGGTGAGCATCTTCTGGGAGATCGCCGGCAGTTTCTCCTGGATAGCCCCAAACCGGAGCGGGGCGTCCTTGATCTTCCAGAGGATGTGCGGTTTCCATTTCCCGCCAATCACGTCCATTGCGGCCTCGATCGGGCAGACGTACATCCGTTTTTTTGGCATATACCGGTATTCCGGGCGCTGGCAGATTAACGGTTGCGTTTTGGTTTCACCGGTCTGGATTTTTAGAAAGGCACTGGCCATACCGGGGAAATCCTGCTCATACGGTGTTCCTCTTTTCATCTGAATGCCGGGAAAAAGGTATCTGGCTTCAGCCGAATGTTGCAATCAGGGTACGATCCTCAACGATGTTTGTTACGGTGTAGGATACCGTGGTTCCTATCGATGATCCGGTGTATACCTTTGTTCCATCCAGCGTGATGGTCCGGACCGAAACGTTTGCATTTGGAACATAATAGATGGTCTTGCTGCTTCCCCGGGGAACTATGACTTCCGCGGAATTCGCCAGTTTTGTCGGAGGAGACAGGGATCCATATCCCGATGCGGAGGGAGACCAGATCACGGTTATTGTCCGGGTACTTATCGCGGTCGGCGTGGGAGTTGTTGTAGTTGTCAGCGTGGCTGTGGTATTGGTTGTCGGGACGGAAGTAGACGTTGCCGTTGGCGAGGCTGTAGTGTTTGTTGTCTCTACTGGTGACTGGGTTGCTGTTGGGGAAGCGGTAACGCTGGAAGTGGGAACCTCGGATACCGTAGCCGTTGGCGTTGGAGTACTTGTTGATGAAGGAATCGTGGTGGTAGTGCTATTGGACACAAGAGAATAAGCTACTGTCTGGCTGGTGGTTACGTTCGACAGGGGTACCGGTATCTGGAGCGTTTTGCTGTAAATCAGCATGGTGTTTGAGGAGTCAACGATGGATACGATGGTCTGACCCCCGGGAAATTCCAGGGGTGAGGCAGGAATCCTGTTCACATCATTGGTTACCGTATATCCGGCCGAAGTTCTTGCAATATACAGGGTCATGCCGGGTTTCCAGACAAGGCCCGAAGGATCCGGCTGAGCGGTCTGGCTGCCACTGCTGGAAACAACCTGAATTGAGGCAGGACCCAGACCGGACAGCGGGAGAGCTTCTCCACCCTGGTGGGAAAGCGTGATCAGGGGACTGCCGTTCTTCTGGGAATACTGTGCATCAGCTATAAGGTACACTGTCTTCTGGACAGGCATCATAAAACCCAGAAAAAAGCCTGATAAAATTCCGGTCAGGCTGACAACAAGAGCGATCATCAGGATGACTCCCAGAAGCGCACTCACTCCGTCATCGTTTTGGCAGGAGGTGTGACCAGTATTATGGAAACGGTTTTTGTTCACGGGCATAGGGGACATCTATCCATAGTCACTTGTCTTTTCCCGCTTCCGTTCCCCCTGCGGGTGCCGTACAGGTTTCCTTCAGGGCGCATTCCCGGCAAAACGTGTACAGGGAACTGCGGTACCGGCATGTGCAGAGGATATCGGTGGACTTTTTCCGTACATTCTGGAGCCAGAGAATGCAACCGGCAAGCAGGATCCCGGACACAATGATTGCCGCGGTGACAGCAAGCACCAGTGAAGGACTGGCGGGGAAGATAAGAACAAGGAGCAGGATTAAAACAGCGGCGGCTACAGCACCAAGCGAGATGCCGATATAGAGTCCCCCGTCCATGCCAAGACGATACGAGATATGCTTCAACATGGGATACCCTTGCATCTACAAGTCTGATACCATAAATTTATGGATTAGATGAGATTTTACGTCCCTTGTTGAATAACAGGAATCCTCCGGATCTCCAGGTATTTGCCCATTAGTCGCTGTTCGCACTATCGTACCGGTTTATTGTGGTAAACGAGGGAGCGCCTCTTAATCGCAGCAACAATTGGAACTGTTATAACATACTCCGCAGGTCCGGGGACACCGGGGCTGGCGTAAGCCCTTCCCGGTTCCCGCGATGCAAAAAACCCGGCCTCCCGCAGCTATCCCGCTATATCTTTATGAAGTCGCATGCATACTGTCAATCAATGGATTACTCGTACCAGCCGCAAGAACGCCAGAGAAAACTGGCGGTCCTGATCGATGCCGACAATGCACAGGCAAGCATCATCAAGAACCTCCTGGATGAAGTTGCGAAATACGGCATCGCTTCCGTGAAACGGATCTATGGCAACTGGACAACGCCCCAGCTCCAGCCCTGGAAGGATGTCCTCCTGTCGCATTCCATCGTCCCGATCCAGCAGTTCAATTATTCTTCGGGAAAGAATGCCACGGACAGCGCGATGATCATCGATGCGATGGACCTGCTCCACGCGGGCAATGTTGACGGGTTCTGTATCGTCTCAAGCGACAGCGACTTCACCCGCCTTGCGTCCCGGATCCGCGAATCGGGCCTGATTGTGTACGGCTTTGGGGAGAAGCGGACGCCCAAACCCTTTGTCGATGCCTGCGACAAATTCATCTATACGGAAATCCTGCGGGCTGCCGATACGCCCACGACGTCGGGAGAGGCCCGGCCGGAGATCACCGGCATCAGCACCGTGAAAAACGATCCCCGGTTCCTGCGGCTGCTTCGGAGCAGTATCGAAGACTCCTCGGATGACAAAGGCTGGGCGGAGCTGGGGCTTGTCGGCAGCAACCTCCAGAAAAAGAGCCCCGAGTTCGATGCACGCAACTACGGGTTCCGGAAGTTCTTCGACCTGATCCAGTCGCTTGGGCTGTTCGAAGTCGACGAACGGCAGTCAAAGGACCAGAGCGGGAAGATCATCTATATCCGGGAAAAAGTGAAAAAAGGGCGGAAATAAGCCCCCATAATACGCTCCTCTTTTTACATTGAACGAGCCGGAATACCGGCAGGTTACGGGGAGTTTTGTCCTGATGCTCATGCAGTTGCCGGTGATTTGCACAACCATCCGCTCTTCGGTAAATCCGGACGTAACGGCATGTGCGGGTTCGTACCGGGATTGCTGAACCGGCCCTGAAGTGGATGCGAAAAAATCACTACGTTTATGAGGTCTCAAAATAAAATCCGCGTGTTCCATCATGCAGGTAAGCCGTCACTATGTTCTCATTGTGCTTGTATGCGCTGCCGTTCTCGCAGCCGGGTGCACGCAACAGGCGTCTGTCCAGCCGCAGGCTCCGACAACAGCCGGCACACCTGCAAAAACGTCCGCAACAGCAGATACCGCAACGCTCGTCCCGCAGTTCGATGCTTATGCAGAGAAGACCTTCAGCCAGAGCGGTGTCGTGGGAATGGCGGTTGCCATTGTCAGGGATGACAAGGTCATCTACCTCCGGACCTTCGGTGTAAAGAACGTCACCACGAACGAGCCGGTCGGGCCGGACACCCGGTTCCAGCTCGCGTCCATCTCCAAGTCCGTGACCGGGACCATGATCGCAGAGATGGTCGGGAACGGCGAACTTTCGTGGGACGATACGATCGTGTCAGTGAATCCTGCGTTCAGGCTCTCCGACCCGTACGTCACGCAGCACGTCACGTTCCGGGATCTCCTCTCGCACCGCTCGGGCCTGCCGGAGTACGGTGCCGACGATCTCCAGAATGACCTGAAATACTCCCGGCAGGAGATCATGGACAGGCTTCCGTACCTCGGACTCGGGGGTTTCCGCTCATCATATGCCTATTCCAATATCGGGATCACGATCGCGGGAGTGACCGCTGCGATGAAAGCGGGTAAACCCTATGAGGATCTTGTTGCCGAACGGATCTTCATCCCGGCCGGCATGTATAACACGAGCGCACGGTTCAGTGACTTTACCGCATCGCCGGACCGCGTGGAGCTGTACCCGATGCACGAGGGGACTCCGGTTGCCGGGCCGCCCGTGGACGATGACATAAACTCCCCAGCTGGTGGCGTGAGTTCCACCATCAATGACATGGTACGGTACGCCCGCTTTCAGGCAAACGGCGGGTCCCTTGACGGGAAACAGGTTGTCAATGCCAGCGCCCTTAAGGAGTCCCACACGCCACAGTTTATCAGGAGTTATTCAGGGACCGGGATGATGGGTTCCGGCATGGGCTGGAACACCTTCCTTGACGGCGGCCGCAGCCGTATCGAGAAGGATGGGATGTTCTCGCAGGGCACTGCCACGATCATCACGGTCTGGCCCGAAGAGAAGATGGCGCTCGTTGTCTTAACCAACAAATTCCCGGAAGGCAATGTCGTGGCAGGGAGCCTCAGCAATGCCTGGAACGACCTGTACTACAATGGCAGAATAGGGAAGGACTGGTATGCCGTGGCACAGCAGGAACTGCAGGCATGGTTTGACACCCATTTCCCAGAACCGGTGCAGAAACCGGTGAACCCGCAGCCTCCCCGCGACCTGAAGTATTACACCGGCTCGTACACGCAGGATTATTACGGCACGGCCAGGGTCGTGGAAGAGTCCGGTAAACTCCAGGTATACCCGCCGGGCCACAGCACGACGCCGTTTGCCCTTCTGCCGTATGACGGGGACACCTTCAGCGAAGAGATCTCGGGGATCCTCGTGAAGTTCAGCGCAGGAACCAGTGCACATGCAACCGGTGTATGGTTCACGCGCTACGAGGCGCCCGGGCGGAGCGGGGCATTTACCCGGGCCTCTGCGTAATTTTTTCGCAGCATCCGCTGGCACGAATCATGGGAACCAGAACGATCCACACGATCCTTTTTATCAAGGCATTTTTTTTAAAAATATGCTCTGGAGAAAAACTGCAAGGAATAGTATTGGATTGCGATGGAACTATGGGCGCCCGGGGTCTCCCGACTATCGCCCCGTGGAACATGATGTGCAGAGAAATCTATGGGAAACATCTTGTTCGACAGGCGGGGTCATACTCACGAATCCGGAGAGGGCCGAATTCGAATGATTTCTCCAGAGCAGGGAAAAGGGGCGAACCCCGACACAGGAAACCGGTTATCCGGCATTTTAGGAATGTTTTGGTTTGAATTCAAATCTTATGGATGATCTGAGATGACGTCGCACACCTGAAAACGGGAGGCAAAAGAAGTTACTTTTTGTGTGTCGGCTTCTCATCGTGGTGGATGAACCGGCACTTGTTGACGCACTCCCAGTGTGCCGGGTGGAATTTTCCTTCTGCATCAGCTTTCATGGTAGTGTGATACTTTTCCCCGCAGACAAGGCATTCCATCAGGCCCTCTTTCTCGTCAACAACCCGTGTTGTGTGTTTTTTGTTCCTCGTGATCGTTTATCAGTATCCGGATTAAAAATACGTATGGATTGGACATGGTCCCGTCACAGTACTGCGAGCGTGGGATATCGTTAAATGAGAACAACGATAACATCAACCATTCACACAGGGTGAACCTGATATGCCGACAAGCAAGAAACAACTGGTTAAGCTGAACAAGGCAAAGAAAGAGAAAGCAGAGGAGCTCGCAAAGCAGGCAGCTGCAGGGAGCAAGGAAGCGCAGAAGAAACTCAAGAAACTTGAGAAGAAGATCAAGTAAACCTTCTGATTTTTCGTTCTCCCTTTTTTCTCACCGGCCGGCAGTGAACCGGAAGGCCTGCTGTCCGATTGCCCCTTGTTCACAGTAAAAAAACCAGATGGCTGAGAGAAGAGTGAATGCCCGGATCCCTTACCGCCCCGTACCCTTCTTCCTCATTGCATATCTTGTCACGTGGGCCATGTGGGCCGGTGCCGCGGGGGAATGGAAGGACCGGAGGGGCTGCTGGTATTCCTCGGGCTCTGCGGGCCATTCGTTGCAACGCTCGTCATGTTCTTAAGATCAAAAAGCCCGGAACTCTGGAAGGATTACCGGGAACGGCTATTCGGCACCCAACGGATTCACTTGTGGAGAACTGCCGTTCATTCTCTTCCTGGTCCCTGCGGTGATCTGTGCTGCAATCGGGATCTCTCTTCTCTTCGGGAGATCCCCGGACCAGTTCGCGTTCCTGCTCGGGTCGCCATTTGCGACGCTGCCCGGCAGAAGCGGATCGCCGGCCGATAAATACACACCCGGTCAACCTCCGTCCGTATGAAAATAGTAGCAACCGCACTTCTCCTCATTATCGCCGTGATCGCCTGCAGGTGTGCAACCCCGGCTCCGGCAGCAGCACCGTCAGCACAACCCGCGGATGGGGCGTCCCAGGCCCCGCCGGACTTCAGGGGCACCTGGAGGGGGTCCTACCATAGGATATGAACCGGATGCAGGATTCACGAACCATGGCAACACGACGATGTCGATGATCGTTGCAGAACAGCAGGGCCGGATCTTTGCGGGGACATTTGTCTTTGGCAATGGCAACAATACCGAATCCATCTCCTTCTCCGGTGTGATCGGTCGCGATGGGAAGACTCTCACGCTCCTCCAGAAGACCGGGGGGTACAGCTTCGGCGAGATCACTTCTCCCGGTGAGATCGAACTGATCTCCGTGGATGACGGCACGCATTACACCTCATCCATCGACATGCTTAAAAAAGCCTGAGACCAGGCATCCGCTCTTTTCTTTGCGATTATGTATCCCTGACCAGGGGAATCTTACGGCAGCGCAGTGGATTCCGGCACTGAACCGGGCTCCCGTGCGCCGGAGCGATCAGGGATCCCGCGTTCATTTCCCTTCCAACGGTTCCCGGCTCCAGTCATCGTACCCGAGTCTCAGGTGCTCAATGGCAACCTCCCTGGAACCTGCATCGGGGTCCGGGAATGCCCGGTACTCGTCCACCCAGCAGTTGGAGAGATAATAGGAATACTCAACGTCTCCGTTTTCATCGCATGCCTCGATGGTGAATGGCCGCTTGTATTCCGGAAGCAGGGAGCCTTTGCCGGTTGCCGGGCCGAAACTCCGCACCATGGCGATCCACTGCGCGAACCCGAGGTCAACGGCAATGCTCCGGTCAAGGTTGATGAAATACGGCGTGCACTGACCCTCAGGCCCTATTGCGGGGGGCGGGCCGCCGCTCTGTCTCTGGCCTGCCCGCCTCATGTCCACGGGGAGTGGGGAGGCCTCCGGGAAGCCGGCAACGTACCGGCCGTTCCATTTCACCCGGAACCGGAACTTCCTGCAGAGATCGTCTTCTAACGACATGATTATCCCACGGTCGTTCCTTATCGCAGGACATAGTTATTCTTTGGATCGGGACAGGACCGCAGTGTTACGCTACCGGAGCAAGGAGGGGAATGTGGAGCAGGGTTACGAGAACCCTGCCGTCTTCTCCTGCCTGTATGTTCTGACCGCATGGGTGTAACCCGGGGTCAGGGGTATTCTTCAGCACACCCGGATTATCCTGTGGGACAGGAAACACAAGACCTGTGCTGCACCTCTTTTGTTGCTCCAGTACGCAACAGGTCGGGCCATGAGGGTTTTTTCAACCACCTGGCGTGCAACTGCGCCGGTACAGATGCAACACTCTTCCCGCTGATCAGCAGGCTTCCGAGAATGAGATGACGTGGGTCAGGCGCTCGACATTCATCGGGGTCAGGATCTTCTCACGCTGCGTGATGTATTCAATCAGCCGGTTGAGCGTGATCACATCGATATCCTTGTCGAGCTTCAGGTCGGGATGGGCACCTTTCGTGGAGACGATAACGCACCGTATCTTCGGGTTTCGCTCGTAGAACCGGTATTCGTCTTTCATGTACACCCAGAGGGCATGGGTGGCGACCTTCACCTGCCGCTTGATGTCGCCGGTCTTCAGCTCGATGTCTGCTCCAGACCAGTTCTTGGTGCCGATAAGAAAGAGCCCGGTGGGCCCGATGACAACCGGGTCAATCTGCTGGAACCGGATCTCGTCCGGTCTCTTCCACCAGTACGCGGTATCGAACCGGCGCAGGTTGACCCCGCTCATGATGTGGTATTCATCCGGCAGCGTGGAGAGGAGGGCAATCACCTGCTGTTCTGCCGTTGCCCCGATCAGGTAGGAGCGGTTCTTCTGCAGGAACGCTGCGGTTGCGGCGATGTCCCCGCTTGCGGCACTCACGGTCACGGCTTTGCCGGCAACCGCACGCTCCCGCTCCTTTTTCAGGTTCCGGATTTTCCATGTTATTCCCATGGTGGGAAGGTGTATCCTCCAGGAACTGACTAGGTTTGCCCCCCAGAACCGGATTAAGAGCCCCAGGATCACGAAGAACGATTCACTGGCTTCGATCCGCTCATTGATCTCAAGGATGCGGGTATAGACTTCCCGCGTGCGTTTTTCGACCTCTTCGTTTAGTTGTGTGTCGAGTTCCTTTTCCCGTTCGGCCAGTGCCCGGATGATCTCCTCCTGGCGTTTCTCCTCAACGATGGCGGCATCCGCAAGCAGGGCCTGGTACTCTTCAAGGAACCGGTTGATATCGTCAAGAGTAGCCAGTTTTTTTCCGTGAACCGGCCGTGTCCCGTTCAGAAGAAACCGGGTACTGCCGGAGATGCCGTGAATGCGTGCCATGATCGTCCTTGTGTATGGATGGTTTCTGGATCGGAGCCTGTAGTGCACGGCTCATATCCTGACGGCACCGGATTATATTCCGCTATCCGGTCCGTCAGACAGTTAACCAGTCCCCCTAAATGTTTGGAGATCTTCCGAATAGGTATGTGGAGATCGGTTTGTACAAAAAGGTATCGGCGATATTCGGGGGCCCTTCCAGAACACGCTGGCATTCCGGCACGGAATCCTTCCAACACAGATTATCCTATAAAGTGAAAAATACCAATAATACACCCATGAAAAAATCCCTGCTCTATCTCCATCTCGTGCTCATACTCATCACGCTGGTGCTTGTTGCCGGCTGCGCAGAGAGCCGGTCCCAACCGGTTCCGACAATACACACTGCTGCTCCGGCCAGCCCGATAATGCCGTATGTCTCAAATGAGACCCTTGTCTCGTTTGTCGACAGCGCGGTCATGTATGCAACGGTGCAGGGCACTGAGCGGGCCCTGTCTGAATTCAATGATCGTAACGGCTCGTTTGTGCAGGGGGAACTC
The DNA here is from genome assembly GCF_000327485.1 of Methanoregula formicica SMSP. Lineage (NCBI taxonomy): Archaea > Methanobacteriati > Methanobacteriota > Methanomicrobia > Methanomicrobiales > Methanoregulaceae > Methanoregula > Methanoregula formicica. The sequence continues at coordinate 1,492,767 of NC_019943.1, read as the reverse complement.
TATATCTTCGCATACGGGTATAATGGCACGACCCTTGCCCACCCGATCAACCCGGAAGCGATCGGTAAACAACGTGACGGAGCCAACGCGGTTTTTGTGAAAGAGATGGCCGAAGTTGTCCGGAACGGGAGCGGTTTCTATCGTTACGTGTACATCAACCCCTGGGACAACGACATCATGGAGTCCAAGCTGGGATACGGCAGGCAGGTGGCTGACGACTGGTGGCTTGGTTCCGGGGCATATACCGGACCAGTCAACGCCCCTGCAACGGTACCGGAATAATCCTCCGACATAACTCCAGTTGTCTCAACGACTCCCGCATAACCAGCGCCTCGGGCCGCATTCGTACGGCTGGAATGCCCACGGGATTCTTCCCCCGCGGTGTCCGGCCTGAAATGGCAGGCGCCTTTTTAATTCTCACCCATCTATACTGGGTATGTGGCACATGTCGGCTTGCAGCCCGTACGTGCACGGATGCATCCCTATGTTCGTGATTGCGATCCTCACAATCCTCCTTGCGCTCGCGTTCACCTTTACCAACGGGTTCCAGGATGCTAGCTCAATCGCTGCTACCTTCATTGCCTCGCGTTCTGCATCGCCACGCGCCGGAATCATCCTTGTTGCAGGAATGTCTCTTCTCGGGGCGGTTTTCGGGGGGAGTGCAGTTGCCTTCACCATGGTCGGGCTCATCAGCATCCAGCCCGGGGCCGGAGAACTGATCGTCCTCTTCGTTGCACTTGTTACAGCAACGACCTGGAACATCATTACGTGGAAGTTCGGGCTTCCCTCATCCTCCACCCACTCGCTGATCGGGGGTCTTATCGGAGGGAGCATCGTTGCCGCAGGCATATCGAGCATTGCCTGGGGATTTGCCGAACTTGCCGGTCCGGAACCGGAACTTGTCGGTTTCATGAAGATCCTTGTTTTCTTTGTCCTGTCTGCCATCATAGGATTTGCAGGAAGTTTTGTATTGCACAAAACAACGGATTTCCTTATGCGCAATATGGAGCGCCGCCAGAACAGGAAGATCGTCACTCTCAACTGGTGTACAGCTGCCCTGATGGCGTTCTTCAACGGGGCAAATGATCCCCAGAAGCAGATGGGTATGATAGCGATGGTCCTTGTTGCCGCGGGTTTTGCGGCAACCCCGGAGGTACCGCTCTGGACACGGTACGCGTGTGCTGCCCTGATGGCGCTGGGGACGATCAGCGGCGGATGGCGGATCATGAATACCCTTGGGCGACGGATCTTCCGGATCGAACCGGTCCATTCGTTTGATTCGCAGTTTTTCTCTGCGGCCTCCATCGCTTTGTCAACCGTTGCCGGTGCTCCCGTCTCTTCGACACATGTGATCACCATGTCTGTCCTCGGTGTAGGAGCTGCCGATAATCCGCGGAGGGTTCAGTGGCGGGTGGGCAGGGAGATCATTATCGCTATGGCGATCACAATTCCGGTCACCATGCTCATTGCCGGCATGTTGTTCCTTTTCATCTCTCCCCTTGTTGGATCGTGATATTTGTGAAGAAACCAGAACCTGAAAGAAAAAGCACAAAGAACGGAGGCCTCTTTGCCGCACTCTTCCCGCGCGAACATGACTTTTACGCAATGCTTGATGAACAGGCGGACTGGACAGTTGTCGGTGTACGGGAGTTTGTTATCTGGCTGAACGCCCTGCCGTTGAAAAGCCCGTCGGGGCTTGAAGAGATCGAGAACGAGGTCGACCTGATGCGGCACGATATGGAGGACAAACTCATCCGGTCGTTTTCAACGCCTTTTGACCGGCAGGACATTTACAGTATCTCCCGGCAGATGGATTATATTCTCAACTTCTCCAAGGAGACTGCAAAAGAGATGGTCGCATTCTCGGTGGCGCCGGATGGACACATCCGCCGCATGGCGCTGCAGCTGCTTGAGGGAACGGAATGCATCCGGCGGGGGATCAAGGCCCTCGATTCCAATAAAGATACTGTTGAGAGTGAGATCCGCCAGGCCCGGAGGGCATACAATTCGCTGGAAGAGCAGTATATCACTGGTATGGCAGAACTCCTCCAGACTAATGATGCCATGCAGGCGATACGGACCCGGGAGGTTTACCATCATCTCCGTGACGCGGGCAGGGCCATGCGGGATACGCTTGACATCCTGCACAACGCGGTCATCGATCTTGCATAACGAAAAAACAGGGGGATTGATTATTTTTTGGCTTTCCGGATGATCGTCAGGTCGCCGAGCGTCGGCGCCATGGAACCCGGGCCTTTCTTCTCCACATCAGTGTCCGGTACATCGATGAGCCGGATCCCAAGCACCTTCTCGAGTTTCTTCCTCACCTGCTCCTCGGGGATCAGGTCGCGGTTCTCGATCTTCTGGATGAGGTGCTCCTTCTCCTTCATCTGCATGGCAAGGTCCTTCTGGGAGAGCCCCTTCTCCATGCGGGCGTTCCGGATGCGGACATTATAGTCGTCCACGATTTCGCCTTCGATAAAATCGAACATGTCCCGCTTTCGGTACGAGGAAGAGGTCACTGCCGGGGACTTCACGTTGCCCGCGGGCTTTGCGCCGGCCGGCCGGACGAGGTCCGTGCGCCTCACCTGCTGGACCTCGGTGCCGAACTTCCCGCATTTGGCACAGACCTGCAGCTCGGCACCCTCGACCCGGACAAGTTTGGGGGGACCGCGAATGGTTTCACCGCACATTTCGCACTGCATATTCTCACAAGAAAGGTTGTTTTCAGACTTTAAATGCCCTCTGAATGGATCCGGTAGAGTGACCTGACGTTTGCCTCCTCACAAACCCTTTATATGCAGTTTCCCAATATAACTAACTGAGGAACGAGATGTCCGACACCATCCACCAGTCCCCGGAGCCCCAGACTCCTGAGGAACTGTACCGGTTGTACCGCACGCTGTCCGAACAACTCCGCGAGCAGCTCGCCCAGATCGAGGGCGACAAGCATGATCTCGAGGTCCAGATGATGGAACGTGTCGGCAATCTCGAATCCCGCAACCTTGAGCTGCGCGAACAACTGAGGCAGATCGAGGCGGACAAGCGGTACATCGAGACCCAGAAGATCCGGTACGAGCGGGAAGTGCGGAAACTCAAGAGCGAGAGCGAGCAGCTGAGGAGCCCGCCCCTGATCATCGGCACGGTCACTGACATTGTAGATGCAAACCGGGTGATCGTCCGGAGCAGCGCAGGCCCGCGGTTTTTAGTGCGGAGCTCACCCTCCATCAGTGCAGACGACCTCAAGCCGGGGGTACGCTGCACGCTGAACCAGCAGTCGCTTGCGATCGTTGAACTGCTCCCGAGCTCCTTTGATGCACAGGTCTACGGTATGGAACTGGTGGACTCGCCGCAGGAGAATTACATGGACATCGGCGGGCTTGAGCAGCAGATCAACGAAATCAAGGAGGCTGTGGAACTGCCGCTGAAGCGCCCCGAACTCTTCGAGCGGATCGGCGTCGAACCACCAAAGGGGGTCCTTCTCCACGGGCCGCCCGGCACTGGTAAGACCCTGCTTGCAAAGGCCGTTGCCCATGAGACCAATGCCCATTTCATGCGGGTCGTGGGATCGGAACTGGTCCAGAAATACATCGGAGAAGGCGCACGGCTCGTCCGCGAACTCTTCGATCTTGCGAAGAAGAAGGCCCCGACTATCATCTTCATCGACGAGATCGATGCCGTGGGAGCAAGCCGGACCGAGGCAAACACCTCCGGTGATCGCGAGGTCCAGCGCACGCTGATGCAGCTCCTTGCGGGAATGGACGGCTTCGAGAACCGGGGCGATGTGAAGATCATCGGTGCGACAAACCGGATCGACATCCTCGACAAGGCGCTCCTCCGGCCCGGCCGGTTCGACCGGATCATCGAGATCCCCCTGCCTGACGAGAAGGGCCGGCTCTCCATCCTGAAAGTTCACTGCCGTTCGCTGACCGTTGATGAGGGTGTCAACCTTGCTGAAGTGGCACGGCTCACGGAGGGCAAGAACGGTGCCGACCTCCGGGCCATCTGCATGGAGGCCGGGATGTTTGCGATACGCAAGGAGCGTTCTGCCATCACGCAGGAAGACTTCCTCTCGGCCATTGAGAAGGTCGGCCTTGATTTCCACCGCGGCCTGCCCGGAACCGAAGGCGTCATGTTCGCGTAATGTGCGGGCAAACCAGGTATCCCTCTCTTTTTATGATTCCCTGAACCCGGAAGTTAGCTGAACACCCCGCGCGGTAGGGTGAATCACCCTCACCTATTTGAGGAATATATATCGCGAACGGGCGATGGTTGTGTACGGCAGTGCGGGACTCCCGGCAGGATTCTGTGCGGGAGAAGCCCGGGCTGGCAATGATACAGGAGATACCGGCATATGACCATAACAAAGACCATGAACCATTACCCGGTGATGTTCCGGGCCATTGAAGGCATCGCGCTGCTCGCCCTGATGGGCGCCTGCTTTGTACTCTGCTGGCTCCTCCGGCGTGAACCGATCGTTTAAGGGCGGGCCTCTAAAAGAGCTCGTCCTTTTCCTGTCCCTTTTTTCATCTCTTCATACGGGAACTATTCTGCCCGAAGCCGTGGTTGAATGGCAGGGATCAGGTAAGGTCATCCGGCCCGCCCACGAGTTCACCTTCTTCCACATCGTCTTCCGTACACCAGATCTCAAGCGTGTGGTCAATACCGGCATATTCCTGATGGTACTCCTCGACCGTTGAGCCTGGTGCCATCGGGACCGAACTGATGAGTTTTCCGTTTTTGAACCCGTAGAGTTTCCGGTATTTCCAGCCGGGCCCAAGGACAACGGTCCGTTCATAATAGACGTCCTGTGCCAGCTGGTGGGTGAAATAAATCCCCGGTTCCCATTCAAAGAGGGGCTCGCGCACGTAGCGGCGGATATACCACCGCAACTCTGCAACAAGCGCAAGGGCACTGCTCAATGCCGCACAGGAGATGTACACGCCGCAGGATTTCTTTTTCGGGTGGTAGAACCGCAGCGCCATGCGGCTGGTCTCCGAAGAAAAGAGAGTATGGTGGAGATCGGTGCCTTCGCGCTGGATCAGGAGGATGTTCATCCTTCTCTCCAAACTTTTTCGCCCATCGTAACGCGGGCTCAGGTGTACATCCGGTTATCGGCAACTGCCTCGTTCTTCACCTTGCGGGCAGCATCGGTGAAATCGACCATCTCGACTTTTTCTGCTTCGCGGCGGACGGCCATCATGCCGGCTTCACGGCAGATCGCTTCGAGTTCTGCGCCGGTGGCGTTCTCGGTCATACTGACAATCGTATCCATGTCCACGTTGCCAAGCTGCATCCTCCGCGAGTGGATCTTCAGGATCTGGAGCCGTGCATCCTTGTCCGGCACCGGGATCTCGATCAGGCGATCAAACCTGCCCGGGCGGAGGAGTGCCGGGTCCAGCATGTCTGCCCGGTTGGTTGCCGCCATGATGCGGACATCGCCACGGTTGTCGAAGCCGTCCATCTCGGCCAGCAACTGCATAAGCGTGCGCTGAACCTCGGCGCTGCCGCTTGTGCCGTCGTTTGTCCGCATGCTCCCGACTGCATCGATCTCATCGATGAAGACGATGGCCGGTGCGCGTTCGCGTGCCAGCTGGAAGAGTTCCCGGACGAGGCCTGCCCCCTCTCCGATGAACTTGTGGACCAGTTCGCTGCCGGACATCCTGATGAACGTTGCCTTTGCCTCATGGGCAACTGCCTTCGCAATCAGGGTCTTACCAGTGCCGGGGGCACCGAAGAGGAGGATCCCTTTGGGGGGTTCAACGCCAATCCGCTGGAAGATCTCCGGCCGGGTCAGCGGATACTCGACAGCTTCCCGGACTTCCTTGATCTCGTCAGCAAGGCCGCCGATCTGGGCATAGGATATTTCGGGAGATTCCTCGAGTTCCATCACCCGGACGCGGGAGTCGTAGATATTGCCGATAACCTTGACGATCGAGAGCGCGTTGTTGACCGCGACCTTTGCCCCGGGTTTTAAGAGCGGGCGGAGTTCTTCACCGGCCGTAGTAAGGTATTCCTGGTTGTTGCCCTGCTGGCGGAGATAGATATCCCCGTTCTCCAGGATATCGACAACCACGGCAACAAAGAGCGGCATGCGCTTGAGCTGGTTGTTTTCGCGACGGAGCTGGCCGTTCTCCTTCTGGAGATCTTCGATCTTTACCTTCAGGTCGAGCAGTGCGGCTTCGAGCTCGTTGAGCTGGATCTGGTACTTGAGCTCGCTGGAAGGGGCAGAGCTGTTAACGGCGGTCTCTTCCATATCACTCTTATATCTTCATCTTCAACCATTTATGTGGTGTGATTTTGCATATCAGCGGAAGAGGTATATCCCGTGGAAAGGCCAAAGGAAAACTGCTTGTGAGCCCGGCTCCGATCTCGTTTTTGTCCGGCGTTGACCCGAAGACCGGTGTCATCGTGGAGAAGGGCCATCCGCTCCAGGGAACGAGTATCACGGGCACGGTGCTTGCCTTCCCGTATGGCAAAGGATCGACAGTAGGCTCCTATGTCCTGTATGCCCTGAGCCGGAACGGTCATGCCCCTGCTGCCATTGTCAATACCGAGGCGGAGGCGATCATTGCAACCGGTGCTATCATCGGCGGGATCCCGATGATTGACCGGACCAGCGTCCCCCTGATTAAGCTGAAGGAGGGTGTCTCTGTCACCGTGGACGGGGACACGGGCACTATGGAGTATGACGGGGAACTCAGCGAGGCGTGACCTCGTTTTTGATCCAGCACAACTATCTTATAACTCCGGATCGCATGTTCTGGTATGCAAGGCAGATACACAGTGTTTTTCGTCCTTCTTCTCTGCACAGCGGTTCTTATTGCCGGGTGCACGGGAACAACCGGGCCCGCACAAACCTCGGGATCGCCTTCAGCCGGGGGCGCCTCAACGGGATCCAACCTCGTTCCTTCGCCAACCGATGTTGTCCCGGAGAACAACGCGGTCTCGGTCACCGTCAAGGAAAAAGAGTACAATGGGAAGATCGCGGTGGTCTTCGATGGCGGCAAAGGACAAAATCTTGTCAGTTCCATTGATGTGACGCTGTACCGGTCAGACGGAACGACCGAGACTGCAAAGATCGGGAAGAACAAAGGCGATCAGGTGGAATTTGTCGGGACCAAGGATCCGAACAATCCTGACCGCGTTGTCGTCTATGTCTCCGAGATGAACGGCCAGACCTACAAGGTCACTGATGTGATCAGCGAGTACCGCCAGCACTGACCGTGATCCAAAACCCTCTTTTTTTCTCCCGTGCCATACTCTGGTAGCCATGCAGGTCAACTGGAGGAATATCCATGCAGCAAGAAACTCCTTTGCGGTTCTCTATGCGGCCTGCGAACGGGAAGGGATTCATCTCAACCCGGTTGATGCCCCGACCGGGGACATCACGTGCTACAGCCTGACATCGATCAGTGCCGCACGCTACCAAAAGGAGATTGCTAGCGCTGATTGTATCACGATTGTCGGCGGACCGCACGTCTCGGCAGTACCCCGCGGGGTGGCCGGTTATGCCGACTATGTCGTGGTGGGCGAAGGGGAGTATACGCTCCCCCGGCTCCTCATCAGCCTTGCCCGCGGCGGCGATGGAAAGATTCCCGGTGTCATGACCGGGGACTGGTACCAGCCGGCGGATACCGCGGTCCGGCTGGATGCATTCCCTCCCTTCTCCGAGTACAAAGGGTATATCGAGATCTCGCGTGGCTGCCCGTTCTCCTGCGGCTACTGCCAGACACCCCAGATCTTCGGCCACTGCATGAGGCACCGGTCTGTTGACGAGATTGCACGGTATACAGAACGGCACTCCCAGTCAAGGTTCATCACCCCCAATGCCCTCGCGTACGGCTCGGACGGCGTTCATCCGCGGTTCGACAAGGTTGAACGGCTCCTTCGAGGCTGTCATAACCAGATATTTTTTGGAACCTTCCCGAGTGAAGTGCGCCCGGAGTTTGTCTGCACGGCATCGCTGGAACTGATCAACCGGTACTGCACGAATACCAAACTGCACTTTGGTGCCCAGTCCGGGAGCGACACGGTCCTTTCCCGGATGAAGCGGGGGCATACGGTGGCTGACGTGATCACTGCAGTCGATCTCTGCCGGGAGCACGGATTGACACCGGTCGTCGATTTCATCGTGGGCCTGCCGTTTGAGACCGATGCTGACCAGCGCGCAACGCTCGACCTGATCCGCGAGGTGGCACGGGCCGGTACCGTCCACGTCCACCGCTTTATCCCGCTGCCCGGGACATCCCTTGCCGGTTCTCCTGCGCGTCCGCTCCTGCCAGAGACCGAAAAAGTCTGCGGCGACCTCGCCTTACGGGGACACCTGACCGGTTCGTGGAATGCGGTGGAGATAAGGTTTTTACGACGCCATTCAAATGATATACCATGAAAGATGTGCTGCTAATAGCAGATCTCCATGGTCAATTCGGTAAAATTGATTCATTTCTGGAGCTTTCTCCGGAAGCGGTATTTATTGCAGGCGATATCACCAATATGGGTCCCGTTGACGCGGTCGATGACGTGCTCTCACGCATCGATGTGCCCTGTTTTGCCGTGCCCGGCAACTGCGACCCCCGTGAGATCCTCGATACACTCGAACACTCCGACACCGTGTGCATGCACGGTTCCTCGATGAACCTTGGCAAGATGACCATTGTTGGTGTCGGCGGATCGAACCCAACCCCGTTCGGTACCCCGTTCGAGATGACCGACAAGCAGATCGATGACGTCCTGAACGGCGCCATAAAGAAGATGGAAAAATCCGTCCACAATGTCCTTCTCTGCCATGCACCGCCCTACGAGACTCTTGATAAACCGGCAGGGGAGCACGTGGGAAGCCAGAGCATCCGCCGGCACATGAAGTCCTTTGACCTTGTCTGCTGTGCCCACATCCACGAGGCACGCGGGGTCATGGAGATCGATGGTGTCAAGGTCGTCAACCCCGGCCCCGCAATGGATGGGCATTGCGCCATGCTCCACTTCGGCACGGATGCCCGCGACATCAAGATCGAGCTGCTGACGGTATAGACAGCAGGTGGCGGTATTCATCCGCCAGAAAATCATCCTCTTTTCTTAAAGTTCGTCCTGTCGCTTACTTCAGCAAACAGGTTCTTCCAGGAGAATAGCATCTTCTTTATTCTGTAAACCTGTCGTAACCTAAAATACCCGATGTCTGGATGAAATATGAACGTGCTCCTGCTGCTGGTAAGATAACGCAGGGATAATAACGCAGGGAAAAACCGTTTCGTGTGCCGGATAACGTCCGTTGTTTTCGGGTCTCGTCTCTGGTGAGAACAACAACCCGTTGCAACAGGATTGGTCATGCAGGAGGACTGTTGGTCGGACCGGGAATTAGGGTCTGTTCCCTTGGGAGAAAAGCAGGACGATTGTTCCCGGTTATAGCCCGTTCTCTCGTTTTGCAAGCACCAGTTCCAGGTATGACTCCAGGATGGGCGTGCCATCGGCTCCAATCTCTCTTGCGATCTTTTCAATCAGAGCGGCCGGATTTTCGCTCTCATCCTCAGCGATGATCTCGATCTCGGCAAATGTCCCAAGTTCTTCAACCTGGTCAAGGGCGATTGAGGCACGGCCCAGCCGGTAATTCTCACGCCACTTGTTCACTTCAAGGGTCCTCTTGAAGCCGAGCCGGTCGAGCATTCTCTCGAAGGTCTCTCCGGACTCTACGGAAAAGTTCAGCTCCTCGCGGGCTTTGAGGCCGAATGATTTGATCTTGGGCCCCTTGTAGGTGACAACGGCGTGGTTGTTGGTATAGCGTACCCGTACCGCCTCATCGGTTTTACCGAAGTCACGGTGCGGGGCGTTGTAATAGATGTCATGCTCGTGCGCCTTCCCGCAGGACTCTGCACTGAGTGCGAGGATTCGCTTGCGTACTGGATCCAGGTCAGGAATTCTGACTTTCAGTTCAACTTCGAGCATGGTAGTGCCATAGTTTATCTGTCTTGATTACGACTTAATATAGTCAGGTACGCTTACCCGCTACCACCTGATAAGGTTCCTTTGGGATCTTATCCGGCTAATCAGTATACCCATCTTGAAACATTCAGGTGAACCATGGCAATAAAAGAAGGAGATTTTATCCGGCTCAGCTACACCGGCAGTGTCGGCGACAGGGTTTTTGACACGACACGCGAGGACGAAGCAAAGACCGCAGGGATTCACAGCGCAAACGCCATCTACGGGCCGGTCACGGTCTGTGTCGGACAGAAGCATGTCATTCTCGGCCTTGACGAGGAACTCGTTGGCAAGAAGACCGGTGCAGAGGGTACCGTGACCGTGCCGCCAGAAAAGGCGTTCGGCGAACGCGACATGAAGAAGATCCAGTCGTTCCCGAAGAACAAGTTCTCCGAGAAGCCCGTCCGTGGTATGCCGGTAAGGCTCGAAGAGCAGGGCGAGGGAACGGTTGTTGATGTTATCGGCAACCGGGTCATCGTGGACTTCAACGCACCTCTTGCCGGGCAGACCCTGACATACTCCTACAAGATCGAGGAGCTTGTCAAGGAACCGCTCGACCAGCTCAGGGGCCTCATCAGGCTCTATTCCGGCAGGGAAATGGAGATCGTGATGGATGGCAGCAAGGCAGTCGTCACCCTCCCGCCGGGCATCAACTATGACCGCCGGTGGCTCCTCTGGCGTGGCCGGATCATACACGAGGGGTTCGAGTTCATCAGGGGCATCTCGGAGATCGTGCTTGTCGAGAGCTACAAGAAACCCGAGAAGAAAGAAGCAAAGGCAGAAGAATAATCTTTTTTTGGGCGCTTCGCGTGCGCCACCAATGTTCATTCCTAGCCTGCAACGATTGTCCTGTATCTGTTTTTATAGGCCGGTGACCTACAGTTCTTTATGAGAACATCAGCATGGGTCATTGTCGCAGTTATCGCCATTCTTGTTGCCGGTGTCTTTTGTGCCGGCTGTTCGGATGAAGGAGCAAAGCCCGGGGATGTCACGGCCACAGCAACGGTCACCAGTGCCGGGACTACATCGGGCGCATTATATGCCGAAGGTGATATCGTCAGGAATCCCACGTCATCGCTCTCAACCGGCCTTCTCATCATCGGGTACGATGCCGCGACGGATATGTACGAACGGGCAACGATCTTTCCCTTCAGTGACGGGAGATGGGGATACCGGATAGATTCGAAGACGTCGAAGATAAGCCGTGCAAGCATCGAGAAGGTATATACAGAAAAAGTCGGAACGGCGACAGTCTCTTCAGTTCAGATAGGTGCACCTACAATAACAACAGTGCCTCCCACAACCACAAAGGCAACCACGGCGCCCACCGCAACTGAAACGACAGCGAGCACAACAGCTCCCAAGATTGACGATATTGATCCATTTATCGGGACAGCCGGAACAACGGTAAAAGTCACCGACCTGAAAGGAAGAAACTTTGTTTCAGGAGCTACCGTTCAGCTGACAAAGACCGGCGAAACATCCATTGATGCAACGGATGTCAGTGTCTCTTCCGCAACCAAGATAACCTGTAAGTTCGTCCTCCCGCTCTCGACAGAACCCGGCCAGTGGAACGTAGTTGTCACCAACCCGGACAAACAGTCGTTCACCTCGGCAAATCTGTTCACGATCTATAAGGGCACCGGTGCAACTGCTACTGCGACAGCAACGAGTACCAGCACTACTACGGCGGCAGCCACCATCACGATCTCTATGCTGACCCCATCCGACCAGTTTATCGGAGGAATTGCCACGGATCAAAAAATTGATATTACCGGAACTAACCTGAGCGCAGGCAAGAAAGCCACATTGACCCAGGGAAGTACAATAATTAACAGTAAATCTTATGATATGGTTAGTTACGATGCACGTGTCATTATGCCGATTCCTGCCGGCGCACCGACGGGATATTACAAAATCACTATCTTGGATTCAAGTAATAATGTCTTGGGATCCAAAGAGAATGCATTCCAGATATTATAGAGATCTCTCTGAACTCTTTTTTTTGGAAAATGACTTCAAACCATCTTATACCGTAACAGCGCCGCAATCCCCCCGAGCGCAATAAGCCGCTCCCCGGGCTCGAACGCAGAGGAAAGAACGACCACCGATGCCCGCATTGCCTCTGCTTTTTCAATGAGTGCCGTAACTTCTGGATCGCGGAGGAGGGTGTCGGCAATCAGGATTTGCTCGGCAGCCCCATAGCCGATCGCCTCTGCCACCTCGGCCCGGCCATAGGAAACAGCGCCATCCTGCGAGATCCGCATCAGGAGTTCGTCCATCAGTTTCACCTCACGAGAGAGCTGGAGGTCATCGATCATCTTCTCCAGTGTCCCGTTCCCGATCACGTCCTGGACTGCCCCGCGCCCGATCCGTCGGGTTTCAACAACAACGGCACGATCGGCAGCAGGATTGTTCTTACTCTTCGCGTACCGGATGAAATCGTCCTTGATAAACCCCGGTCCGGCCACGATGAGGGGTCCGGTAATCTCCGCCACTTTCACAAGAACCTGGTCGAAGAAATCCCGCCGCGATTCCGTCTCCGCCCCTTTCCCTCTCCCGGAGGTGATGGTGATGACGCTCTCGGGGCCATACTGGCGGAGCCGGAACAGTTCGGCCTCCCCCTCTTCGATGGTCAGGACGTGGATGACACCATACACCGATGCTTTCACAGCGCGTTCTATCCGTTCACGATCGAGTGATCTCCACTGCTTGATCACCGATATCTCGTAACCGGTCTCGACATTGATGGTATGAAACGCACCGGTATCCATGCCGTGCTCGATAATGCCGGTGAGCCTGAGCCGTATCCCGTGGGCGGAAAACTCGATCCGGTCAACGCGTATGCCGAGCCTGACCGGCCGTTTCTCGACTTTCTCCGGCCGGATCTTGTCGCTTGTTGTATCCACGCTCCTGAATGTCGTGGCAAAGACCAGATCGCCCGGGGCGATGATGTGCTGGAGGTGCCAGAGATCGTCAATGCTTTCGGGAAGAAGCCGGATCTCGCCATAATTATTGCGCATCTCCCCGTACTCAGCCTTCATGATGCCCCACGATATCCGATCCCCCGGGCGGGGTGAATGCCGCCACCTTCTCGGTGTTCAGGATGCCCTTGAGCGCCTTTACATCGTCCTCCGGAATCTTGCTCTTCAGGATGCGCAGTACCTTCTTTGCTACATCATTTGGTTCGAACTGGCCGGGCCGGAGTTCGACAAATGCCTTTACTTTCTGCCTGACAGCAGATGGGGGTCCACCAATGACTGCAGCATGCGGATCGAGCATCAGCCCGATACCGGTGGAGAGCGGGATGTTCCGGTAATAGGTCCGCTCCCCCCGCACAATGAAGGAGCCCCGCGAGACGAACTCGCCGGCCTCGGGCGTCTTGCTCACCTGCGAGGGAAGGGCGCTGTACACATCTGCACTGAAATGGCCGCTCCGCCATGCACCGGAATACGATGCTGCAAACCGCGCCACTTCGTCCATCCGCTCTGTCTTTCCCTTGACAAGAACAACACTGGCACCGTGGACATCGGCATGAACAAAGGTGTCACCCCCGGCCATGTACTTCTTGACCAGTTCCTCATTCTGGGTTGCGTCACGCCCTCCGAGAACAACGGCCCCGTCACTGGTGATGAACCAGCGGAAGCGGTGGTACCATTGCTTTTTTAAGGGTACGAACTCCCGCCGTTTCGTCTGCTTCTTTGTGGCAACGGTCTCCATTGCCGTGACAGCGCCGGCCTTCTTCTTCTTGAACTTCTTGATCACGTCATAGTAATGGCCGGCGTTCTGCTCCACGCTCTCGTTCACGAAGACCTTGATTCTCTTGCCGAGGTCAATCTCGACAGCCGCTTCGCCCGGGAAGAATGCCGTGATCTTCTTTGTCTCTTCAGATGGTGCCGCCCGGATCCGCTTCTCGATTTCCTGCCATGAGTGGGTTTTGCTGGCTGCGGCAAGGGTGCCGATGACCTGCGCGATGAAGGGGTAGTTCTCGTAGATGGCATTGACGACTTCTTCAGCCTGTGCAATACTCCTGTCAAACTTCTTGATCGCAGCCTGCTGGTGGCTGCGTATCCGGTCCTCTTTTGCGATCTTCGGTCGTGACGTGGCCTTCTTCTCGGCCTTGGTCATGGGGTAAAATGCTTCGAGAGCAAGAGAAAATGTCGGGTAAGCTGTTGTCTCCTCTCCCGTACGGAGATTGATGGGTTCGCAGTGCTTTGCCGCGATTATCGGAGTACGGGCTTCTTCAACTTGGCGGAAGAGTGCCTGCAGGGAGGAGAAGATCCTGGCAGGATCTGCAGTGGCGGCAGGAATGCTCTTTTCAAGACCCGCTTCTTTACAGATATATTCCGCGTACATGCCGCCGAGCATGCACCCGATGGCAAGTGCCCGGACCAGGTCCCTTTCATCCGTCTTAAGAAACGCTGCAAGGCTCTCCTCCGATGCTGTGGGATCCGGGCTGCCAAACGTGTAGGGGACGCCGGGAACAACCTCCCGGTCCTTGAACCTGTGGTGCCAGAGCGGTTTGATGATTGTCATCGTATCATCAGCGAGGATGACATTGCCGTTATCGAAGAGCTCGATGATGAGGTTGAATACCGTTGTTCCTTTGCCGATCGCAAAGATAAGGACACGCTCAAGGCCGTGCTGACGGATGGAGAGGACCTTTCCCCCCGAGAGGTGTTTTCGCAGGAGCATGGCGAAGTGGGGCGGGTTCTTTGGCGGTTCGGGAAGGTCCGCAACCAGATGGGCTCTCCGGCCGGATTCGATGAACAACAGGTATTTCGCCTTGTTTTCCCCATTGAGACGGATGCCCAGAGTCTTTGTATCGAACTGGTAAACCTTATCGATCCAGAGCGGAAGCTTCTCCTGCAACTCGCAGGTCATCGCCCTGACATCGATCCCACTCATGCCCTGTTCTGATGCCATACGCTTCTGTCGGTTACTTATTAGCTGCCGGAAGCTGATAAACGTATAATCATCCGGGAGACGGGCAAAACCAAATTACATATGGCTTGGCAAACATAGGTATACGACAACTGGTGTTGCGGGATGAGCGAAGATATTCCTGAAGAGAAGCCGGTCCAGACAAAAAAGGCGAAGACCAAGGCAGACAAGCAGGCTGAACATATCGAACGGATCAAGAGAACCCTGATTGCCTCCCTGCTGGGTATGCTTGCCGGAGTACTTGCTTATTATTTCGGGGGGACACCGAATACCTCCGGGATCCAGGCTGACGGTTTCCTCGGTTTCATGCTCATGCTTGTCTTCATCGTCCTGCAGAAACACATCTTCATGCTGATGCGGATGGATACGTCAAAACTCGGCGGAAAGGACTGGTTCTACCAGGGGTTCATGACCTTCGCCTTCTGGTTCATGACATGGACGATCCTGCTGACCTCGATTCCCCGCTAATCCCGTTTTTGTGAATAGCCATGAGAATCGCCATTGTCCACAAAGACCGCTGCCATTCCCGGAAATGCGGGACCGAGTGCATCATCTACTGCCCCCGCGTCCGGACAGGAGACGAGACAGTCATTCTTGGTGAAGACGGCAAGGCACAGGTCTCCGAGGAGCTCTGCGTTGGATGCGGTATCTGCATCAAGAAATGCCCGTTCGATGCCATCGACATTGTCAGTCTTCCTGAGGAACTCGAGCACCCGACCCACCGGTACGGGAAGAATGGGTTTGCCCTGTATGGTCTTCCGGTGCCGGTGGAAGGGAAGGTCACCGGCATCCTTGGCGCAAATGGTATCGGGAAAAGTACCGCAATCAAGATCCTCTCCGGCCAGCTCCGTCCAAACCTTGGCAATTTTGACAGCGAGGTTGCCTGGGAAGAGATCCTGAAGCGTTATACCGGAACGGAACTCTTCGACTATCTCCAGACCGTCTCAAAAAAGAGCATAAAGATCGCAACCAAGCCCCAGTACATTGATTTTATCCCGAAAGTCTTCTCTGGCACAGTGGCGGCGCTCCTGAAGACCACTGACGAGCGCGGGAGGCTTGGAGGGATCATCCCGCTCCTCAAACTGGACGCTATTCTTGACCATGACATTGCCACGCTCAGCGGCGGGGAACTCCAGCGGGTCGCCATTGCTGCCTGCCTTGCCCGGGACGCCGACCTCTACTTCCTTGATGAAATAACGCCTTTCCTCGACATCTATCAGAGGATAGCAGCAGCAAAACTGATTCGCGATCTTGCTGCAGAGCGCCCGGTCGTCATCGTGGAGCACGACCTTGCCATCCTTGATATGCTGGCCGATACTGTCCATGTCGGGTACGGTAAGCCGGCTGTCTTTGGTATCATTACCCGCCCCAAGGGTGTCCGGGTCGGGATCAACCAGTATCTCGAAGGCTTCCTTGCTGAAGAGAACGTCCGTTTCCGCGACACGCAGGTAGTCTTCGAAAAGAGGGCGCACGAGAAGGGATCAAACCGCGAGGATCTTTTCCTCATCCCGGCGATGACAAAGAAGTACGATATGTTCCAGCTGACGGCCGGTGGCGGGACGGTCCGTGCTGGTGAAGTTCTGGGCGTTGTCGGGGCAAACGGGATGGGCAAGAGTACGTTTGCCAAACTTCTTGCCGGAGTTGAGACGCCGACAACCGGCTCGGTTGAGACGACCCTTAAGATATCCTACAAGCCCCAGTATATCAAAGCCGATACTTCTGACACTGTAGAGATGTACCTGCGCCAGTGCACGAACAAGTTTGACTCGTCAATGTACCAGCACGAGATCATCGAGGCGCTGACCCTGAACCCGATCCTCCAGTCACCGGTCGATTCCCTGAGCGGCGGGGAACTCCAGCGTGTTGCTATTGCGGGCTGCCTTTCCCGCGATGCGGATCTTTACATTCTCGACGAGCCCAGTGCCCACCTTGACGTTGAGCAGCGGGTCCGGATCACCCGGATGATCAAGCGGCATGCCGAAGGGAAAGAGGTAGGGATCATGGTCATCGACCACGATATCTATGTCATCGACATGATCAGCGAGCGGATCCTGGTCTTCGATGGCGAACCCGGTGTCCAGGGCACGGCCTCCGGCCCGTTCCCGATGCGGGAGGGCATGAACCGCTTCCTGCATGAACTTGATGTCACGTTCCGGCGGGACCAGAGCGGAAGGCCGCGGATCAATAAACCCGACTCCTTCCTCGACCGCGAGCAGAAGTCACTGGGAGAATACTATTACTATTCCCAGGACGAAGATTAAATTCACCCCGGAAAATACTCCTATATTTTAATATTTTAACATGCTATTCTTGCTATATGCGGGGAGAACAGCTTTCGGATGCCATTGTCTACGATAAGCTGCACGTGCTCAAAAAAGATTTCAGCGGATATATTGAGCGCAATTCTGTAAAAGTCGACGCGAATCTCCCTGTTTTCTTCGGCTATGTTGTCTCTGCGCTTGAGAGTTCATTTCCCCATCTCGGTGATGATGACTATGATGAATTCATCGACAGCATAACGTTCAAGGTCCTGGATGCAAGCAGGAACGTCGCCGATTTCGACTATATCCGGCGCGTGAAGACAAATGCTCTCCGGTTCAAGAAGATGATGAATGCCGAACAGGGCATCAACATCGTCATCGGCTTAAAAATGGTAAAGGCCGGGGATCCTGTGCATGGGCTCGAATTTTTGAAGAACTATGCAGTCCTTGATGTAAAACTTGGCATGGCCGTTGCCCACTGCTACTACACGCTCTCGCTCCGCGAGTTCCGGAAGGATGACGAATCGCCTGCAAAGAACCTGCGGCCCGGGGAGATGGAACTCTTTGCACGGGAGATGCTTTTAAAACTCGCGAAGACCAAACCCCCCGTGAACACTCTCCGCCAGCTTGAAGTTGACGACCCCTCATTCCTGGAAAAGATCTTCTGGCAGATGATCTTCATCGGCCTGGAATGGTTCCCCGACGAGATCTGGTTTATCGAGACCGGGCTGAAAAATGCCGTTGATACCAATGATGCGGCAATGCGTAAGCGGATCCTTGAGATCGGGACCGAGCGGTTTTATACGAATATCAATATCCTCCGTCAGATGTATTACTACCATCTCGAGAACCGCGACCCTGCATCCGCAGCCGGTGTCGTGAACCAGCTGATCAAGCAGTATCCTCACGAGCTTGAACCGATCTACCTCGGGCTCAAACTCTCACTCCTCACCCAGAAAAAGATGACCTACCATGGATTCCGCAAACTGGCAGTCACGAACAACATGCCGGCACAGATCGTCAATCTCTTCGATTTCACCTTCGATCTCCTGAATCATGATCCCAAGGAGGCAATGGCCCGTATCGCGGAGTTCGAGAACGAGTTTCCCCAATTCCAGTATTATGCCCTCCCCCTGAAGTATATCGCAACGGACATTCTCTCAACGGACGAGGTGAGGAACAAAAAGGCACGCAAAGTGCTCCTTGACTCCCTTGAGAACTTCGCTCTCCTTGAATTGCAGAATAAGAAACCTGCATTACATGCAAAGTAGAATCTCATTATCTCTGAAGAATTGTGCAGGAAATCTTACCTGATCCCGCTCAAAAATGCAAGGGATTGCTGTCTTTTTTTCTAGTTGTGCCTTTTTTGTTTTCCCCGAGAAAGACCATGGAATCAGAACCGTGGCTTTAGGCCAATGCCACTGAAGAATTCCCGGAGTGACTTGATGATACTGTCAAGGAAATTACCGGGAGATGCTTTCGTCATGGACGGAGATCCACCCTCCTCCCGGAGGGTTGGGACGGCACGCTGGCAGGTGGTCTCTGCAGGGATGACTGAAGCTGCAGTGCTCGTTGTGGCAGTTATCGCGATCTGGACTTCAATGGGTGTACCTGCGTTAGACTGGTCGAGGTAGTAGCCAATATTCACCGGTGTTGAAAACCATACTCTGTTCATCTTGTCAATGTTGATAGAATGGACAATGGAATTTGTTCCGATACCCTCGAACCGGCTGAGATGGCGGAATACCCTGCCGTCTTCCCAGATGTAGATCCCGTTATCCGTTGCAAGGTAGAGTTTGCCGTCTGGCCCTGACACAAGATCATTGATGGGCGGGTTCGTAATCGCAAGATCGCTACTGGTGAGAACGGGAACGAACCCCTCATCGGAGGAATAGTGGGCTACGACAGAGTCGTTGAAGAAATAGACACCACCGGAGTAGTCCTTTTTCAGTTCATCGAGCAGTCCGTATGTGGAGTCCCTGCTGGCAATGCATTCGAATATGACCGGGTCATCCTGCGACCTGATGATCCATATCCCTTCCCGGGCGGTAGCGATGAGGGTGGCATTTGCATCGTGGTCCCAGATCATGGCATTTGCTTCGTAAAATCCGGGTCCTCCAGGAGAAAATGGCTGGAACCATGTCCAGTTCCCGTCGCGGTACCGGTGCAGGCCTGCGTTCCCGGCAGCGATCCACATCTCGTTGTGCCAGCGCTGGATATCATTAATCCTGAGACTTTTGAAGAACTCCTGGTCTCTTAAGGTGGTGTAATAGGCACCGTTGTAGATCTGGATTCCTTCAGAGTACCCGATCCAGAGGTTTCCCTTGTTGTCATACTCAATGGAAGTAATAAAATCGTCCAGCAGGCCTTCGGAAAGATTGGTAAACGTCATCCGTTTTGTTGACCAGGTGCCATCGTACCGGGATAACCCGTAAGAGGTTGCCATGAGGATATTGCCGCTGGAATTGTATTCATTGATGAGATCCATGATCTGTGTGGTGGGGATGCTGTCCGGGGCAGGTATGAACAAGGTGATGGCGTAGGGAACATCCGTACCGGTTGCCGCTGCTGCGGGGAAACCTGCAATGGCAGAAACCAGCACGAAAAAAACAACGAGCCGGAAACACCCGGTAAGGTTACAATACACCGGTAGTGCCATCAGCTCTCCGGACGTTAACCTTTCCGCCGCTTGCCGGGTGGAATGTGACGGATCGGCCGACCTTGCCGCCAACATCTTCCTTGATGAGCGGAATATTGTGTTCTTTTAAGAGAGCCCTGACTTTTTCTGCATTCCGTTCACCGATATTCAGGTTGGTGCCGAAATACTCGAACATGCATGCCCCGCCGGCCATCTTTGCGACAAGGGACCGGCTTTTGCACCCATGGGCCCCAAGTTCCTTTAACAGCAGCGGGATTGCGGTGTCTGCATACTTTCCCGGGCGGTCCTCGCGGCCGGCACTTTCGGGCAACATGATATGAACCATAGCCCCGACTTTCAGGGAATCATCGTACAACGTCAGGCCGATACAGGAACCAAGACCGATGGTCATCATCGGGAACGAACCGACACGGTATTCGCCAATACCGATCATCGCCGTTTGTCCGTTTGGGGGTACAGGGTCGGCCATGGCACACAACGCAGCTGTCAGACACCTTTCATCATATTTTCCATCATCTCAACGATCTTTTCCAGGGTCTTCGACTCCGGAAGCATGATGATGTCGCTGTCGATCTTGTGCTCCTCGCAGATCAGTTCCGTGGAGAAGAGCAGGACTTCGTTGACATCGTCGCCCATCTGGGCGATAAGCGAGGACATGGCGGCGTGTGCCATATCGAGGCTGAGTGCCGGGGGTGACGGGAGCATGATAAAACCGAGCAGCTCGGCAGTTGCATCCAGGAATGCCGAGACCATGATATTGCCAACTTCAATGAGGGCGCTCTCGTCCATCTCGTTCATGGACCGGTTCATGTCCGTGAGGCCGAGCATGGTGTTGGTGAGGCGGATCGAGGACTCCTTGGTGATGTAAAAGATGATGTAGCCCCCATGCTGGATCTCGCCCTGGAGTTCGAAAGCGACCATTGCGGCCGATTCCTCTCCCATGTACGTCCCCAGCTCTGATATGTCGATCGCCTTGATGGCCGGTACGCTCATTTCAACAGAACTTCCCAGCATCGTGGATAATGTAGTGGCTGCATGGGCAGCGCCGATATTTGCGAGTTCCTGAATTGCATCGGTTTGTACGGTAGATAATTTCATGACCTTCTCCTACACCATCGTGTTCACATCAAGCACCGGTACGACATCCCCGTCTCCAAGGATCGTGACACCGCTCACACCCCGTGTTGTACCGATAAACCGGTTTAACGGTTTGACAACGACCTCCTGTTTTCCCTCGACAACATCGACCGGGACGCAACACTTCCTCTTCTGGTACTGTACAACGATCAGGATCTCGCAGACCTTGGAAGATCCTACCATATCGTCCAGCCAGAAGATCTGGAGCACTTCGTCCCGGAGGAGAATAGCCTCGCCCTTGCCGATCCGGTGCGTGGTGTTCCGCCTGAAATTGGCTACCTCCACGATGCTGCTGATGGGGATCGCAAGCCGCTTGCCATTGATCCGTACAATCATGACATCGACAATGGCCATGGTCGGCGGCAGGAGGAGTTCAAAACGACTGCCTTTTCCAAAGGTCGACTCGACACGGATGGTCCCTTTGAGGGCTTCGATCGACTTCCTGACCACGTCGAGCCCTACGCCCCTCCCGCTGATATCAGTGATCTTATCTGCAGTTGAGAAGCCGGGCTGGAAGAGGAGCTCAATTGCCTGGTCATCGGTCAGCAGATCCGCCCCTTCCTGGGTGACAAATCCTTTCTCAACCGCCTTTTTCTTGATCTTTTCTACATTGATCCCGGCACCGTCATCGATGATCTCGATAATGACATTATCCCGGTCACGGTGTGCTGCCAGTTTGACAAACCCTTTCCGGGATTTGCCTGCTGCTTCCCTTGCCTCTGGCGATTCGATACCGTGGTTCACCGAGTTCCTGATAAGATGGAGGAGAGGATCGTTGAGCCCGTCCATGACACTGCGGTCCAGTTCGGTTTCCCCGCCTTCCATGACAAACTCGACTTCCTTGCCGTCATACTGTGCTACATCACGGACTACCCGTGGCAGGCGGTTGAAGATGTGATTTAACGGGATCATCCGGATGTTCATCATCAGGTTCTGGAGTTCCGAGACCGACCGGTCAACCATGCCGATAGCTTCGTCCATCTCCTTGATCCGGTGCTGCTCCGCGATCTGTTTGAGCCGGCCACGGTTGATCACCAGGTCCTCGACCAGGTTCATGATATGGTCAAGTTGCTGGATATCGACCCTGAGGTTCTTGATCTCGCGGCTCTTTTCGGCAGAGGAGGCCTGTTTTTTCTCCGGTTCTGCCGGCTTCTTATCCTGTTTTACGGTCTGGACCTGTGTAATCTCGACCGTTGCAATCTCCGAGCCCTGTGCAGCTGTGCGGAGTGCCTCCTCTCCGGCTTCGCTGCTGATCCGGAGGTTGACGGTCCCATCGAATTTACCCTCATCGATATCGTCTTTTGAGGGGGTTATCATGGTGATTGTCCCGAGGGCCTCCAGGTTACCGATGGCGATCATTGCCCGGACATCCTTCATCATGCAGTCGGGGGACACGATAATCCGGATATCGAATTCGGGCACGCCGTCGGGTGCAGGAGCAGATGACGATGCTGCATCTGTGTCGGCAGCGGGCGCATGGTCAGCCTGTACCGGCTTTTTCGTATCCTTGCTCTTTCCTCCACCAAGTTTCTCAAGCCACTCCTTGAGGGACTGGACCTGGTCGTCCGGGTTGAGTGAGGAGGAATCGCCACCCCCTTCAACATCGTCGATCATCTGCTCCAGCATGTCTGAGCAGGCAAGAAGGAGATTCCCGAGGTCCTGGGACATCTCCGCAGATCCACTCCGTATAAGCTGGAAGATATCCTCCATTGCATGGCAGAGGCGTTCCATGTCGGCAAAGCCCATGGAAGCAGATGCCCCTTTCAGTGTATGGATAGACCGGAAAATCTCGTCAATTGCGTCCTGGTTTGACCCCTTCTCGAGAATAAGAAGGTTCTTTACCATGTTCTCGTGGTTTTCTCTGGACTCAGCAACAAAGAGCCCGCGATACGCCTCAAATTCAGACATTGGCAGCCTCCATCTGATGTACCAGCCGTTCTATCTCGGGAGCGAGTTTTGCGAGCGGCAGTACCTTATCGACAGCATTTTTCTGGATTGCAGATCGTGCCATACCATACACCAGACAGTCTTTCTCATCACAAAGGAGGCTGGTTCCCCCGGCCTCCTTGATGGCCTGTGCGCCGGCGCCGGCATCGTTCCCCATCCCGCTCAGGATTACCGACACGATATTCTTTCCATAAACCTTCGCCGCGGATTCGAAGGTCTTGTCAACAGCAGGCCTCACGCCATGGAGGGGGGCCGTGTTCGAATGGATGATCTTTCCCAGCCGGGTCTTGTTCGCGTCCATATCGTTACTAATAATGGTGTGCACCCCGGCCTTTGAAAGCAGGATCTTGCCATTCTCAACAATATCCCCGTTCTCTGTCTCCTTCACCGGCAGGGAAGCGATCCGGTTGAACCGTTCTGCAAGCGCTGCAGTAAACCCGATAGGCATGTGCTGGGTGACAACGATGCCAGCAGGAATGTCCTGAGGGATGGCAGCGAGCAGGGTGTCGAGCATCGGGGGTCCTCCTGCAGATGATCCAATCAGGACAACATGTGATGCAGGTCCGGTAGTGGGGGAGGCCCTGTGCACCGCAGGTAACGCTGGAAGGGTAACGAGATGTTTCAGTTTCGTGACCAGTTCGTCGCCAATCACCCGGACATGAGGAATGTCCTTGGGTTTGAGCATGAAATCGTCTGCCCCGAGGCGGATAGCACGGGTTGTCATTTCAGCTCCCTCTGACGTGAGTGTGCTGAGCATCAGGATTTTCGGACGCTTGCGTTGCCTTTTAAGTTCCTCGAGTACCTGGATGCCGTTCATTTTGGGCATCTCAATATCAAGCGTCACAAGATCCGGCTCAAGATTCTGGATCTTCTCCAGGGCGTCGACACCGTTCGAGGCTGTTCCCACTACCTCAATGGTCGGATCCTTTGTCACCATATCCCGGATGACCGTGCGCATAAACACGGAATCATCAACGATCAGCAGCTTTACCATATCGTCAGGATGCCAGGACGTTCTTGACTTCTTCCAGTACTTTTGGGGCCTGGAACGGTTTTACAATATATCCTTTTGCACCGCTCTTGATGGCAAGCTTCACCATCTGTTCTTGTCCCACGGCGGTACACATGACAACGCGGGCATTGGGATCAATTGCCTTGATCCCTTTGAGCGCTTCAATACCGTTCATTTTGGGCATCACGACGTCCATGGTTACGAGATCCGGTTTCAGTTCCTTGTATTTTGCAACGGCCTCTTCCCCATCCCCTGCTTCGCCGGCGATAGTATGCCCGCCGGAGAACAGGATGTTTTTAAGAAGGGTTCTCATAAAGAGGGTATCATCCACGATCAGAATCTTTCCCATTGACGATCAAATATCTGATTAAGAGATCATTACATAAAACAGTATGGGAGCAGCGAAAAGAGAAAAAAATCAGTTTGTCTGGGATTTTGTTGCATCGGAGATATATCGGACGCCTTTTGTAGTCAGCTGGACTTCCCGCCGGATTGTTACAACTTCGGCAAGGCCCAGTTTTAAGATCTTGTCATAGATGGCATCCAGTTGTTTGTGGGGGATGTTGAGCATATTCTCGATTGCATGCGAGTCCATCCCGGAGTAGATGAGCATGGCCACCTGCTGATCGACACCGTCAAGCTCGGTGCCTTTCATGTCCATGCTCTTTGTAGTCTCTTTTAAGAAATTATACAGGACCTGAAGCGTGGAGAGCGGGCAGAGAACAAGGCTGGAGACAACTTCACCGGATTCAAGGTGATCGATCCTGACGACATCCGTGGGTTTACCCTGGACTTCCCGCTTGGTCAGTTCGATTGCAGCAACTTCGGTGACCGGGACACAGACCTGTTTTGCAGCACCGACGAACCAGATCCCGGAGTGGACGACGACGACGCTCCCTTTCTCCCACTGGGCGTCCTTTATCATCACGCCGCCCCGGATAGCCGGTGACATGAAATACGCCATCAGCCGGTAGGCGTTGCAGGAGCCTAAAATCAGTTTCTTCAGGATAGCAAGGACCTTATCAACAGAGAGGATCTTTGCAACAATCTCGGTGTCCGTTTTAGCAGTAACGATAAGGATGTTCTTCCTCTCCGCAACATCGACGACTGTCTTGTAGAGGATCTCCTTGTTGACCGGTGCCGGGATGACAATCCGGTCTTCAGCAACGCCGAGCTTGACGACAACCCAGGTATTATTATGTTCAACTTTTGCCGGGACTTCTTTCATGGGGACCTCATGGACTTGAGTGCTGATATAAAATTGCCTTATACGTTTACTGCTGTTCCGGCGTTTATTTTATTCCATCCGGTCCAGTTTTGTCCTTGTCTTTCTTTGCAGGTGCTGTACTGATCTGGTCAAACATGCCCTTGAGTTCGTCCTCGATCTGGCTTGCCGGTGCTTTGAAGTCCTTGAGTTCCCTGAGGAGACTAAGGTCCTTCTCTTTCTTGACCGTCTTGACATCGGAAGCTATGGAACTGAGAAGATCCTCATCGGTTCCACCGGCACCACTGGCAAACGAAGCCATATCGGACTGGACCCCGATCTGGTCTTCACTGAGCATATCTGCACCTGCCGGGGCATCGGATGCTATCCAGGCGGTCTTGACCGGTTCGGCACCCGCGGCTGGTGCTGCAGAAGGGGCAGGTCCGGCACTGGCTCCGGAAGGAGGAGCCTCTTCTGAGGCTGCAGCTGAAGGGAATGTTTCTCCCCCCATATCGTCATCAACATCGATATCATCGAGACTGAGGTTGTCGAGATCGCCAAATTCAGCATCAAGTCCCCCGCTCCCTTCAAGTCCGGCGAATTCATCAAGTGAACCTCCGCCAGCATCAGAAGAAGGACTGTCTTCAGCCATTGATGGAAGAGAGAGTTCAGGTGCCGGGAGGTCTGCTGCGGATCCGCTGGTGGGCCCTTCCGGTATGATCTCCTCGGGCATTTGCGGGGGGGAGTCATCGTCCAGACCGTCGAGAAGCCCGGCATCGAATTCATCGCTTGAAAGGGAGAGCAGGGTGTCATCACCCGCATCCGCAGGCAGGCCTCCCACACCCCCGGGTGACGGAAGGGATGCACTTCCCGGAGCAGCCTGCTGCATTGCAGGGACGGGTGTAGTGGTGGGCGCAGGGACTTTCTCGCTTACTGTCTTATCGAGCATCTTGTTGATATCTTCTACTTTCCGACCCCGTTTGCTCCTCTCTTTAAGTACGGTGCCAAGAGACCCGAATGAAGAGAACGCTGATTTTATCCGGGATCCAAAACCACCGGTCTTTTCCGGGATCTTTTTTGATTCTGCCTTCGCAGGTTGCGCTGGAGCAGCTGCTTTGACCGGTGGTTTCTGGCCTTTTGCCGGAGCGGATTTTTCAAAAAACTTCATCTCGTCCAAGCGTTTCAGGAACCCGGACTTTCCGGCAAGTTTAGTCCGGATCTCATCAACTGTCACGACACCGATCAGGAATGGCAGGACTATGACAAGGACGATCATCATGAACAGGAGCTGGATAAGGGTCACATCAAAGAAGATGAGGACAAGCCCGAAGGTAAGGATGGTGCAAAGCATTACTATCCTGCGGACACTTTCTTTCATGTCAGATCCCTGTCGTCCCTGAAGCTGCTCCTGCAGAAGCCATTGCCGCAAGCCCCTCGGGACTGAAGAACATTCCGACAAATATGGGGCCGACCAGCAGTACAAGGCCGGTTATAGTACAGAATATGGCGCCATAGAAATAAAACATATACCGATCCCCGCCCCCAACAAACCGTGCTGCAAAGATGTTGGACAGCGTGATGATGGTCAGGGAGATAACGACAAATGCGCCCATCTCAGCTTCGGGGAAATTGGTGAACATGCTTAAACCACCCATTGAGGAACTGAGTGAGGAACTGGCAGTTCCCCCGGCTGCTGCCTGCTCCTGGGCGAATTTTTCCATCATGCTACCTACCGATCCCGTAAGGACGACCATGATGCGGTAGAGAGCGACAAATATCCCGGCCATGGCGGCATGCATCGCTATCAGCAGGATCAGGAAACTGCGGGCGTGCATATCCTTCTTCTCCCGAAGAAGTGTTTGCTCCAGCATGGAAGCACCGACAATGGACCCGATACTGTCCGGGGGGCCGCCGAGTGTTATCGTATCGAGGTAGATATTGAGATACTTGTAGATGAGGTTGCTGCCGGACTCGCCGATGAACTTATCCCAGATCTGTTTATCGTCAAGGCCCAGGTTCATCTTGGAATAGACCGAATTCACCAGGGGTTCAAGAGCTGTGAGGGATTTCTTGTCAATGGTGTTGAGGGCATGGACTGCGGTCGTTCCCTGCCCTCCCATAACAGCACCCAGGCTTCGGACGAACGTGGAGAAATCATTGTCCCGCATGGTGATGTTGCTGTCATCGATATACCCGATAATGCCTAACGGTGCAAGCAGGATCCCGATGAGGATATAGATCATGGCGGCGCTCGCCCCGACGAGCGAGAGGAGAATGACCGCGACAATGGCAATCGGGATGATGATCCGCTCCATGGCATGGATGGTCTGCTGCTCCTTTGACTGGTGTACGGTCAGGCCATGGGCCTTGGGATCATCAGGAACAGAGGTATACATCAGAAAATTTCCCCCAACGCCAATTGCAAGGATGATGCCATACCCGGTGTATAACGTTGTCTCGAGGCCCGTGGGATTATAGATAGCGATCGAGATCATGAGTGTGACACAGATGACCGTCCCTGAAAGGAGCATGGCAATGTAGGCATCTCCCCATTTCTGGACCATCTCAAGGCCCGCCTCAACTTGGCTGCGGTAAACGCTCCGCACGGTTGATAATTCGTTCTTTAAGAAATCGTCATCAGGTACACCGGATTCGATGGCGTTGGCGTACCGGTTGAGCATACTCTGGAGCATGGGATTTTTGATTCTTTCCGCCTGGATACTGAGTGCCTCAGCGTAACTGTAACTCCATTTTTTCACGAACATGTCCACTTTTGCAATGTATTTTGCCGAGATGTACTCTTTCCGGTTAGCCGCAAAGGTGAAGATCTCGGGCCGCGATGCGTCGGCAAGGGCAAGAGAGGCCATGTACGTATTCATGAAGAGCAGGTCGGCACTCATCTTCTTGTCTTCAGTGATCTGGGATACCCGCTCCTTGATTCCCTCAATCGCATTGGCAAACGGGACCTGCTTCCCGCCCTTGACGTCATCCGGGTTCAGGCCGGCATCGGGCTCAGCCATTTCAGACACCGATTGTCAGGAGTCCCTGTTTCTTGATCTTCGTCATCATGTGGAACAGGTCCCAGAACTTGGTGTACCCTGCCTTATGAAGGCGTTCCAGGATCTTTGCCCGTTTCTCAACTTCCTGGTAGATCTCGGCTTTCCTGCTGTCCGGGATACCGAGCATGGTGGCAATTTTGTTCTCCAGTAAAAAGGAACTGCCTTTGCCGGACCAGACGAACGTATCCGATACCGGCTCCCAGGTGAACATCTGGACGAACGTGAAACCCTGTGTCTCGGGATTGTATCCTACAAGCTCGTTGATACTGATCATGCGGCGCACAAGGTTACCGTCGGGGCGTTTGACCGCGCTCTGGATGACGACAAGGTTGAGGTTGTCGACATAGGTCTTCGGGATATTGATGGGGTCCCCGCAGAGACGCTGGATCAGCTTCTCGACGGATGCAGCGTGGAACGTGCTCATCACCGGGTGGCCTGTCTGCATGGCACCGAATGCAACTGCCCCTTCGACACCACGGATCTCACCGACAAGGATCTGGTTGGGACGCTGACGGAGAGCTGCCTTCAGCAGGTCGAACATGGAGACTTCACCGCTTGCCCCACCTCCTTCGCCTTTCCCTTTTGCCAGTGCCACTTCGCGGATCCAGTTCCGGTGGGGCACGTTCAGTTCGGGCGTATCTTCGATAGTGACAATTTTGTTCTCCGGGGGAATGAAAGTGGTGATAGCATTCAGGAGCGTTGTCTTCCCGCTGGCAGTCTCACCCGATACAAAAAGAGACATCCCGTACTCAACACAGATCCAGAGGTATGCTGCAGCGATATAGTCTATACCCCCGCTCTCGACAATGTTGAGGATCGAAAGTGGTATCTCATTCACTTTACGGATGGTGAAGTTGCTCCCGTGTCGGGAGATGGCAGTACCGTACACGATGTTGATACGGGAACCATCCAGCAGGGTTGCATCGACAACCGGGTTACGATAGGTGATCGGGCGCTTGATCCGTTCTGCCATCTTTACAACGAACTCGTCCAGTTCGCTGGAGATCTTGAACTCAATAACGGATTTTAAGCCTTTGAAGATCTTGTGCTCAATGAAGATCGGGCCTACACCATCACAAGAGATATCTTCAATATAGGAGTCGGAAAGGAAGGGTTTTAAGACCCCCATATCGATCTTGTCCCGGACCAGAAGGTACTCGATGGCACGGTATTCCTGATCGGTGAGGATAACTTTCCCGTCCGGTGTCGTGGGGACCTGGAACTTCTTTTTTACCTTGCTCATTTTATCCTTTGCGGAGAAGTCCGTGTTAAGGAAGGTGGTGATCTTTGATTTGAGATCCTGCTGCCCGGGGCCTGAACCAACAAGTTGTGTGATATCTACATTCTTGGGTTTAATCACGGCAACGTTGGCCAGCATCTTCTTGATGACTTCGGCCCGTTCTTTATCGCTGATCGGATCTTCCTCAAGCCCGTCGATGAGGTCGATGAGTTTTGTCTCAATGGCCGGCATCATCTGGCTGACGCTGTGCAGGAACGATGGCTCGATCGGGATATAGTAATTCCTGACATCATCCGGATCGGGAAGAATATGAACGAATGTAGTCTCGTTGACCGGGTAGATGATGTTCGGGCTCTTCATCGAGCGGAGATCCTTTTTCAACTCCGAGAGGAAGAGCGGGATCCCGTAGGTGTTCACCGGGAAGGTATGCAGATATTCCAGAAGGTGGGGACTTGCCTTCACGTACTCCTTGGCATTTGCCGGAAGCATCTTGTAGAGTGCGCTGGACTCAATGTCCCGGTAAAAATCGATGGTCGTGTCAACCGGTTCCGGTTTGAACGGGAGGTTGACTGCAACGGAGAGCGTTCCCATATCAGACCTTCGCAAAACTCATCGGGATAACTTTCATCCCATACCCCGGGTGGACCTCGAAACTTACAAGGTTTCCGGTGGTCTTACGTGCGCCACGGACCTTGATGACCTCCATCACCATGACATACTTGTCGCCCACCAGGGCCTTCTTCATGTTCAGGTGGGCGTCGCAGATGGAGCGGATCCGCACGAGCGTGTCTTCCTCGAATGCATAGGTATGGAGGGTGACAAGGATGGTTTTTCCATGATCGACAAGTGACTTGCAGTTGGTAAAAAAGGTCAGGATGGTGTCGGTCTCTGCATATTCGGTGAACAGGGTAAGGGAATCGACAATGATGACCTGGGATTTGCTCTGCTGGATATGGGTGACGAGATGTGAAAGGATGCCCTCCATCTCCTCCTTTTTCCACTCAAATCCGACTACGTGGAGCGGGAAGACCTTGAGATAGCCCCAGGCAAAATATTCGGAGATGTCAAGACTCATGGACTCCATCTGCTTGATGAAACTCTTACTGGTGTTTTCCGTGGTAAACAGGTCAACCGAGAGTCCCTGTTTCATGGCACCCCAGATGATCTGCTGGGTAAGGACGCTCTTCCCGGTATCGTTCTCCCCCTCGATGAGAGTCAGGGATTCAAGGGGAAGACCATCAGCGATCTTCTTGTCGAGTTCGCTGTTACCGGTGGAGATAATCTGCCGGTCCTCGCCTCCCATCAGATCGGAAATGGATGCCATGGATATGTCTCCTCATGGAACATTAACATTCTTGTACGCAGAGATGCCATTACTGGTAATAACCTGTATCGATACTGGTTTTGTATCTGTAGGTAACTTTACCTCTACTTTCATGGTAACGCCCGGATCCAACTGCCGATAATGGATGTAATCATTGGTGTATGTCGTATCTGTCCATTCGTATTCGAAAAGGTCTTTCGGATCCAGGCTTTCAAGGGGATAGGAATCGTTTTTGGCATAATAATAATACCTATATCCATTGGTCTGGTCGAAGAGGATAACGTCCATATGTTGCATATCATTTATGCTCGTTGTTCCATTGTTTGATACCGTGAAGTTCATTAAACCGCCAACGGGTCCTGATATATCAGAAATATCAATCTTTGTTCCCAACCGGGCTTCCTGAAGAAGGGTAATATCCTTTTGCGCTGCCACAACGGTTTCAGCAGTTGAAAGTGTACCGCCAACAAGCAAGTATGCAACAACAACAAGGAGGAGAACTCCGACTGCCGATCCAATAATCTCTGCAACAGCCATGTTGAATCAGTCCACGGGATTGAATTCAACGGTACGGTAGACGCCGCTGGGAAGGATGAATTGGAAGTATACTGCATTATTCGGTGGAATCGTAGTATATGCAGTTACCTGAATTGTTTCACCGGGATCCCAGTAGTTATTGTTATTTGAATCATAATTCACATTTGTCCATTGACCTGAAGTGGGATTAGATGATACCCATGTCAGTCTTTGAAATTTACCGACCTCGCCACAGAAGACATCAGACCGGTTTGTGAAATCACTCATCGATATTCTTGAGCTGCCAATATTCTTCAGCCAAATATTTGCGTTAGTCCCGGATTTCTGAGCCGTATATGTCACAATCTTGAAATCAGTCCTGAGTCGCTCATCCGATTCATGAGTGGCAGAGGAAAATGTTCCGGCCATATTGTACACAACCGGGAAAACCGCATTGACGAGCACACCCGCGGCTATGACAGCAGTTATCAGGAACATAGCGGTTGTGAACGTCTCAGCCGACATTGATTATATCCTGTCCGGAAGGTTCATCCACTCTTCGTCTTTTTCCCGGTCTTTTGAGGAGGACTTTTTTTCCGGGACCGGTATACTGGACAGGTCAATCCTGTCTTCGCTTTTCATTCTTTTTCCCGTGGGAGCATCATGGCGCTGCTCCATCATGACTTCTATCATATCCCGGTCAAGGGATGTATCATTGGGGGTGAGGATCCGGTTGAGGGCATAGAGTTCGGAAACGAACTCATCCGGCCCGACTTCATGTTCCTCGCCAAGGTTAGCCGGCATCAGGCGGGAGATCTCCCGGATCTCATCGGCGGACTCCCGGGATATATATCCCATGACCCGGTAGGACTCAAGCATGATCTCAAGCCGGTCATGCCCGAATTTCTTGACCGAGTTGTGTGTCCACTTGAAGAGCTTGTACACTTTCTGAAGCCGGAGTTTCTCATTGGCGGCGGCCTGTGCTGACGTGGCAGTAACGGGTTTATGGGGTACTCCCACCTGGGAACGTAAAAGGGCAAGCATCTGCTCATCAAGCGCTTTCTTCTCATCAGTGCCTGCATGATTAGTATCCGTTTTTGCGGCTGCTTCTTTTTTCTTTTTCTCGGCTTCTTCCTTTGATTTCTCTGCCTCTATTTTTGACTGGGTTGCATCCATCTCAGACTCGCGGGCATCCAGCGCTGCCTCGCGGGCTTCAAGGGCGGATTTTTTAGCTTCTTCAGCATCTGAACCGCCTTCAGCGGTCGCGCCTGCGCTGGCTGTTCCTCCTGAACTGGCAACAATAGTAAAGGGATTCTCCATCTCGTTCATCCGCTCGCGGATGTCCATTAAGAGACGCTTGATGGATGTCTTGATCAGGTCGACCTCCCTCTCAAGGTTCTGGAGCTTGACTTCCGGATCGTCCTCGGAGGCTGCAGTGATGATGTGGTCTACCTGAGACTGGTTAACCGCCATAAACTATCCAATCGTTATATTAGATTGGTAATTAATAAAGATTCTTACAGGGAAAACAGCGATAATTGCGGTACTCGGTTCATAATAACAAAGATAGAAGGCGCTTTTCTGCAGCTTGTAATAATATATTGAGAAAATCAACAGAAATCGCAGGATTTCATAAAAAAAGAGAGATTAATAAATTGCCTGAACGTAGTTGAGTCCACCAGGAATAGTCCTTGTTATTGGAAGAACTGCACCAACTGCGGGCTGCATGTTGACAGTAATCTTTTGATTTATTTGTGCTGTCGGAGGCATACCAATACTGAGTACCCAAATTTCATTGGGCTCCAGCAGGTTATTGTTTGTGCCAAGATCATTGATCTTCTGGGAGACGCACCACCGATTATCAGCAGCATCGTGATTCGCACTCAAGATGGTGTCAGCTTCACATTCTGCGATTCCAGCAGTAGCATTGGGAATGCTTGCAATTCGCCCTCCCTTGGAATCGGAATAAGAGATAACCATTTGAGTAAGATCCATTGCTGTCCCACCAGCTGTGAGGGCAACGCTGGTATTGATAAATGTTAGACGGTTGGATGCTGGGTCAACAGCGATGCCCATAACATTACCAACAATCTCAAGACTTGAGCTGGCTTGGGCAACACCGGTGTGGACGGTGGCCTGTGCAGTCTGAGTGGTAAAGAATCCGGCACCCAGTACGACGTACGAGAACACCGCGGCCACCACAACGAATGCAATCAGAACGATTGCGGCTTCAAGGCCGGTGAATGCATCTTCAGAATACAGATTTTTCATTGTTTTCACCATCCTCAATAAACCTCATACCAGTTCGGAGTATTCAATGCTGCCGGCAGGGTCCTGGTGATTGGGAGTGAAGAACCGATCGGAGGTTTGACCTCGACAGTTACCTTGTCATTCACTTTCATTGAGGTGCTATCAAATCCCATTCCTTCAGTGCCTAAGTCGATAAGGACCATTTCCCGGGGTTCAAGAAGGTTACCAGTCTGGATTATCTTCAACCACGTAATATTTACTACGTTTGAGTCTGTTCCCTGTACAGTTTTCATCATTGCAGGTGTGCTAACCGTATATCCAATCTTGGTAATATCAACTGCATTTCCACCTGCAGCAAGCTGGAGATAGAACGTGATGTTCTTGACCGAATTGCTATCAGTATTTGCCTGAACCATAACCGGTCCCGACAGTTCAACAGCGGATGTGGCCTGGGCAACACCCGTGTGCACGGTCTCCTGCGCCTTCTGGGTTGTGAAGAACCCGGCGCCAAGTACTACATAAGAGAATACCGCCGCGACAACAACGAATGCGATCAGCACAATCGCTGCTTCAAGGCCGGTGAATCCCTCGTCATTTTGTTCAAAGGATCTCATGTTTCACCTTCGTTTCATTCGGACACTGGGATATTCCAGAGTCCATGTTTGATAAAACGTTTCAATAGTATAAATAGTTTTGCCGTTGCGCGGATCACCTTTTTCTTAATTTGTGATTTTTTTTGAAGCAATCGGGTGCAAATCCTTAGTCTTCATATGCCCTTTCCCGATAATCGGATTTTTCGTCATTAGTGATCATAAGACAACAATATCAACACAGCATGAAACGTTTTCTTCTGTTCATGAAATCAGTATTGTAAAAAAGCAGACAATTTTTTTTCCAGAATGGAGCGTACCATAAATTATGTAATGATTAACAGGAAATAAAACCGGTAAAAGCAAATTCACTCTGGCGGGTATCTGTGGATAAAAAGGACGTCTTGTATCTTGTTGCCGCGCTGGCACTTGTGTTGGTCATAGCACTGGTAATCAAGCCCGTTGTTACCGGTCAACCCCTTGAAACAGGCATTCCTTTACCTGTCACCACCCTTGAAATCACCACCATGCCCGAACATATGCCCTCTCTGATGACACCCATCATAGTAAGTTCTGTTACTACTCCGCCAACATCTGTACCCACATCATTGCCAACTTGGAACCCGGGAGCTGTACAGACGGTTGTATTTGTTGATCCCTCAACATATGGTCTCACTACAGATGAATCAGAATTGAAGGCAACACGGATCAATGTATCGTCACTTGATACGAATATGACAACCTTTGCTACGCTGGGTTCTTCGCAGGGCGCCAGCGGAACCACAAAAACCATGTATATACCGTTCCCATACTGGGAACTGGAGTATACCGTCGAGCCGGCAACGAAGCTTACCCAGAGTAAATTTGAAATTACTCCAACGGCTGGTTCCGGAATCGCACACAGCGGGATCGAAGGCTCATACTCGACGGTAAAACCCGAATTTATGATCCAAGTCATGGATGGCGATGATCCCAATCGTATTGTCAGGACAATCACCCCGCCGGGGGGAATTGACCTCGATTTATGGCTGGGAAATGAACCCGAAGGTGGTGAATATCCAACTCGCACCAGCAAATATGCGTCACAAGTCACTCCCGATGTAACACCGGTTGATCCCCGCCCGTGGACAGAGAAATTCTATGAGGGGCAGCGTAACTATTATTTCATATTCACCGCGAAAGGATTGAACTCCTATTCCATGAAGATTAAAGTGCCGAGCCGATATATCGGCCAATATTAATTCATCATCAGGAAAACTTCAACATAAATAACCAGTATCTGATAGCGTAATATTCAACAATAATGGGATGAATTTAATTTTTGAGACCGTCTTTAAAAAGAGTTAATCAAACTTTTTCTTGCCCATTGATTCGATATACATGTACTCTTTTCCCACTTCGATGGTTCCCATCTTGTCTTCCGGAATCGTGATCTCGAAGTTGGAGAAATCTTTCATGTCCATGAGCTGGGCCATGTTCCCTGCGATGGAGAGGACCTGCCCGCTCTTCCTTTCGACAACAGGCACATAGGTTTTTGCTGATACCGGTGATACAATCGAACGCTTGACACTGTCAAAGATTCCCACGGCATCGATACGTGCCTTTGCTGCACCGTGTTTTCCGGGCTTTGATGTTGCGATCCCGACGACCTTGCAGGGCTCCTCATCGATAACGATATATCTGCCTTCCTTAATCTTTCCGATTTCTGTCTGTTCCTTCATTGTTCACTCCTGATTTCCGGTTTATTAGTAAACGCGTTATTATTTTATCTCTGTTGCATTACATAAATACAGCGCAGGATTCAGGAGTATTGGGAATCGTCCTTATATGAACAGTGATTTTTTCTCTGCATGCAACCAGATGGCAGGACTGGTTGAATCAAGTATCAGCAGCCTTGTCTGTACCCATGAGGGAGGCCGGACTGTTCGTATGGGGGCTGACGGGACACCAACAAAACTGATTGATCAGGTTGCTGAAGACAGCATCATGGAGTACCTCAGAGAGAATCCTCTCTGTTCATTGCTTATCAGCGAGGAGGCGGGTAAAGTAGCCTTCGATGGCCCGGAGGGGACCCTGTTCCTGGACCCGGTTGACGGGACCTTCAATGCCGTGGCAGGCATCCCGTTTTACGCACTTTCCCTAGCCTATGCAACGGAGGGGATTGTCCGGAAAGCGTATGTCCGCAACCTTTCAAGTGGCGAAACATTTACCGCTGAGAAAGGAAAGTTCGCGCAGTGCAACGGAAAGGACATACGGGTCTCGACCGTGGCCAATCTCGATGAATGTGCCCTGAGCGTCTATGGCAGGAAGTTTGATCCCACCCGTGTGTTCCATCTCGGCCAGAAGATCCGTCGGTGGCGCCTGCTCGGGGCATCAGCGCTTGAGCTCTGTTATGTAGGGTGCGGGAGAATAGATGGGTTCATAGACCTGCGCGGGACACTTCGGGTGACCGATGCAGCTGCGGGCATGCTGGTGTGCAGTGAGGCCGGGGGAAAAGTGTCTGACATGGATGGCAGGAACCTCTCATTTCCGGAGGAAGTTACGGTGGGGCGGTGCATTGTTGCGACGAACGGTGTCCTGCACCATAAAGTGATAGAGTACCTGAGGTGAAAACAATGAAAGCCGTGATCGTTTCCCGTATTGACAATGCCGAGGCACTTGCATTTGCACGCAGCATACGGGCAACACTATCAGAAGCAAGTTGTCCGGCAGAGTTCGATCACGATACTGCAATTGCAGTAGGGGAATCAGGCCCCCGCCTTGCCGAAACTGATGCGGATATTGTCATTGTCATCGGAGGGGATGGCACGATCCTCCGGACCATCCAGCAGCTCGGCAGCCCGGTTCCCGTTCTTGGCATCAACTGGGGCGAGGTGGGATTCCTTGCTGATCTCGAAACGGCCGATGCCCTGCCGTTCCTTCGTAATCTCGTTCATGGCTTTACCGTTGAGGAACGAATGCGGATCTCGCTTGCAAAGGATGGGGTACCTCTCGGAACCGCCTTAAACGAAGCCCTGATTGTAACGACACGTCCCGCTAAGATGCTGCGGTTCTCAATCATTATTGATGGCGTTGTGGCTGAGCAGTTCAGGGCAGACGGACTTTTGGTCAGCACACCCACCGGCTCTACCGCGTATGCTATGAGTGCCGGTGGCCCGATCGTTGATCCACGGATCCAGGGATTCCTGCTCGTTCCGCTGGCACCCTATATGCTCTCGTCAAGACCCCACCTCATCAGCGAGGGAAGGCGGCTTGAGATCCGGCTCGAGAGTGCCAAGCCGGCCAAGCTGGTCCTTGACGGCCAGCAGACGATCGATCTTGGCACGTCCAGCCAGATTCACATCCAGAGATCCCCGGTTCCGGCACAATTTGTCGATGTGAAAAGGAACTTTTTCGAGAAAGTGGATAAAAAACTCCGCAATCTCTGAAAGGATCCGCGGCAATTAAAATAAAGGCTTATCATTTGCGGCGATCTACTACTGGGAAGGTGGAATAGTTGCAGGTCTCCATGAAACTCGAGATGAAGGATTCGCCAGGCCAACTGGTGGCAGCGTTAAAGCCGATCTCCGACGTTGGCGGCAATATCATCGCCGTCATCCACCAGCGTGAGCCGGATCAGGACAAAAAAACCCTGAATGTCCAGATAGTACTCGAGTTGCCGGAAGGGAGGCTGGAGAACCTCACTGCCATCCTGAAAGGACAGGGCGTCCACATCCAGCGCATTGACCGGGAACGCCTTCTGTACAAGCGTACTGTCATCATCATCGGCCACCTGATGCATACTGATCTCTCGGACACGGTCGGCCGGATTGACTCCACCGGCTATGCGGAAGTGAGCGAGCTCTCGATGAGCATGCCCGCAGTCAATGAACGATCGTCATCGCGCATCACCATCAAGGCCCTTAGTAAGAACGATATGGAGTCTGCACTGGCAATCCTCCGGAAGGTGTCGGAGCAGAAGAACCTGCTGATGATCGAGCCGCTGGAGGAGATAGCATGAAAGTCGCGCTTATTGGTCTCGGGTCTGTCGGCCGCGGCGCGGCCGAGATGATTGCAAAGAAAGACCTCGGGCTCACCATCACCGGGATCGCAGACTCAAAGAGCGGTCTCATCAATAATGCGGGTATCGATATTGTTTCCGTCCTTGCCACCAAGAAAAAGACCGGATCCTGCGGAACCCCGGGAGTCACTGCAGCGGATGTTGTGGCAAAGGCGGAGTATGATGCCCTGATAGAGGTGACCCCGACCAACGCGCTCTCGGGAGAACCTGCAACAGGATATATCCGGGCTGCACTGAACCGGAAGAAGCACGTGGTCACATCAAATAAGGGCCCGGTTGCGTTGTACTACAAGGAACTCAAAGAGCTCGCGAGAAAGAATGGTGTGGAGTTCCGGTACGAGGCAACGGTTGCCGGCGCAATCCCGATCATGCACGTGCTTGAGCACGGCCTTGCCGGAAATGAGATCCTTGCCATCTATGGAGTTCTCAACGGCACCTGCAACTTCATCCTCACCCGGATGGCTCACGAGGGGCTCACCTACGAACAGGCCCTTCTTGAGGCTCGCGAACTGGGATATGCGGAAGCCGATCCGACCTATGATGTCCAGGGAATTGATGCAGCCATCAAGCTCGTGATCCTGGCAAACACGATCTGGGGGAACGGGGTAAAACTCGATGCAGTCGACCGGACCGGGATCGATCTCCTCACTGCTGACGCGCTACAGCTTGCCGATGAACAGGGATGCACCATCCGTCTTATCGCAGAAGCGATCCCCCGTAAGAATTTACTCCGAGTCTCTCCCCGCATACTGGAAAAGAACCACCCGCTTGTTACGCAGGGGACGCTCAATGCCCTCACGCTTGAAACCGACATGGCAAAGGAGATCACCCTGATCGGACGGGGGGCGGGGTCGGTCGAGACAGCAAGCGCGATTATCGGCGACCTTCTCTTTATCCGGGATTGTCATGTCCAGCGTCCTTGAGCACCGCAGGGACTACCTGCGCCTGATGCGCCAGTTCACGCTCGACAAAGGCTTTTTTACGGTCACCGATATCCAGAAGGCTGCCGGTATCCCGAGGAGCACAGCGCAGGATTGGGTGACCCGGCTCCTCCGCGAGGGATGTGTCCTCCTCCGAGGCGAGAAACGCGGGAGGAGCCCGGCGCGGTATGCTGCCATCAGTGCAGTTCCACAAAGCACCTGCCGGCGCATCTTCACGACGGTTGATGATACTTGTGTCGAGATCTATCATGACTGCATGAGCGGAGCCTGTGCTGCGTTCTGCGGGCACCACCATGCACTTGCCGGAGGGGTGCTCACCAGTGTTGAGCGGGATGGCACCCTCCTCCGCGAATCCGGCAGTCTTGGTTCATCAGAACTATCCATCGGTCTTTTCCCGAAGTCCGCTGTCGGCGTATGCGGGATTGAACGCAAAAATGACCTTATCGTTCAGCACATACGATGCATCGGTGGCCCTGCGTACTCCCTGTCTGATATGATGGGCCGGGCGGAAGGGGTGGTGCATGTCGAATCGCAGCATAACGGGCACCTTGTTGAGGGCCGGGTCTGCACGCAGGCCCTGATGAAAGTGACAATCGGTATTGACGATACCGACAGTCATGAGGGTGGTGCAACATTCGCCCTCGCCCTGGCTCTTCTCAATCATGTTAGCAGGATCAAGGGAGTCCTCCCGATCAGCCATCATGTAGCAATGCTCAACCCTGCCGTGTTCCGGAAGACCGCCGGTAACTCAGCAAGTTTTATCGAGGTTGCGGTGCAGCCCGGACGGTACGCAGCGCTGGTTGAGAAGACGCAGAAATTCCTTGCGGATGAATCGGTGTCCGCGGAATGGGGGCTTGCCGTGCGGAAGGGACTGGTTGTTCCTGAAGGTCTCCGCGAATATGGCCGGATGGTCCGGACCCGGGTAATCCCAAGAACCATTACAGAAGCAACCGCCGAGAGTTTCGGGATCCAGCTCATCGGGGGTGAGGGCGTAATCGGTGCACTCGGGGCTGTTGCACTTACTGGTCTATCTCACGATATCCTGCTGGATCCGACCCGGAACGATTTCTGACCGGGTATTTCCTGAACGTTCCGGGAAGTTTTCTATATCATTATTATGCAGCGGCCCTTCCATGAAAACGGGGATATGCATATGTTTGCCGGGATGCGTCATGTGGGTTCCGGGGCAGGAAATATTCAACCGGAATCTGCAGTTCCCCCATGATAGTCTCGAAATCCCCGTAATTCAGGGGGTTAAGTTTGAAACATTCCGGTCTTTGGACCCGTATCGGATATACCCCATTAATGGCCAAAAAGAGGTCAGGTTTTTTATTTCTGATTTCCCGATAACCCTCGGGCCGACTAACTCCTCCTGAGTCAGGACTGTATGCGAACACGGCAGTATCGCATTCCGAACTGTTCCTGAACTTGGCGATCTGTCCGGAATGTTATCAGAAAATCGATGAATTCCTGAAAATTTACTGCCAGTTTGGAAATCCGTTTAGTATTCTAATTGCTTTGCAAATGGTTATCTATAAATACAAACATGAAAAATAAGAAGATTATACAGTGTCATGCCTTGCATAAGGCATGTTCAAAAGGTGTTTGAACGTATGGCATTTACCAAGAATGATGAAGCAGTATCACCGGTCATCGGCGTTATCCTGATGGTCGCCATCACGGTGATCCTTGCGGCAGTTATCGCCGCGTTTGTGTTCGGCATGGCCGGGAATGTGCAGAAGACCAAGGTTATTTCGACCACAGTACAGCGCACTGCAAGTGGCGTTACTGTTAAGTACATGGGCGGAGCAGATGCGAACTCGTTCACCCATGGAATTGTTACCATTGATGGTGCAACAGACTATGGCAATTCATCGGGTACGATTAATGCAAATAGCAATATCCTCGGGAACACCCTTGGATCCTTTGTCAACGCGACCACTACATCAAAACCAGCCCGGGTTATGGTTATTGGAAAGTTCAGCGACGGGTCAGACCAGATCCTCCAAGATACCAACGTATAACTCCCTATCTTTTTTTTCGCCCTTTTGGGTTGTTAAGAATATTTGTTCTCACCTATGAGTTATACTCAAATGATATATTGTGGATATTGTACGAA
This sequence comes from Methanoregula formicica SMSP, assembly GCF_000327485.1. NCBI lineage: Archaea > Methanobacteriati > Methanobacteriota > Methanomicrobia > Methanomicrobiales > Methanoregulaceae > Methanoregula > Methanoregula formicica. The sequence continues at coordinate 1,451,529 of NC_019943.1, read as the reverse complement.
TTTTTTCGGTAATTTTGTTAATAGCACCGTACGAACTTCCAATTTATCAGGTAAAAACACCAACAATTCTCTATGTAATCCTTCAATTCAGGCCGTTTCAGCAAGCGATGAACACATCTCTCAATATGTAATACATATCATTTCTATACTTGTCAGAAAGGACAATTATCATGGATAAGCAGCCGCGACTCAGTTTCCCATTGATTGTCCAGTGCAGCCTCTTTCTTCTCCCGGTTAATATCTATATCATCGGGGAGTGGCTTGGTGCCGGTATCCAATGGATCCTTTTCCGTTACCAGCAGACCTATCTCGGAAACAACCTTATTGTGTTTTCCAAAGACATCCTGTATGTCCAGAACGGAATCCTTACCGGAAAGAGTGCGATTTCTGCGGCGATTGCATTTGCAGCAACCTGTATCATTATCATGGCAACCGTGCTGCTTTTCATCGCACATATGGAAAACAGGGCAAAGCGGGTAAAAACTTCCGCTCTTCTTACCATATTCAGCGGGTGCCTTTTTCTGCTTTCTGACATTCTCCAGTACGGTATCTTCCTTAATGGTCCGGCAGGTTTTGTCGTTCCCATCGGCGTTCCTGTCATATTCCTTGTCGGGGCATTGGTCTATCGCACGGACATTACGGACACTCATAAGAACGAACCTGTCTCTGATAAACCCAAAGAATATGTGATATGAGGTTAAAAACCGCTCAAGCCACATTCTGTGCTAAAACGGGAAATCTGTTCAGGATTGATCGGACAGCAATCCATTTATAAAACAATGCGGAGCAATGGGTATTCCAAAAAAATGCGGGGGGACCGACCCGGAGAAGCTTAAAGCAACGCTGCAGCGGAATATCGATATCGGATTCCATCCCAAGGGGTGTAACACGATCAAATCCCTGGTAGATCATGAGTTCGGACATGCCCTCGACGATCTCTATGGGTTTAGTGACATGGATGAAGTAATAGACCGATACAAAACACTATGCAAACAGGGTCAGGATAAAGCAAAGGAGGCACTATCGGTCTATGCAATGAAAAACAAAAAGGAGTTCATTGCTGAAGCCTGGTCAGAGTATCTCAATAACCCGAATCCGCGCCCGATCGCCAAAGATATTGGTCGCATGATGGAACAAAAAATCAAGGAGTTTAAGAAAAAATGACGACAATGGACGCCCCACAATGTATCAAGTGCAAGCACTTCACAACAATTATTGATCCCCCTCGGTGCGAGGCATTCCCAGATGGAATTCCTGATGAAATCTGGGAGGGGGAATTTGATCACCGGAACCCATATCCTGGTGACCAAGGGATCACGTTCGAAGCGTCTTGATACTGCAATCCTTGCCGGGTGAAAGGCCAAGACACGACCTTATTCGCCCTCTCGGATATTTCGACTTTTCTTTATCACCTTTTTTTTGAACCTCCTGCTCATGTCAGACCTCATAGAAAAAGTTCTGGACCTGAACCACCTTCAGGCCTATGTCCTGTCGGGTGACGCTCCAAAAAAATGCGAGGAGCCGGATTCGAACCGGCGAACCCCTGCGGGAATGGACCCTAAATCCATCGCCTTTGACCTGGCTCGGCGATCCTCGCGTGTTTAATTTTCTGTATTTTACGGGTTTTGCGTGAAGTTTCTCATCTGACCCTAAATCCCGCTCCTTTGACCAGACTCGGATATCCACGCCCACGTACACTGGGAAGGGAAACCATATTATTGTGTGCCGAATGCCAAAGAGAAATCAGGCAGGAATCGATCGACAGTCATCTTCGACAGTCATCTAATACCATGTAAGGGCAGATGAAAAAAATGCCATAGTACCTCAATCGGACTATCGTTTTTACATCTCCACGCGTGTCACGACACCATGGATCCGGTCTGAAGGGAGCTTGTAGAACTGGACCATGGACGGGGAGAGTTTCTTGAGGATCGCAAATATCCGCCAGACAACGTGGACGGTGACAATGTCTTCCATGCCGTAGAAGATCGTCTTCTCGTCGATCTCCGCCTCTTTTAAGATATGGCCGATATCTGCAATCTCCATGTACCCGAGATAGATCTCGAAGATGGAGAGCCCCGGTGTCAGTTCCCGGGTGAATCCCCAGGTGACGCCGAAGGGCTGTTCTGTACGAATGATGGAGATGATAATATTGTCATCATATACGATGTTGTTCGTGAACATGATCCGGGGGATGTACTGGGGGAGCTTGCGGAAGTCCCTCGCAAAGAAGAGTGCTGACCCGGAGATCCGGTTGACTGTTTTATAAGTCTGGGTAAATTTTGGCAGGAACTCATCCAGCGGCACCGGTGAGAGGGCATCCGCGAGCCGCTTCTGGCCGTTGACATAGATCATGATGACGCAGAACGGGATGACGGCAATCAGGAGGGAGATGTACCCGCCATAGGGAATCTTGTGGAAGGTGGCGACAAGGAAGGCGAAATTGATCATCAGGATACCTGCTGCAAGGAGCGTCCTGATAATCTCTCCCCGGTGGAACATAATCATCGTGATGAGGATACCGGTGATCGCCATGTCCCCGGCAACGGCAAGACCATAAGCGAGCGTCAGGTTGTTGGAACTCCGGAAGATGAGGATAACGAAAAGGACCGCAAAGAGGAGCATCCAGTTCATGACATCAATATAGATCTGCGACCTGAGCTGGGGTGAGGTGTATTCGATCCGGAGCAGCGGCATGATGCGGGTGGTGATGCCCTGGTACACGATAGAGAAGATTCCGGAGATCATGGCCTGGGATGCGATGACCGTTGCTGCGATACTGAGGATCAGAAACGGGATGTACACGATCTGCAGGTTCGCAAACACCATCTCGAAGAGGATATTCTTTGCTTCCGGATGGGTCATGGCAAACGCACCCTGCCCCAGGTAGTTCAGGGCAAGGGCGATGAAGACGAAGTACCATGCCCTGATGATCGGTTCCCGGCCAAGGTGGCCCATATCGGCAAACAAGGCCTCGCTTCCGGTTGCACAGAGAATGACCGAGGAGAGAATGAGGAATCCTTCAAGACCGTGGTTCAAAACGTAACTGATTCCCAGGAGCGGATTTAATGCGAGAAGGACAGACGGGGAAGAGATGAGTGCCATGAGGCCAAAGCCGGCAAGGGCGATGAACCAGAGAAGCATCACCGGGCCGAATGTCCAGGCAACCCTCTCGGTGCCCCGGGACTGGAACGAGAAGAGACAGATGGCGATGACACCGGCAATGATCATCAGCCAGGTCTGGGGTGTTGCCTCAAAGCCCGGGATCAACAGGATGCCCTCGACCGCGGAGAGAATGCTGATGGCCGGCGTGATGACGCCGTCCCCGATAAAAAGCGAGATCCCGATGATGGCAAGAAGGGTCACAAATGCCACCTGGTTGCCGGACTTCAGGAGCGGGAGGAGCGTCTCCTTCAGCACGATCGTGCCGCCCTCGCCTTTCTTCCCGAGGTGCATGGCAAGGTAGGTGTATTCGACCGTGACAAGGATGGTGAGTGTCCAGATGATCAGGGAGAGGATCCCCATCACGTTCTCCGGGGTCGGGGGAATTAAGAGGAAGATCGCGGTCAGGGCATAGATCGGGCTTGTGCCGATATCACCGAATACCAGCCCCATCGATTTGACGATATCGGGCATGGCAAAAGAGTCCCCGGACATGCTTCAATACGTCTCATCAGGTTCAGGGATAATCCTTTCTCTTTTAAGGGAACTATGGGGATCCTGGTCCAGGTTCCCGTATTTCAGGAAAGCCTTCAATCGCATGGATGCCGTTCTTCACGATTCCCCGGGCACATCCTTTGCGCCCTGCTCTTTCTTGTCCTGCACGTACATCCGGTAGCTCGTAATGAGGAGGACGACAATGACCGGGCCAAGAACGAAACCGGCCAGACCCATGGTCAGGAGCCCCCCCACGATCCCGATGAACATGATGACCGGGCGGATCCTGACCCGGCGGCCGACAAGTACCGGCCGGATCAAAATCTCGGGCATGCAGGAGACAACGATGTAGCCGAGGAAGAAGAGGATCAGGACGCCCCGGATATCCCCGATGACCAGCGCGTACGTGCCGATGAGGAGGAACGCGATCGATGACCCGAGAATCGGGATGAGCTCGCAGAATGCGGCAAAGAACGCGTAGAAGATGACATCCCCGTACCCGAGCAGCCAGAAGACCGGAAGTGCGATGAAAAAGGTGAGCACCGCGATGGCAACCTGGACAACATAGATTGCGTACAGGGTATCGACCGTCACGTCGGAGAGCCGGGTCACGTACGAATTCAGGGAATCAGGCATATGCTCCATGATCCGCCGTTTCAGTTCCTCGCCATGGAGGAGGAGGACAAAGAGCGTGAAGAAGAAGATGAACGCCTTGAACAGGATGTAACTCAGGTTTGCGATCAACGTTTCCTCGTAGCCCGTGAACATGATCCTGCCAGTGTTCAGCAGGCTGATGATCCCAGCCTTGTTGAGCGGGATGCCAAAGGCCGCAAAACTGGTTGCCGGGTTATTGATCCAGTCAGCTATCGCGAAGAACATGCCGGTCAGGGTTCCGGCATAGGACGAGAAGACATACAGGGTGAACCCGATCACCGCAGCAAACCCACAGAATGTCGCGATTGTTATGAGGGCCGCCGAGAGTACCGGGCGGATGTGGTGTAAGAGCCTTTGGAAGACCGGCATGAGGACAATGGCCAGCGATGCCCCGAGCAGTACCATGTCCATGACCGGCCAGAAAAGGATGATAGCGGCAACGGTCAGGATGACCATGAGGATGAACGGGAACTGCTCATTTTTGATGAGGGACATGGACGGTTAGTTATTGTTCGGGGCCGGGCATTAAAAGCATGATTGTGCTCAGGCAGCCCGCGTGGCGGTCACCGGAACGATACCCATAACAATATTACCGTGCCAATCAGCTGGGAGAGCAGATGAAGCGGACCCGGCACCTTGCCATGATCGCGCACGATATGGGACTCATCTTCGAGTTCCTAGGCATCGTATCCCTCCTGCCGTTTCTCATCCTTGTGATCTTTGGCGAATGGGATCTCCTGCTCCCCATGGCAACAGCCCCGTTCGTGTTCCTTGCCACCGGATTTTTGATATCCCATATCCCCCACGAGGACATAGAACCCTCGCTCTCCGCAACGCTCTCGGCGGTTGCCCTCTCCTGGCTTGCCATCGCCTTTGTAGGGGCACTCCCGTTCGTCTTCGGCCTTGGCATGTCCTACACGGATGCTGTTTTCGAGGCCATGGCCGGCTGGACCGGTACAGCCTTCTCGATGATCCCGTCCCTTGACCAGACACCGGACACGCTCCTCTTCTGGCGTTCGTTCATGCAGTGGGTGGGCGGCATCGGTGTCATCGTGTTTGGGATCTCCCTGCGCACGAAGACGCGTGTCTCCCTGTTCCGGATGTACCGGGCAGAGGGCCGGGAAGACGCACTGGTCTCTGCCACAACTTCTTCAAGCAGAAGGCTCTGGATGATCTACCTCGTCCTCACCTTCGGCTTCACGGGTCTTGTGATGCTGACAGGAATCCCGCTCTGGGACTCCTTAAACCTCGTTATGACAACCATCGCGACCGGCGGGTTCACCCTCCACGATACAGGTCTTGCGTACTACAACAACGCGGCCCTCGAAGCAGTCCTGATACCCGTGATGTTTGCCGGTTCCATCCCGTTCAAGGTCTTCCTCTTCCTGTACCATGGCAAGGTCATGGGAATCTTCCGCGACCAGACCGTCCGGATCCTCCTGCTGATTGCGGTTATCGGGGCAGCACTCATATCACTCGATCTCTCTATCTTCAGCAACCTCTCGCCCCTCTCGGCAGTCCGTCAGGGGACCTTCACCGCAGTCTCAGGCCTGACCACCTGCGGTCTCCAGAACACCAGCCTGCACCACTGGGCAACCGTCCCGCTTGCGATCCTTGCCATGATGGTCTTCATTGGTGGCGCCATGGGCAGCACTGCCGGTGGCATTAAGGTCAACCGGCTCGCGCTTGTCTTCGAGGGTGTGAAATGGTGGTTCCGGCGGTTCTTTGTCAGCAGCCGCGTTCTCGTCCCCCTCCGGGTTGGCGGGAGAACCCTGTCCGTTGAGCGTTCGAACCTCGCAGTCTCAAAGAACCTGCTCGTTATCGTTATCTACGTGCTGACCATCTTCCTTGCCACGGTCATCGCCCTCCATCTCTACATCACATCGTTCCGGCTGGACGAGGTCGTCTTCGAGATCGTTTCAGCGCTCAGTAACTCCGGCCTCTCAGTCGGGTTCATCGGCCCGGAGAGCCCGCTCTCCATGAAGTGGCTCTTCATCACCCTCATGTGGCTGGGGAGGATCGAGATTGCGCCGGTCCTCATCATCGCAATGGGAATATTCCGGGAGATCCGGGACGATCTTGCAAAAGACGTATCAGAAACCCGGTACCAGTAACCGCCTGCTGGATCCTGTTCTCAGGGATTATTCCGCCGCCGGTACAGGAGCATGATGGAGAGGACAATAATGCAGATGATCGCAAGGGCGGTCAGGTAGCTGCTGCGGTGCACTGCCTCTCCTGAAATCCATTCAGCCATGCTGAATACAATCGAGAGGGCATTCTGAGGTGGCTGGGAAGAAGGTGTCACGATTGGCGCAAGCCGGGCGGGTTCCGGTTGCGGGGTTTGAGTGGTCTGCCGGACCGCCGACTGCCCAATGGTCTTTTCAAAGAGCGCGACACAGCAGAAATGCGACAGCACGGCGGTGAATGTCCCGTCTTTTGCATTGAAACTACCCGGGACCTCAGACCATGTGCCGGTTGCCTTGTCGTACATCATGAGCGAATACTCTTTTCCCCACTGCGCCTGCGGGATGGTGAACGTAACGGTAATCCCCGGGGAGAATGTCGCCCCATCCGGCCCGAGTTCATAGGCCCTCCCGTCAATCATGACTGCCTGGCCGTATGGTGGCGCTGCGGGAAGTGCATCCGGGGCGATTGAGGCGATGCTGATTGAGGAGAGCGGGCTTCCGGCGCTGTCCTTTGCGATGGTGCCCTCGCCAAGCACAACGGATGCCAGCGTGTCGGTGGACGTGAGCGTAGTCTCCTGCGTTATGACTCCGCCCGGGTTTGCGTAGAGTGGCGCTGTCTTACCTGAGTCGATGAAAGCAACGGGAGCTTTTTGTTCGGGCGCTTTTTGCGGGGCCTGTGCCGACAGGCCTTTACCGCTGCCGGATGGTGCTCCTGAGTTACCATATGAATCGGAGCCACCAGATGGTGGTGGTGCGTTCACCTGGCTTGCGATTGTGAGAGTGATGAGCTGGAAGGGATTGCCGGAACCGGTGAGCTGGACAAGACCGAATGTTGACGAGCCCCGGGAGGATTCGGCTTCGAAATAATCAAGATTTGTTGCAGGATCGTGATAGAGGAACCGTGGCCGTAAGACTTCTCCGGTTGACCGGTCATCGGAGATCCGCTCGATATATGTGTGCGATCGCCCCATGTGGTCGTCAACCCAGGTGGCGTTGACGCTCATGCGAATCTTCGCCGTCCCGCCAGAAGGAATGCCGGTTTTTACAATTTTCAATGTGTAGGCAACGCCAAGGATATCGGAAAAACCGGAACTTCTCCCGATTTTAGAGAACAGAAAGAGGTCATCATCAGTGTATCCTTCCCATACCTGAGAATTTACTGTTGCATCTTCCGGGTACGTGTCAAGGGTAATCGTATGATTCATGGAGCTTTGGGTGCCAGTTGTTTCGGAAAAACCAGCGGGATGTATTTCCGTTATCTGGAAGGACACAGAGGACAGGTTTCCTGAAATGGTTGCGCCGTGATCCATGAATCCGATACCATCGTTTGAGGTGAATGTGATATTGGTCCAGCCATCATCTGCAAGATCCGCTCCATGGCATACCAGTGAGTCCCCTGCAATCGTGCAATCGGGTACAGTTCCTTTCGTGAAGGTAACAAACTGCGAACCAAAGGGCTCCGTGAAGGCGAAGCCGTCAATGCTCGTGTTCGCGGTCACGTTGGCGCCGGTAAGAGCTTTGATGGTCTTGTGAGCTGATGCGGTCCCCCAGGTGTTGTTGACGTACAGATACGCCGTGTAGGTCCCGGCAGCCGTGTAGGTTTTTTCCGGATTTTTTTCCGAAACATCGGTTGTGTTGGACCATGTCCCGTCCCCAAAGGACCAGTTCCAGGTCTCTGCATTGATGGATGAATCGGTAAACCGGACTTTCAGGTCTACAAAACCATCTGAAACATCTGTCGTGAATGCCGCGATGGGCGATGCACCGACGCTGACCTTGTATTTGTTATCAACAGGTGTCTCACTACGGCAATAGGGATTGTTGACCGTGAGTCGGACATCATAGGTTCCCGGGACATTGTAAATAAAGGATTGGTTTGCTTTTGTTGTGTCCACTGAAACGTTTCCATCCCCGAACTCATAATTCCAGTGCGTGATGTTCTTTGCATCTGTTGATGTATCATTGAACTGGATGGTATGGGGGATTGCACCACTCTGGGAAGACATCGTGAAATCTGCAACCGGGCAGGGCTCGTCGTGGTCGATGGTGTAGAGGTAGACGTCTTCGAACCCACTGTCCCGATTGTCTGTCCAGACGATCCTGTTGTTAAAAATTTTCGGGGACCCATACAAGAGGTCGACTGCATCATCATCAGTTGTTATCCTCTCATCAGGAGATCCTGGAAGATCATTGAAATAAATATCATCGAGGAATTGACGATCATCAATCCAAATAATCTTGTCACCAGAGACAGAGGGGTATTTTTGCGTGGTTGAATCAAGGGACACTTCACTTTGACTCATGGGAAGTTGCCGAGTATCATTCTTTACAATTTTATTGAGAGGATCTCGCCATACAACAATCCCATTATCAAAAGCAATTTCGGGAAATCCTGTGGAAAAGTCGAATGTCACACCATCAGGTGAGATGAGATAAGATGATCCGGATGATATATCCGTCATATAAATGCTGTTACTGTTGCGCTCATCCTGCCAGACAACTTTTTCACCTGAAATAATCGGAAATTTTTGATTTGTTGTTGCAGCGTCTGGTGTCAGCAGGCTTTCAAGACCCGGAGAAGTACCGTTCATGTAAATATCAGAATCACCTGACCGGTCATCCTGCCAGACAATCCTGTGTCCGCTGATGGAGGGGAACTCCTGACTGGCGCTGTCTTCTGTTATTCGCCATTCAGAACCGGATTCCAAATCTGCAAGATAGATGTCAGTATTCCCGTCTTGCCGATTGTCAAAAGCAACAAGTTTGCCGGATATCGAGGGATGATTAGCATATGAACCCGGATTGGTTATCCTCTTTTCTACACCCGTATTAATATTGTAAGCGTAAATGTCTTGATAGGATGTAAAATCGGTATTGTCCCTGTTATCAGTCCATACTATCCAATTGTCATATATTGTTGGATTCCACTGGTTCGACTCACTGGTATTTGTGGTAATGAGGGTCACGGTACCGGCTGATGTGATAACGGTTACTACAGTACAGAGGAGAACGAGGAAAAAAAGTATACTAATCCATATATGAGTGAAACCGTCATTGGAATTTTTGTTTATCATCGTGTGATGCATTTTTCCCACGAATTTGGTTTGATCCAGTCTATTTTCGTTCTTAAACGAGCTGGCAATCCTATATTAGAACGTAATCGAACTCCTGGAAATAGTTAACAAAGTCATCAAGACGGATGGCGAATTTACCCTTGTTTGGCATTACCACAGTCCCGTTTGTAGTATTCACTGAAATCCACGGGGCGATTGAATAGGGCGTTTGATTGTACACAATTGATGGGAAAGTAAGGCGGTAATCAATAGCTTTTTCACCACTCTGTCCAACCGGTTGTCTCCCTACATCTCCATATAGGTGATACTTCAGAGTTCCATCCTCATTGTATTGCTTCCCATATTCAAATCCATGGTTCTCGCCAAAGGGATTCCTTAAGATTATGTATCTCTGGTTGTTGCTGTCCATCATGATTCCAAGAAGGGAATAAGAATGAGAAGCAACTATCAGATCATTATCATAGATTACCCCCTTGGCTGTTGCAGCATAAAGGGATGGGTTAGGATCCCCCGTGATATCAGGTCCTGAGCAACCAAAGGTTCGTGCCACTGCCGGATACTGTGTCCGTCGTGCTTGGTTGGCCGGGTTTGCAGGGGCTTTTTCAGCAACAACACTATTTAGTCTTAACCAGACTGCCTCGGGATCGTTGGAGTTATGATTGGGGAGTCTACTATTCATGATATATCGGTTGAGTTTTCCATTTGGTCTCCGAAGCAGTGCCCGCAACGTTTCTCCCGGATCGCCCCCTTGGATCCGGCAAATGTCTGGTTTGTCTGGATCCCCCGGTGTCAGAATACCGGTGGTTTCAAGATATCGTAAGAATGCTTTCTCATAATAGGGGAGCCAGCTCGCGTTGCCGGTCCTTGTTTGAACCCCCTGAAAAGCGTCACTTTGGTTTTTTGGAAGTAGATAATTAGTGTTAACTGCAGTAGCTTTGGAGACAGGTGGGATTTTTTTCCCAGAAACTGAGTATAGTTTTAAACTGATATCGGCAAAAGTTATCGGAGTTCTTTCATTCTTTGCCAGAATTGCCGGTGCTCTTTGGGGGTAATTAAAAACAAACCACGCAATGGTGGATAGTGCTGCAAGGAAATAACAGTCCGGCACCGGCCCCTGGATCGAATCATCAAATGAGGGATGAACTGTATCCGGGTAATTGATTACAGTTTTTTTGTCATCATCCAAAGTATCTGGATCGAGCCAATCAGCACAGAGTGCCGACGGATCATCAGGATCAGCAGGGTTATCCGGATCCCAGCGACGGAAATCTTCAACGCAACCGGAAAATCTCGGGGCTCCGTCCAGCTGTTCGATTATCGGATTGTTTCCGGACGAATTCTTTTCACGATCTGAATCATCCAGGGCTGCGATCCCAGAAGATCTCTCCCTTTTCAGGAAAATTTTCTCATGCTGAAATCCCTTTACTTCTTCAATGGTTTTTTTTGTGAAAAGACAGGATCCGTAATAGGGGTCAAACAATTTTTCGTAGGGAAGCCCAGATCCTCCCGATCCGAGATTGTTGAGAAGTTCTCTTGCTTTTTTTGGAGGAATCGCGAGAACAGATGATGATTTACTCTCGCTATCATTTTTTTCTGAATTTTTGGTAAACGGATCATCTCCATGAATTGCCCGATACACAGAATAGGGATTCCTTGCTCCCGTTGTTCCATACGATTTTACTGGCCAGAGAAGATGTATGATAAACAGAATTAACTCATAAAACCAATCCCATATCCTTCGAAAAGAAACCACAATACACACCCCATTACCCGGAAAATAACAATCTTCTTGACTGTTCTCTTCCACTGCCGGAATACTTCCGCTCACATACCATAAACCTTATTAAATTGCCATAAATTTTATATCGTAAATATAAGCATAATCACTTGAATCGGGACAAATAAACAGAAATCCGTGCCAAATTAAAAACGACAATGTCACGAATATAAAAAAGAATTTTTATTTGCGGTATTTCATAAGTAATTCTTAAGAAACGCTCTGTTAAACAATTGTACCCTATATTATGTACTTAATTTAGTAAAGATTTTCGATTTTTGAGTTCCATTCACAAAGATTCTTTTAAGCAAACCCCCCCACCTTATCCCCTCCTTTAATCACCCTTCACCACAAACATTACAGCCACAAACGGTGATCAATGGCAGAAATAAAAATCATCGGCACGGCCCACGTCTCGCAGGAGAGCGTCAACGAGGTCCGGACCGCAATAGAAGATTATCATCCCGATGTCGTTGCCATCGAGCTGGACCCGGCACGGTACTCTGCGCTGAAAAAGCAGGCACGTGACCCGAGCGTGAACGATGTCCTGGAAGTAAAAAATTTCAACTCTCTCCTCGTCCAGTGGCTCCTCGCCTACCTCCAGCGCAAGATCGGGTTCGACGTTGGCGTTGAACCGGGCGCCGAGATGAAGGCCGCAATCGCGGAAGCCGAGCAGCGCAATATCCCCATCGCGCTCGTTGACCGCGACATCCGCGTCACGCTGATGCGGTTCTGGAACACCCTCGGGTTCATCGAGAAACTCAAGATGATCTGGGCCCTGATCATCTCGATCGCCGAGATCGATAACGGCCAGGAGATCGATATCGAGTCCTTAAAGGAACAGAACGTGATCGATGTCGTGATGGAAGAGTTCCGGAAATTCTCGCCCAACGGAGCCCGGGCACTCATTGATGAGCGCGACGCGTTCATCGCCCACCAGCTCGTCATCCTGAAAGCCCAGCGGCCCGAAGGAAAGATCCTGGCGGTCATCGGCGCCGGTCACCGTAAAGGAATTTCCGCCTACCTCGACGACCCAAAGACCCTCCCGCCGTTCGACTCACTGACCAAAGAACCAAAACCGTTCCCGTGGGCGAAGGTCTTCGGCTTCGGTGTCACGTTCCTCTTTGCCTTCCTGCTTGCAGCCATCGCGTTCTCGGGAGTGGGCTTAAACGTCCTCCTGTACGCGTTCCTCTTCTGGGTGATCATCCACGGCGTGCTATCAGCCATCTTCGTCCTGCTCGCCGGCGGCCACCCGTACTCGGCCCTGACCTGCTTCTGCGTTGCGTGGATGACCTCGCTCAACCCGATGCTCCATGCCGGCTGGATCGGCGCCTATGTCGAGGCCCGCGTACGGAAACCCCCGGTCACCGACTTCCGGAAGATCTACGAGACCGAGTCGCTTAAGGAAATGGCGAAGATCCCGCTCTTTAAAGTCGTGCTCGTTGCAGCGCTCGGGAACCTCGGGAGCCTGCTCGGCACGGTTCTGTACTTCATCTTCGTCTTCCCGGTCCTCGGCATCGATCCAACTGTTGTTATCTCCACCGGCATCGGGAACCTGTGGGCGTGGGTTACCGGGTTGTTCTGAGCCGGTGTGAAAACCATAAGAAAATTATACCCTTTTAATCCTCAATCGCAAAGATGGGGGCTGATGGCCCCCATACCCCAAAGGGATGCTTGCCGCCTCCCCGAAGGGCGCCCCGCGGCGGCCTCAATTTCTTTTTATGAAAATCTCTCTTTGACACGAGAAGAACCTGAAAGGTTCTTCGAGTCAGGGCTGGCGTGATGGGGGTTGATTGCAATGGAAAAAATGTATTCAATAATGCGGGGTTATTTTTTACCGGGCCGGAATCCGGCAATCTCCTTGTCGATCCAATCCGCGATAATGGACTTTATCTCTGCATGATCCATGCCATTGCGGTACCGGAACCGGATTTCCCCTTCGAGCATGTCGAGCACGGGCGTCACGATGGTCAGGTAGGATGCCGTACAGGTGAACCCCCCGGCCTTCTCCACGTGCAGCAGGACCAGCTCGTTCAGGTGCTCCATCTCGCCGGTCATGGTTACGAGACCTTCAAGGGTCACGCCCCGGGGGACGTTCCCGGCGGGACATTCGGGTACATCCGCCAGTGCAGGATCACACCCATCAGCCTGTTCCGGTTTTTCCTCATCAGGATGCTTCATAAAAATTCCGGTACTGGATAAGGAAGATCAACGTTCCACACAATTGAAAATTTCCGTGCCGGCCGGCCACAACAGTTATTCCATTGCGTGACCTCTCCTTGTTATCAGCCTAAAAAAGACCCCGCGTGATACCATGTCAAGCACAGCACTCCTCGTCATCGAAGGCCTCTGGTGGACGCCCGAAGAAAAACCCAAGCGCCCCTCGGTCCTCCTCTTCCTCCAGGGCCTCGAGAGCGTCCAGGGCGACTTCAACATCTATTACTCGAACTTCTACGAGAAGGTCGGATTCCGGCGGGCTCTAGAAGATGACCTGACGAATACCAAAGAGGACCGGCTCTTCCTGTACATTGCAGCCCACGGCACCGGCAAACGGATCGGCGGGCTCAAGGCCAAGACCGGCATGAAACTCCCGGCCATGTTCAAGGCCGTGAAGAACGCGGCCCGGTACTCCAATATCGAGGGGGTCCTGATCGGCTCGTGCAGCGTGGGCAACAACATCGATGATTTCATCGCGACAACGAAGAACTCCCACATTGCCTGGATCTTCGGGTACACCTGCGAGATCAGCTGGGTTGCAAGCACGCTCATCGACGTCTCCATCTTCGAGCACCTGATGAAACTCTCAAAGAGCGATCTCAAAGACCGTAAGAAGATCTTAAACGCGTTTGTGAAGGCGCTGCGCAGGTTCAACGGCGATTATATTCTCTGCAAGCAGAAAGGCGGCAATGTTGCGCTGAAAAATGCAATTACCCTTGTCGTCCAGTCGCGGACTCCCGGGGAGAAGCCGCAGGACGAGACAAAATATATTCTCGAAAAACTCGGCTGGGACAAAAAATAATGTTTACCGGTTTTACACCGGTTTGACCTTCACTTCCGGTTTGGGCAGATAGGGGATGAGGCTTGCTGCGATCTTCTCCAGGTTCATGGACTGGAGAATGACCTTACCCGGACCCGTGAGCGTGGTGACAAAGAGGCCTTCGCCCCCGAAGAGCGCGGTGGTGATCCCGCCCGCGAGCGCGATGTCGTAGCTGACCGTGTGGTCAAAGCCGACAACAAGGCCGGTCTGGACCTTGACAACCTCGCCCGGTTTTAAGTCGAGTTCGATAATGTCCCCGCAGCAGTGGAGGAACACCGTGCCCTGCCCGGTCATCCGCTGGAGCACGAATCCCTCGCCGCCGAAAAGACCGGCCTGGATCTTGCGCGTGAACGCGATGTCGAGCTCGACTCCTTCATGGCAGCAGAGGAACGAATCCTTGCGGGAGATGAACTCCCGGTCCGGGCTGACCGAGACCGGAAAGATCTTGCCTGGCATGGTACCGGCAAACGAGACAAAGCCGGCACCTGCCCCGGGCGAAAATCGCGTCAAAAAAACGCTCTCGCCCACGACCGCACGCTTGATGCCGGAGAGGATGCCGCCTTTGAGCTGGCTCTCCATCGTGAACGAACCGGTCATGTTCACCATCGCGCCGGCTTCGGCAAAGATTCCTTCGCCCGGCAGAAGATCGATCTTCACCATCTGCAAATTGCTGCCAATGATCTCGTGCTTCATACGATTCCTGATGAGAATTTCGGCCCGGTAGAAGAAATGTGTTGCGGGAAATAGTTCCGGATAAAAAAACGCAAGCGATCGAAAGCGCAGTGTGAAGCGAAAAGAATAGTTCAAATAATTCCGTACGGCAAGTCTAGTCTGTGTCACGATCTTCATTCATCGGGATCCTCCTGCTTGCCTGTATCTTTGCAGCAGCCGCCGGCTGTACCGGCCAGCAGGGCACGACACCGGCTGTCACGTCCCCGGTGCCCGTTGCAACTCCCGCACCATCTGCTTCGGACGCGGCGTTCAATGCATTGCCGAAAGCGGAGCTCAACGCTACCGAGACCGCAGACATCCTGCTCCTCCAGGAAGAAGCAAAGTTCGCGTACGATCTCAATTCGGCATTGTACGGCATGCATACGACCCTCCCGCTCCTCCTGAACATCTCGAACGCTGCAAAAACCTCCATGAAAGTCGATGATGTGATCCTTGTCCGGTACAACATTCCCGACCCGGAGAGCCAGAAGGCCGGCGTCTTCACGAACCAGGGCCTCCAGCAGATGTACACCAATGATCTCAACACCGGCCTCTCGTCCGCATCCGATGCGTTGAAGATGAGCGCACAGTTCACGGACATGAACATCGCAGACCTCTCCGCAGCAATCGGCCGGACCGACAACCAAGACCTGATCTACATTTACAACCAGCAGCTGGCCCTGGCACGCAATGACATGCGCTCGCTCTCGCAGAGCCTTGCCGGGTTCGGTGTCGTGTACACGCCGCAGTACATCACGCCGGCATCGTACGCCCAGATCATTGCGTCGCCGATGGAAACGATTCCGGTGAAGTAACCCGGTTTCCGGGTATCCGGAAAACCTCTTTTTTCAAGACTCTCTGAAAAGACCTGATCGTGGGATTCTCGGTCGAAGAATACCCATACGGGAATTCTTCTCCTGCGCCCCCTCTGATGAGGAGTCGCACGTCGTAGAATTACGTGAGCAAAAACCCCTGCGGCCGTAAGTACCCCAAAATGAGGGACTAAGTCGCGAAAAAGCGGGACTAAGTCGGGGTTTTTCTTTAGTTTTACGTCGGAGAAAACTGGACGCAAATAGCGCTAATACAGAGGCATAACTCAGTGCCGGACGGGCTGGGGGATGCCGGAATGAAAAGAAGGGGGGTTTTGGGGGTGGCTTTTTAGGGGGTGCCAAAGTTACGGGTCATCTGACCCGTGACGGGTAAGTGACCTGTGACAGGTATCTGACCTGTCACGGGTATTTTTGAAGAGTCCGGATCTGCACTAATATATAGGCGGGATTTGGGGTGATAGTACCCCCTGTCAGGGGTGTCAGACGGCGGATTCACGGGAACGTGAACTTTTCCTGCTTTGCCATTCGGAAAATTTTTGTCGCAATCAATTTTTGTTTGCATGACATCAGTACCGGGATACCAGCATGACGTACCTGAACTGGGGCTGCGATCCCTTGGCCGGGGAATGTGAATCCTGTCTTGATGCGTACTGCAATGTCTGCAATGAAGATTTTAAGAGAAAGCACCGGAAGAATGAGTTCTCTGATGATGTTGGTGAATCCGGGCCGGACATTGATGAACCGGATTGCGATCATTGTGATTTGGAGAGTAAGCCGGATTGTGCGCATTGCGAGATTGTGTTTGCGATCTGCCGAAACTGTGCGGAGTTTGCGAGCTGTGAGTTTCGGATTTGTGGGAATGAGTGAAGCGGGGCCGGGAAATTTTTGAAATTTTTTGAAAAGTTTTTAGAAATTTTTTTGGAAATTATTTTGGAATTTTTTTACCGGACATTACGTGAAATTTTTTTCAACGCGATCATCATTGCGATCAAAAATTATTTCCGGATCAACCGGATCTTGATTGAAAATTTTTTGCCGGACATTGGATGTGAAATGGAAAGCTCATATGGATGAAAGGAGGCAGACGCGGAAAAGGTCTGCCGACTTTTTCGCTACTCACTTACCTGTACGAGAATTTGCGTTCGGGCCGTGCCCAGCGAGGGGGCGACGAGCCCCCCGAGCGACCGCCATCAGGCGGGGGGAGGAATCTTAAGTTCGGTTTTATGGTTTGACCAATTTGTTATTTTGTGATGGATGAGTCAGGAATAGGCTTCAGTGTTTTTCCACTACATTTTTTACAATACGAACTTGTTATAAGATTTCAAATAGTGGCTTCGCAAGAATCTATCAATCAAGAATGAATGAATATTTTTGATTTTTCGAAATAATTCACAATTCATAATTCAAAAAGATTAAGGTAAAGTATTTTTGAATATTAAATTGTTGATAGTGACGAATCCCCCAAATTCATGTATTTATTGTGGTAATGAAAATCCAACAATTAATAGCATTACACGCCGTGCTATCAGTTATAAATTGAATTTGGTTGTTTTTTCATCATCTTATGAAATGGATACATCTCAAAATCAACCACCCAGAATAATTTGTGATGTGTGTGGGCGTGATTATTATTTAATTGCAAATTCTGAAAAACATGACTATTTTGAAAATCTTATACGATCGATGCGGTTTTCCGATACAGTGGCAGAATATATGATTATTAACAATCTTGATAAAGGAAATCTTTTGGAGGGGTATATTGGGATTTCAAAACCCTATTCTTTACTCGCACCGATTAAGAAAAAAATATACGCTGATAATTTTCATATTGTCTTCAGAGCAAATAATCACACATATTTTATGGTCTTTAAAAGTGATGATGAGGGTAAAATCGCATTCAATGCGGGGAAAGTATCATGAAAAAGCGAACCACTGCATTGGCTGATAAAACAAAGATCTATGACTATGATCAGTTCTGCAAATTAATAGATGAAGCAAAAGACTCTCATCAGAAAAAAATGCTAATCAGTGATATCATATTGATCTTGTTCTATTCCCAAAAAGATAAACCCATTTTTGGAAGAACAATGTTGATAAAACAGTTATTTTTAGTTTTTACTGAAATAATGGAGAAAAATAAAATCGAAACGCAGAATCCGAAATTCGTTGCACACAATTTTGGACCTTATAGTTTCACTGTAATGCAGATAGTTGATGATTTGTGGTTTTCACATCATCTAATGATTGAAGGGAGAAAAAAATCCAGAAAAGAAGCATTCTCCCTTACGGAAAATGGCGAGAAGAGAGCACATGAACTATTCACAGGATTGGATCCCGGCTTACAAAAGTCACTTAAACAGAAAAGAATTGGTTGGGATCAGCTTGGGACAGATGGAATTTTAAATTACGTATATGAAAAATACCCGAAAATGACAGAGAATTCGAAAATTAAAACAAGGTACAAAGGAATTACCTGGGGCAAATAATTGACGATGAAAGTTCGATTAAAACATGTTGATTCGGACGACTCAAAACTATTTTATAATGCACGCTCACTTGAGATAACTCCTGGAAGTAAAGCAATTAAAACTCCAATAAGGGCATTAAGTAATGGGGATTTACGAGCAAAAGCACAAGTCCCTTCTGATATTACATTATCTAGTCCGATTGCTGGGTTTCATCGACAACTATCAAGCCCTGAAGTTACAAAATTTTTAACAGAAAATGCATTTCCTTCTAGTTTCATTGATGAATTGGAAAATGCTTCCCAAAAAATGCAGCATTCCGACATTATTTTACCATGTCTACAACCTGCACATACTGCAATAAATGATGTCCTTACTTCATACGATAAAAAAATTGAATTTTTGAGGAAAATTTATAGAATTCAACAAGAAGCAAAGATGAAAATTTTTTGTATACCTTGGTTAGATTTCACTCCAGATCAATACAAAAAAGTCGTTGACAATTTGTCGAAAGATAACGAAGACGAAATGGTGTTTTACATCAACAGTGCTGTTGATCCAGATCCACTTAGACGGACGATAAATTGTCTGACACCATTAATAGAAACTGAAAAAATTCATTTTTTAGGTATATTGTATAATCCCGTACGGGATGCACTAAACAGCTATGATGCTTTGTGGGAAATATTAAGTGAACAAAAAGTTGCCATCCTATTAGCAGACATTGAACGTGCAAACATGCAATTGAAGAATTTATCAGCGTCACATGTGAATGAATTTATTTTAGGGGATATTTTTTTACCTAAAGTATATGCTCGGGCTAAACCAAATCGAGGGAAAGTAGATCTTTTTACAAAATTTAAAGTGTTTAATAAAAATAATCTAACCGTTGATTGTATTGGTAATTATAACGGAGAATCTTGGAAAGATATGATGTCAGAAGATATTGTTGATCCTGCAATACAATACAAGATTGATCATTATTTGGAAGCAAAAGATGATCCAGATCGATTGAGCATTTTAAAATACATCTCAAAAGTGCATGAATTTACAGTTAGTTCAAAAGAATTCAACAAATCAAGAGATTTCATTACTCGTGAAGAATCTGATGTTTACCTTGAAGAGAAACCGGTGTTAAAAAGTGTTTTACGAAGTGAAAAAGGCATTCAAAAAAAACTTATTAAGTAACTAAACGATCATCTAGTTATAATTATTAAATTGATTTTTGCTGAAATATTCTATTGTCTCTACTTCAGTTATCTGTTATAATCCGTTTCCGTATTATATTGCGGGAGTCCAACTGGTCAAAGACCCTCAATCATTTCTATCTTATGATGCATCGAGCCCCCTCATTTCCCAACCCTTAATACCCTCTCCCAACAAAACTCATCCAGATGCCCGCAAAACGACTCCCCGGCGGTCCGACCCAGGACGAGATCATGGCGATCTCGCTTCTGAAACTCGATATTCACAAAACGGATTCCCTTCTTGAGATCGGCTGCGGTACCGGGAGGGTCACGCTTGCCCTGGCAACCCTGGGAAAATGCGTGGATGCGATCGATGTCCGGCCCGAAGCGGTTGATCTTGCACGCCAGACAGCGAAGGATCGCGGCGTGAAGAACATCACGTTCACCTGTGCCGAGGCAACTGAATTCCTGGAGAGCAACAAGGTCTACACCAGTGCCTTTGTAGGCGGGACGAAAAACCTCAGGGAGATCCTCCCGGTGCTGGCGAAACGCGTACGGTGGAAGATCGTGATCAACGCAGTGCTTCTCTCCACGGTCTGCGAAGCGGTCTCGACCCTCCAGGAACTCGGGCTCTTTGTCGAGGTCGTGCAGGTGCAGGTCTCGCGGTCGAAGCCCCTTGCGGGAAGCCTCATGTTCAAACCCATTGACCCGGTCTACATCATCGTCGGGAGGGGCTCGGCATGCTCGTAGGCCTTGGCCTTGGCCCGGGGAATCCCGAGCTCTTAACGCTCCGTGCGGTTCGTCTTCTCAAAGAGGCCGACACGGTTTTTGTGCCCGGACGGATTGCAAAAGATCTCGTTGCCCCGTACCGCGATTCTGTCGTGCTCGACTTCCCGATGACGGACGATGAGGGGAAGATCCGCGAGTGCATGAAGGAGAACGCGAGGAAGATTGCACCGGTTGCGCAAGATGGGCTTGCGGTCTTCGGGATTCTCGGCGACCCGAACTTCTTCTCCACGTTCTCACGGCTCTGTGCGGTGATCGCGGAGACGCACCCGGATATCGAGTTCCGGACCGAGCCGGGGATCAGTTCCATCACGGCGTTTGCGTCAGCCGCTGGAGTTCCGGTGAACGAGGGGTTCACGGTTTCGGATGGGACAATGTCGGACACGAAGATCCTGCTCAAGGTCCGGAAGCCTAAAGCGAAGGCAGCCTCGCTTGCAGCCGAGGGCTACCGCGAGTTCGTGCTCGTTGAGCGGATGTTCTTCGATGACATGAAGGTGTACCGGAATGCAGAGCTTCCCGAGAAGAGCGATTACATGAGCGTGATGTATGCCCGGAAGTGACGAGAAGAACACGATCTGGTTCGTTGGTGCTGGTGCCGGCGACCCGGAACTTATCACGGTGAAAGGGAGGAAACTCCTTGACCGGGCCGAGGTCCTCATCTATGCCGGATCGCTGGTCAGCCCGGCGCTTGTCGAAACCTGCCCGGCACCGGAGAAGATCGACAGCTGGGAACGGAAGCTCGACGACATTGTCGCCATCATGATCGACCGGGCAAAGAAGGGGAAGCGGGTTGTCCGGCTCCACTCGGGCGATTCCGCGATCTTCGGGTCGATTGTCGAGCAGATCGCAGAGCTGGAGAAGGCCGGTCTCACCGTGAAGATCGTCCCCGGCGTCTCATCCGTTTTTGCCGCAGCAGCTGCGCTCACCACGGAGTACACGCCCAAGGGAGTTGCGGATACGCTCATCATCACCCGTCCTGCGGGAAAGACGCTGGAGAAGGACTACATCCCCGAAATTTCGAAAGTCCCGGCAACGATGGCGTTTTTCCTGGGCAGCGAACACTTCTCCGAGATCACGGAAAAGCTCTCGTGCCCGAAAGACACGCCCGCGGTCGTGATCTACCATGCCTCGTGGCCCGACCAGAAGATCATCCGGGGCACGGTTGCCGACATTGCACAGAAGGCACAGGACGCCAGCATCACGCGGTCGGCCCTGCTCATCGTGGGCCGCTCCGTCTTAGGCACCGCATCCGGCTACAAGCGCTCGCACCTCTACTCATGACCGGGACTGTTGTGATCACATTCCCGTACTCGAAGGATGAAGCGGAGCGGATCGCAGAGTTCCTCGGTGCGGACGTGCTGGAATATTCCGCAGAAATTTTCGATCAGGTCTTCTCCCGGAAAAAGCGAATCGTTGCGCTGATGTCGATGGGGATCGTTGTCCGGAAGATCGCCCCGCTGCTGGACGACAAGTGGACGGACCCGGCTGTTGTTGTCGTGAGCCCGGACCTGAGGTTCGCGGTCCCCGTGCTCGGCGGGCATCACGGGGCCAACGAGCTCGCAAAGGAACTTGCCGGAATTGGCCTTGTCCCGGTCATCACCACGGCAACGGAGTCCCGGGGCCGCGATTCGGTGGAGACGATCGCGGACCGGACCGGGACAGATGTCCTGAACCGGGACTCGACCCGGGAAGTGAACGCCGCCATTCTCACAAGCGACATCCCCGTCCACGCGGTCCAGGGCCCGGCCATTGTCCTTGCCGGCCCGGATGTCTCGGTGCTTGTCGCGAAGGGGACGTACTCGGTCGGCGTCGGCTGCCGGAAAGGGATCCGGGCGGACGAAGTTGCCCTGGCTGTCGAAGAAGCTCTTGCCGAGAACGGGATTGAGATGGGCGAGGTCTTTGTGTACGCGACAACCACGAAAAAACTTGGCGAGACCGGCCTTGTCGAAGGCGTAGGAGCACTTTCCGGGAATTTAATATTCCTTGACGATGATACCATAAACGCACAGGCAGGCACCGGCCCGTCACGGGCAACCCGGCTCGGGCTCCTTGGCGTTGCCGAACCCTGCGCCCTTGCAACGTCAAGGACAAAGACTCTTGTCATGGGAAAGAAAGTATTCGGGAGAGTGACGGTTGCCATCGCACGCTGAAACAATGAAAGGATCGCTTGCCATTGTCGGTCTCGGGCCGGGCCTGCTCGACTACATGACGCCCTGTGCGATGAAAGCGATCGCAAAGGCGGAGTACGTGCTCGGCCACTCTACCTATCTCAAGCCGCTCATCCCGCTGCTGGAAGGCAAGCAGGTCATCAGCAGCACGATGGGAAAAGAGGTGGACCGGGCCCGGCAGGCCATCGACCTTGCCCGGACGCATCATGTTGCCATCGTATCGGGAGGCGACGCAGGCGTGTACGGCATGGCGAGCATCGTGCTCGAAGTGCTCGAGCATGACGGGGCCGATATCCCGGTTGAGATCGTCCCGGGCATCACGGCGGCAAACGCAGCAGCGTCCCGGCTTGGCTCGCCGCTCTCCGGGGACTTTGCGGTCATCAGCCTCTCGGACCTCTTAACGCCGCTTGAGGTGATCGAGGCCCGGCTCGATGCGGTCTTCACGCTCGGAATTCCGGTCGTGCTCTACAACCCGAAGAGCCGGGGCAGGCCGCACAACCTGGCGCTTGCAGTGAGCCTTGCACGAAAACACCTGAAGCCCGAGACGCCGGTCGGGATCGTGAGGAACGCACTTCGCGAGGACGAGGCGACCCGGGTGACAACGCTCGGCGAGATCGAGACAATCATGGATAAAATCGACATGCACACGGCGGTCATCATCGGCGGTGCGGAAAGCAGGATCTGGAGGAGGGGAGACGATGTCAAAGGAATCATCACGCCACGCGGGTACCACAAAAAATACGTATATTGATGTCGGGGCCGACACGCAGGAAGGCTACGCGATCTCGACGAAATCGCGGGCACTGGCACGCGAAGCCATCGGCAACGAGACGCCCGAGGACCGCGTGAAGCAGCGGTGCTCGATCGCGGTCGGGGACTTTGCCATGGCGGATCTGATGCGGTTCTGCCACAACCCCATCCCCGCCGTCATCGCGGCGCTGAAGAAAGGAGCCCCGATCATCACTGACATCCGCATGGTGCAGATCGGGATCCAGAAGAAGGGACACAAGAGCGAGGTGCTCTGCGCACTCGATTTCGGTGCCGATATCGTAAAGGAGCGGGGGATCACGAGGAGCTCGGCCGGGTTCATCGCGCTGAAGGACCGGCTGCCGGACTCCATTGTCGTGATCGGAAACGCACCCTCGGCACTTCTCTCGCTCTGCGCAATGGTGAAGAAAGGCGTCCGGCCCGCGGCCATCATCGGAGCCCCGGTTGGGTTTGTCAATGCCGCAGAGAGCAAAGCGCTGCTCCGGACGATTGACATCCCGTCCATCTCTTCCGAAGGCACGCGGGGCGGCACGCCGGTCGCGGTTGCCGCAGCAAACGAATGCATCACGATGTTCATCGAGGAAACGGATGCGTGATCCGGTTACCGGTTTTGTTTATCCTGAAGCCTGGGTGGAGAAGTGCCAGCGGCCCGGCCAGCTCCCGCTCGTTGAACGCGGCCTTGCAGTCCTGACATCATCGGGCACGGTCCTTACCCGGGGATTTACCACCGGAACAACGGCGGCAGCGGCATGCAAGGCAGCGGTCCTCTCGCGGGCCGGCAGACCGTTCACTTCCGTCCCCATCGCCCTCCCGTGCTGCCTGACCGTCAACGTTCCGGCCGAAGGATCCGGCGGGCAGGGTTCTGCCCGGAAAGTGCCCGGGGATTACCCGGGCGATGTAACGGCCGGGCTCCTCTTTGTTGCCGAGGCAGTGCCGAAGAACAAGGGGATAATAATCTCCTTCGGTGAAGGTGTCGGCCGGTTCGCCCGGGATACTCCCCGGTACAAGGCCGGCACGCCTGCAGTCAGCCCCCCGGCCCTTGCCTGTATTCATATCGCGGTCGAGGAAGCAATGAAGGAGGCCGGGTTTTTCGGTATCGAGATCCGGCTCACGATCCCGCAAGGCAGGGAGATCGGGAAGATCACCCTCAATCCCCGCATCGGCGTCATGGACGGGATCTCTATTCTTGGTACAACGGGCCTGGTCGAGCCGTGGGACGACCACCTGACCGAGTCCACGCTCGAGCGGATCGCCGCAGCGGACGAGCCGGTCCTCACCACCGGCCGGGTCGGACTCCGGTTCGCCCGGCTGATGTTCCCGGCACATGAGGTGATCCTGATTGGCGGGAAGATCGACCGGTCGGTTGCCGCAGTGAGAAATAAGGCGATCCTTTTTGGCCTCCCCGCACTCATCCTCCGGTACATCAACCCGCAGGTACTGGAAGGCACCGGGTCGGCAACGGTCGAGGAACTCTCGGTCACCCCGGCATTCCCCGCGATCGTTCAGAAGAACCTTGCCGCATTCAAAAAACGGTTTCCGCAGATCCGCGTGGTGCTCGTGAACCGCGAAGGTGAGATTATCGGAGAGAGTGCATGAAGATCATCGGCGTTGGCTGCGGCCCGGGGCTGCTTACGGAACTGGCAATCAAGGAACTCCGTGCTGCACGGAACGTGTACGGCTCGGACCGGGCCATCGAGCTTGCCCGGCCGTTCCTCTCTGCCTCGTGCCGCGTCAAGTCCATCGATGATTTCAAGGCCCTCTCCCGCCTTCCGCAGGACTCGGTGATCCTCTCAACCGGTGACCCGATGCTCGCCGGTCTCGGGTACCTGCAGGGAGAAGTAATTCCCGGGATCTCCTCGCTCCAGATCGCCACCGCCCGCTTGCACATTCCTCAATCCCGTGTCGCGGTAGTCGTTGCCCACGGGCGCGGGCACGAGAAGGGCATGGCCGATACGCTCGAAGAGGTGAAACGAGGAAAGATAGTGTTTCTCCTTGCCGACCCGAAGTTCGATGATGAGGAACTCTATGCCCGGCTCCAGCGGCTCGGGCTGCCCCTGCAGGTCGCAGTCTGCGAAAACCTCGGGTACCCGGACGAGAAGATCACAGTCGGGCCGATCGCAGAACCGCCCGTGACAACCGCGGACCTGTACTCGCTCGTGATCGGGAATTTCTAAACGGCAAACCTTTTTTTGTGGCCCGATCCACGTACTTCAGGGAAGAATAACCATGGACAAGGCAACAAGGACCCAGATCAGTATCGCATTCTTCGTAACCGGTTTTGTGCTGATCGCGATCCAGGACTTAAAGCGGCTCGACACGATCGACCTCGGCTTCACATGGCCGTACGCGATCATGTTCTACTGCGGCCTGATCTTCATGGCCGTCGGCTATTACCTGAAATAATCCGGCTCACTTTTTTGCCGCTCTGCCGGTAGCGGCCGGCTCGCTTTTTCCCACCTTGATCTCGCACTGCCGGTCTCCGGTGCACATGGTCCGGACGAACCGTGCCGAGAAGCCGTTGTTGAGCCGGGGGACCGCTGTCAGGGTGAAGGCCATGCACTTGCGGAACGCATGCCCCCCGGTGCTGTCGGCATCGATTTTCCCGGAGAGGAACGGACACCGCCGGATAACAATGACAGCGCCGTCTTTTGAGACTTCCAGCGTCTCGCTTTTGAACTCCGGGCCAAAGAGAATGACCATGACGGTGCGCATGGTCTCTGCGACATCCTTTGCTGTTCCCACCGGGAGGGACAGGATCTTTGCGATCTCGAACGCAGATGCGGCCGCTTCCATCCAGACCTCCTGCTCGATCTCGTCGTACCGGTCGCCCAGTTCTGCACGGAAGGCACGGTCGTACAGGAAGGGCAGCTTTGCCGAGAATTCCGCGGCAAGCCGCCATTTCACATCATCGGGAATGGGATTTGGGTCGGGCATGGCAGATTCCTCGTATCGTACCGGTGTATGGGAACCTGCGCATTATCAACTATTTGCTGGTGACAATCACCCGGTTTACGAAAGGTCTCCAGTAAAACCGTCACGCAGTCTTGTCCGCAATGGAAAAAGATCTTCCGTATCTTTTGATGAAACCCTCAGCTTCAAGTGCCCCGAGGATCCGCCCCACCCGGTCCGGGTCCCCGCCAACCTGGCTGACAAGCGCCTTTTCTGTCAGTTTCTTTCCCGACAGGAGCTGCCTTACGATCTCCCCGCGGATCTTCCGGTCGGAGCCTTCGAAGGCAGGCTGGCGGGAGTAGTGAACGCTCCGCCGGTTAGGATTCGGGACAGCCTTTTTGAGTTCCGTACCATAGTCCATGAGTGCATTGTACCATTCGCGGGGATTCTCGCGGTACAGGGCAGCTTCCACCAGTGGCCGGATTGTGCTGTCGTCAATAATGTCATTGTCCGGGAAGAAACAGTGGATGAAGATGCGCCGGATGTTCGTTTCGATAAAAACGACGGGCCGGTTGAAGGCAAAGGCGCAGATGGAGGATGCGGTGGCTTTGCCGATACCCGGAAACGTTGCCAGGATTTCCGGGTCATTTGGCAACACCCCATGGAATTCTTCCATAACCCTGCGGGCACATTTCTGGAGCGCGATGGCCCTGCGGTTATATCCCATTCCCTGCCACTGAGAAAGGAGATCAGCGAGCGGGGCTGTCGCAAGAGCGGAAAAGTCCGGGAACGCTGCCATGAACTGCGGGAATTTCTCGGCAACCCTGCCAACCTGCGTCTGCTGGAGCATGATCTCGGAGACGAAGATTGCGTAGGGGTCGGTTGTCTCGCGCCAGGGGAATTTCCGGCCGGAGGAACGGTACCGCGAGAGGACGAGATCCTGGAACGCGGGAATATCCTCCTGTGTGAAAAGAGGGCCGGGGCCGGTGAGGCGCTGCTGGGTCGAGGGCATGGCTGAAACGGTCTCTCTGTTTTGTGGATCGAATGTGCTGATAATCGTTGAGGTGCGGGCAAATTCAGAGTAATCATTTTTGAAATCAATTGCGAGTGATTGCCCCCCAGTCCCCCCTTCCCATTTTTATGCCGCCACAGGCAGGCAGAAAAATGGGCGGGGGGTTCCGTTGATGATATCCGGATCGTGGATGCAATCTGAAAAGAAAACCTTCGCAGATTTAATCCGGAAATGTGGCACAAGAGGGAGGGGCGATCTGAAAAAGAAATTTTCAGGTTGAAAATTTTTACAAAATATTCAGCTCTGCTAATTAACATGAAGCAACTTATCCCTCACCTTCATGATCGCTTAAACATCCCGTCCAGCTGCTCCCGCGTGAACCGGATAATCGTGGGCCGGCCATGCGGGCAGGTGAATGGGTTCTTCGTGAACCGGAGCTGGTCAGCGACACGCTGGCATTGTTCGGGAGTGCAGACGGTGCCGGCCTTGATGGCCCCGCGGCATGCGACAATGCGGGTAATCCTTTCGCGGTTGTCGACCCGCTCTCCGCGATCGGTGCTGACAAGATCGCTGATGATATCTTCAAGCAGGGACGTGTCCTCCAGTTTTCCGAGGACGATGGGGACGGTGCGGACAAGGAAGGTGTCTTTGCCGAACTCCTCGATCTGGAATCCTTCGTTCCGGAGTGCAGGCAGGAGTTCAGCGAGTACGGCACTCTCGCGCGGGGTGCGGTGGAGGATGACCGGCGCGATCAGTTCCTGCACGCGTTTTCCACTGCCGTCCTGTTGTCCTGCCAGCTCGTACAGGATCCGTTCATGCGCTGCGTGCTGGTCGATGATCAGGAGTTCCCCCGATGCGTTTGTTGCAAGGATATAGATGCCGCCGAACTCCCCGATGACCCGGAGGGGCGGGAGGGTTGCTGCGGGTGCAGGCCCAGCAGGTGCGAGCTCGGTGTGGCGGAGCCGTCGGTCGGAGTCAGTGACCCCGGAATGAGTCGGTTCGCTGACAACCGGAGGTTTTGTCTCGGGAAACTGGTAGGGGAACGAACGGGACAGTGCAGCCATTGCAGCAGGAGCATCAGCAACAATGGGTTGTGGCGCTGTAGTAGGCCGGATATCCGGAATAAGGTCATGGCCCGCAAGGGTCTTTTTTATTGCATCGCGGACAGCGCCTGCAATCTCCGGTTCCCGCGAGATGCGGACGAGTTTCTTGGTCGGGTGGACATTGACATCCACCAGGGCCGTGTCGATATCAAGCGAGAGGAACGCGACCGGGAACCGGTCTTTGGGAAGGAGAGTTCCATACCCTTCCTTGATGGCATTGGTGATGGCAGGGGAGGAGACATACCTGCCGTTGATGGAGAGGATAATCCGGTCCCGGTCTTTCCTTGAAAGAGAGGGACGGGAGATGTGTCCTGCAATGGCAACAAGCGGTGCTGTCGTGGAGACTGGCACAAGATCGCGGGCTGTGGCTGCCCCATAGATCCGGGCGATGGTGTCGAGACGGGTTGCGTTCCGGCCGGTGACGACCTGCTCCGTTCCATTGTAGGTGAGCCGGAACGCGATGGTCGGGTGGGCGAGGATGATCCCTTCGAGCATCCCGATGATGTGCGCAAGCTCGGTTGCCCTGCTCTTCTGGAATTTTTTCCGGGCCGGCGTATTGTAGAAGAGATCCTCGACCAGGACTGTCGTACCGCCCGGTGCGCCAATGGCACTGTTCTCCAGGATTTCACCGCCGGCAATGACGATCCGTGTCCCGGCAGCGAGTTCATCGTCACGCGGCCTCGTGATGAGCGTTACCCGGGCAACCGCCGCGATGCTTGCGAGTGCCTCCCCGCGGAAACCGAGCGTGCGGATCGTGTCAAGGTCGCGGATTTCCGTGATCTTGCTTGTTGCATGGGGTGTGAACGCGAGCAGGGCGTCCTCAGGGACCATGCCGCAACCATCATCGGTTATCCTGATGGATGTGATCTCGTTCTTTGATGCAATGATCTCGATCCTGACTGAATCTGCACCGGCATCAATGGAGTTCTCGACCAGTTCCTTGACAAGCGAGGCCGGGCGCTCCACGACTTCGCCCGCGGCAATCTTGTTGACCGTTGCCTGGTCGAGCACGCGGATAATCGTGGGGCTGCTGCCTTGCTTCATGGGTTCCCGCCATCCCTTTTTAGTTTCCGCTTCAGTTCCGCAATCGTTGCGAGTGCCTGGAGGGGGGTCATCTCATCCGGGTTGATGGCCTCAAGTTCATCCAGCACCGGGTTCTTTGCAGGGGCCGGGGTTTCTGCTTTGTCATCGACAAGGAGGATCTGGGTGTACCGCTGCGGGCGTGACCCGTTTTTCACCGGTGCGTTCAGGTCCTCGTCAAGGAGTGCCTCGGCACGCTCGGTGACTTTTTTCGGGATACCGGCCAGCCGTGCAACATGGATACCGTAGCTTTTGTCGGTTGCGCCGGGGATGATCTTCCGGAGGAAGACCACCTCGTCTTTTGTCTCCCTGACGGCGAAGTGATAGTTCTTTACACGTTTGAGCTTCTCTTCCATGCCGATGAGCTCGTGGAAGTGCGTGGCAAAGAGGGTCTTTGGCCCTGCACTGCCTTTCCCGTGCAGGAACTCGAGTACGGCCCGGGCAATCGAGGAGCCGTCCGCCGTGCTCGTGCCCCTGCCGATCTCGTCCAGGATCACGAGGCTCTTTGGGGTGACGTTATTGAGGATGTTTGCCAGCTCCAGCATCTCGACAAAGAAGGTGCTCTGGCCGCTTGCAAGGTCATCGAATGCACCCACTCTCGTGAAGATCCGGTCGAGGATGCCGATCCGGGCGTGCCGGGCCGGGACAAAACTGCCGGCCTGCGCCATGATGCAGATGAGCGCGGCAGCCCGCATGTAGGTAGACTTACCGGCCATGTTGGCGCCGGTGATGATCATGATCTGCGTCCCGCTGCCGGAGAGTTCGGTATCGTTCGGGACAAAGCCGCCGGATACTCCCTGCTCCACCACCGGGTGCCTGCCGTCGCGGATGACGACATCGTCGCTCTCGTCCAGCTGCGGGCGCACGTAGTTCCGTACCTGCGCTGATTCGGCAAGGGCGGCGGCAACATCGAGGACTGCGATGGCGTTCGCGGTTTCCTGGATGGCCGGGATATCCTTTTTGAGGATCCCGAGGAGCTGCACGTAGAGTTCGCGTTCCAGGGAGAGTACGCGCTCGTCGGCGTTGGTGATGAGGGTCTCTTTCTCGCGCAGCTCGGGGATTGTATACCGCTCGCCCGTGGCTGTGGTCTGCTTGCGCTCGTACCGGGGCGGGACAAGCGAAAGGTTGGGTTTTGTCACGTCAATGTAATACCCGAAGATCCGGTTGTACCCCACTTTGAGGGATCTGATGCCGGTGGCCTCGCGCTCCTTCTCCTGGAGTTTAACGATCCAGTCCTTCCCGGAGTGCAGCACGCCGCGGATGCTGTCGAGCTCCCCGCTGTATCCGGGCCGGATGATCCCGCCATTCCGGGCAACTGCGGGCGGATCGTCGGCAATGGCGTTCCGGATGAGCGCGATTATCTCAGGGAGGTTGTGAATGGCGTTGATCGCTTCTGCTGCGAGAGCCGGTACATTTTCTTTGGGGGTGGAAAAGCACTGTTTCAGCGCCGGCAGGGTTTCAAGAGTGTCTGCCAGCGCAACCAGATCGCGGGGCCCGGCGTTCCCGTACGCGATCCGGGCTGCAATGCGCTCGATATCGGCACAGGCCTTCAGGCTGTCGCGGAACGCGATCCGTGCTGCAGTCCTGCCGGCCAGGAACTCCACTGCGTCCAGGCGCCGGTTGATCTCGGCAATGTCCGTAAGCGGGCGGGAGAGGTACCGGTCCAGGAGCCGGCTTCCCATCGGAGTCTTTGTCAAATCGAGCGAGGAGAGGAGCGTTGCGCCTTTTCCTCCCCGGATACTCTCCCGCACCTCGAGGTTCCGGAGCGTGACGGCGTCCAGCACCAGCGATTCGGAGGAGTTCCGGAGCG
This sequence comes from Methanoregula formicica SMSP, assembly GCF_000327485.1. Classification (NCBI taxonomy): domain Archaea; kingdom Methanobacteriati; phylum Methanobacteriota; class Methanomicrobia; order Methanomicrobiales; family Methanoregulaceae; genus Methanoregula; species Methanoregula formicica. The sequence continues at coordinate 1,420,335 of NC_019943.1, read as the reverse complement.
AGAGGGCACGGATGTGGGTCAGCGGGGCATGCTGTGTCTCCAGCGCATAGGCAAGGGCAGCACCGGCCGCGCCGGTGGCACAGGACCGGCTCTCGAACCCGAATCCTCCAAGGGATGCGGTACCGAAGTGCCCGCAGAGAAGTTTTTCCGCCCGGTCGCAGGTGAAGAGCTCGTCCCGGCAGGCATTCACGATGACGCCCGCATCGCGGATACGATCGCGGAACGTGTCTGGAAGGTTTGCCGGGACGATGCACTCCGCGGGCCGGTACCGGGCGATCTCCGATCCCAGGGATTCAAGGATGGGATCATGGGGGACAATGGCAGCGAAGAACTCTCCTGTCGAAATGTCGAGGAGCGAGATGCCCCACTCTTTTTGTTTTGCATCCGGGAGGGCGGCCATCAGGTACGTGGCAGCGGTTGACGGGACAAGGGCCGGGTCTATCACGGTGCCCGGTGTGATGACGCGGGCGATCTCGCGTTTCACGACCCCCTTTGTGGTTTTCGGATCACCGACCTGTTCGCAGACTGCTACGCGGTACCCTTTGGCGATCAGTTTTGCAATATATCCTTCCGCTGCATGGTACGGGACACCCGCGAGCGGGATCGGGTTATCCCCGCTCTTTGACCGGGAGGTCAGGACAATATCCAGTTCGCGCGAAACCAGTTTTGCATCATCGTTGAAGGTCTCGTAGAAATCCCCGATCCGGAAAAACAGGATGGTATCGGGATGCTGCTCCTTCATCTCGTGGTACTGCTGCATGACCGGGGTCAGCCGCGCACCATTGCCATTCTCGGCCTTGTTCTCGGGTCCGGGCTCGCGCACCATGAGTGCAGATAGGTACCCCTCCGGATCAATTAATACCGATCTGATCGATCTTCAGCGGACCAGCGGCCGGCTGATATATACGTACCAGAGGAACAGGGGAAGCGAGAGCACAAGCGCGATGAGCCCGAAGGCAAGCCCGAGCGTAAAGCCCATGCCGGCGACGCTCGTCACCTTCCAGAGGATGTCGACTGCCCATGGGATCCCGGAGTGGATGATGACGATGCCCAGTACCGCAACCAGCGCGATCCCGAAAGCTGCGTTCCGGAGATCCTGCGAACTCGGGGCCATGGAGAGGACAAGACTCGTTGTCAGGTACAGGTAGAGCAGGAACCACGGGTGGAACGCGGAGACGAGGTTGGCGTCAAAGACACTGATCACGGAGACCGCGAGGGCATGCAGCGTGCCGGCGGAATCGATGGCTGACGGAAATGACGGGAAGACGCAGCCAAGGTATTCAGAAAAGAGCATGGTGAGCCCGGACAGCACCAGCGGGATGCCGAAGAGTGGCGCAGAGCTGATGATGACATCGCCAAGCACCGGGATCTTCGGGCGCGTGTACGTGACGGAGCCACCATCCCGCGAAAGAAGGACAACTTTTGTGATTTTTGCACCGGTCAGGATGCAGCCGAGCACGTGGCAGCATTCATGGACAATAACGCCCGGTGCCCGCATGGCAAGGTAGAGGAACCGGAGCGGCAGGACCTGGGCCCAGAGGTTGTCGAGCATGACCGAGATGCACATGATCGCAATGCCGGAAGCAATGACAATGAGGAACGGGAGGGGATCCATGGTGACCGGAACCTTATGAATAGTTCTCGTGAAAGGAGTGATAAGCATACCGGCACGAAGCGTTTGTCTCTTCTGAAAGGCTGATATCCCGGAATGTCCCAGTCAGCGTATGCAGAACCAGGAACCGGGCGGGGCGGGCGAAAAGGGCAACCGCCTCTCGCGCGAGAAGAGCCCGTACCTCCTCCAGCATGCGGAGAACCCCGTGGACTGGTTTCCGTGGGGAGAGGAGGCGTTCCTCCGTGCGGCACGCGAGGACAAGCCGGTCTTTCTCTCGATCGGGTATGCTACCTGTCACTGGTGCCACGTGATGGCGCACGAGTCGTTTGAGGATTTGGAGGTCGCAGAGCTGCTCAACCGCGACTTTATTGCCGTCAAGGTGGACCGCGAGGAGCGCCCCGACATCGACAGCACCTACATGCAGGTCTGCCAGATGCTCTCCGGGCAGGGGGGATGGCCGCTGACGATCGTCATGACACCGGAAAAAAAGCCGTTCTTTGCCGCCACCTATCTCCCGAAGGAGCGGCGGTTTGCCGTTCCGGGGCTTCTTGACCTGCTCCCGCGCATTGCAAAGGCATGGCGGGAACAGCGGGGAGAACTCCTCCAGTCTGCAGAATCCATCACCCAGGCCCTTGAGACGCGGGATGCGGCACCCGCCGGGCCGGAACCGGATGCAGCGCTGCTGGACGAGGGGTACGAGGATCTCCTGCTCCGGTTCGATCCCGGATACGGGGGATTTTCCGGTGCCCCGAAGTTCCCGACCCCGCATACCCTGCTCTTCCTGCTCCGGTACTGGAAGAGGACGGGGAAGAAACGCGCCCTCGACATGGTGGTAAAAACACTGGACGCATTCCGGGACGGCGGGATCCACGATCACATCGGCGGCGGTTTCCACCGGTACTCGACCGATGCACAATGGCGGGTCCCGCACTTTGAGAAGATGCTGTACGACCAGGCGCTTCTCGTGATAGCATACACTGAAGCGTTCCAGGCAACAAGGAACTATCGCTACCGCGAGACAGCGATGTCAACGGTACGGTATGTCCTGCGCGATCTTACCGATCCGGAAGGGGCGTTTTTCTCTGCTGAGGACGCGGACAGTCGTGGGGGTGAGGGGGCCTTCTACCTCTGGACAATGGGGGAGCTGGAGGCTGTCCTGGAGAAGGACGATGCCGCTATTGCAGGCCGGGTGTTCAATGTTCGGGATGAGGGTAATTTTCTCTCGCCTGAAAGTACCGGGGCGGAAAATATCCTTTTCCGCACCCGTACTGATGAAGCCCTTGTGTCAGTTACGGGCATTCATCAGGAGGAACTTGACGAGCGCATCGCATCCATCCGGGAACGGCTCTTTGCAGCGCGGGAGAAACGCGAGCGTCCCCGGCGTGATGACAAGGTGCTTCTCGACTGGAACGGGCTGATGATCGCCGCGCTGGCAAAGGCTGCCCGGGCCTTCGGCAATGGGGAATGCCGAACGGCAGCGGAACGCGCGATGGAGTGTATCCTGTCGCGGATGCGCACGGGTGACGGCAGGCTGTATCACCGGTACCGTGACGGCGAGCGTGCAATCCCGGGGTTTGCTGACGATTATGCGTTTCTGGGCCTTGCGCTGATCGAACTGTACGAATGCACGTTCGATCCCCGCTACCTTGCCGAAGCGCTTGCAATCATGAAAACATTCCGGGATCATTTCCTTGACCGGGAGAACGGGGGATTCTTTTTCACAGCCGGTGACGCAGAGGCGCTTCTTGTCCGGGACAAGGTAATCTATGACGGGGCTGTGCCATCGGCAAACTCTGTTGCCTGCGAAGTCCTCCTCCGGCTCTCGCGGCTTACCGGAACCACGGAACACGAGGATCTTGCCGCAGCGCTTGCCCGGTCCTTTGCCGGGCGCGTGCGTGAATCGCCGTCTGCATTCTGCTGGTTCCTCTGCGCCATCGAACGGGCTGTCGGGCCATCGCAGGATATCGTGATTGCCGGTGACAGCGGATCTCCGGCTGTCCAGGAATTTCTCGCTGCCGTCCGTTCCCGGTATCTCCCCCACTGCACGGTGATCCACAAGCCGGCCTCTGACCCGGACACCATTGCGGCTCTTGAAGCCTTAACTCCCTTCACCCGGAATATCCTCGCTGACCGGAACACGCCGGCGGCATATCTCTGTTCGGGGTCAACATGCTCCCTTCCCATTACGGATCCCGGCCTGCTGGCAGCGGAACTGGAGCGCGGGGCAAAAAACAGGTAATCAGAGATTCTTCAGCGAGACGATATCTTTAACGCCGGCGAGTTTCCAGACAAGAGAACGCTCTTCCTCGGCAATCGCAACCGGGGCATCCATCGGGGAATGGCCGAGGGCGGCAAGGATATTGCACGAGAGGTTGCGGTCCACGATCAGGTCAACGAACTTCTCCCGGATCAGTTTCTTCTCGATAGAGTCATCCACCTCTTCCAGGTATCCCTGGAGCGTGACGAACGTGTACATGGAGAGGTCTTTTGTGTATTTCTCGATCTCGACCGAGACATATGGGCTTTTGCGGAAATAATCGAGTTTTTTGCCGTATTTAGTCGAGAGGAAGTAGAGGAACGATCCATCGAAGACATAGAGGAACGGTGCAATGTACGGGTATTTCTCTCCCAAGAATGCGATGCGGCAGACATACCCCTTCTCGATCAACCGGTCATATTCTGCCTTGTCCATCCGGGGGATTTTTATGATTTCCATAGGTTCCCAAACCTCATTCCTAACAGGAGACGATAAACCTTTTCAAATGGCGTCAGGGAAAAGAAACGGGATCAGGGGACGGTCTCAAACCCTGCCCGGGTCCATGCAGCCATGCCACCCAGCAGGTTGGTGACATTGTTATACCCGTTACGGGAGAGGAGGCTGGCTGCAAGGCTCCCTTTGAATCCCGCATCGCAATACGTGATGACCGGCCTGTCCTTTGGGATCTCGTCAAGGTGCTGCAAAATCTCGCCGACATAGATATGATGCGCCCCCGGAATATGCATGGAGGAACGCCACGTATCCCCGTGACGGACATCCAGCAGGAATGCCGGCTCGCGGTTCAGTCGTTCCGCAAGGTGCGGGGCGGTGCATGACGGGAGCATGGCGATCTCTTTTCCGGCAGATGCCCAGGAACCAAAACCCCCGGAGAGGGTCCCCGCGATGGTGTCATATCCCATGCGGATGAACTGGCGTGAAACTTCTTCAAGGCCGGTATTAAAATCATCGACAAGGGCAATTGGATTCTCGTATTCGAGGACAAAACCGGCAAAACCCGATATTCCGCGCCGCCAGAGCGAGATGCTTCCTCTGATATGGCCGCCGGCAAATGAGGTCGGGGACCGTATGTCGACAACCTGGCAGCCATCCCGTAGTGCGGTTTCGAGGGCACCGACAGAGAGCGGGCGCGGGTAATAATCGGCAGGGGCGCGGGGCGGCCCGTTGCGGTTCCAGGCCTCCATGCGCCGGAAGTATCGGGGGGTGTACGGCGATTCGGTAACACGATGTGCAATGAACGCATCGCGGCCCATCTTCAGCCGTGGATTGGACAACCGTTCATACCCTGCGGTCGTTAACGGGTGTTCAGCAATAGCGCCTCCGCAGATGGAGCCGGGGCCATGGGCCGGGCAGATGATGACACCATCGCCGAGTGTCAGGATCTTTGTGGTAATGGAATCAAAGATCTTTTGTGCCATCTCCGCATTTCGTGACAGGCCATAGAAATCGGTACGGCCTATCTCGCCGGCAAAGAGCGTGTCGCCGCAAAAGACCATGAACGGGTCGGGCGAGACCGCAAGGTCCCGGACAACAAGCGAGATGCTCTCTTCCGTGTGGCCGGGCGTCTCCAGCACCAGGATCTCAAGGGTCCCGAGCGTGAACCGGTCCCCTTCCTGCACGGGGTTGCCGAAGGCAAAATCCATCTGCCTGCCATGCCATATCTCCGCACCGCAGGCTTCTTTGAGGGCGGTTGACCCGGTCACATAATCTTCGTTCCGGTGCGTCTCGAAAATGTGGCGGATGGAGAGGCCGTTGTTGCGTGCTATCTCAAGATAGATGTCGCAGTCGCGGCGTGGATCGATCACGGCAGCCCCGGTGCCGGATGCGATAAGATACGAATAGTGGGCAAGACCTTCGGAAACAACCTGGCGGAACAGCATACCGGCTTCCCCTGTATGGTGACTCCGTGCCGATATGCAAAAAGGATTGCGGACCGGGCATTCCCGGTTCAGGAGACGTAAGGATAATTCACGAGTACGGGATCGTTCATGCCGGTCTTTGCGCGATCACGGATTGTCTCGCAGATATCAGAGAGACTTGCCGGGACATACCCGATCACTTCGGCACTGACATTAATCCGTTTGTGCTCAACGTCGATGAACGGATAGTTCCGGAGATCGTTGTTGTGGTGGTGGCCATGGATGACCCATCCTTCGAAGTCCTCCGGGGCATCCGCCGGATCATGGACAAGGCAGAACTGCATCCCCTCGTGTTCTATGAAGATGAACGGGGCCAGACCCGGGTCCGGTCTGTCATGGTTCCCGGAAATGAAGACAGCGTCCCCGCGAAGCAGGGTGTAGTACTCCTGCGGCGGGCGGGCATGGGGACCATAGCAGAGATCACCGATATGGAAGATTTTCGTGTGTTCCGTGCACCGGGCGTTCCAGTTGCCGATGAGGACACGGTCCATGGTTACGGTATCACCAGCGCGGAAGGGGCGGGAGCAGTAGGGGATGATGTTTGCGTGGCCGAGGTGGAGATCGGCAATCAGGAGGATGTCACCGGGATCGGCCGGGCAGGGGGTTGTGAGTTCAAAACCGGCATTTCTCCGGTAGCGCTCAAGCGTCTGCTCCCAGCGGGAACTGTTGTGCCGGAGGTCACCGGTGATCCAGCACTTTTCCAGAAGATCATATTCTGCAAGGATCCGGTCTCCGTTCATGACCGTGATCCGGAGGCCGGTCTCATCAAGGAGTACTGGTTTGTGGGGGGGACGGAACCGTGCATGGATATAATATTCCAGCAGCGACCGGATCCACAAGAACAATCCCCACTGCCTGTTGTGTGGCGGAGCTGCGGCCTCTGATTCGAGCAGCGCAGAGAAGATCTTTTCAGCGGTCTGTTCCCGCAGGTGGTTTGCCACAGTGACGTGATACCATTTCTGTTCCGGGTGGCCGTCCCAGGCATTGTGGCTTCTTGTCAGGGGTGTAAGGGCCCGGGCAATCTGTGCGGTGAGTTGTTTCAGGGAATCCGATGGCCGGACAGATAATGCGATGACACTGCCGTGCATGCCAACCCGTTTCTCGAACCGGTCAAGGGTGAACGGGATGGGATCGAAGCCCGCTGCAATGGACCCGATGCAGTCGAGGATCTGATCGCGGGAAACGCCCGGAAGCAGTTCCATGGGCCCGAACAGCGTGAGGTGGGGATGGCGTTCAAGAGACCGTGTGATCCTGGCAGTTCCGGCAATTGCTGATGCTGTTTTTCGGATCCGTTGTTTTGTTTTCCCAAGCCGGATCTCCACAAGATAGATGTCATCCATAGGCAGGCGGTTCTGCTGAAATAGTACTGTATGGGCGGTCTTTGGGATTAAAGGTGCATCCCGGCAACCAGTGCAAAAAGGAGATCAGGGCCGGGTCTTCTGGTGTGCCAGGCCAAAGAGCATGGCAATTCCGACAAGAACGGTTGCCACGCCCCCAACACCGAGCACGATCGCGATTCCCGGTGCCAGGGTGGAGGCAAACACGGTGCCGGATGCTATCAGGACACCTCCGATCAGGATGGTCACAACAGGTTTCATCACCGGTTCTGCGATATGCGCTCCCTCCTCAAGGTATCTCATAAGTAATCCCCGGTGGTATTTACAGATTACTCCCATAATCTCCTGGCGCAATACGGGTACGGGGGACCATCAATAGCATCTTTACGTAATCCGGTCAATAAGCTGGAAACAATGAGCATGCCCGGTATGGTCTCGAAACTCCTGTTTGACATGGACAATACGCTCTTTGACCTCGTGGAGGCACAGGTCGCTTCCTGCCACGCCGTGGTACGGTTCCTCGGGCATGATGACGGGGACGAGCTCTTCTCGTACTTCCTCCAGCCGGTGCATGGCTTTGAATCGCATGGCAATATCCGGCAGTACATGGAGGACCGCCGGATCCCGCTGGACGGGACGTTTGATGCGGCCTGCCGGGTGTACGAATCAGTGAAACTGAAGGCCATCCACCCGTATCCCGGTGTTGTGGAAACCCTGGAGAACCTCTCGGATGAGGGATACCCGATGTGTATCGTGACGGATGCGCATTCCCGCGATGCGACCCTGCGGCTGGAGAAGGCCGGCATGCTCCGCTACTTCACGAGCCTTGTCTCGTTCGATCTTGTACAGGAGAAAAAACCGGGTCCCGGCCCGTTCCTTACTGCGCTTGAGATGATGCAGGCTTCCCCGTCGGATGTGCTCCTCATTGGCGACAGCATCCGCCGCGATATCGAGCCCTGCACCCGGCTGGGGATCCGGACGGTCTATGCACGGTACGGTGACCGGTTCTCCGCGGACCGGCAGGAGCATGGCGCGGATTATGTGATCGATTCCATGAGCGAACTCCCGGAAATTCTCAAGAGGATTAACCAGGCCTGATTTTTTGAAAAATATTTCTCAAGTCTGCAGTTTTTCATGCGAGAAAAACCATTTCTGGAGATCCATTCTTTGAATTTCCGCCTTTTTCCCTGTCACCACCAATAACTTAAAAAAACGGATGACCCCAATAAAAGCTATGTATGTTCCGAAAGAGATCTTTTTCACCAAAGGCGTAGGTGTCCATAAAGATCGTCTTGCCTCGTTCGAGCTTGCACTGCGGAAGGCCGGCATTGAAAAATGCAATCTTGTCTATGTGTCGAGCATCTTCCCCCCGAAGTGCAGGCAGGTCTCGCGCTCGGCCGGGCTCAAAAAACTCGAGCCTGGCGCAATGACCTTCTGCGTCATGGCCCGGAACGACACCAATGAGCCCAACCGGCTCGTCTCCTCCGCCATCGGGCTCGCCCTCCCGAGCGATACTGCCGAATACGGGTACCTGTCGGAACATCATGCCTATGGCGAGACCGAGAAGAAGACCGGGGAATATGCCGAGGACCTTGCGGCAACCATGCTCGCTACAACGCTCGGCATCGAGTTCGACGTCAATGCCGCGTGGTCGGAACGCGAGCAGACCTACAAGGCCAGTGGCAAGATCATCAAGACCAAGCACATCTGCCAGTCCGCAGAAGGGGACAAGAACGGGTTGTGGACAACGACGATCGCGGTCGCGGTGTTTCTTTGATTTTTGTATTTTTTCTCCGTTGAAAACATTATTTGAATGATGGGGGCTGATGCCCCCATACCCCCTTTTGTGATAAATGGCCGCCACAGTCGAAGAACGCTTTGCATTCTTCTCCCATCTCATCCCCGCGGGATTCGATGAGAGGATTTTTTTAAAAACTCTGCTTCATTCTTGCAGAATGAAGCACCCCGAAGGGAGACCGCCGTGACCAAAGTCAGGGCGGTCTGGAGAAAAATCCCGAGGATTTTTCAACTCGCCCCGCGGCGGCATCAAATACCTGTTCGAATCATTGTAATTATTCTTCTAATGGTAATCCAGAGACATCGCCTGCGCCCCCAAGTCGAAGAACGCTAACGCGTTCTTCTTCTGCTTCGGGTCTTATAACCCTTAGCATCCCCTTGGGGGTGCTTTATTCCAAAGGAATGAAGCAGAGGGATTTGAAAAATCCCTCTTGTCGAACCTCTTCAGAAGTGAGACACGAAAAGAACCTGAAAGATTCTTCGAGTCAGGGATGGCACAAGGGGGGCGATCACGACAAGAATAGGGGGATTATTCAGAGTAAAAATTTTGCATCTGAATATCAAAAGAGGATTGATAGTGCGGTTTGACCATCTTGATAAATAGCATGGCGGTGGAGTATCAGACTATCAGAACCAAGAGGCTATTTCTCACCCCGCGCCCTCTTCATCTCCCGGATCCTCTCCGCCAGTTCCCGCACAGCAACCCGCGCCGGTGAATTGTTCGGAATAAGCGAAACCGGCTCCGCTGCCAGGTCCGCTTTCTCCACAGCAGGATCTTCCGGAATAATAGCAATGGGCGATTCAGATCCAATATCGATTGAAGCCGCCCCGGTTTTGTACTGGTTGAACACAACGCGGATCTTCTCCTGCTCAAGGCCGAGCTGGGTGGCAATCTCCCTTATGCGGGCGATAGTCCGGAGGCCCCGGGCGCCGGGATCGCTGACAATGAGGAGGAGGTCCGGTTTT